>NZ_DASVGN010000033.1:0-71337 GCF_036379515.1 Castellaniella sp.
CAGTGCGGGATCGGATCTCACGATGACGGCCACGACAGTCTGGCCCCATTTGGGGTGGGGCAACCCGATCACGGCCGCATCCCTGACGCCCGGGCAGCGATACAGCACCTCTTCCACCTCGCGCGGATAGATATTCTCGCCGCCCGAGACGATCATATCGTCAGTACGTCCCTGGAAGGTGTAGTAACCGTCTGAGTCACAGCTGAACAGATCGCCGGTGTAGAGCCAGCCATGCTTCAATCTCTTGGCACTTTCCTTGGGATTGTTCCAGTAACCCGTCGTCATTTGGGGGCCTTGCACAATCAGCTGCCCGATACCCCCCTGGCTGACCTCGTCTTCGGGAAGCATGTCGTGCTCTGGCGAATGTTTGATGATCCGGGCTTTGGAAATCAGCGTGGGCTTGCCGCACGAGCCCAATCGAGACAGCGCGTCGCGCGGGTGCAAGAGCAGGGTCAGGCTGGCTTCAGTCATGCCGTAGCCGTTGAACAAATTGCCGCAGAACTCGCGCAGGACGCGTTCCATGGTGGCTGACGCAATGGCTGCTCCTCCCGTCGTGATCATCCGCAAGCTCGACACGTCAAAACTCTTGAACTCAGCGTGGAACAGCATCTGCTGAATTTGCGTCGGAACGGCAAACAGCGTGGTGATGCGCTCGGATTCGATATCAGACAGGGCCTTGCCCGCTTCGTAGCGGTCCTCAATGACATTGGCGCCGCCCACGAATACATGAGGCAGAAAGTAAGCCTGCATCCCTCCCACGTGGTAGAGCGGCGCAATATGCAAGGCACGGTCAGCGGACGTCAGGCTGTATTCGAGGGCACAGTTCATGGCAATCATCACGTCATTGGCATGGGTGTGCATGACCCCTTTGGGACGACCCGTGGTCCCTGACGTATAGACCAGCGCTGAGAGCTGTTCAGGTGCAGCACAGTAGTCAGGCTCCGGTGCCGCACCACCGTCCTCTGCGATGGACTCGAAGAGATGGTGATCCTGGGGCAGCGCCCGGGCCTCGTCGGCCACGACGATGAAGTCGTGAAGACCCCGAGTGTCACGGGTGCCTTCCAGCACGGTGCTGGTCAGCTCGTGGCTGTAGATCAGGATTCGGGCACCCGAATCCCTCAAGATATGGGCAAGCTCCGCAGGGGCCAACCGGAAATTTATAGGAACCACCACCGCGCCGAGTTTCTGGCAAGCGAAATAGCCAGTGGCCGCCGCCTCGCCGGTATTCAAAAACAGGGCGACTCGGTCCATGGGGCGAACCCCGAATTCCGACAAAGCGCGGCACACGCGGTTGATACGCGCGTTCCAGGCGAGATAGGTCCAGTGACGATCCTTGAAGACCAGAGCTTCCTGTTGTGGATAGCGTTCTACTGTATGACTGAGCAACGATGCGACGTTCATGATGGGGGTGTGGTTACAGATCAAGTTTCAGGCTGGGCAAATCACGGCTGGCAATCAGGTACTTGACCATTTCCGAAGTGCCACCCACGATGGTGAGTGCTCGTGCGTCGCGATAGATTTGCTCGGCGCGGCCATATTCCTTGGTCAAGCCATCCCCCCCAAGGATCTGTACCGTGTGGTTCGCGCAAAAATTGGCAATCTCGGTAGAGACGAGCTTCGCCATCGACGCCGGCTTCATCAGCTCTTTCGGGGTCAAAGTCCCTGCGTCATAGAGCTTTGCTGCTCGATAGGTCAGCAGTTCCGCCGCATCGATGCGCCAGCTCATTTCCGCGATTCGATCCCAGATCAATTGTTTGCAGCCCAGCTTCTGTCCAAAGCTGACGCGCTGTTGGGCATGGGCGGTCGCAATATCGAAGGCCGATCGGGCGACTCCCAGCCCCGACCCGCCGAGAATCACGCGTTCGAAATTGAACATGCTGAGCATGATGCGGAAACCCTCGTCGCGTTGGCCCAGCAAATGATCCGCAGGAACCCTGCAATGATCGAATTCGACCTCGCCGACCACGCAACCGCGCCGTCCCATGAAGGCGTACGTACGCGGGAAGCGCAGACCCGGCGTCTCTTTGGGGACGATCACGGCGCTCATTCCCTGCTGGGCACGGACTGCGGGGTCGCTGATGCCGTAGACGATATAGGTATCGGCCACCGATGCGTTGGAGATATAGCGTTTGAATCCGTTGATCACCCATTCCTGGTTGCTCTCGTCGAATTCGATGCGGGTGCTCATGCCCGCGCTATCTGAACCCACGTTGGGTTCCGTGACGCAGATGGCTCCGATCTCGGTCCCGTTGACGATGCCGCTCAGGTAGCGATCTTTAATTTCGGGACGTGCGTAACGATGCAGTGGATAGGCACAAGATATCGCCGTGGCGATCGTGGTCTCGAAAGCGTAATTCAGTGCTGCCGCCTCTTCCGAAAGAATGGTGGCATGCGTCAGGCCGGGTGCGGTCAACGGCCCATCGTACAGATCCTTGAACATCAGCTTGAGGTAGCCGGACTGGCCAAGTGCCCGCACAACCGCCCTGACACAATCCCAGTCCTCGTGCTCCTCGATTGCGGCGGCACGGGGCGCCAGTTCCCGCTGGAGAAACTCGCGTACGGTCGCTCGAAACTCACAGTCCTCTTCGCTGAGGAGGTAATCCTTCATGACATTTCCCATTGAGTGGTATGCGGTAGCAGGCCCGCACTCAGAAGTTCAGAAATCGATTCAACTCGCGTGCGACCAGGGCCGGGTCGCTATCGCGGAGAGTAGGAAGATTGAAGCGCGCCTGCCGGACATCGGCATAGTCCAGGTCGGCACAAGCCAGCCCGACCTGGCCGTCTGGCACGGCAGCCAGCGTGTCGCCGTAGGGGCCTAGAATCCTGGACCCTCCCCAGAACTGCCTGCTGCCTTCTTGCCCCAGCCGATTGGCCATCAGGATGGCGGTGCCGTACATCATGGCGTAGAAGCGCAGCGCCAGATCCCAGCCTGCAGGGTTGGAGAACTTCCCGTCGACCACTCCCAATGCCGAGCTGATCGGGGCCAACATCAGGGTGGCCCCATGCAGCATGGCCAGGTGTACCAGGGCCGGGTTCCAGAGGTCCGCACAGATCAGCGCCGCCGCATCCCAGGGGCCCCCAATGGGGCAGGTATCGACCCGATGCCCCGCAGCGAATAATTTGCCTTCTTCAAGCTCGCCGTAGGTCGGCAGATTGATTTTCCGGTGCACGAAACGGACCTGGCCATCCCGGACGATCGCCAGGGCGTTGTAGAACTGGGCCCCCGGACCCTCCTCGACGAAACCGAAGGCGACGTCCAGGCCTTGGGCGGCCTTGGCCAGATCAAGGATCAGCGGGTCGTCGCGGCGACACGCAAGATCGGGGACCGCCCTTCCTATTTGATAGCCCGTCAGCGACAGTTCCGGGAACAGCAGAAGCGCAGCACGTTGATCACGTGCCTGCTTGATCAACTCCAGGTGCTGGCCTCGGTTGTATCCCAAGTCGCCCAGCATGCCATCAGTCTGGGCAACCGCGACTCTTAAATGCGAGGTGCCTGCCATAAAAGTCCCCACTCTGGACGTCCCGAAACAGTTGCCGCGTGTGATCAGACCAAGCCGGTTTTCTTCAGGAAGGCTGCGCAGACGCTACTGACAGACTTGTGGTCCACATCGACTTCGGCGTTCAGGCCGGCCATGATCTTGTCGTCCAGGGCAGCCGACAACCGGTTGAGGATGCCAGCCAGTTCCGGATTCTTATCCAGAACTGCCTTGCGCACCACGGGCGTCAATGCGTAGTCGGAGAAGAAGTGCTTGTCGTCCTTCAGAACCACGAAATGAAAGGCCGGGATGCGCCCGTCCGTGGCAAACACCAGAGCAACGTTCACCTGTTTGTCTCGCAGTGCCTGATAGGTCAGACCGGTGTCCATGTGCTTGACACTGGCCCTGGGGAACTGAAATCCGTACGTCTTCTCGAGCGGCTTGAGGCCGTCACTGCGAGCTGCGAACTCGGCATTGACCGCAAGGGTCAGTGGCTTCTTGTGATTGAGCGCAGCCGCCAGTTCACTAATCGTGCTGATGCCCATATCCTTGGCTTCCTGCTGACGCATGGCCAGCGCGTAGGTGTTGTTGGCCTTGGACGGATTCAACCAAACCAGGCCTTTTGCTGCATCAAGCTCCTTGACCTTGGCGTAGCCAGCAGCGGCCGACATGGGCTTCGTGATTTTGTTGTAAACAATCAACGCTGTACCCGTGTATTCCCAGTACAGATCCACCTGACCGTTGACGAGCGCCTGGCGCAGCACAGTGCTGCCCATTCCCGCCTTTTTGTCTATGGTGTAACCCTTGGCACGAAGAAGCTGGCTGGTCATTTCAGCCATGATTTGCTGTTCGGTGAAATTCTTGCCACCGACCACCAGCGTGGTGGCTGCCGCTGCGGTGCTTGCCAGGGCGACGAGGCCAATGGCTACACCTGTGCGAAGTAATTGAAATGTTTTCATTTTCGTCTCCAGTCTTGTAGTTGAATATTTGCGGCGTGAATGCTTACCGCAGAGGGTTGACGCCTCTTGGAATCAGGGCATACGCCGCCAACCCCATCAGAGCATCGACTGCCACAGCCAGCAGTGCAGTGGGAATGGCACCTGCCAACATGGTTCCGGGGTCGTTCAAGTCGATCCCGGTAAAGATCAATTGGCCGAGCCCGCCCCCACCCACCAGGAAGACCAGAGGCACGGTGCCCACATTGATGGCCATCGCAGTACGGATTCCTGCGAACGTCACGAACAGTGCGTTCGGGATCTCGACTTTCCATAGAACCTGCCACGACGTCATGCCAACGCCATAGGCCGCTTCCAGCAGATGGAACGGGACGCTGGTCAGGCCCGAGTACGCGTTGCGCACGATGTACAACAACGAAGCCAGCCACAGTGCAAAAATAGCCGGAGGCGTGCCGATGCCCAGCAAGATCATGGACAGGGCAAGAACGGCAAGTGTCGGGATGGTCGTACCGATGTTCAGCACCTGCATCGCACCTTCGGCCCAGCGGCGCATGAATCGTCGGCTCAGCAGCACCCCCAGTGGCAAGCCGGTGCCAATCGCCAGGGCCCCGGAGATGAGAGTCAACTCAATGTGCTGGCCCGTCAGGTAGATAATGTCGTCCCGGTGGCTGAGAATATCGTCGGCCAGGCCCGCCTGGTGAAGCCAGAAACCGATCAGCACAAGTACGCCGACCAGCGCCAGACGCTCACCCACGTGTCTCTCGACGCGAACTCCCGAGGTGCTCATGGCGCAAGTCCCTGGTCGTCGTCCAGGTAGGTTTCGTTCAGCTTCCGGGTGATCGCCTGGTGCGTGAGGTATCCGCAGCACCGGCCCTCTTCGTCGACAACGGGCACGCAGCTCAGATCCTGAGTGAACATCTGCGAAACAGCGACGCGAAGATCATCCGTTGCGTGGATGACGACGTGGGGACCCGATGATGCCGCAGCGGCAGACTCGTGCCGAGCCGCAGCCGTGGCCGGGGGATCGGCCTGCATGATTTCGCCGACCCGAACCAGCCGCAGGCGTTTGAGCGTGCGGTCCGTCCCGACGAAATCAGCGATGAAATCATTGGCCGGATGTGCAAGCACGCGATCCGGCGTATCGAACTGCTGCAGCCGACCTTCGCGGAAAAGAGCGATCTTGTCACCCATCTTGACCGCTTCATCGATGTCATGACTCACGAACAGAATGGTTTTTCCCAGTTTTTCCTGCATGCGCAGAAATTCGTCCTGGATGATTCCCCGATTGATCGGGTCAATGGCGCCAAAAGGCTCGTCCATCAACAAGACCGGTGGATCTGCTGCCAGCGCCCGCGCCACACCGATCCGCTGTTGCTGCCCGCCGGACAGCTCCTTCGGGTAGCGCCTGTAGAATACGGCTGGATCGAGCGCCACCATCTCCAGCAAGGCCTCGGTCCGCTTCCGGATTTTTTGCTTGTCCCAGCCGAGCATGCGCGGCACCACTCCCACGTTTTCACCCACGGTCATGTTCGGGAACAACCCGATCTGCTGGATGACGTAACCGATCTGGCGCCGCAGAGTGATGGCATCGAGCCCGGACGTGTCCTTGTCGTTCAGAAAGACCTTGCCGGAGCTGGGCGGGATGATGCGGTTCACCATCTTCAGCGTCGTCGTCTTGCCGCAACCCGACGGGCCAAGCAAAATGCATATTTCGCCTTCTGCGACGTCCATATTGATATGATCGGCCGCAGTAACGGTGCCTGCTGGCGTCGTAAAGGTCTTCGTCAGATTGTCGAGCCGAATCATGTTTTTGGAGCCCTCAGTCGTGAGTTCAGGCGCATCTCAGGCCGGTCGGCGTCAGTCGGTTTTGCAGCCACAGCAGGGCCGAGTCCGCACAGACGGCCAGAAGGCTCAGCGCCACGGCACCCGTGACGAGTTGGCGCGGATCGGTCTGTGAAATGCCCTGACTGATGAACGTGCCCAACCCACCGGCACCGATATAGGCCGCAATGGCCATGATGCCGATGGACAACACGACCGCGCTGCGCACTCCGGCCATGATGACGGGGATGGCCAGCGGGATCTCCACCATCGCCAGGCGCTGCAGCGGGGTCATCCCCATGCCTCGGGCAGCCTCCCTGAGAGCGGGATCGACGTTGTTAATGGCGGTGTAGGTATTGCGAATAATGGGCAACTGCGAATAGAGCAGAACTGCGATCACCGCAGGCACGTAGCCGATTCCATGACCGATTTTTGAAAGAATCGGGATCATGATGCCGAACATGGCAATCGAGGGGATCGTCATGATGATCGCAGCGACGTAAAGCGTCGCGTTGGCCACCCGCCTATTCTGCGTAATGGCGATCCCGATAGGGACACCAGTCAGGATTGCCAAGCCGATCGCGACGCCAACCAATGCGATATGCTCGACCGTGCGTGACGCGATCAAGTCAAGGTTGTGCATCATGTAGATCAGGATGTCCACAGATTTGTCTCCGCGCCTGGCCACCGCCAAGTGGCTGTTATCGTGGTGCAGCCGTGGGGGATTACTTCACGGCGACTGTTTCTTGAATTTATGTTAGGCCGTCGTTCCGCTGGCTTGCGTTCCCATTCGGACTTCTACAATCTTGAATCGGACATAAGATTGAGCAAACCCGGGCAAACGGTGCCGAGTCGCTCAGTAATTGCGCGGGTAATCGTTCAGGCTTCGCAGACGCTCAGACGACGGTGTCTGCTTGAACCGCCTCTTGTAGCAACTCGCGAAATGGGGCGCGGCGGCAAAGCCGCATGCCAGTGCGATTTCTGAAATCGGCAGCCCCGTCTGCTCCAGCAGTGCGCGGGCACGCTTGAGACGTAAATCCAGATAGAAAGCAGACGGAGACATCGCCAAGTTCTTCTTGAACAGGCGATGCATGTGGCGGACCGAGAGGCCCACTTGTCGGGCGAGTTGATCGCAGCTCAGCGTGTCTTCCAGGTGCAGTTCCATGCACTCGATCACCGCAACCAGATGAGGATTGGTGACGTTGAGCCGATTGCGCAGCGAGAGGCGCTGACTGGCGCGGGATTCACGGATTTCCGGGTGGATACATTGCTCGGCAACGTCAACGGCAAGCTGATAGCCATGCCGTTGGCCAATCAGATGCATCATCATGTCCAGCCCTGCAGTGCCGCCAGAGCAGGTCAGACGCTTGCCGTCGATCTCGTAGAGTTCGTTGGTCAGATCAAGATCAGGAAACTCTTCACGCAACCCATTGATGTTTTCCCAGTGCAGCGTGCAGCGGCGGTGATTCAGCAAACCCGCCTTGGCCAGCAACAACGGCCCTACCGAGGTGGCACCCAAATTGATGCCTCTTGATGCAAGCGCTCGGAGCCAGTGAAGAATGGCCGGCGTGCAATAGGACGCCACGTCAATGCTGGCCACGACAATCAGGGTATCCAGTGGCCCAGGATGCCCAATTTCGGCAGTCGGCCTGAACGGGATGCCATTGCTCGCCAGCACAGGCTGGTCATCCGGCGTGAACAGCCACCAGCGATACAAAGGGGCCCCCGCAAGACGATTCGCCATGCGCAGTGGCTCCAGCACACCCGCAAAGGACAGCATCGAGAACTGCGGGATAAGCAGAAAACCGAAATCGATAGGGTCACCGGTTGTTTTCATCGCACAAGGATACCCGCGGTACTCAGGTTCCCGTAGAAACCGTGGAGAAACACAGGCTCGCAGCGACACGAGCCAGAGGCCCCCTCAGATCGTAACATCGTGGGTAACGGCGGCCCCGAATCCATTCACTCAATGATCATGGCCATGCCCGTGATCTCCGCGATCATGGTCATGACCGTAGTGGCCATGATCGCCGTGATCTCTGTCGTGCCGGTCAAAATCACCATGACGTTCATGCGGCCCGTGCCGACCCCGGTAATACGGAACATAGTGGTTCAAATACCAGTCGTTTCTCACGAAGTAAACAGGGCGACCACACGCCCCGTATTGGGCGCAGTACCTGCTCCAGTGCCGTGCATAGCCAGGAGGCACCCTCAGGTAGATGGGGGGCGCGCCTATGTACCGTGGCGCCGGGGCAATGACGACAGGTTGCGGGTACAGCAATTGCGGCACCGGTGCCCCGCCAATGTTGATCTGCCCATAAAAGCCGGGCTCTCCAACACTGATCGACACACCCACCTGGGCCACCGCAGGCGCCACCACAGCCATCAAGGAAACTGCCAAAATCGCACTTTTCATCGCGCTGAAGTCCTTTGTGCAGGGGAGTCCAGTGTCGTACGAATTCCTGATACTGTCTGTTAAAAATGGCGCAAGACTGAACTTCAGAGGTGGTGCCGGCCGGACGGACGGCTAGCCGTCCCCTTGCAGACCTGCCGCCTCTCGGGGCCATCACGCCTATGTCTTTGCCAACCGCCTATCAAGAACCCTTCGACGACGAATCCACCCGCCCGTACCGGTCTTCCAGCCGCACGATGTCATCCTCGCCCAAGTACGCTCCTGACTGCACTTCGATCAGCTCCAGCGGGATCACGCCGGGATTTTCCAGCGAGTGCACCTGGCCGATGGGAATGTATGTAGACTGGTTTTCCGTCACCAGATAGGTCTTGTCGCCATTGGTGACTCGGGCGGTGCCGCTCACCACCACCCAGTGCTCGGCGCGGTGATGGTGTTTCTGCAGCGACAGCTTGGCACCCGGCTTGACGGTGATTTTCTTGACCTGGTAGCGCGGGCCGCTGCCGATGGCATCAAACACGCCCCAGGGCCGGTACACCTCGCGATGCTCGACGCATTCGGGGCGCTCCAGCGCCCTGAGTTGCTCGACGATCCCTTTCACGCTTTGTACGGCACTTTTGTCAGCCACCAGCACCGCGTCCTTGGTCTCCACGACAACCAGATCGCGCACCCCCACGGTGGCGACCAGACGACTTTCGGCCCGCACCAGGGTGCCTTGGGTGGCTTCGACCATGACGTCGCCCTGCAGTGCATTGCCATCCGGGTCGCAGTCCAGCTCCCCGGCGAGCGCCGCCCAGGCCCCCAGATCATTCCAGCCTGCATCCAGCGCCACCACGGCGGCGTCCTGGGTGTGTTCCATCACCGCGTAGTCCACGGAATCGGAGGGCGACTGGGCAAACGCCTGGGCATCCACCCGGATGAAATCCAGGTCATGTCGCGCCCCAGCCAGAGCCGTGCGGCAGGCCGCCAGGATTGCGGGGGCAAACTGCTCCAGCTCCTGCAGATAGCGGCTGGCACGAAACAGGAACATGCCGCTGTTCCAATAATATTGACCCGAGGCAAGATACTCCTCCGCATGCGCTGCATCGGGTTTTTCCACAAACCGGGCCACCCGCCAGCCCTGGGCCAAGGGCTCGCCCCGCTCGACGTATCCGTAGCCCGTCTCGGCACGCATTGGCACCACACCAAACGTGACCAGCTGCCCCTGTTCAGCCAGCGCTGCGGCCTGCTCGACCGCAACGTGAAATGCAGCAACATCCCGGATCACGTGGTCGGCTGCCAGCACCAGCAGCAGCGGATCGGCGCCTTCGCGGGTCGCGTGCAGCGCAGCCAGGGCAATAGCCGGCGCCGTGTTGCGGGCCACGGATTCAAGGAACACGCTGGCGCCCTCGACTCCGATCTCGCGCAATTGCTCGGCGGCCAGGAAGCGATGTGCCTCGTTGCAGATGACGTACGGTGCCGCGCATGGCAACCCGTCCAGCCGCAGCAGGGCCTGCTGCATGAGCGACTGGGTACCTAACAGGTTCAGGAATTGCTTGGGTTTGTGTTCGCGGGACAAGGGCCACAAGCGCGTGCCTGCACCACCGGCCAGAACCACGGGCTGCAGAGATGACGCATTCATCAAGACTAAGTCCTCAGGTGATCGCCCTGCGCGACAAACCAAGCATAGGTATCACGCAAGCCTTGTTCCAGTGGAATGCCCGCCTGCCACCCCAGCCGGCGCAGCAGGGATACGTCCAGCAGCTTGCGGGGCGTGCCATCCGGCTTCGACGGGTCAAATTCCACCCGCCCCGTATAACCAACGACCCGGGCAACGGTTTCAGCCAGCTCGCGGATCGTGACATCCTGCCCCGTGCCCACATTGATGTGCGACTGCATGGGCTGCGTCTGGGAGCGGTATGCCACAGTATCCAGCTCCATGACGTGCACACAGGCGGCCGCCATGTCATCCACATGCAGGAACTCGCGGCGTGGAGTGCCGCTTCCCCATACCACTACCTGCGGCGCCCCCCTGAGCTTCGCCTCGTGAAACCGGCGCATCAACGCAGGGATCACATGGCTGTTTTCAGCATGAAAGTTATCGCCCGGGCCATACAGATTGGTGGGCATCACACTGCGGTAATCCCGGCCATGTTGCCGGTTGTAGGATTCGCACAGCTTGATGCCGGCAATCTTGGCCACAGCGTACGGCTCGTTGGTCGATTCCAGCGTCCCCGTCAGGAGCGCGCCTTCCGCCATGGGCTGCGCCGCCAGGCGCGGATAAATGCACGACGATCCCAGAAACAGGAGCCGCTGCACCCCGTGCTCGTGGGCCGCATGGATCAGATTCGCCTGGATCATCAGGTTCTGATAAATGAAATCCGCGGGATAGGTATTGTTTGCCTGGATGCCCCCCACTTTGGCCGCCGCAATCACCACATGATCGACGGCATGAGCGTCAAAGAATCCCCGAACCGCGCGCTGATCCAGAAGATCCAGTTCTCGATGGGGTGCAGTCAGGATCTGCAAATAGCCTAAAGCCCGCAGCTGCCTGACGATGGCCGCACCGACCATACCGCGGTGCCCCGCTACAAAAATGCACTGGTTCAAATCCCGTGTCATGGTCTTCAGTCTTCTTGCGGCACGTTGACCTGGAACCCGTGCGCCCGCAGCAGGGCATGGCGCCTGGCCTGCTCCAGGTCATTTGCCACCATCTCGGCAATCAGCTTGTCCAGAGATATCTCTGGCACCCACCCTAGTTTCTCGCGCGCCTTGCTCGCGTCGCCCAACAAGGTCTCGACCTCGGCCGGACGGAAATAGCGAGGATCTACCGCCACGATCACGTCACCTGGCTTCACTCTCGGCGACTTGTCGCCCGAGACGGAATCCACCACGCCTCGCTCGTGAATACCCTCGCCCTCAAAATGCAGAGTGATCCCCAGCTCGTGGGCAGATCGAGTCACAAAATCCCTGACCGAGCATTGCACTCCAGTGGCAATCACAAAATCGTCTGGCGCATCCTGTTGCAGCATCAGCCACTGCATGCGAACATAGTCATGCGCATGCCCCCAGTCGCGCAGCGCGCCCATGTTACCCAGATACAGGCACTGTTCCAGTCCCTGGGCAATATTGGCCAGCGCTCGCGTGACCTTGCGTGTCACGAAGGTTTCGCCCCGGCGAGCCGACTCGTGATTGAACAGGATGCCATTGCAGGCATACAAGCCATAGGCCTCGCGGTAATTCACCGTGATCCAGTAGGCATAGAGCTTTGCCACCGCATACGGGCTGCGCGGGTAGAACGGTGTGGTCTCGCGCTGTGGCGTCTCTTGCACCAGGCCGTAGAGTTCAGAGGTGGATGCCTGGTAGAAGCGGGTTTTCTTTTCGAGCCCCAGGAAACGGATGCCTTCCAGTAGCCGCAAGGTCCCCAGCCCATCGACGTCCGCCGTGTACTCTGGCGACTCGAAGCTGACCGCCACATGCGATTGTGCCGCCAGGTTGTAGACCTCGTCGGGCTGCACCTCAGACAAGATACGGATCAGGTTGGACGAATCCGTCAGGTCGCCATAATGCAGCACCAGGCGGCGGATAGTGTCGTGTGGGTCCTGATACAGGTGGTCGATGCGCTGCGTGTTGAAGGACGACGCGCGGCGCTTGATGCCATGGACCTCATACCCCTTGCCAAGCAGAAACTCTGCAAGGTACGAACCATCTTGACCGGTGATGCCGGTGATCAATGCTTTTTTCATAGATGAATCAATATCTTCCCAACAGCCCGGTAGAACCCAGGCGCGAAACACCACCGGCCCCTACGCCCCAGACGACCCCGACACTATACAGAAACCCCCGGTGCCAAGACCACACGCCACAACACATCAGGGCTGCCGATTCACCAGCCCCTTGAAAACCGTCATAAGGATGATCTTGAGATCCAGCCCCAGAGACCAGTGATTGATATACCAAAGGTCGTACTCAACCCGTTTCTCCATTTTTTCAAGCGTATCGGTTTCACCCCGATATCCGTTGACCTGCGCCCAACCCGTGATGCCGGGCTTGACCTTGTGGCGCTGCATGTAGGATTCGACCAGATCCTTGTAGTATTCGTTATGTGCCAAGGCATGGGGCCTGGGGCCCACGATCGACATGCGGCCCTGTAGCACATTGTAGAACTGCGGCAACTCATCCAGGCTGGTACGGCGAAGAAACGCGCCGATCCGCGTCACGCGAGGATCGCCCACGAAAGCCTGGGTCACAGTATCAGGGGCTTCATGGTGCACCACCATGGAGCGGAACTTGTACACTTTGAATCGTCGGCCATTGATGCCTGTGCGGTATTGCTTGAAGAGCACCGGCCCGGGCGAACCCAGCTTGATCATCAACGCCACCACACCACAGACCGGCAGCACGGCTAGCGACAGCAGCCCCCCCAGGACCAGGTCTTCAGACCGCTTGATCCAGCGCATCGGTGCCGTCATGGGGCTGCGATTGATGTCCAGCGTTAACATGCCGGCCACTTCACCAACCTGCTGATTGAGTAGCGACAGATCGCCGAGATCCGGCAAATACCTGACGTCTACCAAGAGGTTGCGTACTGCGTGGACGATCCGCCGTATCATGGCGCCCTCGTCCAGAGAGAAACACAGCCATAACTCGTGGGCACCCGCATCCTGCACCTGAGCAGCCAGCGAACTCTCCCACTCTGCTGAGTGCCCCAGCACCATGGTGCGAACAACCTGGTAGCCGTGTTCGGATAGCAAACCCGAACGCGCGCGCACCTGATCCCCACCACGGCCTGCTTGAACCACGACCACGCGCTTCAAATTCTGACCTGAAGCACGCGCGCGACGTAGTGCCAGGAACAGCAATGACCGAAAGACGGTCTGTGCCAAACACCCAAGGCCAACGCCACCCACGAACCAGATGCGGGAATACATGCCCGACACATGCAACAAGACTGCGGTTCCTGCAAGAATCGCCAGCGCCAGCAGCCACCCGCTATAGAGCCGCCCCAGCTGATGCAGGAAATGCGTACCGCGCCACGACTGGTAGCACCCCATCAGGGCTTGGGTCACGACCACCACCAGCGCAATCGCCAGTGCCGCCACAAGGTACAAGCTGCTTGGCATCTTCCAGTCGAAACGCAGCGCATAGGCTGCGACGCCGCTGAGCAGAATCAGCAGAAATTCGAAAACTGCGGCCATGAACGCCATGGGGTAACGCTCGGCCAGCAAAGGCGGTGGCGCTGCAGGGTAAGACATCCCGTCACTCTCTCCTGTCGTGTGCGGCAATTGCATCCAGCTGCGTAATTTTACTGATTCGGCAAACACCCCTACGCCTGTGACACGATCCTATAAAATGGCGGCTACGCGACTGCCTGCTGTCTTCCTCCACCTATGCTCCCCTCACAATACCCGAAGGCAATCCACACCCTGACGCCACTGGGGGTGTTCGTCACTCTTGCAGCCATGTTCGCCATCCCGTCAGGGTACTCGTACGGCGCCGTCCTTCTGCTGGCCGCCAGCCTGCTGTTCCTGGCGCAACGTCCAGGCGGCTGGAACCTGTCGCAAGACGACAAGCTGATGGCCTGGGTCCTGCTGGCGTATTTCGCCATCCCCTCGCTAATGACGGCGCTGCTGGGCAACGACCCCACAGACTACGACCAATATTCGCGATCCCTGCTGGCAATCCCCATCCTGTTTCTGCTCATCCGAGTCCCTGTCAATCTGAAAACGCTGTGGGCCGGGGTCGCATTGGGCATCGTGCTCGCAGCACCCCTGGCCTGGTGGCAGATCAACATTCAACACCTGCCACGCGCCTCCGGGTTCCTGAACGTGATCCACTTCAGCAATCTGTGCCTGGTGTTCACCGTATTCTGTGCAAGTGGCTTCTACTGGGCTGCACAGCAACCCCGTCATGCCAACCGCTGGCGCGCCGCATTCGCCCTGGGCATCGTCTGCGGCATCTATAGCGTCATCATGGGGGGCAGCCGCGGCAGCTGGGTGGCCTTGCCGCCAGTCGCCGCCGTCTTTCTCATCGCGTTCTCAAGCCGCAGAAACGCCGGGCGAATCATACTGGCCGGCATCGCCTGTGCCGTCGTCATCGCCGGGCTGTTCACGCTGCCGGGCAGCCCACTGAAGACCCGCTACGACCAGGGTGCCCACGACATCGCCCAGTACGAGAAAGATAACCCAGATACCTCCATTGGGGCGCGCTTCGAAATGTGGCAGGGCGCGCGCGACAACCTGCGTATGCATCCACTTCTGGGATGGAATACGAAGGACTACGCGCAGTCGCTGGCAGAACGTGTAGACGAGGGTAGGCTGGCACCCATCGCCCTCGAATTCAGCAACAACCTGCACAACAACTACCTGCAAGCCTGGGTATTCACCGGCCTGCCAGGGCTGCTGGCCCTGCTCGCGCTGTTCGGGCTCCCCCTGTGGCATTTTGCAAAGCGCCTACGCGACGCGGACATCACCACCCGCGTCCTCGCTTTCTGTGGTACCTCGAACATCGTCGCTTATCTATGCTTTTGCCTGACGCAAGTCGTCCTGCGACGCAACAACGGCATCATGTTCTATCTGCTGGTCACGCTGATCCTATGGGGCGCCATGCATCACGCAAGCCTTGCCACAGCAGGAACACAGCACGAGGCCCGGCGCTAGCATGCGCACGCTACGGTCCAATGTCGTTTCGAACCTGCTTCAGACCGTACTGGGCACGGGGCTGCTGTTCCTGCTTTACCGGTTCATCAATCAGTCCATCGGCGTCAGCGAGTTCGGCATCTGGTCGGTCGTCCTGGCTACCGTCGCGGTATCTCATCTCACCGACCTCGGGCTGACGGCCGGGATCACACGTTTCGTCGCACGGGACATCGGGCGTGCCAATCCGATTCGCGCGGGGCAGGTCATTGATACGGTCATGATCACCATGGCCGCGATGGTGGCCATCCTGTCCATCCCGCTCTACTACCTAGGCACTGTTTTATTGCCTCTTTTCTTCAAGGGGCACGACCTGGCGCTGGCCAAGCTGATCCTGCCCTACGCACTGGTCTCCCTCTGGTTCACCATGCTGTCGACCGCCGTGCAAGGTGCCCTGGACGGCTGCCAAAGAATGGACATCCGGGCAGCCCTGGTGCTGTCAGGGCAATTGCTGTTCCTGATGCTTGCCCTCTGGCTGATTCCCAGACATGGCATCCTGGGCCTCGCATGGGCCCAGCTGCTGCAAGGCATGATCTCGGTCGCTGCCGGCCGGATCATTCTCCGGCGCCTGCTCCCCGATCTGCGGGTGATCCCGCTTCGATGGAACCTGCAGACCCTCAAAGAGATGATCGGCTACGGTCTGAACATCCAGGCCTCTACCGCCCTTCTTCTTCTGTTCGACCCAGTGACAAAGGCACTGCTGGCCAAGTTTGGTGGGCCCGCCAGCGCGGGGCTTTTCGAAATGGCCAACCAGGTCGTGCTGAAGGCTCGTGCCCTGATCATTTCTGCCAACCAAGCGGTCGTCCCGTACATTGCCGCGACTCACGACTCTGCGAAAAACGGGCTCAGCACGGACTACGCCAGGAACATGCGGTCCGTCTATGCCACCGCCATCCCCATGTTCTCGATGGTGGCGCTCTGGTCTCCATTGGTCTCCTGGGCCTTGCTGGGTTCGATCAACACAGACTTCATCAAGATGGCGGCTCTGCTTTCTGCGGCATGGTGCATCAACGTCTTCAACGCGCCCGCATATTTCTTCAACATGGGGACAGGTGCGATTCATTGGAACACCTGGTGTCAGCTCATCACGAGCCTGTCGAACGCTGGCCTGGGCTATGGCCTAGGATCGTTTTTTGCTGAGGATGGCGTCATCGCAGCCTACGCGGCCTCTCTATGCGCGGGCAGCCTGTTCCTGATCACGGCCTTCCAGGTCCAGAACCGTGTTTCTTCCCCCCAAATCTCCTGGCCGCTGTTTCGCACCATCCTTTGCCCAATCGCTGCCGGTATTGCGCTGGCACTCACCGCCACCCACCCCGTGCATACGACAACGACATTACTTGCGCCCATTGGGCTGTCAACCGCATGCATCGCAGGACTACTTTGGTGCGACACGCATCTCAAGGCACTCCTGCAGGAGCTCCGTTCGCACGCCCCCCAGAAGAACCAACCATGAAAGAACGACTCAGGCCCTACCTGACCACAGAGAGGTTCCTCGCCTTCCTGGCCTTTGCCATCCCCCTGTTCTACTTTGCCCAGATCGATCTGGTCGGCAAACTCTACTTGAACGAGGTTTTTTACCTGCTCCTGCTGCCCTTCCTGTTTTATTTTCGTAGCTCGCTGATGCACCGGAAGATCCTTCTGCTGGTGCTGCTTGCCCTGGCCGTCTGGCTGCTCGCCCAGGTCGCGACCGACGTGATCCGCCACACGGCATTCCATGACTATGCCCGGGGCTGGGCCAAGATTCTCTTCACCGCCACGAACCTGTGCGCGATGTACCTGATCGTCTACCGCAGCCGCAGGCGCCTGGTGCTCCTATCGTACGGGCTCGCACTGGGAACCCTGCTGCACGCCTTCGTGACCGACGACCCTACACTTCGTGGTACGCCATGGCAACTGGGTTATGGCTGGGGCGTCAGCTGGCTCATCGTGGCTGCTGGAGTCACGTTTGCCGCTTCTTCGCACTACAAGTTACGTCACTGGATCCCCGTTGCGTGCGCCGCCCTGGCATCCGCCCTGAATTTCTACATGGGCTACCGATCCATGGGGGGGATTTTGTTCATCTCCACCTGCTACCTGACCCTTCAGTGCCTGCAGCCACGGCCTGCCCGTCAATCGCCCGGCTTGCGGCGCATCGCGCTACTCTGCGTATTCGGCATCCTGGCGGCCACCGCAGCACTGAAAACTTACGAGGGCCTTGCCCTTCATGGTTGGCTGGGAAGCTACGAACAGACCCGAGTCACAGACCAATCCGACGGTGCGTACGGCTTGCTGCTGGGTGGCCGGTTCGAGATCATCGTCAGCAGCCAGGCCATCGCCAAATCCCCCTGGATCGGCCATGGCTCCTGGGCCACCGACTGCCACTACCGCGACCTGTACGACCAACTCAAGCATGCCGCAGGATACATCGGTGGAGAGTGGGGCAGTTGCGTCATCCCCTCACACTCGTACCTGATGAGCGCCTGGGTCGATGCCGGGATCCTTGGCGCCCTGGTCTGGCTGGTCTTTGCGGGCCTCGCCATACGAGCGCTACTGTCGGTGCACGTGCAACGCGACAAACTGACGCCGCTCGTCATCTTCGGGTCTCTATGGACTCTCTGGAACATTGCGTTCTCGCCCTTTGCCGGCGAAGCCCGATTCACGTTCCCGTTCTTTCTCATCCTGATGCTCATGCACCTGCCCAACCCCAGAGTCGCCTGGCGCACCCTGCTTACCAGCAGGCCCAAGCCGTGAAAATTTCTGTCGTCACGATCTCGTTCAACCAGGCCCGCTATTTGAAGCAGGCATTGGATTCCGTCCTGCAGCAGGATCACCCGGATTTCGAATATATCGTCGTGGATCCGGGCTCTACCGATGGCAGCCGCGATCTGATCCTGTCGTACCAAGACCGGATCGAGCACATTCTCTTCGAACCAGACGACGGGCCGGCCGACGGCTTGAACAAGGGGTTTTCTGTGGCCAACGGAGAAATATTCTGCTTCGTCAACTCAGACGACTACCTGCTCCCGGGGGCACTGTCCAAGGCCGCCCAATACTTCACAACGCACCCGGGTGTCGATGTCCTGTCTGGCAACGCCTGGGTCATCGACGACACTGGGGCCTGCATCAACCGGTTCCACTCGCGGCGTTTTTCGCTATGGATGTGCGCCTACGGGGCAGCTACCCTGGCCCAGCAATCCACCTTCTTCCGGGCTGGCCCCTTTCAGAAGCTGGGTGGATTCAACACAAAAAACCGGGTTGCCTGGGATGGCGAACTGTGGATCGACCTTGCACTTGCAGGGGCGCGCTTTGCGAGAACGCCGGATTACCTCTCAGCGTTCCGCGTCTACAGCGGTAGCATTACCGGTTCCGGGCGCCTGCGCGAGGCCTATGAACGATACACTGGCGACATGTTCCAGAAGGTCATGGGTCGAAGCCCCGCACCGCGAGACCGATACCTTCGCATTGGTGCCAAGGCACTTGAATACCTGACGCAGCCCATCATCTTCAAGGATAGGTTGCGCCTGGGGCCCACCACACCTAGAACCAACGAGCGTCCTGGCTCTTGACATCATCGGGGCATGACATTGAAAATCCTGCACGTGATTTCGTCGGTCGCCACCCGCTCTGGCGGCCCGGCAACCGTATTGTCACAGCTCTCGCGCCAACAGGCCTGCGACGGGCATCAGGTCACCCTCTGCACCACCAATCGGGATGCCCCTTCCGGGTTGCTCCCGGTGCCCTGCAACGTTCCCGTTGTCCGCGACGGGGTCACTACCTGGCATTTTGCTGCCCAGTCATTCCCTTTGCGCTTCTCGCGCGCCATGGCCCTGTGGCTGCACACCAACATCCGTGAATTCGACATCGTCCACATCCACGGCCTGTACCGTTTTCCCACGACCTTCGCCGCATGGTGTGCGCGGCGCTCAAAGACGCCCTACCTGATCTGCCCGCACGGTTCTCTCGACCCATTTCTCCACCAGCAAAGCCACTACAACCTAGCCCTCAAGCGGCTCTATGAGCAGTTCTTCGATCGCCCCAATCTGAACGGCGCATCGGCCATCCTCTATACGGCCGAAGAAGAACGACAGAAGGCATCTGCGCTGAAGCTCACAGCACAGGCCGTCGTCGTCCCCAACGGCCTTGCCTGGGACGACTACGAGACGCTGCCGCCCGCTGGTGGCTTCCGTGCCAAGGTGGGCATCCCCGAGCATGCACCCCTCGTGCTGTTCCTGGGGCGCATCAACTTCAAGAAGGGGCTGGACCTGCTGGTGCCAGCCTTTGCCCAAGTGCTGCGCACCGTACCCGACGCGCAGCTCGCCATCGTGGGCCCCGACAACGAAGGATACGGTCGCGACGTCCGCCACTGGTGCGACAAACAGGGCATACGGTCCCATACCACTTTCGTGGACCATCTGGACCCCGAGTCTGTCCGGCAAGCCTACGTGGATGCGGACGTTTTCGTGCTCCCGTCCTACTCCGAGAATTTCGGCATGACAGTCGCAGAAGCCATGGCGTGCCGCTGTCCAGTGGTGATTTCCGACCAGGTCAATATCTGGCGTGAAGTGAAGCGTGCCGGCGCAGGCCGGGTCACGCGACTGGACATCCCCGCGATTGCCAATGCCCTCACTGCATTACTGTGCAGCGACGAAGACACGCTGCGCACCATGGGAGAAGCCGGCCGCACGCTGGTAAAACAACAATACACCTGGGCCCAGATCAGCCAGCAACTGACACGGGTCTACGAAACCCTTTCTTCACGTACCCAGGTGAACCAAGATGGCCCATGAGAAGGACCTCACCATCGTCATCCTGACCTTCAACGAAGCGATCCACATCGCGCGCTGCCTGAAAAGTGCCCAACAGGTAGCGGCCGATATCTTCGTCGTGGATTCGTATTCGACCGATACCACAATCGCACAGGCAGAATCCCTGGGCGCACGCGTCTGGCAACACACATTCGAGAATCACGCCGCGCAATTTGCCTGGGCACTGGCCGAATTGCCCATCAAGACCGAGTGGGTCATGCGAGTGGATGCGGATGAGGTCATCAGCCCCACGCTCGCGACCAACATCGGCCGTCAACTAAGCCAGGCCACCACAGGCGTGAACGGATTCCTGGTGCGTCGTCACGTCACATTCATGGGGAACCCGATTCGCCATGGAAACTTCCCGCAATGGGTACTCAAAATCTGGCGGCGGGGAGAAGGGGCAATAGAGCAGCGCTGGATGGACGAGCACATGATGCTGAAATCCGGCCGAGCCCTGCGTATTCAGGGGGACTTTGTCGACGACAACCTGAATTCCGTCACCTGGTGGACGGCCAAGCACAACGCTTATGCCTCGCGTGAAGCCGTGGATCTGCTGAACGCCCGCTACGCGTTCCTTCCCAAGGCTGCGGCCGCCGACACGCTGAGCGACTATGCCCGAGCCAAACGCTGGATGAAGAACCACCTGTACGCGCACCTGCCCCTGGGGTTGCGTGCGCTGGCCTATTTTCTCTACCGAATGACCTTCCAATTAGGCATCCTGGACGGGCGCAACGGCTTTGCGTTCCACCTCCTGCAAGGGTTCTGGTATCGCTACCTCGTCGACACCAAGGTACGGGAAGTTACCCAGGCGATGAAACGGGAACACATCGACTGTGTGGCGGCCATCCACAAGGTCTTGGGAATTCGTCTATGAAGAAGCCCATCATCCAGGACAACAACCCATTCCTGGGCCCCTCCTTCACCCTGTCGAACCGCATCCTGCGACAGTGCTGGAACCTCGTCTATGTCCTGATCTTCCGATGCAGCCCCAGGCCCCTGCATGCGTGGCGCGCGGCGTTACTTCGGCTCTTTGGTGCAAAGCTGGGAGTGGGGTGTCATATCTACCCCAGGGCAAAAATCTGGGCCCCATGGAATCTGACACTGGGCCACCACGTGGGCATTGCCGACGGCGTCACCCTGTACAACATGGACACGATCCAGATAGGCGACTTTGCAGTCATCTCCCAGGGCGCCCACTTGTGTGGCGGCACACATGACTACGAAAGCGAAAACTTCCAGCTGATTGCACAACCCATCGTCATCGGAGCCTACGCCTGGATCTGCGCCGAAGCCTTCATCCACCCCGGCGTTGTCATCCCGGAGGGCACCGTCGTAGGCGCCCGCGCAGTGGTGACACGCAGCCTGCCCCACGAATGGTCGGTATACGCCGGGCACCCCTGCCAAGAGATCAAGAAGCGGACCCGACACGTGACCCGTCACGCAGCCAAGGCGCAGGTCTCCTCATGAGGTTCCTACTCGTTTCCATCAACCATGCGCCCGAACCCATCGGCATCGGCAAATACAACGGCGAGCTTGCGCGCTGGCTGGCCGACCAAGGGCACCAGGTCCACGTGGTCACGGCGCAGCCCTATTACCCTCGGTGGCAAATCTATCCCGGCTTTCGCGCGTGGCGCTATTCGACGCAACGCGAGGCCACAGGCATCACGATCTACCGCTGCCCTCTCTACATCCCGAAAAAGCCCTCCACCCTGAGGCGCATTGCGCACCTGTTGAGCTTCGCGCTTTCGTCCCTGCCCAGGCTGCTCCAGCAGTGGGCCTGGAAGCCGGAGGTGGTGATGGTGGTCGTCCCTACCTTGTTTTGCGCACCCCAGGCTGCGCTCCTGGCACGCCTGTCCGGAGCGCTCTCAATCATCCACATCCAGGATTTCGAGGTTGACGCGCTGTTCGGTCTAGAAATGGCAAAAGGCGGGCTCGCCCACCGAACGGCAGCCTTGTTCGAGCGTTTTGTCTTGCAGCGATTTGACCGAATTTCGACGATTTCGCCCGGCATGCTAAGACGGGCAGAAGACAAAGGTACCCCCCACAGCCGCCTGCTGTATTTGCCAAACTGGTCGGAACCTGGCCTTTTCCAGGACGCCGAGCGCTCACCCGCCTTGCTACGACGACTCGGTGTCGATCCATCCCGGCGCATCATCCTGTACGCCGGAAACCTTGGAGAAAAGCAAGGCCTGGACGTCATCATTGACTGTGCCCGTCACTTCCAGGGCGACCCCAGCATCGCCTTTCTGATCGTCGGCAACGGGACCGGCAAGGCCAGGCTTCAGGATCTGATCGAGCGCAGCAGACTGAACGACATTACCCTTGCTCCCTTGCAAGAAAGCCATGACCTGCCTGCACTGCTGGCCTCGGCAGACTGCCACCTAGTGATCCAGAAGCCGGGCGTTGCCGACGCCGTGATGCCTTCAAAGCTTACAAACATCCTTGCCGTTGGTGGCAATGCAGTGATCACCGCCGATCCAGGCACGAGCCTGGGCGACCTTTGCGCGAATTTTCCTGGCATCGCCACACAAGTAACCCCCGGATCGGCTTCGGCTCTGATACAAGGCATCCGTGCTGCCCTGGACCTGCCCCGCCGTAACCTTATCGCTCAAAACTACGCACGGGAACACCTTTCAAAGGACAAGATACTGCATCACTTCTTTAGCGAGATTCTTGACGGCGCAATACTCAAACACTAGAAGCCTCTGCTACGCGAATTCGCGCCGCAGGAATATTCCATCCAGCTGCAATGACTGCCCCGTCCGCCGATCGACAAAACCCTGCTGAAGCGTCCAGAGGACGAACCCTTCGTCTTCAAGCCGGCCAATGACCTCCCGCCACAGCCTCTGCCCCTCATATAGAGGGACCATCGACAATTCAAGATAGACGCCCCGCGCCCGCTTGAGCGCTTCAGCAGCGCCGTCAAGCACCTGCCATTCGAAACCCTGCGTATCTATCTTGATGAACGGCCGGGACTCCGGGCCCGTATAGCGATCAGCCACCGAGTCCAGCCGTACCAGGGGTGTACGCTCCACGGCGACGTACGCTGATTCTGCAGCCGCCGCGAGATGCGTCGCCAGGATCGGCAACACCGACGAAGACAGAGAATTACCGGAGACGTTGATGTCGATCTCGCCATCCCTGTCGCCCACCGCTGCACGCTCATGAACGACCCAGGCAGGGTCGCTTCTCGCGGCATCAGCCAGTTGGTCATGTGCACTCGAAAGCGGTTCAAAACTGATGATCTGCCCTTCGAAACCCGTTGCACGCAATTCCCACGCGAACTGCCCTACGTTTGCACCGATATCAAAAACGAGATTGGATTTGGTATGCGTTAACGCAGCCAAAAGCTGAGCACTTGAATTATTCGCAACGTTTAGGCGATGAAGCTCCCACCCGCGAGATCTCATCAGGTCCTTGACAAGTTTTTTTATCATGTTCTGGTTTTCCAGGAAGCAAGCCGTCTACACGGGGCTGGGCCGGTTCACCTCAAATGGCTTCCCACCCATTCCGCTCACGTTCAATGTGACGTCGTCGGCTGGATGATACTCTGGCACCCACCGTTGCAGTATTGTGCGCACAACCTCGTCATTCACCGGTGGTCGATCCACCCATGTCTTCATCGCACCGTACAGCCCCTCAGGCACCGGGCGAGAACGCGCAATCCGCAGTTTGTCATGCGGGGTAGGCAATGTTTCCTCTGCATCCGCCAAGAGCTCCTCATAGAGCTTCTCTCCTGGCCTCAACCCCGTGAACTCGATGTGAATCTCATCTTCAGTAAACCCCGACAGACGGATCATGTTGCGCGCCAGGTCCACGATCTTCACAGGCTGTCCCATATCCAGCACAAAGATCTCCCCACCTTCACCCATCGCCGCAGCCTGCAGCACAAGTTGCGCAGCCTCCGGGATGGACATGAAGTACCGATTGATGTCGGGGTGCGTGACGGTCACCGGCCCCCCATGCGCAATCTGGGACTGAAACTTCGGGATCACGCTGCCAGTACTGCCCAGCACGTTGCCAAACCGGACCACATGGAACCGCGTCGTCCCCGGACCATTCTGCAGCACCTCACAAATCATCTCTGCCACGCGCTTGGTGGCCCCCATCACATTGGTCGGGTTCACCGCCTTGTCGGTAGAAATCATCACAAAACGCTCAACGCCAGCGTCGCGCGCCGCACGCGCGACCACCAGAGTCCCCGCAATGTTGTTGCGCACCGCCTGCCAGGCATTATCGATTTCCATGAGCGGCACATGCTTGTATGCCGCCGCGTGAAACACGATCTGCGGCCGGTATTCAGCAAACACCTGCTCGATGCGCCCTTTGTCCTTTACGTCACCCGCAAGGCGAACAATCGGAACCTCTGGCCGGTGTTCACCGAACCATTGCTCGATCATGTACAAGGCAAACTCACTGGCCTCCAGCAAGACTACGCTAGCCGGATCGAAGCGCGACAGCTGGCGGCACAGCTCGCTGCCAATCGACCCACCAGCCCCGGTCACCAGAACTCGCTTTCCCCGCAGCATGGACTGGACATTGTCACTGTCGATGCGCACTGACTGGCGACCAAGCAAGTCCTCGATCCTGACCGGGCGCATCACGTTGATGGCGACGCGCCCGCTCATGAGCTCTGCCAACCCCGGGATAGTAAAGAGTGCCGCACCCGCGTCAACTGCCAACTTCGTCACAGCCTGCAGGACTTCAGCCGATGCCGAGGGCATCGCCAAAATCACGTGCCGCGCTGTGTGCCGCGCCAGCACAGCAGGCAGATCCGGCGTCGATCCTTCGACACGGCAACCCACCAGTTCCAGGCCCCGCTTACGCCGATCGTCATCCACCAGTGCAACAACCTGCCAGTCGGCGCTGCGTGCAAGCTCGCGCAGAAGCATGGCACCCGCAGTGCCCGCCCCGACCACCACCACAGGCTTACGGCGGCCGTCCGACACCGGAACCAGCTGCGACTCCCTCCACAAGCGCCAGGCGATGCGCCCGCCCCCCATGAAAAGCAACAGCAACACCGGATACAAGATGGCGATGGAACGAGGGATTAAAAGGCGGCTACCACCGAACGCCGTCAGTGCGAACACCGCAACTGTCGATACCATCACTGCCCGCACGAGGCGCCTGAGATCCGGCAGACTCGCAAAACTCCACATCCCCCGGTAAAGCCCCGCCCAACGACAGGCGCCGAGCTGCACCCCCATGAGGATCAGCGCCCCGGCCACTATTTCCAGCTGAAACGCGCGCGGCCACTCCAGGTTGAAGCGCAACAGAAACGCCCCCACCCACGCCAGCACCACGGCCGCCAGATCAAAGGCGAACACCAGAAGCAAACGGAGATTCATCAAGTGGTAGCCCTTACGCAGTCGCCATGGCCATCACTGCCCGCAGCGCCTCGCATGTCTGGTCGATGTGCTCAGCATTTAACGTAGGGTGCACGAGAAACATCAGGCTTGTCTCACCCAACTCCTGGGCGACCGACAGGCGCTGTGCGGGGCGATAGCCCGTGTCATCGAAAGCCTTTTCCTGATAGACCTCCGAGCATGACCCTGAGTAGGCAGGCACCCCTCGGTCCGTGATCGCCTGCATGATGCGATCACGCGTCCAACCGGGGGCCAACCTGAGCGGTTCCACAAACACATAACATTTGTATGCGGCATGATCCACGAAGTCCGGCACCACGGGTACGCGCAGCCCGGGCAACTGGTGCGCGCAATCCCAGATGCGGCGCGCATGAGCCAAGCGCGTCGAATGCCATTGATCCATGCGACGTAATTGAATGCGGCCGATCGCCGCTTCCACCTCGATCATCCGGCCGTTGGTCCCAAACGATTCGTGCAACCAGCGATAGCCTGCGGGATGCTCCCGTTCGTAGACGGCATCCCACGACTTGCCATGGTCTTTGTACGCCCACACGCGCTTCCACAGGGCCGTGTCATTGGTCGTGACCATACCGCCCTCACCGCCGGTAGTCATGATCTTGTCTTGGCAGAACGACCACGCACCTATGTCACCGATAGAACCCACCGGACGCCCCTTATACCGGGCACCATGTGCCTGGGCGCAGTCCTCAATCACGAACAGGCCGCGTTCACGTGCCAGATCCATGATGGGATCCATATCGCAGGGCCAACCCGCCAAGTGGACGCAAATCACTGCCCGCGTACGCGGCGTCAACACCGCACGGATCGTATCAGCCGTGATGTTCTGAGAATCCGGATCGACATCCACGAACACCGGGGCAGCGCCCACATTGACTACACAGGATGCCGACGCCAGAAACGTGCGCGGCGTGACGATAACCTCATCCCCTGGCCCGATACCCAACGCGCGCAGGGCCACGTCCAGCGCCACCGTGCCGTTGGCCAAGGCAACCGCATGGCGCGTACCGACCCAGGCAGCAAATTCCTTTTCGAACTCGCGACACTCCTGACCCGTCCAGTAGTTCACACGGTTCGACAGGATGACGTCACGGACCGCGTCAGCTTCTTCAGCAGTGAAGGAAGGCCAAGGAGGAAAGGGAGTATTCAGCACAACGGCATCCGGAAAATTCGAATCGCTATTGTATAAGGCCAGTCACGGGACAGCACGCGCTATGGTGTAGTTCGAATGGGCTTGGCGGGTACGCCGACCACGGTCAAACCGTCGGTCACATCAGACACGACAGCCGCACCAGCTCCCACCACTACCCGAGGCCCAATGTTGACCCCCTGACGTACCACCGCACCAATGCCGACCCACGAAGAATCGCCGACATGTACCCCACCCGCCAAATGTGCCCCGGGGCTAACATGCACGGCGTCACCCAGCACACAGTCATGATCTACCGTGCATGCCGTATTCAGGATGCTGCCTTGGCCAACCTTGGCATCGGCGTTGACCACCACCCCCGCCATGACGACAGTGCCTGATCCCAGAGACGCCGACGGTGACACAACCGCTGCAGGATGCACCAGCGAAACAACCGGAACGCCAAGCGCCTGCAACTGCCTGAGTTTTCTAGACCGTACGGAATTATTGCCGATCGCCACCACGACACCACCCAGCTCTTGCACCAGGCCAATCAAAACGTCTTGATTCCCACGAACGGGCCACCGAGCAATCTTTGTTTTGTCTGGTGCATCATCGAAGAAGAGGACCTGCTCCCACCCTGCTGCCAAGGCCACTTCTGCAACAACCTTGCCATGACCACTTGCTCCAAGAATTCCGAGAGTGCGCTTAGATACGGTCAATCTCCACCTCCGGTGAATTTTCGAGCCGTTGCTTCGCCCTGCTGGTTGACGCCCTCTCGAGCCCAAACCCTACGTGCCGTGAGCCCAAGTATCTTCATATCCAGCCAAATCGATCTGTTATCAACATACCAAACATCTAGCGCAAATTTTTCTTCCCAGCTGAGCGCATTACGGCCATTTACTTGGGCCCACCCAGTAATCCCTGGCCTGACCTCGTGACGCCTTGACTGCTCCGAGGTATAAAGTGGCAGATATTCCATCAACAACGGGCGGGGCCCAACCAGACTCATATCACCACTCAACACGTTCCACAATTCAGGCAGTTCATCCAAGCTCGTCACTCGCAAGAGACAACCGAACTTTGTTAGGCGTTGAGCATCCGGAAGCAACTCTCCGCCAGGGGAGCGAGCCTCGGTCATCGTACGAAATTTGAGCATGCGAAACGGCTTTCCATGCAAACCCGGGCGCACTTGACAGAAGAACACTGGGTTACCAATAAGGAAACGAACCATACACGCCAATAGCAGGAGGGGAATGCCGAAGGCCAGGAGCATGGTACCGGATGCAACTATATCGAACAGTCTTTTCACAGTGGCCTCAATCTACCGACAAGACAGCCAAATTAGCCGATGATTCCACGAGCCTTTTGATGTCACCTAAGGCATCCGGTACGTTGCAACGCTGAATCAAGACCAGCCCCACGCTGAAATCTACGCTTCAAGCAATAGATCGGCAAGGCGCTGATTCACCCGATATGCGTCAAATTTCTCGCGAGCAATCTTCAGGCTCTCCTGACCCATTATCTTGATTAGTTCAGGCTGTTCAATAAAACGGCACATTGCTTTTGACAAAGCTACCGAGTCGCACACAGGAACCAGAAACCCATTAACCCCATCAATTACAGTCTGGCGACAGCCCGGCACGTCAGTCGTAATCACAGCGAGCCCCGAGGCCATCGCCTCCTGCGTGCTAACAGGCATTCCTTCCCGATAAGAGGGCAATACATAAACACTCGATTGAGCAATCCAAGGCCGAACTGGAACATGCCCATGCCACTCTAATATACCCGCATCCACCCAGCCTTTGACATCTTGCTCGTCGATAGACCCGGGGTTATCGTCCAATCCTCCTAGAAGGATAAACCTGGTCGCAGGAAACCTATCCTTAACAAGCTTTGCTGCCAAAGCATACTCCTGAATGCCCTTCTCGCGGAGGAGACGCGCAATCAATAAAAAGGTTATTGGATCAGCTACCGGTTGAATGGCTCCCCAATTTTTCAGGTCGACTCCTATAGGTCCGAGCAAGAAGCTCTTTCCTCGCAACAACACACCCAACGAAACAAGCTCAGATTGATCATCCGGATTCAGAAATATGACTCGCTTCTCACATCGAAAGGCCTGTTTATACAAGAATGCCACAAGAGCCCTCAGCAATTGACGCTTCCAAGTCCATACAGCCCCAGTTCTTGTGAAAGCAAAGCCCAGCCCCTCAATCATCGCATAACGACGTGGCACCCTCGCCAGCCACGCAGCAAAGGAGCCATATATTGCAGGTTTTACAAAATATCCCAGCGCAATATCGAGCCGCAACCTTCGCATCACCCAGGCCAGGTGAAGAGTATTGAAAAAATCTATCACTGGATTCATACCAGCGCGAGACATCTTGCAATCCACGGGAATCGCGCCGAGAGTACACACGTCCCCTCTAGTCTGCCGATCAAAATTGGGTGCTATCGCAAAAACCTTTATGCCACGCTGCACAAGGAGTCGAATCAGAGGCCCGCGAAAATTAACTAAAGATGGGGCATGGGACGTGAGCAAGCCAACTGTAATCATCGGTCATCTTAAAAATCGTATCCAGGCTCTCAGCCGACCAAGGGCCGCCGCGATATCCAGACCTGCGACCAAAGCCGGTAACACCAGAATTTGTGTGCGATCCATCCACCACCGCCCGCTCCGCCTCAGAGGCTCAAGCACACCTCGGTAGAAGAGATACAGGAGCAACAGGAGAACTGCAGGGCGGAATGCGTACATCAAAGCAGGATAAAGTGCAAGATGCACCATCAATGCCAAGGTACGTATTTTCCCACCAACCCCAGCAATAGTTGCGCTCCTCTCATACGTATGCTGCTTAGCAAGGGCACCACGTAACGTGGCCGGGAAATACCTGTAATCAACAACTGCATCATCACAGTACACGACGCTTACACCTGATGCCAGAATTTGGTTCTTCCAGAGTATATCCTCCCCTGCTCGTAGATCCGCGCGGAAGAATCCGACATCCATGAACAGGCTCCTCGCAAATAATGACGCCGGCAAAACTGGGTGCAACCTCCCGACACCGTAAGAAGCAGCGCAAAGCATTCGACCCAACCACTGGCTTGAACCAAATCGGCAAAAGCCATATATGGCAATAGACCCTGACGTAGATCTACATCCCCAAAGCGCTCCAAGCCAGTTAGGTTGCGGAAGTATCCCAACGTCCAAGAACCCGATCCAATTCTGAGTGGCGGCCTGGATGCCCACATTACGTGCTGCTCCGGGAAAACCGTTATGGCATACGCAGCACAGAACAGTAATATCGGTTTCTCGCCGCCACGAATCGATCATTTTAAAGCTTTCGTCCGACGAGCCAGTATCCACGAAAACAACCTCAGCCGGCAACGGAGACAATAGCTCCAGAAAATGAAATAACTCCAAGAGATGCCTAGCCTCATTACGCACCGGGACGACTACAGAAATTGGTAGAATCTCCGCGCACATAGGGGATGCCTTACAACTCCACGACAATCTTGACTCCTGCCCCAGGACCCACCGCTTTGAACTCTTATCTCAACCGCAAACCTGGTGCGTGACACGCCAAGCGTGGATTTTCTTACCAACACTATTCTTCACAAGGCGGAAAACACACAGACCTACCTGCAGAAAAACACCATGGCCGACTAAAACCTGTGCCCGTGCAAACTCCGTAACCGTCCCAAGTACGTCTGTGCTGCTGGCACCGCCACTCGAGAATGTCCCAGCCACGAATGCACACTCACACACGCGCCCCCCGCCATGAACTACCTGCAGGATAAACAACTGATCAGCCGCGATAGGCAATGAGCGTGAATAATAACCATGATGCTGATGCAACCCTGCTCTGATGGCCAGGCCAACGGCATGCCCACTGACATATGTAAATTGCCCATCAAGCCATTCGCATTTACGTCGGCGGGTCCCCGTAGATACCCCACCAACCACTATCCGAGCAGTAACGAGATCAGCTCTCGACTCCTGGCAAGCTTCTCTATACAGTTGAACAGTATCTGGACACAATTCATCATCCGCTCCGACAACCAAGTAGTACTCACCCTCGGCTATCTTCACTGCCCGATTCAGGGCATCGTATATGCCGAAATCTGGGCGAGAGTCTACACGGAGATTCAATGTCCTCCCCGCATCCTCCAACAACTCCAGCGTCCCATCCGTAGATGCACCATCCGCGACTATCCACTCAAAATTCTGATCAGTCTGCGCCTTCAAGGAAGCGATGAGGCGCGGCAACACCACTGCCGCGTTATAGGTAGCCGTGATGACCGAGAAGGTGACACTTTCACGCTCGCCCATACCGATCCTCAAGGCGCACGATATCATCTTCCCCCAGGTAAGCCCCCGACTGCACCTCGATCAGCTCCAGCGGGATTACCCCAGGATTCTCCAGCGAATGTACCTGCCCGATCGGGATATAGGTGGACTGGTTTTCCGTGACCAGATAGGTCTTCTCGCCATTGGTCACGCGTGCAGTGCCACTGACGACCACCCAGTGCTCAGCGCGATGATGGTGCTTCTGCAACGATAGCTTGGCCCCAGGCTTGACCGTAATCTTCTTGACCTGGTAGCGGTCGCCGCTACCGATGGAATCGAACACGCCCCACGGGCGATAGACCTCTCGGTGCTCGACCTGTTCCGTACGACCTGCCGCACGCAACTGCTCCACAATCCGCTTGACATCCTGAACGCGCGCCTTGTCCGCCACCAGGACTGCGTCCTTGGTTTCTACAACGACAACATCCCGTATCCCCACGGCGGCGACAAGACGGTGTTCGGCCCGAATCATCGAGCCGGATACCTGCTCCACCAGCACATCGCCTTGCACATTGTTCCCACATTCGTCCTGTGGCAATACGGTGCTCAACGCAGCCCAAGCCCCGAGATCGTTCCAACCCGCATCCAGCGCAACTACCGCTGCATCTTGGGTACGCTCCATGACGGCGTAGTCTATGGAATCTGAGGGACAGGCGAGGAAGGCTGGCTCATCCGGGCGCACGAAATCCAGATCCTGCTGCGCAGCTTGCATCGCCTGCCGGCAGGCCGCAAGGATTCGCGGCTGGCAGGTGTCGAGTTCCTGCACGTACCGGCTTGCCTTGAACAGGAAAAGGCCGCCATTCCAATAATACTGGCCACTGGCCAAATATTGTGCAGCCCGATCCGCGTCGGGCTTTTCTACGAAGCGGCTGACCTGCCACCCAGGGCCCATGGCTGCGCCACGCTCGATGTAGCCGTACCCTGTCTCGGCCCGATCCGGAACGACACCAAAGGCAACGAGTTTTCCCTGTACAGCCAATTCTGCCGCCTGGTGGATTGCAGCGTGGAATGCAGCGACGTCCTGGATGACATGGTCTGCCGCCAGCACCAGCAACAGAGGGTCTTCTCCCTGCGCCAATGACTGCAGCGCGGCCAGTGCAATAGCAGGCGCCGTATTGCGGCCTGCAGGCTCCAGCAAAATGGTTGCTTGTGCGCCCATCTGCCGTAATTGCTCCGCTGCCAGAAAGCGATGCTGCTCGTTGCAGATGACAATGGGGGCCGCACAGGCCAGGCCGTCCAGACGCCGCAGGGTTTGCTGCAGCATGGTCTCTTTGCCCAGCAGCGGCAGAAACTGCTTGGGCTGGTGCTCGCGCGACAGCGGCCACAGGCGCGTGCCTGAGCCTCCCGCCAAGATGACGGGTAACACAGCTGGAGAAGTCTGAGCCATTATTGCCGACCTTCGTTGCTCGCCGCGCCCTGCACTGGCTCTTTAATATCGGTTGCCACGCTGTCTTTCGCGGTGCGCCGGCCATTCAAGAACCCGGTAATCACAGCTCCAACATTGGTAATGGCAATTGCTACCGCCAAACCATCATGCCCAGCAAGGGCCAATACAGCTGCTGCCAACAAGGCGCCGCCACCGGAAGGGGGAGAATCGATACTGGTCTCAGGGGTAACTTCCCCCTCACCCATGAACAGAACTCTTGCGATGGGATTCTGAATTCATCCCTTCGGCATGGATAGCTGCCTCGATATCACGATACCGCTGGTCGACGCTAGACAGCCTTCGCTCAGCACTGCGATAACGCCGGAGGATGTCACGGCGCGTTGTGTCCTCGAAGCTCCGTCCGGGAGACCCATGAGGCGCCCGGTTCAAAACGGTTGATGCCTCGTCGAACCCGCCCATTGCCTCTCTCATCTGTGCTGCGGTGCGAGCCCAGGACCGATAGAACAATTCAGCCGCACCACGCTCGGACGAGTACTGGTACCCGCCCGAAGCCTGAATCGAAAACACGCCAGGCAGCGCGTTAATTATGCCCAGAATGCGGCGCTTCAATGCTTCCATCGCTTCCTCACCGTGACCTGAAATCACTCATACCGTTGCCTCGACGCGCCAAGGCCACCTACTCGGAATGGTACTTACGGCCTCGCACTTTCGCAAGCTGGCTGAAACATTCACACCCGCACCTCGCCCTTATGCGCCACGAACCAATCGTAAGTCTCTGCCAGACCAGTCTCGAACGGAATCGAGGCCTTCCAGCCCAGACCCGACAATCTGGACACATCCAATAGTTTACGGGGGGTGCCGTCTGGGCGGCTCGCATCGAACTCTATGCCCCCCTTGAACCCCACTACCCGCGCGATGGATTCAGCCAATTCGCCGACGGTCATGTCCGCCCCGCAGCCCACGTTGACATGCGAGAGCGTTGGCCGGGTATGCGCCTGCCATACCGTGGCATCCAGTTCCATGACGTACACGCTGGCAGACGCCATATCATCCACATGCAAGAACTCGCGCCGTGGCGCACCGCTACCCCACACCACGACTCGCGGAGCATCCTGCTCCTTGGCCTCATGAAACCGCCGCATCAGCGCCGGAATCACATGGCTGTCGTCCGGATGAAAATTGTCCCCTGGACCATAAAGGTTCGTCGGCATGACGCTGCGGTAATCCCGCCCGTACTGCCGGTTGTACGACTCGCACAGCTTGATCCCCGCGATCTTGGCAACCGCATAGGGCTCGTTGGTGGACTCCAGCGTACCGGTCAAGAGCGCATCTTCACGCATGGGCTGCTCGGCCATGCGCGGGTAGATGCATGACGAGCCCAGAAACAGCAGCTTCTGCACCCCATGGGCGTGCGCAGCCTGCACCACGTTTGCCTGCATTAGCAGGTTTTGGTAGATGAACTCGGCCGGGTAGGTATTGTTCGCGTGAATGCCGCCCACCTTGGCGGCCGCAAGATAGACCTGATCCACTGCGTGCGCTGCAAAGTAAGCCTGCACTGCCGCCTGATTCGTCAGGTCCAGCTCGGCATGGGTAGCGGTCAGCAGGTTTCCATACCCCAGCGCCTGCAACCGCCGCACAATGGCGGACCCCACCATCCCACGGTGGCCCGCGACAAAGATCCGCTGATCCACTGCTCGTGCCATGGTTCAGTCTTCCCTTGCCACCGGCACGTCGTAGCCATGCTGCTTCAGCAGCGCGTGACGCTTGGCCCGATCCAGATCGTACGCCACCATCTCCGTCACCATCTGCCCCAAGGTAATTTCAGGAACCCAGCCCAGCTTCTCTCGCGCCTTGCTTGCGTCACCTAGCAGGGTCTCGACCTCTGCCGGACGAAAATAGCGCGGGTCCACCGCCACCACCACATCACCCGGCTTCAGCGCCGGGGCGCTGTCGCCCACCACTTTATCGACGATGCCTTTTTCGTCTACGCCCGTGCCCTCGAAACGCAAGGCGACGCCCAACTCTGCCGCCGCCAGGCGAATAAAGTCGCGAACGGAATATTGAACCCCGGCGGCAATGACGAAATCATCGGGCTTCTCTTGCTGCAGCATCAACCACTGCATTCGCACGTAGTCATGTGCGTGGCCCCAGTCGCGCAGCGAGTCCATATTGCCCATGTACAGGCATTTCTCCAACCCTTGCGCGATGTTGGACAAGCCCCGTGTAATCTTACGGGTGACGAAGGTTTCCCCCCGGCGAGGGGATTCATGATTGAACAAGATGCCGTTACTGGCGTGCAGGCCGTAGGCCTCGCGGTAATTGACCGTGATCCAATAGGCGTAGAGCTTGGCCACCGCATAGGGGCTGCGCGGGTAGAACGGCGTAGTTTCGCGCTGCGGGGTTTCTTGCACCAGCCCAAACAGTTCCGAGGTAGAAGCCTGGTAAAAACGAGTTTTCTCCTCGAGACCCAGAAAGCGAATGCCCTCGAGCAGACGCAGGGTACCCAGTGCATCGACGTCCGCCGTGTATTCCGGCGACTCGAAGCTCACCGCCACATGCGACTGGGCCGCCAGGTTGTAGACCTCGTCGGGTTGAACTTCGGACAGGATGCGGATCAGGTTGGATGAATCGGACAGATCACCATAGTGCAGCACCAAGCGGCGATTCGTTTCATGCGGGTCCTGGTAAAGATGATCGATACGCTGCGTGTTCAGCGACGAAGAACGCCGCTTGATACCATGGACTTCATAGCCCTTCTGAAGGAGAAATTCGGCCAAGTAGGAGCCGTCCTGGCCTGTGATGCCGGTGATAAGAGCTTTTTTCTTAATCATTGATTCTACGTTATCATTTATTCACAGGCTGGCCATACGTCTTATGCCAACGATCAATGGCTTCCTGGTATATTGACAGATATTGCGGTACTACAACAGCCGGAGACCACAACCGCACGGCGCGTTCCCGTGCCGCTGCACAAAGAGCTGCATGCCGGGCGATATCTTCCAACACCCAGCATATTCCATGCGCTAAATCAGCCACATCGTACGGCCTAGCCAAATAGCCTGTTTCGCCATGCACTACTACATCTGGCAGCCCCGTACAGTTGAACGCCACAACAGGGCAGCCACAGGCTTGTGCCTCAGTTCCTGTCTGTGGAAGATTTTCCTGGCGAGAAGGCACAACAGTGACATCCGCCGCGCCGTAAGCCAACGCAATCGTCGTATCATCGTTCAAACGACCCAGCCAGTGGATGGGTAACCCCAACTCCGGCGGGTGAACAGGCTCACTTTGGCCGAAGACCACGCACTCTAAATTGGGGTGAGCGGCAGCCAGCGCTTCGAGCGCGCCCTGCAATAGGTCCCAGCCCTTTCTAGGATCGGTACCCCCACCGATCGCGCCAAACAGTACCAGTTGCTTATTCTCGGGAAGGCCCAGCAACTTCCTTGCCAACGCCTTGGGCCACGGTTGAAATTGCTCCGTGTCGAGCACATTGGGCACTACCGAGACTGGCCAGCCTCCCATCAACTCGCTCCCACGAACGCAATTTGCCAGCCATTGGCTAGGTGCCACAACTTGCAACGGGTACTGCCAAGCACGTTTCTTCCGCAACCATACCCAGCGGCTAACATCTAGCCCGCTCTCGTTTGAAGCCCTATTGGACGTTGTATAGGGAGCACGCCAACGCGCGGAAATATCATCCGCCGCATAATGTTCCGACCCACAAAACGCCCACATATCGTGCAGTGTCCACACGCAGGGCTGGCAGATCTTGCCGATTTCCGCGACTGACATGAACTCGTTGCCAACCCAGTTCAGGTGTAAAACGTCAGCGGACTGAACAGCAGCCCGTCGAAGAACTTGAGAAGGAAGGCAGGATACTGACCGATATACAGGCTCCTGATCACCCTGTAAGTTCCCAATTCGCGTACCAATCATAGCGCGGGCCAACGCCACAGCACGCGCTCTCACCCGATGGGGCCCATCAACCGTTGACCAGTCGGACACTTTAGTGCCAACAGACATACGGCTGCGGACGCCTGCATCGAGCAGTGCAGAGTGTAAGCGGAAGGCCGCTCGTGCTGCCCCCCCCGTCAGATCTGAATATGAAAGGAGAACAGGTAGCAAGGAACAAACACCGTCAACATGTTAGAAATAGAAGCTGCTACTGCTTGCATGCTTCGACATACATAGACTCCAACCCCTTGCGAGGGGTCCCATTATTATCCACATCAAGTTGCTGAAACGGAAAGTCCGCCACCCTACTAGTAGTCGCAGTTACCACCTGCGCGTCAGAAAAGCCAGCAGCCGACAAGACCCCGCTCAATTGATGGAAATCCCATAACCAATGGTGCCGCTCACCAAGACTTGCCATGCTCACGTTCTGATCCTTAAAGGCCCTTGGCAGGCCCAGCAAGCAAAGTCGAACCCGCAATTCGAATATGCGAGACCTAACGGCAGCCGACAACCTGCCAAATGAAAAAGCCGTCTTTACAGGGTGAGCAGACACCTCAGCTCGCCCTACACGCAGGGCTACATAGTCGATCATTGATTGACTATCCCTGCACCTGGGCACAGCGATGCTCTGGTAATACTTCCCGAGTTCGCCACCTGGTTCGCGGCGCACACATTGGTCAACCATTTCAAGGACAACAAAGTCCGCGCGCTCGTGCTCGCCCGCTAACCGACAGCGCAAATATTCCGCCGCCATATTCTGCAGATCTGGCAGCACCAGGCGAATCACCCCACCGGGCGCCAAAACTCGAAAACATTCAGAAATAACCGATGAAATCAAACCCCGTGGTACGTGTTCCAGGAAATGTGACGAGTAGACTAATTTGGCACTTTCGTCTTGGGCAGGCAACCCATTCAGAAGGTTTGCCGCACGGACAGCCCGCCCCGATGACTGAAAGTCCAAATTCAGCCAATCGGGACTGTCCACATAGATCGGGCCACATCCAAGGTTTATTTTATTTTTCATTTTATAATACGCCCTGCATCCCTTAACAAGTTCATTTCAATCAATGGTTAGTACATCCCATGAAAATAATCTACCTTAAAGGAAAAATTATCTAATTCTTACTTTTGAAGTTCGCACAACTCTGCCAGTCTACGATGGAACACCAGCCCACAGGCCAAAGCCGTTCCCCCAAGCTCTCGTTCCGCCACCAATTCCACCGCAAACAACAATAATGATAAATCACGCCATCTGGTTGGTATATGCATTGCGAGACATATAATCCTACGCAAAAAATAAAAACACACAGACCAGTCCAAGAATTTCGTGATTCTAAATCAATATGGCAGCTACAATTTTTTCATCTATCAAGAACGAATGTTAGGTTAGAACCATCAATCGCAACACAATGCATACCAGCATCCAATAACTGTTTCACACTCGCAGCAATCCTACTGCTAGCTTGAGCATCCAAGGGGGAATGGGCCTCATCAAATTCAACTAATAACAGTCTCGGTGGCACGCCAGAATCCGTGATGTCCCGAATCACCTCATATTCAGCACCTTCTATATCTATTTTCAATAGATCGATTTTATAGTCACCCTGCTGTTTCATTATCGCAGATAGACGGTGACACTGCGCCGTGAAGAACTCAGAAGTTCTCTGCAGGTTCGCAGTTGAACACGAAACATGCTGAGGATCTTTAGGGAAGTAGAACTTCATCTCTTGGTCCAAGCCTGCCAAGCCGATTGGCAGAAACGACATCCTTTCAAGATCTGAGGGAGAAACATGATAAAACTCGCTTGTACTCCCATTCACGGAGAATGGCCTCCCAGCAGCCACTGCCTCCGATAATGCTTCAAAATGCTTAATAGCCCGAGGGGTGGGGTCGATGATCCGTACGCGGCACCCAAATTGCCGAACCAAGATCGTATCAAAGCTAATGTCTTCACCAGCCCCAGCGAGATAACAAGTTGAATCTTTAGTCAAACCACTATCCAATGGAAGTACCCACCCTCCATAGGTCGTACCGAGCTTAACAAGCCGTTTCGCAGGTAGGAGCAACGCCCTATCTATGATCCCACTCAACTGAAGATCAGTCAGCCCCCCTCCACGGTGGATAGCACGCCGTACAAGTTTCTTCATATAGCTTATCAAAGGCATCTCCAGTTCATGTCTGCCAAAAATAGATCTACGAGCCTTTCATACCGCGATAGATGGAAGCGAGGATCTCCCCACCCGGGAGAACTCGCAGCGCTTCCTTCAGCGCGTTAATTCTTCTGATTCCAAATATATTGTCGTCGGTCCATATATCCGCCCTCGCATCACGCACCATCCCAGAAGGATGGACCAGTGGGAACTCTAGCGACTCTAATTTGAGCGAACCGAGCGGACTTTTAACGTCCGTGGTATGTGTGGCTCCGATTCCAAAACCGATATTTTTGACTAGATTATAGGCAGGGAGAACAGAAAGCCCATGTTGTGCCCAGCACGTAAAGGTCCAGCGATAGGCCCAACTATCTATCTGCCCCGCATGTGCTCGATCAAAAATATTCGTCCAATACCGAGAAAACAGACGATTGCCGCTACCGAGCCGGAGAAGCCAGTCGGTTTCTCTCAACGAAGGCCATAAATCCATATCATGATCATACATGCGCCATGCGCGCCGCCATGAGGCCCAGCCCCAACAGTGATTGTATCGGCTAAAAAAATAGCTAGTGTTTGGTCGATGTGCATTGCCATGTGCGTGCATGGCCGAAATAGCCATTACGCGTTCGTCATCTGCATATCGGGTGAGTAATTCCGATACAAACGGAAAGAAACTAGCATCGACTACACAATCATCCTCCAGCACAATGCCGCGTTCTTCCTGATCGAAGAACCAATCCAGCGCTCCACTGACTGCTAAGCGACACCCTAAATTCCGGTCACGAAACAACGTGTAAACCCGACATTCCCAATCGACCGCAGTGGCAAGCGTGCGCGTGTACTCCACCGCCAACGACTCTTCAGGGCGCCCCTGGCGAGCGCCGTCGCAGGCGACATACAGGCGAGTAGGCTTAGCCGCTCTAATCACATCAAAAACGGCCTGAGTTGTGTCTGGGCGATTGAAGATCAATAGAAGAACCGGGATATTCATGCTATGCCCATCATCAGCTATCAGAACCGAAGAGATCTCGGGTATAGACTCGTGCAGACACATCTGCCAGATCCGCCGTTAAACGGTTGGCCACGATCAGATCTGCCTGCCGTTTGAACTCTGATAGATCATGCAACACGGGTGAATGAAAGAACTCCACGTGCCGCAAGACCGGCTCATATACAATGACTCGCACTCCCTTTGCTTTCAGCCGTTTCATGACGCCCTGCACCGCAGAAGCACGGAAATTATCCGACCCCGCCTTCATCACTAGCCGATAGATGCCCACCGTCTTTGGGTTCTGACGAAGAATATCCTCTGCTATAAAATCCTTGCGGGTCGCATTAGCATCGACAATCGCATGAATAAGACTCTGAGGCACATCCTGGTAATTTGCCAGCAGCTGGCGCGTATCCTTCGGTAGACAATAGCCACCATACCCAAAGCTAGGGTTATTGTAGTGACTACCTATACGTGAGTCCAAACACACCCCGTCAATGATCTGCCGAGTGTCTAGACCCCGCACCCTGGCGTAGGTGTCTAATTCGTTGAAATATGCCACCCGCATCGCCAGGTAGGTGTTGGAGAAAAGTTTTACTGCCTCGGCCTCGGTACTGTCCATCAAAAGCGTCGGCACGTCCTTCTTGATCGCTCCTTCCTGCATCAAAGCAGCAAACCGGCGCCCCATATCTGTCTTATCACCGACGATGATACGGCTAGGATAGAGATTATCGTGCAGCGCATGACCCTCACGGAGGAATTCAGGAGAAAACATCAATAGACCAGTATCGAAGTGTTCACGCATTCGCGCGGTATAGCCAACCGGCACCGTTGACTTTATCACCACCATCGCGTTGGAATTAATTTCTCGTACATCAGAAATCACCGATTCAATTGATCGGGTATTGAAGTAATTGGCATCTGGGTCATAGTCAGTAGGCGTAGCAATAATCACAAGATCAGCACCTGCATAAGCCTCACGTTTATCAGCGGTGAAGTATATGTTCTCAGTAACGCCTAGATATTGCTGAATATCAGAGTCATCGATTGGACTCATATGCCGCTTAAGCAATTCAATTTTTCCAATATCCACATCATAGGCAGACACATGATTGTGCTGCGCAAGCAGCAATGCGTTCGAGAGACCTACGTAACCGACACCGGCGATAGTAATGTTCATCCTATCTTGAAACAACCACGAAGCCAAATATTAAGTTAATTTGAATTTTGATTGATGGACGACGTCAGCATGAAAGCACCACCTTCTGATACCAAAACTCCAGCAATACGAGTTTATATGCAAAAAACAATTGCTGCCAATTTCCACCCATTGCACCTGACAATAGTTTTTGAACACCGTTACGGTCAAAGAAACGCTGGCTCGTAAGTTCACCGTCAACCAGAGTCTGTCCATACTCTGACACAACCCCCAACAGCCACTCCTTTACTGGCGGCTGAAACCCTGCTTTTCGGCGTGCTAAAACATTATCTGGCAAGACACCTCGCAAGGAACGCCGCAATAAAGCCTTTTGTCCCAGCACATGGTCCGGCCGCGAATCCCGCAATGCCATCACTCGCTCTATCAATATTGAATCAAGAAACGGCAATCGTGCCTCGACACCTACTGACATTGAGACACGATCACCCAATGCAACGGCGTTTGAGACCATCCAAGTATCGAAGAGCAAACGGATGATAGCAGCCGGAACGGCATCAACAGCCCTCACACCAATGTCCGTCAACCGAAACGGGTTGGCAACGACATCAACCTGTCGCATCGCTGGACCATAGATCGCATCCTTGAGACTAAACGCAGCTGAAAACCCCCCTTCAGTTGAATAAAAACGCAATTGGCCGGCGGGGGCATTCGGATCGCCAATCGCGCGAAATACACCGGCCCAGCGGCGCACGGTGCTAGGAATACGGGGATGCTGGGAAATCTGAGCCAATCGGCGCTGAGCCACCGGATGACGAGCCCAAAAGATCAGTCTTGCCATGAACGGCCTGCTAATTAAAAATTGGTTTGCTGATACACAATTGGTAACCCAGTCGTAACCCCAAAAAACCTCGTCGCCACCGATGCCTGTTAAAAGCACCTTGATCCCTTGTTCCGCAACAGCCTTCGGTACCGCGTAGTGGCCAAACGCTGCAGGGTCTGCAATCGGCTCATCCATTAGCCGCACAAGATCTGGAAAAAAACTCACGAACTGATCTGTTGGTAGCTCCACCTCATGCATAATTAAACCCAGCGAAACTGCTAAAATGCGCGCCTTCTCGCGCTCATCAAAGGATGGCCTCCCTGGATATCCTATGCTAAAGGCGTGTACTGGCTCTCGGCTTCGCTTTTGTGCAAAGGCAGCGATTGCGCCAGAATCTATGCCACCAGATAGCGCTACCGCCACTGGGACATCAGCGCGAAGAGTCAATGCAACTGACTCCTCCAGAGTCTCCCGAATAATTGCAATAGGAGGCCTATCCCGTAGTAACGAAGCCTCGCGCGATACGTGTTCTACATCCCAATATCTTTTTGGCGTCGCTTCCCAATCTGCAACGGATATCTCTAATGTATGGGCCGCTGGCAGCTTTGTCACCCCAGAAAGAAGAGTAATTGGTTCCGGCACATACTGAAAGTGAAGATACATATCCACAGCGTCGGCGTTAAGGGCGGGGCGTCTGCTTAATAGAGGAACAAGGCCTTTAAGCTCGGAAGCAAATACTAGCTGCTCATCGTCTTGAAAAATAAATAATGGCTTCTCTCCACAACGATCACGAGCCAGAAAGAGGACTTGTTTTAATCGATCCCAGAGGGCAAATGCAAACATCCCACGAAACTTACTAACACAATTTCTGCCCCACACCCTATAGGCCGCGAGCAAGACCTCTGTGTCACTCCTCGTGTAGAATTTCTCCCCCGAACTCTCCAATTCTGCTCGTAGCTCTATGTAATTGTAGATTTCACCATTGTAGGTGACAACATACCGGCCTGTTGAATCGGCCATAGGCTGATGGCCCGACTCGGTGAGATCTATGATTGCAAGCCTAGTATGGCCAAGCTGTATATTAGCATCAACGAACAAGCCGTGGTCATCTGGCCCTCGATGGCCTAGCCTAAGCAGATCAGCGGTGGTAATACTCCGAACTGCTTCACCGTTTTTGGTAAAGATGCCGACGATACCACACATATTTAGGAACTCCTACATTCTACATAGAGGTGGCGTGCAACAATCAGCACGTATACCATAATGATATAAAGAGACCTGAAGACAGATGCCTAGCCTACCGGCGAATAACAAGCAAGTGGCGGATATGTGTAGTGTGCTAGTGAACAGCGCCCGTAGCACCACAACCCAACATCATCACACAGTGCTGCCGTAAGGAGACATATCGGTACAGCGTCGTCCAGGGCTCACAATAAAGGCTGACTCGCCTCCCACCATAACTGTCCTTAGGTTCTGCGTTGCGACACATGCCCTATCAAGCCCATCATCGAGGTCAGGACCTTCTAGACAAAGAGGAGTTGAAAAGCGGCAAGGCCCCGCGGCTTACATGTAAGTCAGCCATGAAGTATAGAAGTCGCCGGGGAACCAAGCTCCAGACCTATGTCCCGCCCAAAAGAGCGGTGCAATATATCGTTTTTCATGTGGTAATTTGTATCCCCCTGATTCGCGTGAAAGAAAGGCACCCCACCACGCGAAGGTGCTAGCCGAAAGAATCCCGTGAGAACACTTCGACATTATTGCCATATCTACTCCCTCATCAGCATCCGAAATAATCAGATCCTGTGACTCAGTAAAAAATTCAAAGATATATGGCAGATCATCACCAAGCACAACAAAAACCGGGTCCTTGACCTCAGTCCGTATCCAATCCATTGCTCGCCTATACCATTCTAGTGGCAGAACCGCTGGCGCCTCCCGTGATGGCCATCGCAAATAGTCTCCGCGCCGAACATGCACAAAGACGAATTCACGACCCCTCGCTATTCCTTGCTCTACGCGCTTTTCCGCCAACCACCGCTGGGCAGCCTCTAAGCACCGCATCGAAGGACTTACTGGTGCGGCCGATGGAAGAATGGATGCATGCTGGAAGTAGCTACCAGCAACGACCACTACCCAGGGCACTAGGCCCCACTGTAGATTGATCACATATCGTCCACACTCCTGGCCTGTTTCAGCCAGCAAGCGGATCACATGCAACCGAGCCAAACAGACTAGCGCCTTTGACAGCAATCGCCACCAACGTGCAGTTCTGGGAAAATACCTGACAGGCCCAGTTAACACATGCTGCTTGAGTCCTTCACAGCCCATACACCATATGATTTTTCCAGGATACCGATTGGCAAGATAGGCGTACTGAAATAGCTGATTCCCCAAGCGGCCTTCACCAACTAGAATGATCATAGGGCTACGCACTCCGCTACCAAACTTTACACGACACAAATACCACGCACTATAGGGCGCAGACTCAACACAATACCTGCCGCGAGAAACTGCCGACTACACAACTCTCCAAGACGGTGTTTGCCCCGGCGCACACGCCAATACCGTCTGCCAATTAAACTGTTCGAGTGTCTCACTATATTCTTTTAGCCTAAGTAAAAGGCGAGACGGCAATATTCGAAACATACTATACCCATGCTCTCGAACGAGCAGCTGCCAAAAATCCTTAAAATAAGTTCTTGAATCTATATTGCAACCACCAAATTCGAACGAGAGTGCGCGTATCCGGCAATCGGAAAGGGAATGCTGTGCACCCTTCAAAATTTCAAACTCATGACCCTCGGCATCCAATTTGAGAAATGACACAGATGCAAGTTCATATTTCTCTAATAGTAAATCTACAGTCGTTACCGAGACAGTTTGCTGCTGATCCATTGAAATATTGTAGTGTGAGATGTCTCGATGATACATCGATGCAAGAGGACTCCCCGCATGGTCTGCATACAGAACCATATCACCTGGTGACGCCCCCACGGCCACCTGTTCGATGAAGACATCGTGACTAGGGGCGAGAAGGTTCACCAAACTGGGCCTTAAAGAAGCCTGCGGTTCACAGACAAGGAGCTTCCCAAATTTCGGTTTAAGTTTGAGCAATGCCGCAGACCAGTCGCCTTTATTGGCACCCACATCTATTACCCCCCCCCCCGAGTATCTAATTGTAAAAACGATGCTGCCAAGGCGGCTTCGTCCGCGAGACTGTAGCTACCAAATACCAATCCATCAGCATATTGTGAGATATATCGTACAGCGCCAGCCAGACGGCGCGAGCCACCTAAGCGCCGCGCCACTGAGTCTACGAAGAGATGCATGTTCCACCCATAGTCTAAACACCCGCTTCAGCGGGCAAATTCATGAGTCTTCGGCAAGCACCAGATTATTTCCAGATTTTTGGAAAGAATAGATACCACACCCGAATTTCAGATCGTCTGTTATGCAGGTCGGATCAGCAATCTGATGCAAGATGCCAGAGTCGTCCACGTAGTCGAACCTAGTGAGGCTTAAACCATCCTGAGGGGACAACCATTCCAAGATCTGATGAGGCCTGAAAACTCGATGTGCGTTGAAATGCACCTGTTCGCTACTCGCGATGGGAAAACTGATATATAGCCGCCCCCCTTCAGAGACCATGCGTATCAGGTTCCGAAACCCTTTTCGATGGCCATCAGGGTCAACCCTGTCTCCATAGCGGCCAAGACCAAAGTGCTCCAACGCATGCAGACAGGACACGGAGTCTGCCATGCCAACAGAGACAGCAGCAGGGTCCATAAGATCTGACTTAAGGAACTTTATATTCTCGTGACCAGTGTTCTGCATTGCACGGACGTCCATGACCTCGATTTCGCGAAAAGTCGCAACATGGGCGACAAAGCCATCCACTCGAGATCCAACGTCGATGTGACGCTTTGGCTGCGCTTGGTAAATGAAGGAGGCCACGAGCAAGTCCTGATGAAAATAGTGCCCGCTTGCTGTACCAGCCTGTTCCGTGTAGTCGGTGAGGATCGGATAGCTATGAGTTATAGCCCCGCCTGCCGCAATGAACCTGTTGCGCTCGCGGCGATATCGTGGATAGTACTTCAGGGCACGGAATAGGGTGGGATTAAAGCCACCAAGTAATGCCGCTTTATAAGCTGGCTTCAGTATCTTTTTCAAGTATTTGTTCACAGCACACCATCAACCAGTAGATATTTGCATACGCGCAGCAAGCTCTTCGATGGTGAGTGCGGATACATCCCGCCCATTGACCACATCCCCATAACTCCCTGCCCTGACCACTCGCCCGTGCCGCAATTCCACCACAAGATCACACCCTCGCAGCGTCGTCAGTCGGTGGGCAATGATCAGCACCGTCAAATCGGGCCCCAGTCCTTCGATGCCGTCCATTACGGCCTGCTCAGTCTCGTTATCGAGTGCGCTGGTGGCTTCGTCAAAGATGATGACTTCCGCCTGCTTGTAGAGCGCGCGAGCGATGCCGATGCGCTGACGCTGGCCACCGGAGAGGCGTACCCCACGCTCACCCACGAAGGTGTCATATCCGTCCCGCAGGGACTCAATGTAGCCGGCGATCTGCGCTCGATCTGCAGCCAGTTTCACCCGGTAGTGATCGATCTGGCCTGGGGGCACCCCAAAGGCAATATTCTCTGCGACCGTAGTATCAGCCAGGTAGATAGTCTGCGGTACGTGTGCGATACGACGCTGCCAGGCGCGCTGCGTCGCCGGCTCCAGGTGACGGTCATCAATCCAGATGCCTCCTGTGGTAGGATGCAGCAGGCCCATGACGATATCCAGCAAAGTGCTTTTTCCGCTACCTGTGGCTCCCATGATGCCCACACGGCTACCGCGCGCAATGCGAAGATCGATGTCTCTCAGCACCTGTGGGCCGTCTACAACATACCGAAAGCCTAGGCCACGCAGCTCGATGGCACGTTCGAACGGAAGAGCCTCGGTAGATTCATATACGTCCGGATCAATCGGCTGGCCTATCAAGCCCAGCGCATCTTGCAATGAATGACGACCACTACGCAACTGCACGATAGCCTGATAACTTTGCTGCAGCACAGGCAGCAGGCGCTGGGCACCCAGTGCAAGAACCCCCAGCAAAGTAATGGTATTGCTGACTCCCCCTGGCTGCCGCGCCATGGCATAGGCCAGGATAGCAATGAAAACCATGCCCAGCGCTTCTGCCGCATAGCGGGGCGCCCCAGCGATGACCAGGCTACCGGCCTGGGCGTGACGCAGCGGGACGTCGGCCTGTCGGTATTGCTGGCAATAGGTCGCTTGCGTGCCGTCGATCAGCACGTCGCGGATACCGCCCAAGCCTTCCTGCAGGACCTTGATGACTTGATCGGATTCAGCCGCGATTTTTTGGCTGTAGAACAGCAGACGCCTGCGGCTGGCCAGAATGACCACCCCATAAATACCACCGAAGCCGAAAAATGCGATGATCGACATCATAGGGTCGACCGCCAGCAAGGCGGCAAGGATAGCCACCAGAATCACACTGCTGCTGGCGAGCGTCAGTACTGGGGTGAGGAAATAATAGATGACGGCGGCAACCTTGCTCGTCACCCCGCTGATCACCTCGCTGCTGTTGCGCGAAACATGCACAGCATAAGGTTGGTACAGGGTGCGGCGATAGATCTGGTAGCTGAAGTCCGCCCCAACTGCGAAAGACAGCTTGGTGCTGACGTAAAGCAGCAACAGACGCATGGCACCAGCCAGCAGCGCAGCAATGATGAAGGCAACGGTAACTGGCAATAGCAGCTGGGCGGGGGTAGCGATGTGCAGCCATGCCAGCACAGGCTGGATGGCGGGGTGTGCAAAGACCTTCTCTGGCTGGGTAAGCACGCCTAGAAAGGGCAGCACAGCGCCCAAGCTCAGGACTTCGGCAAAAGATGCCAGCACCATCAGGACCAACAATACGGCCAATTGGCGCTTGCGACGGGCGACCAGGTGCGACCAGAAACCACAGCCCAATTGCCAGAGCGTGGCGGGTGGTAGGGTGGTCTGTGTCGCCGTATTGCTCACGAGGCCTCTACTTCTGCTTTCAGCCGCTCGATCTCCACCTTCAGGTTCTCGTACTCCTGCATCTTGCGGCTCAGGAAATCGCGAGTCAGCTGGGCCTTGGCGGTAACGCCAGCAGGCGTCAACAGATAAGCGTATGACAGCTTGTTTTCGCTGTTTCTGAAGTTCTGCATCTTGAGCAGTCCTTTATCCAGCAAGGCCCGAACGCAGTAATTGGTCTTGCCCAGGCTCAAGCCCAAGGCGTGCGACAGCTCGCGCTGACTCAGGCTGGGGTCGGATTCCAGCAGGCGCAGCACCTTGAGGTGGCTTTCTTCGTGGGGAGTGAGCTGTAAATCTGTCATGTTTGACACGCTACCGCCGTGCTGTGACACGTTCAGCAAGCGCAAGACGCCTGTTCACGGCGTGAACGCGATCATAGCATGTGCCGACCGCAGTAACGGTAAAAACCTGCAGGGGGTGCGTCGTCGACGCCAGAAACGACAGCCCCACGGCGGGCACTCACGCGCCGCCGCGTTCAAAAAGCGCTGCGACGTAAGACCACTCAGCCTGATTCGCCACACGATGCTGACGAATGGATTCAAGGTCGGGCTCCTCGTCCTCTTCATATTCCCGTGATCGCTCGATGCCCTCCAGTTTCGACCACGCGCCATATTTGACGTCATCCATGTCCACCGAAACCAGTTCCTGGATTTCTTCGACGTCGATCAGGATTGCGTTCAGATGATCCTCATCGTCCGCGTGGTCGATCTCTTCAGCGCAGGCTGCGACGATATGGGTGAGCAGCACCCGAGCTTCGTGATCCGTCAAGGCGGGCACGCCATTGGCCGACTTGTAAAGTTGCGCCATGTACAGGGCATCTTGCGAGTTGCGGATGTTCTCTATCATGGCCAACACCGCGCGCTTCAGGGTCTCCCCTTCCAGCAAGGCCAGCGCCATGTCGGTCAAATCCCCATAGCTTTGTTGCTTGCACCAGGCGCCCCAATCTGCTCGCCGCGCACGCTCTGCCAGCTTTTCCGTCAAGAGCCGCAGGTCGGCCGGTGAAAGATCGTTCCGGCATTCATTCAGTGTTCTCCAGAGACTGGCAAGGTGATCGGCCTCGCCCAGAACCTGTACGTACCCCAGCCTGCCAAGCATCTCCTGCAAGCGCGGTGTCGCTACGTCCACACAGCGCTCCATGACGCGCAACAGCTCAGCCAATTGCGTCTTCGTCAGTGCAACGGCAGCCTGCTGCTTCAAGGTGAGCCGATGGAGCTGTTCTCCTTGCTCGTAGAACCGGACGCTGGAAATCAGGACGTCTTGCAAGCCGGGATGATGGGACATCAGCCCCTGCACCAGGTCGGCGACGCCTGGGTTGGCGAACTGCGACCAGATGGCTTGCCCATGCCTGAAGCTGGACACCAGGTTGGGCTCCAGTTCCGCCACCGCCGCCTGCAGGGCGTTAGGCTGTGGCAGGTGCCCGTGCATGTTCCGATAGAGCGTGCCAAACCCGTGCATCAAGGTGGGTTCGTCAATCGGCAAGGGGCCCAGCGCCAGGGTATACAGCAAGCATTGGGCTTCTTCGCTCAGGCGCAGGAACGTGCTCTCCCAATATCGGGTGGGGTCGTTCAGTTGCTGCAGCAGCCAGCCATGCACGTCGCTGGCGTCGTTGGCGCCAGGGTCGTTGAGGATGTTTTTCAACAACCTGGGGTTGAAGTGGCGATGCTCGATGATGCGCCGATACGACTTTCTCTGCACCAGAGCGCTTCGTTGACTGGGCGCTAGGCCGCTGTAGAACATCAGGTTGTACAGGATGTCGGCCTTGCTCCGTATGGGTGATTTCAGGTATTCGATGGTCACGCCAAATTTCTGCTTTTTGACATCCAACCATGCGTTGAGCTTGGGCAACCGTTCAGCCGCTTGGCTGAGCACGTAGTCACGGGTTGCCAGCAGCAGCTTCAGATTCCCATCTGAACGCAAAGCCTTATTGAGCAAGGTGACCAGTTCCTGCTCAAGGCCCAGTGCGTCTCGGGGATCCAGAAACGTGGCGCCAAGGAAATCATCCATGACGAAGCACTGCTTGCGCCCCGTCTGCAACAGGCTCCAGACGTCCTTGATGCTGGACATGTCGTGCAGGAAGTGAAACTCATAGCCATCCGCAGCCGCGAGCTGCAGCGACAGGTAGGTGCACGCGGTGGTCTTGCCCACTCCGGCGGCACCAGAGACCAGCAGCACGGCCTGCTGCTGCAGGTGCTGATACAGGCGATCGATCAGTGGGTGAACGACGAAATGCTCCATTTCCTGCTGCAACTCGGCCTGCCGGGCTGCACTCAGCTGCAACAGCCCGTTGTGCAGGACGGCCTGTAATTGCGCCTCGTCTTGCAGCCACAGCTTGACGTGCCGCCGCAAGACCTGCGGATACCGGCCGAGCGCTGCATCTATGTCTTCGTGTCCCCAGATATCCCCTGTGCCTTTGCAATAGGGGGCCAGCAGCTCCAGTAATTCGTCTTTGTTCCCTGGAGTCAGCGCGCAGCTGGTGCACAGGATGTACCGACCAGGATTCAGTGCCTCTACCTTGGCACGCTCTTGCGCCACCGCTCGCCTCAGGTCGCGCCACTGCGCGTAATGCTTTGCCTGCCCGATGATCCTGACGCCACCTTCCTGGCAGCGAAAATCGATGCCAGAATCCGGACCAGGGGCAAAAAGCTCGAAGCGCACCGATAGATCCGCCCCGAGAACGTCCGCACACAGATTTTCAAAATCCAGAGGACTCAGGGCGGCAAGATTGTGCGGCATGGGGTGGGGTCGAAGAGACGAAGTCGGTTTGGTCGGCGACGGTATCGCAGGCATCTGAAACCGCCACACGGGTCTCGAAGCCGTCAATCAGCAGGGACCATAGCACGCACCCATCCGGACATCAACGGGGATTGATGCACGTGACCCCCAAGTGGCAACTTCGCCCATCAACGCAAAACCGGATGCAACGCCGGCTGAGACTGTGCGAAAGTCAGCGAGAGGTGGTGTATCGCCTCATCTAGGACAAGAAATAGCAACTAAAATTTAGTTGCATTCAAAAAGAAACCTGGCTATTATTCATATGACGAGACAGCAAAAATTGCTCCAGCGCTTCCTCAAATCACCTCCTCCGGCTGACTTCCGCTTTGACGAGCTGGAAACGCTCCTGAGCAGCCTAGGGTTCAGATCGTATGAAAATGCGCGGAGCTCTTCGCATAAGCTCTTTATTCGTATCATGACAGCGGGCCGTGAATACAGAATTGTCTGCAGCCGGCCGCATCCTGGTGGGATATTGAAGGCTTATCAGATCAGGGCCATTCGGAGCCAGCTGCGCATATGGGAAATTCTATGAGCAATACACTGGAATACCGTGGTTACCTGGGGTCAGTCGAGTTCAGCGCTGATGATCGATGCCTGTGTGGCAAGGTGGAATTTATCGATGCCCTGATCCTGTTCGACGGCACGTCGGTCGCGGAGCTAGAGCAGGCGTTCCATAGCGCGGTGGACGCCTACCTCCAGAGCTGTGTTGGTCGCCAAGTGGAGCCTGACCAGCCGTTCAAAGGAAGCTTCAATGTCCGTATCGGCGCCGGGCTACACAAACAGGCGGCTTACGAAGCCAAGCGGCAGGGGATTACCCTCAATGAGTTCGTGGCCCGATCAATCCAGGGTGCGCTGCCCAGCGAACCGCATGTGGCAACCACCCGCACACAGCAAGCGGCAGCGCGCCGGTTGGCAAAGCTCGGCGGTAGTTCACCCAATGCTGAACCAATACGCCGTCGTCGTTCCATTACTACAGCGCGAGCCTGAAGGGAGCATCCCCTGGCGCCTACGCACAGCCCGAATCAAGGGGCCCAAGTCAGAGGCATGTTTGATGCGAATCACCATGAAAAATCCTCATCATCGAAAGGAAAAAGATAAGGCCTTCAGCTAAAGGCACAAAATCCTTACGATCGAAAGGAAAATAACCGCTGGGCCGAACAATATCGGCCGCAAGGAGAGCCACTGCACACGCTAGAACAGTATGGCTTGAGCTACACCGGTGCTACCCGCGCAAACTCTACTTGCACGGACTGCGGTTTCCCCAGGATCTCCAGCAGCAGTGTCACGCGGTCTTTAGATACGGCCTGCACCAAGGCTTGCACGCCCGAAAAAGCGGGGTCCAGCAACTGCACGGCCATGCCCGGGGCATAGGGGCTGATTTTGTCCAGCGGTGCGGCTTCGCGCAGGCCTTCGGCCTGGCGGATGCCTTGCACGGCAGCGTTGGCCAAGGTGGCGGGCTGTTGACCGAACATGACGAGACGGCTGACACCCAGGGTGGAGCGCACCACGGAAAGCGACTGCGTGGCCCGCGTGGGGCGCAGGAACAGGTAGCGCGGGAACATGGGTTCATGGATGACGTCAACGACGCCAGACTCAACAGGTGGGGTCGCGCGAGCCGAGGCACGTGCCAAGTCTTGCTGCACAGCGGGTGACGAGACGGGTTGGCGTGCCGCACCCCGGCGCGTGGGCTTCTTGAAGACCCGGAACAGCGGCAGGTAGACCTCGAAATCCTGGCGCTGCAGCTGTTCCTGGGCGATATGCTCGGCACGCGGCTTGGTGTGGGCCACGTACCAGAGGGTCGTGACCGCCTGGGTGGAGGCCGTGGGGGTTGCAGGACCTGCAGAAGTCATGGTGCGCGATGAGGGACGTCAGAGCCCTATTGTAGAAAAAAGCAGCCGCATACAGCGGCTGGATCTCGCCAAAGAGGTGAGACTTCAGTCGGGCGAAGGGCCTCACCCGCAGACGAAGCCCCCCCTACAAACCAACCAGGTCGCACAGAAAGTCAGTGTGCAGCCTGCTTGGCCGCCTCCACTGCGGCGCTGGTGTGCGCCGGTTCACCCTTGGGCGCCCCATTGAAGAACAGGTTGAGCGCGACGGCGGAGATCGAGGTGAGCAGGATGCCCGACTCGATCAGGGGGTGGATGGCCACCGGCATCCACTGGCGGAAGCTCGGGGCCACGACGGGGATCATGCCCACGCCGATGGAGATGGCGACGATCATCGCATTGTGGGCGTTGTTGCGGAAATCCACGCCGCCCAGGATGCGGATGCCGGTGGCGGTGACCATGCCAAACATGACGAGGCCCGCGCCGCCCAGTACGACGGTGGGCAGGGATTCGACCAGGGCAGCCAGTTTGGGCAGCATGCCCAGGATGAGCATGATGACGCCGCCCACGACGCAGACGTAGCGGCTGCGCACGCCGGTGACGGCGACCAGCCCGACGTTCTGCGAGAAGCTGGAATACGGGAAGGTATTGAAGATGCCACCGATCAACGTGCCCAGGCCGTCGGTGCGCAGGCCGCGTGCCAGGTCCTTCTGGTGGATTTCTTTGCCGGTCATGTCGGACAACGCCAGGAACATGCCGGTGGATTCGATGAGGATCACGATCATGACCAAGACCATGGTCACGATCATCCAGAAGTCGAATCGGGGCATGCCGAAGTGGAACGGCAGCACGATGTCGAACCAGTCGGCGCGGGCAACTTTGTCGTAGGTCATCATGCCCAGGGCACTGGTGATGACGGCACCCACGACAATGCCCAGCAGCACGGCGATATTGGCGATGAAGCCTTTGCAGAATCTGGCGATGAGCAGGATGGACACCAGCACGGCACTGGCGATGCCCAGGCCGGTCAGGTCGGCGTAGCGCGGGTTGGGCACGGTGGGCAGCAGCGCCAGGCCCTGAGGCACGGCCGGCAAGGCCGAACCGGGAGCTGCAGCCAGAGACCGGGCGCTGTTGAGCCAGCTGGCGTAATCCGGGTTGACGACGTTGGGCGCGGTGGGGCCAAAAGGGTTGCCAAAGATCCAGTTGATACCGACTTTCATCAGCGTGATGCCGATGATGGCGATGATGGTGCCGGTGACGACGGGCGGGAAGAAGCGCAGCAGTTTGCTCACCCACGGCGCAATGATCATGGTGATGATCCCGGCCGCGATGATGGTGCCAAAGAGCAGTTGTGCGCCTTCGTGGCCTTGCGCGGTGCCGGCGATGTGGATCATGGGGCCCACGGGGGCAAAGCTCACGCCCATCATGACGGGCAGTTTGATGCCGAACCACTGGGTGGCGCCCCAGGACTGGATGATAGTGGCAATGCCGCAGGCAAAGAGGTCGGCGGCGATCAGCATGGATACTTCGGCGTCCGTCAGGTGCAGGGCGCGGCCAATGATGAGCGGCACGGCAACGGCACCCGCATACATGACCAGCACGTGCTGGATGCCCAATGCGGCCAAGCGCCCAAAGGGCAGAATTTCGTCGACCGGAGCAACGGTTTTGCTCATGGTTTTGTCTCCAAAGAAATACCTGGCGCGTCCGGCACTCTTGTCGTCCGGGCGGCGCCGCTTGGGGCTGTCCGCGCCGTGGTTCGCCGGTACGTGCATCTGGGAGCCACTCTAGCGTAGGTAGCGCAATTCGCGCTATAGCAAAAGCGTCATAAGGGTTTTGTGATATGGACCATAATCCAGGGATTACCCGGAGACGCCGGAACCGCGGGGGGGCGTTTGAGCAGGGATTTGGTCTGCGACCCGCGAAAAGCTGCCTGCCAAGCAGCAAGCCAGCCCCCCCGGCTCAGGAACTCAGCGCCTCGATCCAGTGGTGTGTAGAGGCATCATGCGGGGTGGCCGCAGGGGGAGCCGTCTCGGCAGACGCTGCAACACCCGCGCCCAGTTCGGCGATGATGCCCTTGGCCAGCACCTTGCCGTATTCCACGCCCCATTGGTCGAAGGGGTCTATGCCCCAAATCAGGCCTTGGGTGAAGACCTTGTGTTCGTACAGGGCGAGCAGCGCGCCCAGCGAATAGGGCGAGAGGCGCGGCAGCACGATGAGGTGGTTGGGGCGGCCGCCGGGGTGCACGCGATGTGGGGCCAGAGCCTCCACGGCGGCGGCGCCCAGGCCTTCGGCACGGCATTCGGCGCGAGCCTCGTCCAGGGTCTTGCCGCGCATCAGGGCTTCGCGCTGGGCCAGGCAATTGGCCAGCAGCTGCCGGTGGTGCGTGGGCCAGTGGTGATCGGCCTGCCGGCAGAGGATGAAATCCACCGGCGCGCCGTCGCTGCCCTGGTGCATCCACTGAAAAAACGTGTGCTGGGCGTCGGTACCGGGCATGCCCCAGACGGCTGGGCCCGTAGGCACGCCCACGGGGCGGCCGGCGACGTCCACCGATTTGCCCAGCGATTCCATGTCCAGCTGCTGCACGTAGGGCACCAGGTTCGCCAGGCGCGAGTCGTAGGGAGCGATGTTCAGCGACCCCTGCCCCAGCACGCTGCGGTTCACGATACCGGCCAGGGCCATGCGCACCGGGGCATTGGCTGCCAGCGGCGCCTGGGCGAAGTGTTCGTCCATGGCGGCAGCGCCCATGCGCAGGCCGGCGAGCACGTCCGAGCCCACCGACAAGGCGGTCGTCAGGCTCACGGCCGACCAGATGGAAAAGCGCCCGCCCACCCAGTCCCAGAGGCGAAAGATATGGGTGTCGGCAATCCCCCAGGCGCGGGCGCGCTCAGGCTGCGCGGTGACGGCCACCATGTGGGCGGCCGGGTCCAGGCCCGCAGCCTTCAGCCATTCGCGCGCGCGGGCGCCGTTTTGCAGGGTCTCGGCGGTGGTGAACGATTTGGACACCAGCACCACCAGGGTTTCACGCGGGTCCAGGCCGGCCAGCCCGCCCTCGATGGCGTGCCCATCGATGTTGGCGACGAAGCGAACGTCGCGCCAGGTGCCCGCATAGCCAAAGGCGGTGACGGCCAGGCGCACACCCCAATCCGAGCCGCCGATGCCCACGTGCACGATGTGGCGCCAGCGGCGCTCGGAATCTGCGCGGCGCACGAAGGCATCCACGCGTTCGCGCGCGGAGAGCACGTCTTCAGGGCCGCGCGGCGCGCGCAGCACGGTGTGCCAGGCGGCACGGTGTTCGGTCACGTTGACTTCGTCGCCCGCCAGCAGACGCGCCCGCTGGGTCGCAAAGTCACGAGCTTCGAGCAGGGCTTCCCCCGCCGCCAGCAGATCTGCCGAATGGCGTTGCCCGCTGGTGTCCAGCACCAGACCGGGGGCCTCGATCAGATCCAGCCCGTCGGCGCGCGGCGCACAGGTCTGTGCCGCGAGGACGAAGCGCTTCCATTCGGGAAGATCCAGCAAGGCGGGAAATGTCATAGGAGGTCACGCGAGAAGGAAGGCCTGTGGCAGTATATCCAGTTGGACAGAAACAAAGGGTTTGCCTATCTTTTTGTTGTCCTTTATAGTGTATCGAATAAAGGTCATCATTCAGTTGAATCCAGAGCTCGAGAAGACCCAACCCACACTATCGAGGTCCACCATGGTGCTTTTCACGAAAGACGTCGTGTCGCTCTCGCAAGCACGCGCCACGCTGTCAGAACTATCAGACCAGGCGGCGGATGGAGCCGAGAAGATCATCACCAAAAACGGCGAAGGCTACGCCGCGCTGATCGGAGCCGACCGACTGGATCATTACCACCGACTGGAGCAGGATCACATCCACCGTACGCTGATTGCCGAAGCCTGCAAGGGGCTCGAAGACATTCTGGCGGGACGCACGCAAGACGCAGAAGAAGCCATTGACGAAATGATCCGTCGTCTCGACCAAGAAATCAGCGAACAAGGCAAGCCCCAAAAACCGGCCCGTAAGCACCGAAAATGACGGTACTGCGCCGAATCGAAGCAACCGACAACTATCGGAGCAACCTCAGGCAGCTCGAAGATTTCTGCCGCAGAAACGGCACGCTCGTACAGCATCGCGACATGCTTGCCGGCATCAAGATGACTGTCGCACCCAACCTACGACGCTTTCCGGCCTTGGGCCGCTTCTTTCTGCAGCGCGAGCCCTACTCCATTGAAGCGCTCAACGGTCTCGACCGGTTGATGGCGCAGCTCGCGTTGCACCCCAAAGGGACTGAAATCCGCGAGTACGTGCTGGCCGAACACGTCATCCTGTACGCCACCACAGCCAACACGGTCTATCTGCTGGCGATCAAGCATCACAAGCAGCTGTCATTCGATTTTCTGTCGTTCTGGACCCCTTAGGGAAGGGCACGCTCCCCGCTGCCTATCCCTGGAGGGAACGTTCAGCAGCGCTCGAAAATCCCCGCCGCCCCCATGCCGGTGCCCACGCACATGGTGACCATGCCGTACTTCAGGTTGTGGCGACGCATGGCGTGAATGGTGGTGGCCGATCGGATCGCACCCGTAGCACCCAATGGGTGGCCCAGGGCGATGGCACCGCCCATGGGGTTGACCACGTCTTCGTTCAATCCCAGGTCGCGAATGACGGCCAGCGACTGCGCGGCAAAGGCCTCATTGAGCTCGATCCAGCCCATCTGGTCCAGGGTCAGGCCCGCCTTCTTGAGCACGGCGGGGATGGCTTCTTTGGGGCCTATGCCCATGATGTCGGGCGGGACGCCGCGCACGGCAAAACACACGAAGCGCGCAAGCGGTGTGAGGCCATAGGTCTTGAGTGCACGTTCGGACACCACCAGCAAGGCACCGGCGCCGTCCGAGGTTTGCGAGCTGTTGCCCGCCGTGACGCTGCCGCGCGCCGCGAACACCGGCCGCAGGCGTGCCAGCGCCTCGGCACTGGTATCGGCACGCGGGCCTTCGTCCAGCGTGACGGTGCGGTGGGTCTCGCGGATCTCGCCGCTACTCAGATCAGGAATGCGGTGCACGATGTCCACAGGCAGCATCTCGTCGGTGAATTCGCCGGATTTTTGCGCGGCCAGCGCCCGCTGGTGTGAACGCAGGGCAAAGGCGTCCTGGTCTTCGCGCGAGATCTTCCAGCGTGTGGCCACTTGTTCGGCCGTAGCCCCCATGCCATAGGCAATACCGATGTTTTCGTCCTTCAGGTAGATGTCGGGGCTGAAGGTGCTGGTCACCCCCATGATGGGCACCATGCTCATGGATTCAGTGCCGCAGGCGAGCAGCACGTCAGCCTCGCCCACGCGGATGCGGTCGGCGGCGATGGAGATAGCCGTGAGCCCGGAGGCGCAGAAGCGGTTGATGGTGCACCCGGGCACGGATTGCGGCAGTCCGGCCAGCAGCACGCCGATGCGGCCCACATTCATGCCTTGCGGGCCCTCGGGCATGGCGCAACCCACAATGGCATCGTCAATCGCTGCGGGGTCCAGCGTGGGGGCCTGCGCGAGCACGCCCCGAATGGTGTGGGCGAGCAGCTCGTCGGGCCGGGTGTGGGCATACATGCCGCGCGGCGCCTTGCCGATGGGGGTGCGGGTGGCCGCCACGATGTAGGCTTGCTGAAGATTCGTCATCACAATGCTCCTTAGTTCCGCACAGGCTTGCCGGTCTTCACGAATCCCGCAATGCGTTCCTGCGTTTTGGGATTGGCCAGCAGCGCCAGGAAGGCTTCGCGTTCGAGTCTATGCATCCAGGCTTCGTCCACCAGGCTGCCGGGGTCTACGTCACCCCCGCAGATCACGGTGGCAATCTGCTCGGCCACGTGTTGGTCGTAGTCGCTGATATAGCCCCCCACGCGCATGTTGACGAGTTGCGCCTTGACGGTGGCAATGGCATCGCGCCCGGCCACCGGGAAGCGGGCGGGGATCGGCGGGCGCCAGCCCTGTTCGGCCAGGCTGGCGGCCTCGCGCACGGCGACGTACAACAGCTCGGCACGATTCATGACGATGGGGTCCGACGGCTGCAGCCAACCCATGTCACGGGCTTCCTTCGCGGATTTGGACACCCGCGCACTGGCGATGTTCAGGATGAAATTCTTGACGTAGGCCAGGAGCGGCACCTCCGGTGCCACCTGGGCCTGGCGCTCGGCCGCCTGCCGCGCACTGTATGTCAACCCGCCCGCGCCCGGTACCAGGCCCATGCCGGCCTCGACCAGCCCCATGTAGGTCTCGAAATACACCACGCGGCGTGCACAGTGCAGGGACAGCTCGCAGCCCCCGCCCAACGCAAGGCCGGCCACGGCGGCCACCACGGGCACCTGGGCAGTGCGCAGGCGCGATATCAGGGCCTGCAGGGCGCGCTCCTGCGGTTCCAGCGCGGCGGGGCCGCCTGCCATAAAGGCTGGCAGCATGGCTTTCAGGTCCGCCCCCGCAGAAAATGGATCGTCCAGCTGACCCACGACCAGCGCCTTGTAACCTTGCTCTGCCAGGGTCAAGGCCTGGTCCAGCCCCTGCACGACCTCGGTATTGATCGTGTGCATCTTGGTCTTGAACGAGACGATGAGCACGTCTTGCGGATGGGGAGCGGGGAGCGTCCAGGCCTGCACCCCGGCGTTTTCGAACACGACGTGGGGCACGAGCGCCGGAGCCTCGCCCACCAGGCGTTGAGGGGTCACCTGCCGACTATAGACGGGCAAGGTACTGCGGGGTACGTACACGCGACGGCTGGGGCTGAAGGACCCGGCCCGAGTGTGCACGGCTTGCTGATCCCACACGGGCCCCTGAGTCACCCAAGCAGGCAACGGGGCATCCGACAGGGTCTTGCCCGCCGCAATGTCGGCCTGAATCCAGCCCGCCACTTGCTGCCAGCCGGCCGCCTGCCAGATCTCGAACGGCCCCTGCGCGTGTCCAAAACCCCATTTCATGGCCTGGTCCAGCTCGCGCGCCGTGTCGGCGATATCGGCCAGATGCACGGCGCTGTAATGGAAGCTGTCGCGCAGCACCGCCCAGACAAACTGGGCCTGCGGGTCGGCGGAATCATGCAGGGCCTGCAGGCGCTTGGCCGGATCGGGCTCCTTCAGGATGGCCTTGACAGTGTCGTTGGCCTTTTGGTCGGCCGGGACGTAAGTGCCTTGCGCCGGGTCCAACCGCAAGATGGCCTTGCCTTCTTTGCGGAAGAATCCTGCCTGCGTCTTCTGCCCCAGCGCGCCCTTGTCGATAAGGCCCGCCAGCACGGGTGGCACCCCGAAGTGGGCCTTGAAGGGATCGTCGGGCAGCTGCTCCTGCATGGTGTGGATCACGTGCACCAGGGTGTCCAGCCCGACCACGTCAGCCGTGCGGAAAGTACCGGATTTGGCGCGGCCCAGCTGCGTGCCAGTCAGATCATCCACCAGCTCGTAGGGCAGGCCAAAGGCCTGCGTATGGTGAAACACCGACAGGATGCCGAAGACGCCGATGCGGTTGCCGACGAAGTTGGGAGTATCTTTGGCGCGCACCACGCCCTTGCCAAGCTGAGTCGTCAGGAAGGTCTCAAGCCCGTCAAGCAAGGCGGGCTGCGTGGCGGCGGTAGGGATGAGCTCCACCAGCGTCATGTAGCGCGGCGGGTTGAAGAAGTGCACGCCGCAGAAGTGCGGACGCAGGGATTCGGGCAGGGCTTCTGACAAGGCCGTGATCGACAGCCCCGAGGTGTTGCTGGCGACGATGGCCGTGGGCGCCACGGCGGGCGCAATGCGGTGATAGAGATCGCGCTTCCAGTCCAGGCGCTCGGCAATGGCCTCGATGATGACGTCGCAGCCAGACAGCAGGTCCAGGTTCTCGTCGTAGTTGGCGGGGGTGATGAGATCTGCCAAGTGCGGTGCGGCCAGCGGCGCGGGGCTGAGCTTTTTGAGGCGTGCAAGGGCGGCGTTGACGATGGCGTTCTTGCCGCCACGGCCGTCGTCCTTGGCCAGATCGAAGAGCACCACGGGTACGCCGGCGTTGATGCAGTGGGCCGCGATCTGCGCCCCCATGACGCCGGCGCCGCACACGGCCACGCGGCGCACGTACAGCGGACCCAAGGCGGGGCCGGCAGATGGTGCAGTCCCGTGCGAGGTCGCAGACGAGGGATCGGACACGGACGAATGGCTGGACATGATGCAAGGCCCTCACTGAAGTTGACGACGGCAGGCCTGCCGATCTTGCGGACACGCCCCCGTTTCAGCCCGGTCTGCCCGCCGATCCAAAGCCTGTGCCTCAAGAGTACACCGGTCCTTATAAAATGACAGACATGGCCCGTCTTCCCCGTCTGTACGCTCCGCGCATCCCGCAACTGGTGCAAGCCCGGTTCGCACGGCCGTTGGCGGCCGCCGGAGACCCCGCTCCAGCAGCGCTGCTGGACCGAACACGCACCTGGCTGGCCGAAGAAGTGCAGCGCCAGCCGGTGGCACTGCACGCCTGGGCGCTGCTGCCGGATCGCGTCGTGCTGTTGCTGACCCCCGCCAACGAGCGTGCAGCGGCGCTGGTCATGCAGGCGTTGGGCCGGCGCATGGGGTCGGGCTTGCTGCGCGCCCGCGTCTACGAGGGGCGCTATCACAACGCCTTGCTGGAGCCCGGCCGCTGGGTACTGCCCGCTATGGTGTGGGCCGAGACCTTGGCAGTGCACCAGCGCGAGGTGGACCAGGCGGCGCGATGGCCATGGTCGTCGGCCGCCGAACATGTGGGCTTGGCAGGGGCGCCGGCGCAGGCACCCACGCTCAGCGACCACCCCGATTACTGGCAGATCGGCGACACCCCGTTCGCCCGCCAGGCCGCCTGGCGGCAACGCCTGCAGGCAGGCATCAGCGAGGCCCAGCAGCAGGCCCTGGATGCTGCGCTGCATGGTCAATGGGCGCTGGGTGAAAAGATTTTTCTTTCACACCTGAGCCGCCTGGCCACCCGGCGGGTCAGCCCCGCGCCCCGAGGACGACCCAAAAAGACGAACCCGACCGCTGCGCGCAAATAGCCCGCGAGGGCAAAGCCTGTGTCTACCCAGCGACACCTGGTGCACCCATATTTTGCAGGTGCAGCAAAATATGGGTAGAGCGCTTAATTAACGGATGTTGCTCAATACACCATTTTTAAATCAACGTATTTGATGCGTCACCATTTTAAAATCAATAAAAGACATTAGATATTAATTAGGGACGCATCATAAAAAACCTGTTGTCACCCACCTGGCAAAAGGCGTAATTTTCATTTCCCACGACACGCTGTCGCAACCCGCACGGGTCTGCAGTGGCGGCGCAAACCAGCCGCCTTCATGAGTCGCCTCAGAAGAGGCCGCCGCAGCGCGTCGTGCCCCACTCTATTTGCCTCTTAGAGCTCCGCCATGACTGACTCTACCTTCTCTGCCCGGCGCCAGACCGCTGACCAGGGTCTCTATCACCCTGAATACGAACACGACGCCTGCGGCGTGGGCTTCGTGGCCCACATCGAAGGCCACAAAAATCACACGATCATTCAGCAAGGACTGAAGATCCTGGAAAACCTGGATCACCGGGGTGCCGTAGGGGCCGACGAGCTCATGGGCGACGGCGCCGGCATTCTGATCCAGATCCCCGACCAGCTCTACCGCGAAGAGATGGCGGCACAGGGCGTCATCTTGCCGCCCCCCGATGATTACGGCGTCGCAATGGTGTTTCTGCCCAAAGAAACGGCCTCGCGCCTGGCCTGTGAACGCGAACTGGAACGTGCAGTGCGTGACGAAGGGCAAGTGGTGCTGGGCTGGCGCGACGTCCCCATCGACCACGAGATGGAGATGTCGCCTACAGTGCGCGCTTGCGAGCCGATCATCCGCCAGCTTTTCGTGGGCCGCGGGCCGGACATCATGGTGCCGGACGCGCTGGAGCGCAAGCTGTACGTCATCCGCAAGACGGCGAGCCACGCGATTCAGCGCCTGCAGCTGACGCACGGGCAGGAATATTTCGTGCCGTCGATTTCGGTGCGCACCGTGGTGTACAAGGGGTTGCTGCTGGCCACCCAGGTGGGCCGCTACTACCGTGACCTGACCGACACGCGTGCCGTGACGGCGCTGGCGATGGTGCACCAGCGGTTTTCGACCAACACCTTCCCGGCCTGGCCACTGGCCCACCCCTACCGCATGATTGCGCACAATGGCGAAATCAACACGGTGAAGGGCAACTTCAACTGGCTGCGCGCCCGCGAAGGCGAAATGCGTTCAGCCGTGCTGGGGGACGATCTGTCCAAGCTCTACCCCATCGTCTACGAGGGGCAGTCGGACACGGCCACCTTCGACAATTGCCTGGAACTGCTGGTGATGTCGGGCTACACCCTGCCGCACGCCATGATGATCATGCTGCCAGAAGCCTGGGAACAGCATGCGGACATGGACGAATCCCGCCGGGCCTTCTACGAATACCACGCCGCGCTGATGGAGCCCTGGGACGGGCCGGCGGCGATCACCTTCACCGACGGCCGCCAGATCGGCGCCGTGCTGGACCGCAATGGCCTGCGCCCTGCCCGTTACCTGATCACCGACGACAAGATGGTGATCCTGGCTTCTGAAGCCGGGGTGCTGCCGATTCCTGAACACCGCATCATCAAGAAATGGCGCCTGCAGCCCGGCAAGATGCTGCTCATCGACCTGCAACAAGGCCGCATCATTGAAGACGAGGAAATCAAGTCGCAACTGGCCAACGCGCACCCGTATCCCCAGTGGATCGAACGCCTGCGCCTGAAGCTGGATGACCTGCCCGCCCTGAAGGCCGAAGAGCTGCCGGCATCGACCAGCAGCCTGCTCGATCGCGAACAGGCTTTTGGCTGGACGGTGGAGGACTTCAAATTCATTCTGGAGCCCATGGCCACGAACGGCCAGGAAATCATCGGCTCGATGGGCAACGACGCGCCGCTCACGGTGCTGTCCGACCGGCCCAAGCCTTTCTATAACTATTTCCGGCAAATGTTCGCGCAGGTGACCAACCCGCCGATCGATTCGATCCGCGAGCAGCTGGTGATGTCGCTGGTGTCGTTCATCGGCCCCAAGCCCAACCTGCTGGACATCAACAACGTCAACCCGCCGCTGCGGCTGGAAATCAACCAGCCGGTGCTGGACGTAGCCGCCATGGCGCAGCTGCGCCACATCAGCCAGCAGACGGGCGATAAATTCCGCTGCTTCGAGCTGGACATCACGTACCCGGTGGCCTGGGGTGCCGAAGGCATCGAAGCCTGTCTGGCCTCGCTGTGCGCGAGCGCAGCCGACGCCGTGCGCAGCGGCTACAACATCCTGCTGCTGAGCGATCGCAAGGTAGATGCCGAGCGCGTGCCCATCCCGGCGCTGCTGGCCACGTCTGCGGTCCACCAGCATCTGATCCACACGGGGCTGCGTACCCGTACGGGCCTTATCGTAGAATCGGGTTCGGTGCGTGAAACCCACCACTTTGCCCTGCTGGGCGGCTACGGGGCCGAAGCCGTGCACCCTTATCTGGCATTCGAGGCGCTGGCGCAGTTCCCCAACCCCGAAGAAGCCACGCACAACTACATCAAGGCGGTGAACAAAGGCCTGAAGAAGGTGATGTCCAAGATGGGCATCTCGACCTACATGTCGTACACCGGCGCGCAGATCTTCGAGGCCGTGGGCCTGCATAGCTCGCTGGTGAAGAAGTACTTCTCGGGAACACCCAGCAACATCGAAGGCATCGGGATTTTCGAAGTGGCCGAAGAAGCGCTGCGCACGCACCGTGCGGCCTACAGCGCCGACCCGGTCCTGGCGACACGCCTGGACGAAGGCGGCGACTACGCCTTCCGCATCCGCGGCGAACAGCACATGTGGACGCCGGATTCGATCGCCAAGCTGCAGCATTCGACGCGGGCCAACGATTACTCCACCTTCAAGGAATACGCCCAGCTCATCAACGATCAGTCCAAGCGCCTGATGACGCTGCGCGGGCTCTTCGAGTTCAGGGTGGACCCGGCCAAGGCGATTCCGCTGTCGGAAGTGGAACCGGCCAAAGAGATCGTCAAGCGCTTCTCGTCGGGCGCCATGTCGCTGGGGTCGATCTCGACTGAAGCACACACCACCATGGCGATTGCCATGAACCGTATCGGCGGCAAGTCGAACACGGGCGAAGGCGGCGAAGACCCGATGCGCTACCGTGCTGAAATGCGAGCCGGCAAACCCACGGTGCGCAAGGGCGACACGGTGGCCTCGGTGCTGGGCAAAGACCGCGTGGTGGCCGACATCCCCATGGTGGCGGGCGATTCCATGCGTTCGCGCATCAAGCAGGTGGCTTCCGGTCGCTTTGGCGTGACGGCGGAATACCTGTGCAGTGCGGACCAGATCCAGATCAAGATGGCGCAAGGCGCCAAGCCTGGCGAAGGCGGCCAGCTGCCGGGCCACAAGGTCACGGACTACATCGCGCAGCTGCGCTATTCGGTGCCGGGTGTGGGCCTGATCTCGCCGCCACCGCACCACGACATCTACTCCATCGAAGACCTGGCGCAGCTCATTCATGACCTGAAGAACGTGAATGAAAAGGCCTCGATCTCGGTGAAGCTGGTGGCTGAAGTCGGCGTGGGTACTGTCGCCGCCGGGGTCACCAAGGCCAAGGCGGATCACATCGTGATCGCCGGCCACGACGGCGGCACAGGCGCCTCGCCCGTGTCGTCGATCAAGCACGCGGGCATCCCCTGGGAAATCGGCCTGGCCGAAGCCCAGCAGACGCTGGTGCTCAATCGCCTGCGTAGCCGCATCCGCATCCAGGCCGACGGCCAGATGAAGACGGGCCGCGACATCACCATCGCCGCCATGCTGGGGGCCGACGAATTCGGCTTTGCCACGGCGCCGCTGGTGGTGGAAGGCTGCGTGATGATGCGCAAGTGCCACCTGAACACCTGCCCGACGGGGGTGGCCACACAGGACCCGGTGCTGCGCAAGAAATTCAGCGGCAAGCCCGAGTACGTGGTGAACTACTTCTTCTTCGTGGCCGAAGAAATGCGCGAGATCATGGCGCAACTGGGCATCCGCACCGTGGATGAGCTCATCGGCCGTGCCGATCTGCTCGACATGCGCAAGGGCATCAATCACTGGAAGGCACACGGGCTGGACTTCACCCGGGTGTTCCACCAAGTACCTACCACCGAGCCGGTGCACCATACGCAGTTGCAGAACCACGGGCTGGAACATGCGCTGGATCACCAGTTGATCGAGCGCAGCAAGCTGGCCCTGGACAAGGGCGAGAAGGTCTCGTTCATCGTGCCGGTGCGCAATCGCAACCGTACCATTGGCGCGATGCTTTCGGGCGAGGTCGCCCGACGCTACGGACACGAAGGGCTGCCGGACGACACCATCCACATCCAGTGCAATGGGGCCGCAGGTCAGAGTTTTGGCGCGTTCCTGGCGCACGGCGTCACGCTGGACCTGGTAGGCGAAGCCAACGACTACGTGGGCAAGGGCCTGTCGGGTGGACGGCTGATTCTGCGCTCGCCCAATGACTTCCGGGGTTTTGGACCCGATCACATCATTGCCGGCAACACGGTGCTGTACGGCGCCACCGAAGGCGAGGCGTATTTCAACGGCGTGGCGGGCGAGCGCTTCGGCGTGCGCAACTCCGGCGTGACGGCAGTCGTCGAAGGCACGGGCGACCACGGCTGCGAATACATGACCGGCGGCACCATCGTGGTGCTGGGCGAAACCGGGCGCAATTTTGCGGCCGGCATGTCGGGCGGCGTCGCATACGTCTGGGACCCGGAACACGTCTTCAAACGCCGCTGCAACCTGGAGATGGTGGAACTCGAACCCGTGGAATCGCACGACACGCAGGCGGCTGCCGGCGAGCGTGAGTTCTGGCACAGCCTGGTGCGCCATGGTGAACGCGAGACGGACGAGACCATCGTGAAGCGTCTGGTCGAAAACCACTTCCGCTACACCGGAAGCTTCCGCGCCCGCGAGATCCTGGAAGACTGGGATCAGGCGTTCCGCGCGTTCGTCAAAATCACCCCCACCGAATACCGGCGTGTGCTGAGCCAGATCTGGCAAGCCACACACGCCAAGGCTGCCTGAAGGATACGACCATGGGAAAAATCACTGGCTTCATGGAATATGCGCGGGTCAAGCCCGCGACCGAAGCGCCCGAGGCGCGTGTCCACCACTGGAAAGAGTTCACCAAGCCCCTGACGGAGGAAGAAGCGAAGATCCAGGGTGCGCGCTGCATGGACTGCGGCATCCCCTACTGCACACACGGCTGCCCGGTCAACAACATCATCCCGGACTTCAACGATCTGGTCTACAAATCCGACTGGAAGCACGCGCTGGATGTATTGCTGTCGACCAACAATTTTCCGGAATTCACTGGCCGAATCTGCCCCGCTCCCTGCGAGGCCGCCTGTACGCTGAATCTGAACGACACGGCCGTGGGCATCAAGTCCATCGAGCACACCATCATCGAGCGCGGCTGGGCCGAAGGCTGGGTGCTGCCGCAACCGCCGGCGCGCAAGACCAGCAAAAAGGTTGCCATCGTGGGCTCAGGGCCGGCGGGCCTGGCCTGCGCGCAGCAACTGGCGCGCGTCGGGCACCAGGTGACGGTCTACGAAAAGGCCAACCGCATCGGCGGGCTGTTGCGCTACGGCATCCCGGACTTCAAGCTGGAAAAGGTCTTCATCGACCGGCGCCTCGCGCAGCTGGAAGCAGAAGGCATCGAGTTCCTGCCCTCTACCTACGTGGGCAGCAAAGAGGACGCCCCCGAAGGCCTGACCGTGGTCACGCCCGAAGAGCTGCACGCGCAGTACGACGCCATCGTGCTGGCCGGCGGCTGCGAACAGGCCCGCGACCTGCCCGTCCCGGGGCGCGAGCTCAAAGGCGTGCACTTTGCGCTCGAGCTGCTGCAGCAGCAGAACAAGATCAACCACGGCGACCGCATCGCCAAGCCCATCAATGCCAAGGGCAAGCACGTCATCGTGATCGGTGGCGGCGATACGGGCTCCGACTGCGTGGGCACGAGCAACCGGCAAGGGGCAGCCTCCGTCACCCAGTTCGAGCTGATGTTCCAGCCGCCCGAGCATGAAGACAAGCTCATGACCTGGCCGTACTGGCCCATCAAGCTGCGCACCTCCAGCTCGCACGAGGAAGGTTGCCAGCGCGACTGGGCCGTGGGCACCACGGCCTTCGAGGGCAAGGGCGGCAAGGTCGAGAAGCTGGTCGCCTCGCGCCTGCAATGGTCCAAGGATCGCGCCACCGGGCAACTCAAGATGAAAGAAGTGGCAGATTCCCGCTTCGAGATGCCTGCGGACTTGATCTTCCTGGCCATGGGCTTTGTGTCACCTGTGCGCTCGGTGCTGGATGCCTTCGGCGTGGACGTGACCAGCCGAGGCAACGTGCAGGCCAACACCGACGATTACTGCAGCAACCAGGCCAAAGTGTTCGCCGCCGGCGACATGCGCCGGGGCCAATCGCTGGTGGTCTGGGCCATCCGCGAAGGACGGCAATGCGCGCGGTCCGTGGACGAGTATCTGATGGGGAGTTCGCTGCTGCCACGCTGAGGGCACGGCTTGCCGGTTTAGCGCATGAAAGGGGCGCCGGGCAAAAGCCCGGCGCTTTTTTGTGCGCGAATCGACGAGATTTGCGTGGAGGCACTTATTCAGTGTGGCCGTTCAGTACTAAAAACAGTACTATAAGGGCTGAACCCCTCAACCCCAAGGAGCCCCCATGGATAACTGCGTGACTGTTTCCGAGATCAAGCGCCGCGGGATGGCCGCGATTGAAGAGGGGCTGCAAAACGGCCCCCTGCACATCATCAAACACAACCGCCATGCAGCGGTCGTCCTCACGGAAGAAGCGTACCGATCGCTGACGGGCGAACGCCCGCAAGTCCCTGGCCTGTCACCACTTCAGTGGCTATTTTCGCTTGCCCCGGCGGGGACACGCAGCAGGGCCAGCCTCGACGAGGAACTCAAGCAGGAGCGTGACTGGTGACGCTGTTTCTGGATTCCTGTGTACTCATCTACCTGATACAAGGGCGCGAGCCTTTCGCAAGGCACGCGCAACAGGCGTTGAGGGCATTGGCCGCACCGGAGGCGCAGATCGCACTGAGCCGGCTGACGCGGCTGGAATGCCGCGTGGGGCCCATGCAGCGCAACGACCAGCACACCCTTGCTTTATTCGACCGTTTTTTCGAACATCCCAATTTGATTTGGATAGAGCTCAGTCGTACCGTCGTGGAGCTTGCCACCGAGATCCGCGCACACTGCGGGCTCAAGACCCCTGACGCGCTGCAAGCAGCCAGCTGTCTGCAATTGGGTCCCGATCATCACTTCGTCACGGGTGATCGGGCTTTCCACCGTGTAGCCGCGCTCAACGTCACGGTGCTGTGATGCCATCACACGCGATAAAAAAATGCGTTACAAACAAGGAATCTTCAAAGAATCACGTAACAAATAAAATAATCTCAGGTCAACGCTGCGCGTTCAGCGCCTTGATGAGGCCATCGACGCCGCTGCGGTTGATTTCTTCGGCAAACTGGTTGCGATAGTTCTGGATGAGCCAGATGCCTTCGACGTTGAGGTCATAGACCTTCCAGCCATCGGCGGTCTTTTCCAGCCGGTAATCCACGCCAATCGGCGAACCATTGGGTTGCGAGACCGTGGTGCGCACCACCGCATCGTCTGCGGCATCGTCGCCCCGGAATGGCAGCAGGGCGATCACGGTGCCGGAGGTCACGCGCGTGAAGGCCCCGCTGTAGGTGCGGATCAGCGTGCCCGTGAAGGCCTTGACCAGCTCGGACTGCTGCTCGGTCGAGGCCTGGCGCCAATAACGACCCGCTGCAAGGCGCGTGGTCTTGTTCATGTCCACATACGGCAAGGCATACTGGCGCACGATGGCCGTGATGGCCGTGGTGTCGCCCTGCATGGCCTTGGGGTCGGCCTTGACCGCGTCCAGCATGTTGTCGGCCACGGCTTCAAGGAAGACGTTGGGTGCGGCCTTGGGGTTGACGGGACGCTCGGCAGCCTGCGCCGAGAAGCCCACGCCTGCCACGAGCGCGACAAGGCCCGCCAACATCAGGCGGCGCCACGCGAAGATAAAAGACAAACCTGCCATGCTGTACTCCTGAGTCTTACTGCCCATGCGGCATTTGACTGTCCGGGTCATCATAGACCGGAAGACCCTGGCTCTGTGAAACCGGCTGTTGCTTCAGCCCCTCCGCCTCCGGGTGCTCTCGCTGGCGCCGGTGTTCGAGCAAGGCCTTGCGCCGCTGCAGGTAGGCATCGCGGATGAAGCTGTATTTGTCGAGGGCAATCTGATCCACCAGGCGATCAGCCTGTAGCAGATTGGCACGGGTGTCGACGATGTACAAACCCACGATGGAGTTGCGCACGGGGACGTCATCGATGGCAAAGATGGCCGACGTGGGCGAGACGGGGGAGGCGAAACTGATCGCCGTCGCGGCCGCATCGCGCACGGTACTGGGCCCGAGGAAAGGCACCACGAAATACGGCCCGGCGCCAAAGCCCCAGACCCCCAGCGTCATGCCGAAATCGTTGGGGATCTTGTGCGCGCCGTTCATGGATGCCACGTCGATGCAACCACCCAGGCCCATGGTGCTGTTGAAGAGCACACGACCCAGTGTGTCGACGAAGTCACGACCCTGCCCTTGCAGCAGGCTGTTGATGCCCGACCACATGTCACCAAAATTGCCGAAGATGTTGTGGATGCAGGTGCGCACCGGCTGCGGCGTGACCTTCGCATAGCCCGTGGCGATGGGCTTGAGCAAGGCCCGATCCACCGTGTCGTTGAACGCATACATGCTGCGGTTGTAGGATTCCCACGGATCGTTGGGCGAAGGATGCTGCACATGGGCACAGCCTGCGAGCACGGCGGCCGTGGTCAACGCCAGCGCAAGCCGGATCAGCGGTCCGCGGGATCGGCCGGGAGAATCGGGGAAATCGGTCAGTACAGAAGTCATAATGCGGGCAATTCCATAAAACTGTCGCGTATTGTAACGTGAGCGGCGCACAGGCCGTCAGGCCCGGCGTACATGGGCAGACTGTTTGGACTCAATGGGCGGCGGGCGCAGGCGCTGCAGAAGCACCCGGCCCCTGGCCCGGCGCACCCTGCTTCTCAGCCGAGTTGTACAGGAACTTGCTGATCAGGTCTTCGAGCACGACCGCCGACTGCGTGAACTGGATCTTGCTGCCGTCCTTGAGGTTCTTGTCGTCGCCCCCCGGCGTCAGCCCGACGTACTGCTCACCCAAGAGGCCCGAGGTCAGGATGGACGCCGAGGTGTCATCCGGAAACTGATACGCCTGCTGCAGATCGAGCGTGACGCTGGCCTGGAAGCGCTTGTTGTCAAAGCCAATGCTGGCCACACGCCCCACCACCACGCCGCTGCTCTTGACCGGCGCACGCACCTTGAGGCTGCCGACGTTGTCGAAGTACGCCTGCACGCGGTAGGTGGGCGCAAAGGAGAACGAGCTCATGTTGCCGGCGCGCAGCGCAAGGAACACCAGGGCAATCAGGCCCAGCAGAATGAAGAACCCTACCCAGAAATCGGTTTTATCGCGTGTCATTCGTTCGTTTCCATCAGTTGGCAAACATCAGCGCCGTGAGCAGAAAATCCAGCCCCAGCACAGCCAGCGCCCCATTGACCACCGTGCGGGTGGTGGCACGCGAGACGCCTTCGGGGGTTGGCTGGCTGGTCCAGCCCTGATAAAGCGCGATCAAGGTGACGACCACGCCAAAGACCACGCTTTTCAGCACCCCGTTGAGCACGTCCTTGACCACGTCCACCCCGCCCTGCATCTGCGACCAGAAGGCGCCGGGGTCGATGCCGATGAGCACCACGCCCACGAACCAGCCGCCAATGATGCCCACCATGGAGAAGACGGCCGCCAGCACCGGCATGGCGATGACGCCGCCCCAAAACCTGGGTGCCAGCACGCGGCGGATGGGGTCCACGGCCATGACTTCCATGGCCGAGAGCTGCTCGCCCGCCTTCATGAGGCCGATTTCAGCCGTCAGTGACGTGCCTGCGCGCCCCGCGAACAGCAGCGCGGTCACCACCGGCCCGAGCTCACGCGTGAGTGAAAGCGCCACCAGCAGGCCCAGCGCTTCTTCGGAGCCGTAGCGGTTCAGTGTGTAATAGCCCTGCAGGCCCAGCACGAAACCCACGAACAGGCCCGAGACCCCGATGATGAGCAGCGAATGGTTGCCAATGAAATGCACCTGCTG
>NZ_DASVGN010000034.1:0-57769 GCF_036379515.1 Castellaniella sp.
CATGGCGGCCGAGGCCTTGCCGGCCCCGATCACGATCGTGCGGCCTTTGGGAGGCTGGGGCAGGAACTGCGCAATGCAGTGCTCGGGCTGGGCAGCCCGCACGGCGGCCTGGAAGAGTTGCGTCAGGAATTCTCGGGGTTGTGGGTCTGACTTGCTATAGAGAGGGCGGACATCAGCCACAATCATGCCCCCGCTAATGTGTTGCTCCTTGGGGAGGGGTCGAGCTCCGGCAACTCTTTTCACTATGAGCAAGCACAAGAGTCAGGATGCAAGAGACCACGAGCAAACCAGCAACGAAGTACAGCCCACCGGAGTAGCTGCCGGTGTGGGTCTTGATCCAGCCAATCATGGCAGGACCAGCGAAGCCACCCAGGTTGCCGATTGAGTTGATGGTGGCAATGCCGGCTGCGGCTGCGCCTCCGGATAGAAATGCGGTCGGCATGCTCCAGAGAGGCGGCTTCGCGCTGCTGATGCCAATGTTGACGATCACCAACGCAATCACGATGCCCGGCAGGCTGCTGGCGCCCGCTGCGAGCACTAGCCCGATTGCCGCGACTAGGCACGCCAGTACTACGTGCCAGGAGCGCTCTCGAGTCCGATCCGAATGCCGTGACCACAGAATCATGGCAAGCACGGATACGATGGGCGGGATGGCGTTCAGGATTCCGACTTCCATGGTCGGGGCACCCATTTGCTTGATCAGAAGCGGTGCCCAGATTCCCAGTGTGTAAAGCCCGGCAGAGGTTCCAAAGTACACGAGGGCAAGCGCAAGAACCCGCGGGCTGCTCAGCCCGGCCAGAATGCCGTGCTTTGCACCCGCTGCCTTTTGACTTGCTTCCTGGTTCATGACTGTAGTCAGCCACTCCCGTTCTTCGTCTTGCAGCCAGGTGGCTTGTTCGGGCTTGTCCGTCAGATAAAAAAAGACGAAAACTCCAAGTATGACTGCTGGCACTGCTTCCAGTACGAATAGCCATTGCCATCCGGCAAAGCCCCAGGCGCCATGGAGTTGCAACAGTGCGGCAGAAATAGGTGATCCGATAGCAGTCGAGATAGGGGCTGCCGCCATGAAGAGCGCAATGATTCCTGCCCTGTGGTTGGCGGGAAACCAGTAACTCAGGTACAGGATGATTCCCGGAAAGAAGCCGGCTTCTGCTGCTCCCAAGAGGAAGCGCATGACGTAGAAGCTAGTTTCACTATGCACGAAGGCCATTCCGGCCGCCACAATGCCCCAGGTGAGCATGATGCGGGCGATCCACACGCGAGCCCCCACCTTGTTTAATGCAATGTTGGACGGGACTTCAAATAGAAAATAGCCCCAGAAGAAAATTCCTGCGCCAAAGCCGAACACGCTTGAGGTGAGCCCCAGGTCTCCCTTCATTGACAATGCTGCGAACCCGAGATTGATACGGTCCAGGTACGCAATGAAATACAGCACCATGACCAAGGGCACGATGTGTAGGCTGACGCGCTTGAGGGTACGCCTTTGCAGTTCGGATATTTGCGATTCTGCGTTTGTGTTCATGGGGTGTCTCCTTTCCTTTTTTATATGTGGGGTGCAGGCTGCTGTGCCTGCTCAGGCTGCGTTTGCCTGTGGTGTTGGGCGCATCTGGTTTTTGGGATGTCGAACCAGTTCGCAGACGGCCGCTGTAACTTCTGCGGTGCCTGCAGCCCCCCCTAGGTCCCGACAGTGCAGAGCCGGGTTTGCGGTGGTGGCTTCGATGGCCTGCATCAGCCGCGTCGCAGCACTCTTTTCGCCGAGATGCTCCAGCAGCATGACGCACGACCAGAATGTGCCCAGCGGGTTGGCGATACCTTGACCCATGATGTCGAATGCTGACCCATGAATCGGTTCGAACATGGATGGAAACCGTCGTTCGGGGTCGATGTTGCCTGTCGGTGCGATTCCCAGACTGCCAGCAAGGGCGGCAGCCAGGTCGCTCAGAATATCCGCGTGCAGGTTGGTGGCGACGATGGTGTCTAAGGATGCCGGTGCCTTGACCATTCTTGCGGTGGTGGCATCTACCAGCATCTTGTCCCAATGCACCTCCGGAAATTCTCGCGCGACTTCGCCGGCGATTTCGTCCCACATCACCATGGCGTGTCGTTGGGCGTTACTCTTCGTGACGATGGTGAGCAGTTTGCGTGGACGAGACTGGGCCAGTCTGAACGCGAAACGCATGATTCGTTCGACGCCGACACGAGTGAGTATCGATATGTCTGTTGCGACTTCGATGGGGTGATGCTGGTGGACGCGTCCACCCACTCCGGAATATTCACCCTCGGAGTTTTCACGTACGATTACCCAGTCCAGGTCTTTGGGCTCGCAGTGTTTCAAAGGGGCATCGATCCCAGGCAAGATTCGCGTGGGACGTACGTTGGCGTACTGATCGAAACCTTGGCAGATCTTCAGGCGCAAGCCCCAAAGCGTGATGTGGTCAGGCACACGGGGGTCGCCCGCTGAGCCGAATAAGATGGCGTCCTTGTCGCGCAAAGAATCCAGTCCATCCTCGGGCATCATCACGCCGTACCGCCGGTAGTAATCGGCACCCCAGTCGAAAGATTCGAACTCGAAGTGCAGTGTGTCGAAAGCCTCCGTCAGTGCTTCGAGAACCTGTTGACCTGCTGGTATTACTTCTTTTCCGATACCGTCGCCGGGAATGGTGGCTATGCGATAGGTGCTCATGCTAAGTGGTCCAGTTGGTTTTTCCAGTGATTCCACTTTAATTAATTTTTAGTCGGCATATCTGGCATAGAATCAATGCTATTTCAACTTTAAGTTGATAATTGATCATGCCTGAAATAATCAGACCAGTGGACCTGAAATTTTTCGTCGCACTGGGGCGCTCCAGCAGCCTGACTGCTGCCGCTCAAAGGCTGGGGCTCACAACCGCAGCGGTGAGTAAGCGCCTGTTGATGATGGAGAAGAGGGCGGGAGTGTTGCTGGTTGATCGCACGACTCGTCGCATGATGCTGACCCCCGAGGGAGAGGTACTGCTTGAACATGCGCGCCGCATTCTTGGAGACATTGACCACTTGAGCGAATTTCTTGGGGCTGCTCGAGAGACCCCAAAAGGGCTGTTGCGAGTCTGCGCGACATTGGGATTCGGTCGAAAGCATGTGGGGCCTTTGATTGCCCGGTTCGTGAATGTGTACCCTCAGGTGTCTGTTCAACTTCAGCTCTCTGCCGTGCCTCCTCCGCTGGTTGACGACCCATTCGATGTTTGCATTTTATTTGGTGAGCCTCCCGATGCGCGTGTCATTGCCCGTCGGCTGTCTTCCAATCGGCGACTGTTGTGCGCCTCACCCGATTACGTTGCGCGTCGTGGCATTCCGTCGGTTCCGCGAGATCTGTTGACTCATGATTGCATCAGCATCCACCAAGGAGAGGGCGCCTATGACGTGTGGCGTTTGACCCGTCGACATGGTGGCGTGCAAAAACTCGAGACCGTTCACATCAGCGGAAACCTGGCGACGAACGATGGCGAGACGGCAGTACGCTGGGCACTGGCCGGACAGGGCGTTTTGATGCGCGCCGAATGGGATATCCGCGAGTATCTCGACGATGGACGATTAGTGACCGTGTTGCCGGAGTACGAAACCCAGAGCGCTGATATTTACGCGGTCTATGCCAGACGTCAGCAGATGTCGGCGCGTGTGCGCGCCTTCGTTGCGTTCCTGGTGGATGCACTGAAATCGGGCTGAGGACAAGGCGTACCTGGTGCAGTCGATCATGCAGTGCTCAAACCCATGCTCCAGAACTCAATCTCCAGCCGTGTGGCGTCTTGAAAAGATGGGCTAGTTCATTTACCTGACGACGGGGTTGTTCTGCTGGCCAGGTGTTCAGTCAATCACGTTCTTGCCCGGTCGTGGTCTGAGACTCATCGCTGGTGTACACGCATACCTTTCATGGAGCTTCTCCTCTGGGGGGGCCGGATCGGGCTGATGGGATGATCGTCAGAGGAAGTTGAGCCAGGAGCCATTTGTATGGAACAGCATGTAAGTCAGTCGGAAGATCTGGGTGCTATCCGGCGTGTGGTTGCGTCGCAATTCAAGAGTCCGACGTGAACGTTGAATCATGATGCCGACTGGGAGGCGCTTCGTGCCTCGGTGTAGAGCACCTGGTCGCAAGCCAGACCCTCAGCGCTGTGCGCCGTGGTGGTGTAGGCATAGCCCAGGTCCAGCGGTCGATCAGGCGGCAGGCAGTCCCACATGGGCCTGCGCGATAGTCTCGTAGCAGGTTGAGCTGTCGCGGGTCTCGTAGCCGTCATCGCGGCCGACGCTGCAGCCAATGGCGTGGCCGAAGCCTTCAGCCACGCGATTACAAACACTCCCGGTAAATCTCTGGTGGCAGTCGAGGTAAACTACAAGCGCGGCGAAAAATTGCCGCCCTACCGGCACACAAAATCGGCCTTCATCATGGCCTACGTGGTATCCGGTGCAATGCGCAGCCAGACCGAACGCACCAACCTGTTGGCCGCTTTCGTAGTCAACATCAAACACGGCACTCTGACCGCATTCGACCGACAGGTGTGACGCTACCCACCTTCGCTGAAGCGGGCTTTTGGCACGCGGACCACGACTTGTTGCGCGAGGTCACGGACGACACGACGCGCAAGCAATGAAGAAAGGCTGATGGATTTCATATGACACACAACCATAATCAGGTGGTCACCCTCGCGAGGCGGCCGCACGTCAAACCCCTGCGCGAAGACTTTCAACTGATACCGGCTGAAATTCCAAAGCCGGCTGACGGCGAGATGCTGATCCAAACGCTGTACCTTTCGGTAGATCCCGGCATGCGCGGCATGATGGAAGAAGCAAAGCCGTATTCACCAGGCTTCGAAGCGGGGCGGCCACTCACTGGCCGCTCTGTCGGGCGAGTCGTACTATCGCACCATCCTGATTTCGCCGTGGGAGATTTTGTCTACGAGCGCCTCCCCTGGCAGCATTATTCGGTCTCTGATGGCAGAAAGACCAAAAAAGTGGATCCGACCGTCGCGCCGCTGTCGACGTATCTGGGCGTGGTCGGCGTCCCGGGGTTTTGCGCGTACTTCGGGCTCAAAGAGATCGGCAAGCCGCGTGCGGGCGAGACCGTGGTCGTTTCTGGCGCCTCGGGCGCTGTCGGCATGACGGCCGCACAACTGGCCAAACTGGAAAGCTGCCGTGTCGTGGGCATCGCAGGCAGTCCCGAAAAGGCGGACTATTTACATGGCGTGCTTGGACTCGACGCGGTCATCGACTACCACGCTGTCGGTGACTTGCGTGCTGCGCTTGGCAGGGCCTGTCCGGACGGAATCGACGTGTACTTCGACAATGTCGGGGGCGATATCAGTCAGGCTGTGCTGACGCTGATCACCGCATCGTCATATGCGGGCAGACTTCACAATACAACCACCCAACTGAAAGCGGAAGGTTTGCGCCCGAACGGTTGATCCAGAAAAGCGCGCTGATGCAAGGCTTTGTGGTGTACGACTACGCGGATCGCAACGAAGAGGCCGTCGCCCGATTGAGCCAACTGATCAGAGACGGCAGGCTGCGCTACCGCGAAAATATCATCGAGGGACTGGAAAACGCGCCCCAGGCATTCATCGATCTGTTCGAGGGGAAAAGTTTCGGCAAGCAACTCGTCCAGCTTGCACAAATCACGGAACCGCAGTCTGATCCAGGCCGATGACACCGTGCGAGATGGCGTAGGCATCACACCGCTGTTCTGCCATACAGGTGTTCCAGTTGGGACGTACTCTGCAGACCCGCGATAATGCGTAGTCCATTCTTTCGGCCTTTGGTCAAGCCCGCTTCCAATGACGGCAGGGCCTTCGGGTTGAAAAAACCGATGTCAGGCTATCAAACAATTCCAGGGCTGTCTCGTAACCCACTGATTTTGCTGAATATTGATGTTATGCTGTCAGCTGCTATAAGATCAGTGGTGCGAACGGAGAGACTTGAACTCTCACGCCTTGCGGCGCCAGGACCTAAACCTGGTGCGTCTACCAATTCCGCCACGTTCGCAAGCCAAGCCGAGCATTATAGCTGGTTTGGTACGCAGACTGCGCACAAGCAGCGTCCTTTGGATCGGCTTCACAGCGCGTCGTGGACGGCAGGCCGCCGCCCGAGGATCGGGCACACCGAAGCGGTGGAGCTTCTCGCAGCGTCCATGTCCTCGTAGTAAGGGCTCCAGGGCGGGCTACCCTGGTTTCCGGTAAAATGCCCCGTTTATTGTCTTTCATTTATCCCAATAGGTTCAGAATGCAGCCCGTGGTTGAAAAATTGTCCGGCCTGGAGCGCCGCGTCGATCTGAGCGTCTCGGTCGCCGATATCGAAAAAGAAGTCCAGACGCAGCTCAAGCGAGTCGCCAAAACGGCCAAGATCCATGGTTTTCGTCCCGGCAAGGCTCCTTTGTCAGTGATCGAACGCAGCCATGGGCCTTCCGTGCGCTACGACGTCATCAATAGCCAGATTGGCAAGAGCCTCGATAAGGTCATTACCGATGCGAACCTGCGTGTAGCAGGCACCCCCAACCTTGAACCCAAGACTGAAGGCACCGATGAAGGGGTGCTGGCGTTCTCGGCCACGTTCGAGGTCTACCCGGAAGTTCAGGTCCCCAATCTGGCCGACCTGAAAGTCACCCGCAGTACCGTTACAGTGGGCGACGCCGAAGTCCAGAAGACGGTCGACGTCCTGCGTCAGCAGCGCACAGTGTTCAAGCCCGCGGCCGATCGTGCTGCGCAGTCAGGCGACCGCGTGAAGCTGGATTTTGCCGGCACCATCGACGGTGTGGCATTTGAAGGCGGTACGGCGCAGGACTTCTTCTTCGTGCTGGGCCAGGGCCGCATGTTGCCCGAATTCGAAACCGCCACGACTGGCCTGAAGGCAGGCGAATCCAAGGTGTTTCCGCTCAAGTTCCCAGACGACTACGGCAGTGCCGCCGTGGCCGGCAAAGAAGCCGAATTCACGGTCACCGTGAAAGAAGTTGCCGAGCCCGAGCTTCCTGCCATGGATGCAGATTTCGCAAAATCCTTGGGTCAGGCTGAAGGCAACGTAGACGCCTTGCTGGCTGACATCCGCGCCAACGTCGAGCGTGAAGCTCAGGCACGGGCGAAGGGCCGCACCAAGGCCAGCGTCATGGATGCACTGGCGGGTGCCTGCACTTTCGACTTGCCCAAGGCGCTGGTTGACAATGAAATTGCCAGCCGTACGGCAGCGGCTCGTGAAGAGCTCAAGCAGCGCGGTGTGCCCAATGCAGAGACCTTGCCCATCCCTGAAGATACCTTTCGTTCCGAGTCCGAGCGCCGCGTACGGCTGGGCCTGGTAGTGGGTGAGCTCATCAAGGCGTCTGAGCTGAAGGCCAAGCCTGAACAAGTGCGTGAGCGCATTGAAGAATTCGCCAAGAGCTACGAACAGCCGGCCCAGGTCGTTGCCTATTACCTGGCCGATCGTCAGCGCCGTGCTGAAATCGAATCGCTGGTGCTTGAAGACAACGTAGTGGATCACATCCTGAGTGCCGCGCAAGTCACGGACGAGTCAGTTGATTTTGATGCCTTGATGGGAACGCACTGATATGGCCAGGTTCACCGATTTCTACGCCTCCATGTACGGTGGGGATTCGGTCACCCCCACGGGGTTGGGCTACGTGCCCATCGTGATCGAGCAATCGGGACGGGGGGAACGGTCCTACGACATCTATTCGCGCCTGCTGCGCGAGCGGGTCATCTTCTTCGTAGGAGAAGTCAACGACCAGTCCGCCAATCTGGTGGTGGCACAGCTGTTGTTCCTGGAATCGGAGAACCCCGAGAAAGACATTTCGCTCTACATCAACTCGCCGGGCGGGTCGGTGTACGCGGGCATGGCCATTTACGACACTATGCAGTTCGTGAAGCCGGCCGTGTCTACGCTGTGCACTGGCCTGGCGGCCAGCATGGGCGCATTCCTGCTTGCAGCGGGGGAAAAGGGTAAGCGCTATGCCTTGCCCAACTCGCGCATCATGATTCACCAGCCTTCGGGCGGAGCGCGCGGACAGGCCACTGACATCCAGATCCAGGCAAAAGAGATCCTGAGTCTGCGTGAGCGGCTCAACGGTATTTTGGCCGAGCGCACGGGGCAGGACATTGTGCGCATCAGTGAAGACACCGAGCGAGACAACTTCATGTCTGCGTCGGATGCACAAGCCTACGGTTTGATTGACAAGGTATTGGTTTCGCGTACGGACGATACCCAATGAGTGGAAAGCCATGACGGAAAAAAAAGGTTCCAGTGAAGAGAAGACCCTGCACTGCTCCTTCTGCAACAAAAGCCAGCACGAAGTTCATAAGCTGATTGCGGGCCCTTCGGTGTTCATTTGCGACGAGTGCATCAGCCTGTGCAACGACATCATCCGTGAAGAGTCCCAGGACGCCGCCAAGGTTGCAGTACGCAACGAGCTGCCAACGCCTGAAGAGATCAAGGGCTTTCTGGACGGTTACGTGATAGGCCAGGAAACACCCAAGCGCAATCTGGCCGTGGCGGTGTACAACCACTACAAGCGTATCCGTTACGCAGACGCCAAAGACGGCGACGTCGAGCTCTCCAAGAGCAATATTCTGCTCATCGGGCCTACCGGGTCGGGCAAGACTTTGCTTGCACAGACCTTGGCGCGCATGCTGAACGTGCCCTTTGTCATGGCGGATGCCACGACGTTGACCGAAGCTGGTTATGTCGGTGAAGACGTCGAGAACATCATCCAGAAGTTGCTGCAGAACTGCAACTACGAGGTCGACAAAGCCCAGCGAGCCATCGTCTATATCGACGAAATCGACAAGATTTCCCGTAAATCCGACAACCCATCCATTACGCGCGATGTGTCAGGTGAGGGCGTGCAACAAGCACTGCTCAAGCTCATCGAAGGCACCGTCGCGTCAGTGCCGCCGCAGGGCGGACGCAAGCATCCGAACCAGGATTTCGTGCAGGTCGACACGACGAACATTCTGTTCATCGTGGGCGGGGCATTCGATGGCCTCGAAAAGATCATTCGCGATCGCAGCGAGCGTTCCGGAATCGGCTTTTCTGCCACAGTGCGCGCACGGTCCGAGCGTGGCGTGGGTGAGCTATTCTCCGAGGTGGAACCCGAAGATCTCATCAAGTTTGGGCTGATCCCCGAGCTCGTCGGCCGTCTTCCTGTGGTGGCAACACTCGAAGAGCTCGATGAAAGCATGCTGGTGCGCATTCTGACCGAGCCACGCAATGCGGTTGTCAAGCAGTTCCAGAAGCTCTTCGAGATGGAGGACGTGGAACTCGACGTGACGGAACCGGCATTGACGGCCATCGCGACACGGGCCATCAAGCGCCGGACGGGCGCGCGTGGCTTGCGCTCCATCCTGGAGCAGGCTTTGCTGGGCACCATGTACGAGCTGCCTTCGCGTCCTGAAGTCAATCGTGTGGTTCTCGATGACGCCGCAGTAGAGGGCAAGACTACGCCCGAGCTCATCAAGGGGCCACGAGTGGCCCGCCATCCTCCTGAAGAAAAACCCCTCCATACGGCTGCGGCCTGACGGGGTTCGCCAGACACTCGATATACTGTGTCCTTGCGCTGCCGGCCTTGAAATGGCCGGCAGTGGCACCATATGGATGTCAGGCACCACAAAAAGGAAGCCTGAGCTTCCTTTTTTCATAGACTCAGTTCAAGGAAGCAAGCATGTCTGCTAGCCAGATTCTCACCGAGGACCCTGTGGACCTGCCATTGTTGCCGTTGCGCGACGTGGTTGTGTTTCCACATATGGTGATCCCCCTGTTTGTCGGGCGCCCGCGCTCCATCAAGGCGCTGGAATTGGCCATGGAAGCTGGCGGCAGCGTCATGCTGGTGGCTCAGAAGGCGGCCGGCAAAGACGAACCCTCGTCAGACGATTTGTTTGACGTGGGGTGTGCCGCCAGTATTCTTCAGATGCTCAAGTTGCCAGACGGCACCGTCAAGGTGTTGGTCGAAGGCTTGCAGCGGGCGCGTGTTCACGCGGTCCAGGAAGCCGAAACGCACTTCATGGCGCGGGTGTCCGGCATTGCTGAAGAGCCCGGGGAGCAGGCCGAGGCCGAGGCTCTGCGCCGCGCGGTCGTGGCGCAGTTCGACCAATACGTGAAACTCAACAAGAAGATCCCGCAAGAGATCTTGACGACGCTTTCAGGTATCGAAGAGGCGGGACGTCTCGCTGACACAATCGCCGCTCATCTGCCGCTCAAGATCGAGCAGAAGCAATCGCTGCTGGATACAGCAAGCGCGACCAAGCGTCTTGAAGTGTTGCTCTCGCAGCTCGAAGCCGAGATCGACATTCTTCAGGTTGAAAAGCGCATTCGCGGCCGCGTCAAGAAGCAAATGGAGAAGAGCCAGCGCGACTACTACCTGAACGAGCAGGTCAAGGCGATTCAGAAGGAGCTGGGCGAGGGCGAGGAAGGCGCCGATATCGAAGAGCTCGAGCGGAAGGTGGCTGATGCGCATCTCCCGAAGGAAGCGCGCAAAAAAGTCGATGCTGAGGTCAAGAAACTCAAGCTGATGTCACCCATGTCGGCAGAAGCCACGGTGGTGCGCAACTACATCGACACCTTGGTAGGGTTGCCCTGGCGCAAAAAGAGCCGGGTGAATAATTCGCTTGAAAATGCCGAAGAGATCCTCGACGCGGATCACTATGGCCTCGAAAAAGTGAAAGAGCGCATCATCGAATACCTGGCCGTGCAGCAGCGCGTGGATAAGCTCAAGGCGCCGATTCTGTGCTTGGTGGGACCTCCGGGCGTCGGCAAGACTTCGCTGGGACAATCGATGGCGCGTGCGACCAATCGCAAGTATGTGCGCATGGCTCTGGGTGGGGTACGCGACGAGGCCGAAATTCGTGGGCATCGACGCACTTACATTGGGTCCATGCCAGGCAAGATTTTGCAGAACATGGCCAAGGTGGGCGTGCGCAACCCCTTGTTCTTGTTGGACGAAATCGACAAGATGGGTGCCGATTTTCGAGGTGACCCGTCTTCGGCCCTGCTCGAAGTGCTGGACCCGGAACAGAACCACACGTTTCAGGATCACTATATCGAGGTCGATTTCGACCTGTCTGACGTCATGTTCGTCGCGACCAGCAATACGCTGAACATCCCGCCGGCACTGCTGGACCGCATGGAAGTCATCCGGCTTTCGGGTTACACCGAGGACGAGAAGGTCCATATCGCGTTCGATCACCTGCTGCCCAAGCAGATGAAGAACAATGGCGTGAAGGATGAAGAACTTCACATCACCGAAGCAGCTATTCGCGACATTGTGCGGTATTACACACGCGAGGCGGGGGTCCGGGCGCTCGAACGGGAAATCTCGAAAATTTGCCGCAAGGTCGTCAAGAAGATGCTCACCCAGGCTGCTTCAACCAAGGGTCGAAAAGGGGCAAAATCGGCAACCAAGGGCACAGTCGAAGTCAATGCCTCCAATTTGAACGATTTCCTTGGGGTCCGCCGTTTCAGCTTTGGCGTAGCCGAGAAAGAAGACAAAGTCGGCTTGGTCACAGGGCTTGCGTGGACGGAAGTGGGGGGCGAACTGCTCACCATTGAGGTTGCAGACATGCCGGGCAAGGGCGTGGTTTTGCGCACCGGGTCGCTGGGCGACGTGATGAAAGAGTCGGTGGAGGCCGCGCGGACGGTTGTGCGTGCGCGTGCTCGCCGTTGGGGCATTCCGGATCAGGTGTTCGAGAAACGTGATCTTCACGTCCACTTTCCTGAAGGCGCTGTTCCAAAGGATGGCCCCTCGGCCGGGATTGCGATCACGACAGCCCTGGTGTCTGCACTCACGGGTATTCCGGTGCGTGCCGACGTGGCCATGACGGGAGAAATCACGCTACGTGGCGAGGTGCTCGAAATCGGGGGCCTGAAGGAAAAGCTGCTGGCTGCTCATCGCGGAGGCATCAAGACGGTGATGATTCCCGAAGAGAACGTCAAGGACCTGGCTGAGATCCCCGACAACGTGAAAAATCACCTGGAGATCATTCCGGTACGCTGGATCGATCGTGTGCTCGAGGTGGCGTTGGAACGCATGCCCGTGCCGCTGTCAGACGAAGAAGTGGCAAAGTTGGCTGCGGATGCCGCCGCCGCTGCCGCCGCCAAGCCTGTCCCTGCCAGTGGGGGGGCCCTCAAGCACTAAGCACTACTACGGTTCCATAGCATACAGAATCGGCCAGCCCGGATTTCAGGCTGGCCGATTCTGTATTTGGTTTGCAGTGCGATGCCTCGTTCTGGGGATGGACCAGACGGGATGTTAGTGAAGTGGCGTGGTGCGGATGAGCCCGACGGCCAGGCCTTCGATGGCGAAGTCGTCGCCTGGCCCAATGACGATGGGAGTGAAGTCCGGGTTTTCGGGCAGTAGCCGGAGATGTGACCCCTGCTGTTCGAGGCGCTTGACGGTGACGTCGTCACCCAGCCGCGCGACTACGATTTGCCCGTGATGCGCTTCGCGGGTGCTTCGTACGGCCAGCAGATCGCCATCGAGAATGCCTGCGTTGCACATGCTGCTGCCACGGACACGCAGAAGGTAGTCTGGCTGCGCGGTGAAAAGCTGTGCCGCAACGGGGACTTCGCGTTCGATGTGTTCAGCCGCCAAAATAGGGTGCCCAGCCGCTACGTGACCAATGATGGGGACAAGGAGTTCCCGGGCTGACGCCAGCAGGCGGAAGGGCAGGCTGGCAGGCTCGGTCACCGGGTGGGCCGTGTCGGCGGGGCTTGCCTGCACGAGCTGAATGCCGCGCGAGGTGCCTGCCGACAGGTGGACGTATCCTTTGCGTTCAAGCGCGCGGAGATGGTCTTCGGCCGCGTTGGTAGAGCGAAAGCCGAGTTCGTGCGCGATTTCGGCACGGGTGGGAGGGCGCCCGGTGTGCGTAATGGCCTGGCGAATGAGGGTCAGGATCTGAGACTGACGGGCAGTGAGCTTGAGTGCCATGGCAAAGGACTGGATATAAAACCAGCTTGTATTGTCCTTGATGTGCACGCATAAAGCAAGGAAAGCCCCGTGGAGCGGGGCTTTCGTCAGCGTCGACCGGTTGCGCGTTCAGTGCGCTGCAGGGGTGTCAGTGCTTGAGGACCTGGGCAATGGATTGCGCGACGTAATCGATGTTGCCGCTGTTGAGTGCGGCAACGCAGATGCGGCCACTGCCTACCGCGTAGATGCCAAAGTCGTCACGTAGGCGCTCCACATGCTGTTTGGTGAGCCCTGAGTACGAAAACATGCCGCGTTGGGCCTCGACGAAGCTGAAGTCTTGATTCACCCCGTGCTCGTGGAGCTTTGCGACCAACTGGTGTCGCATGGTGCGGATGCGATCGCGCATTTCAGCGAGTTCATTCGCCCAAAGTGCCTTCAGTTCGGGGGTGTTCAGCACTGCAGAGACGATGGCGCCTCCGTGGGTGGGTGGGTTGGAGTAGTTGGTGCGGATGACGCGCTTGAGTTGGCTCAACACACGGGTGCTTTCGTCGTCGTCACCTGTGATGAGGGTCAGCGCACCCACCCGCTCGCCATAGAGCGAGAACGACTTCGAGAATGACGAACTGATGAATATGGTCATGCCCAGTTGCGCAAAGAGCTGCACAACTTTTGCGTCTTCTTCAAGCCCGGCACCAAACCCCTGGTAGGCGATGTCCAGAAATGGCACCAGCTGACGGGACTGCAGCAGCTGTGCAATTTCTTTCCATTGCTCGTTGCTGGGGTCCACGCCGGTGGGATTGTGGCAGCAGGCATGCAGTACCACGATCGTGCCGGCGGGCAGGACGCGCAGCGAGGCCATCATGGCATCGAAGTTCAGGCCGTGGCTCGCGGCATCGTAGTAGTCGTACCGCACGATAGGAAAGCCAGCAGCTGAGAACAGTGCTTCGTGGTTTGCCCAGCTGGGGTTGCTGATGGCGACCTGAGCTTGAGGCAGAATCCGCTTCAGGAAATCGGCTCCAATTTTCAAGGCCCCCGTGCCGCCCAGTGCCTGCACCGTGACCGATCGATGATCGGCGATCAGGGGCGAGTCTTCACCCAGCAGGAGTATCCGCGCGCCGGTGTTGTACCCCGGAATGCCGTCGATAGGCAGGTAGCTGCGAGGTGCCGCCTGTTCGAACAGCTTGGTCTCGGCCTGACGTACGGACTTCAGCAGAGGAATGCGGCCTTTGTCGTCGTAGTAAACCCCCACGCCGAGATTGACTTTGGTGGCTCGTTGATCGGCCTTGAATTGTTCGTTCAGGCCAAGAATGGGGTCGCGTGGCGCGAGTTCGACGGAGGCGAAGATGGAGGACATGGAAGTGTTATGAGGCAGAGAAGGTATGGGTCTTGGTTCAACGAACCTACGATGGGATAATAAGGGGTTTACCCGAAGGGTGTCTAGCGAGTACGCGATATGAAGGATTCCACCATGGATTCCATCCCGAGATTCGTTCAGTTTGAAGGCAGCCCGTTTCAGCTCTATGAACCGTACCCGCCGGCAGGGGACCAGCCGGCTGCAATTTCAGCCTTGCAGGACGGGCTGGAAGACGGTCTCATGTGCCAGACGTTGCTGGGAGTGACAGGATCAGGCAAGACCTACACCATGGCCAATGTGATCGCGCGGCTTGGGCGCCCGGCGATCGTGCTTGCACCCAACAAGACCCTGGCTGCACAGCTCTACGCGGAGATGCGTGAATTCTTTCCGCGCAATGCGGTCGAGTATTTCGTCTCGTATTACGACTACTATCAGCCTGAGGCCTATGTCCCGGCCCGAGATCTGTTCATTGAAAAGGATTCGTCCATCAACGAGCACATCGAGCAGATGCGGCTTTCTGCAACCAAAAGCTTGCTCGAGCGGCCAGATACCATCATCGTAGGCACGGTGTCGTGCATCTACGGCATTGGTAATCCGGGCGATTATCACGCCATGGTGCTGACGCTGCGCACAGGGGATCACATGGGTCGTCAGGAAATCCTGGCCCGACTGGTGTCCATGCAGTACGAACGTAACGACATGGAGTTCGGACGCGGAACCTTTCGTGCTCGGGGCGAGATCATCGACGTGTTTCCGGCGGAGCACGCCGAGCAGGCCTTGCGTATCACCTTGTTCGACGACGAAGTTGAATCCCTGGATTTGTTCGATCCGCTGACGGGCAAGCTGGTCCAGAGCCTGGTGCGCTTTACGGTGTTTCCCAGTTCGCACTATGTCACCCCGCGCGAGACCGTGCTGAGAGCCATCGAAACCATCAAAAGCGAGTTGCGGGACAGGCTTGAAGAACTGAACGCCGGCGGCAAGCTGGTCGAGGCGCAGCGCCTGGAGCAGCGGACCCGGTTTGATCTTGAAATGCTGCAGGAACTTGGTTTCTGCAAAGGCATCGAAAATTACTCTCGTCACTTGTCCGGCGCAGCCCCTGGAGATCCTCCTCCCACCCTCATCGACTATCTGCCGGCCAAGGCGTTGATGTTCATCGACGAAAGCCACGTGACGATCGGCCAGCTGGGAGGCATGTACCGCGGTGACCGGTCACGCAAGGAGACTCTGGTGCAGTTTGGATTTCGCCTGCCCTCGGCGCTCGATAACCGGCCGTTGAGGCTGGAGGAATTCGAAGCGCGGATGCCGCAGTGCGTCTTCGTATCCGCGACGCCGGGCGCCTACGAGGCGGAGCACTCCGACCAGGTGGTGGAGCAGGTCGTTCGACCCACAGGGCTGGTCGATCCTGCAGTCGAATTGCGTCCGGCGACCACCCAGGTGGATGATCTTCTTGGCGAGGCCAAGAAGATCATCGCGCGCCACGAACGAGTGCTGGTCACGACGCTGACCAAGCGGATGGCCGAAGACCTGACAGAATACCTTCAGGAAAGTGGCCTCAAGGTCCGGTATCTGCACTCCGACATCGACACCGTAGAGCGGGTGGAAATCATTCGCGATCTGCGGTTGGGGGCGTTTGACGTGCTGGTGGGCATCAACCTGCTGCGCGAAGGACTGGACATTCCCGAAGTCTCGCTGGTGGCCATCCTCGACGCCGACAAAGAGGGGTTCCTTCGCTCTGAACGCAGCCTCATCCAGACGATGGGGCGTGCTGCGCGCAACCTTCATGGACGCGCCATCCTGTACGCCGACCGAGTCACGGATTCGATGCGCCGGGCCATGGACGAGACCCAGCGGCGCCGCGAAAAGCAGCAGGCCTTCAACGAGGAGCACGGAATCACGGCGCGCAGCGTGAACAAGGCAGTGCGTGACCTGATCGACGGGGTTTCGGTGGCGCCAGCGATGTCGACCGAGGTTGAGCCAGTCTACGACGTGACCGCGTTGCAGGACGAGAAGGTATTGGCGCGTGAAATTCGGCGCCTGGAGCAGAAGATGAATGAACACGCCCGCAATCTTGAGTTCGAGCAGGCGGCAGCTGTCCGTGATGCCCTGCATTCCTTGAAGGACAGGGCGCTTTTCAGCTGAGACGCAAACTTCTGACACTGCACGTTTTTTTCCGATTTTCGCCGGAAAGGGCTTGCCAATTTCGGGGTTTTCCCGCACACTTTCACCTATCATGCATAAGGTCCTTTTCGTCTGTACCGGTAACATCTGCCGGTCTCCCACCGCTCAAGGCGTATTCCAGCATCTGGTTGATGACGCCAACCTCACCGACGCCATTTGTGTCGATTCCGTCGCCACTCATCACTTTCATGTGGGCGAGGCGCCTGATGCACGTGCGCAAGCGGCAGCACGCAAGCGCGGCTACGATTTGTCGGGCCATGTGGCACGCCAGATCACCGCCAATGATTTCCGCGATGCCGATCTCATCCTGGCAATGGACTGGGAAAATCTTTCCGCCTTGCAGCAGCAATGCCCCAAGATCTACCAGCACAAGCTCATGTTGCTCATGCGCTTCTCAAACGAATTCGAAGAAGCCACGGTGCCGGACCCCTATTATGGCGGGCCTGAAGGCTTCAACAAGGTTCTGGACTACATCGAAGATTCTTGCCAAGGTGTGCTTGAGCTCGTGCGCAAGCGCGTGCTGCAGTATCAAGCGGCCTGAAGACATCTCACGTGGCTATGCAGCGGCGCCCTCAGGGCGCCGTTCTGCTGCAGGCTCCAGAGACGCCATTCAAGTTCCCTTCAGGACCTCCTGGCTGACGCGCATTCCACCTGATTGACCCTGGCCTTGATTTTCATCAAGTTTCAGTCGTGACAGTGCCCAAAAGTTGAGTAATTCAGTCGGGTACGTTGATATACTTGACTCGTTTAGTCGGGTATCAGACATACCCATGACGGGTTTGAAAAGGTGAGGCTTACCATGCGTTTGACGACCAAAGGGCGTTTTGCGGTCACTGCAATGATTGATTTGGCTTTGCGGGCGCATAGCGGGCCTGTGACCCTGGCCGCCATCAGTGAGCGCCAGAATATTTCACTGTCTTATCTCGAACAGCTCTTTGGCAAGCTGCGGCGTTCCGAGCTGGTCGACAGTGTACGAGGCCCTGGGGGTGGTTACACACTGGCGCGTCATGCGCGTGACATCTCGGTTTCCAGCATCATTTTTGCGGTTGACGAGCCGCTGGACGCCACCAGTTGCGGTGGTAAAGAAAACTGCGCGATTGGTCGCAATGGCCACACAGGGCGCTGCATGACGCACGACCTTTGGGCAACCCTGAGTCGTAAAATGGTAGAGTACCTGGATTCGGTGTCGCTTCAAGACCTGGTCGATCAGCAACGCCTGCGCGAATGGCAAGAATCGGGCCAGTTGCGTCAGGGTCTGAAGCCCCACAAACCGGCTGTTTCGAATCGGGCTGATTCCGTTCGGGAGCCCGTTTCAGCATAAGGAGTCGTCATGTCGCTGCACCCGCCCGTTTATCTGGATTATTCGGCGACCACGCCTGTAGACCAGAGGGTAGTGCAGGCCATGGTGCCTTGGCTGTCTGAGCGCTTTGGCAACGCAGCGTCCACCAGCCACTCCTGGGGATGGGACGCAAGCGAAGCTGTGGAACGAGCTCGGGCTCAAGTGGCTGCCTTGATCCACGCAGATCCGCGTGAAATCGCCTGGACCTCCGGTGCGACTGAATCCGACAACCTTGCCATCAAGGGTGTGGCCGAATTCCACGCTGGCCGAGGGCGTCACATCATCACGGTCCGTACCGAGCACAAGGCTGTGCTGGATACCTGCCATGCACTCGAACGTCACGGGTTCGAGGTCACGTACCTGGACGTGGACGCAGGGGGTCTGGTTTCTTGCGATGCGCTGGCGGCTGCGTTCCGCCCCGACACCATTCTGGTATCGGTCATGCTGGTCAACAACGAAATCGGCGTCATTCAAGATATCGCAAAATTGGCCGCTTTGTGTCACGAGCATGGCGTTTTGTTTCACACCGATGCCGCGCAGGCAACCGGCAAAGTTGCCATTGACGTTGAGGCGCTGGGTATTGATCTGATGTCGCTATCGGCACACAAGACGTATGGGCCCAAGGGCATTGGTGCACTGTATGTCAGACGCAAGCCCCGTGTACGCCTCGAGGCCCAGATGCATGGCGGTGGGCACGAAAGGGGTCTGCGCTCGGGGACCCTGCCAACCCACCAGATTGTTGGTATGGGGGCCGCTTATGCGCTGGCTGGCGAACTGATGGCCACTGAGCTTCCTCGTATCCGGGGATTGCGCGACCGCCTCTGGGATGGCCTGAAAGATCTGCCTGACGTCTACCTCAACGGCGACCTGGTCCAGCGGGTCGCGCATACCCTCAATATCAGTGTGGCGCATGTCGAGGGCGAGGCGCTGCTCATGTCAGTGCCCGAAATCGCGGTTTCCAGCGGCTCCGCGTGTACGTCGGCGAGCCTGGAACCTTCATATGTGCTTCGCGCCCTGGGGCGCAGCGACATACTGGCGCATAGTTCGTTGCGCATGAGTATTGGCCGCTTCACCACAGAGGCCGATGTAGACCTCACCATTCAAGCCTTGCGCACCCAGATTCAACGCCTTCGCGAGATTTCGCCTCTGTGGGAAATGCGTGAGGAGGGCACTTTGGGTGCCTGGATGGAGTCCTGCTGATGGCCGGGTCGACTTATGGGGCACTGGCGCTGGAACATTACCGGCATCCGCACAATGTGGGGTCTTTGGACGCAACCGATGACGAGGTTGGCTCGGCCCTGGTGGGCTCTCCCGCCCTGGGCGAGGTGATCAAATTGCAGTTTCGCGTGCAGGCAGGCACCATCGTAGCAGCGCGGTTCAAGGCGTTTGGCAGCGTGTCGACTATCGCCATTGGGTCATGGCTGACCCAGCGGTTGCAGGGGTGCCTCCTTGAAGACACGCAGGCCATTCACAGCCACGATATCGTGTCGGCCCTGGCTTTGCCAGCCGTCAAGATGCATTCAGCCCTGCTGGCCGAAGATGCCCTGCGGGCTGCTGTGGCAAACTATACCGAGAAGCATCTTCAACCACATCACATCAGTGAGTAGCGTTATGGGAATCACATTGACACAGCAGGCTGCCGAGCACATTCAGCAGCATCTCGAAAGCCGAGGCAAGGGCGTGGGCCTGCGCCTGGGCGTGAAGCCCTCGGGGTGTTCCGGTCTGTCGTATTTGCTCGAGTACGTCGATGATCCGCAGCCCAGCGATCAAATTTTCGAGCAGTTCGGTGCGCGGCTCTACGTAGCGCCTGAAAATCTGCAGTATCTGCAGGGCACTGAGCTGGACTATGCGCGCGAAGGGCTCAACGAAGGCTTCCGCTTCAACAACCCCAACGAAAAGGCGGCGTGTGGATGCGGAGATTCGTTCACGGTCTGAAACCCTTTGCGTAGCGCAGTGTCTTCAGGGCACCGCGCCATCGTTTCAGCCGTCCTCTTTCGGCGTTAAAAAACCCGGTCATCACATGATGCCGGGTTTTTGTATTCAGTACGCGTCAATCTTCGCGCCGCATGTGCGGAAAAAGAATGACGTCACGAATATTGGGGCTGTCTGTCAACATCATGACGAGACGGTCGATCCCGATCCCGCAACCGCCTGTGGGGGGCATGCCGTATTCCAGGGCGCGGACGTAATCGGCATCGTAATACATGGCTTCTTCGTCGCCCGCATCCTTGGCTGCTACCTGCGCCTGGAAACGAGCTGCCTGGTCTTCGGGGTCGTTGAGTTCAGAGAACCCATTGGCGATTTCGCGTCCGCACGCAAACAGCTCGAAGCGCTCGGTAATTCCGGCTTGCTTGTCAGACGCTCGCGCCAGCGGTGACACTTCTACCGGGTAGTCGATGATGTAAGTAGGGTGCCAAAGCTGGGTTTCTGTTGTTTCTTCGAAAAGAGCCAGCTGCAGCGCTCCCAGGCCTGCGTGCGCCAGAACCGGGCCATCCACCTCGGCACCCAGGCGGCGCAGCTCGGTGCGCAGGTACCCGGCGTCTTCGAGTTGCTCGTCGGCATAGGACGGCGCGTATTTGCGGATGGCCTGCGTGATGGTGAGGCGATCGAAGGCTCGGCTTAGATCCAGAGGCTTTCCTTGATACGTCAAGTCTGTGGTGCCGCATACGTTGAGTGCCGTATCGCGGATGAGCGCCTCGGTGTAGTCCATGAGCCAGCGGTAGTCCGTGTAGGCTGCATAGAACTCCATCATGGTGAATTCTGGATTGTGCCGCGGGCTGACGCCTTCATTGCGAAAGTTGCGGTTGATTTCGAACACCCGCTCGAAGCCGCCGACGATCAGGCGCTTCAGATAAAGCTCGGGAGCGATGCGCAGATACATGTCCATGTCCAGCGCGTTGTGATGCGTGATGAACGGTTTGGCCGAGGCACCTCCAGGAATCGGGTGCAGCATGGGCGTTTCCACTTCGAGAAAATTGGCATCTGACATGATTTGCCGTATCGCGGCGACGATCTGGCTGCGCGCAAGAAATGTACGCCGCGTGTCGTCTGACATGATCAGATCGACATAACGTCGCCGGTATCGCAGTTCCTGGTCGGCCATCCCGTGAAATTTGTCGGGCAGCGGACGCAGGGATTTCGAAAGCAGGCGCAGTGACTGGACACGCAGCGAGAGCTCGCCCTTGTGGGTGCGAAAGACCTCCCCTTCGGCCCCAAGAATGTCGCCAATGTCCCAGGATTTGAAGGCGGCATAGGTGTCGTCGCCCAGGATGCTGCGGTCCAGGTAGAGCTGGATGCGACCCGTGGTGTCCTGCAACGTGGCAAAACTGGCTTTGCCCATGACTCGCTTGAGCATCATGCGGCCTGCCACCCGCGCTTGGCGATGGCCGGCCAGTAGCGTCTCGTCGTCCATCCCTTCGCAGTCCTGGTGCAGCGTTGCGGCGTGGGTGTCCGGGTGGAAGTCGTTGGGGTATGCCGGTCCGGAGGTACGCAAGGCGGCCAGTTTGCTGCGTCGTTCTGCGATCAGGCGGTTTTCGTCCGTGGCTTGGGTTTCGTTTTGGTCAGTCATGTCGTTGGATTCAGGGGACAAGGCGGTCAATCGGTCTGCTTCAGGCTTGCAGTGATGAAGGCGTCGAGGTCACCGTCGAGGACTTTTTGGGTATTGGAGATTTCGACCCCGGTGCGCAGGTCCTTGATGCGGCTCTGGTCGAGCACATAGGAGCGGATCTGATGTCCCCAGCCCACGTCGCTCTTGGAGTCCTCGAGCTTTTGCTGTTCGGCCATGCGCTTGCGCATTTCGAGTTCGTACAAGCGCGATTTCAGCATTTGCATGGCCTCGGCGCGGTTGCGGTGCTGCGATCGGTCGTTCTGACACTGCACGACGATTCCCGTGGGCTGGTGCGTAATCCGCACGGCTGAATCAGTCTTGTTGATGTGCTGGCCGCCCGCGCCGCTTGCGCGGTAGGTGTCGATGCGCAGATCTGCCGGGTTGATCTCGATCTCGAACGAATCGTCGATTTCGGGATAGACGAATACACTGGCAAACGAGGTGTGCCGCCCGTTGGAGGAGTCGAACGGACTTTTGCGCACCAGTCGGTGAACGCCGGTTTCCGTGCGCAGCAAGCCATAGGCGTATTCGCCTTCGAACTTGATCGTGGCCGACTTGATGCCGGCGACCTCGCCTTCGGAGACTTCAAGCACTTCAGTCTTGAATTCCTTGCGTTCGCCGTAATGCAGATATTGGCGCAAGAGCATTGAGGCCCAGTCTTGTGCTTCGGTCCCGCCGGCACCCGACTGGATATCCATGAAGCAGTTCAGCGGATCGGCCGGGTTCGAGAACATGCGGCGGAACTCGAGTGCTTCGAGGCGCTCACCCAAATCGGCGCAGTCGTGTTCGATGGAAGCAAGCGTGGCGTCGTCTTCGTCGGCACGAGCCAGTTCGAAGAGATCGCGTGCGTCGTTTAGACCTTGCTCCAGATCGCTGAGGGTGTGGACAACGTTTTCGAGCGACTTTTTTTCACGCCCAAGGTCTTGAGCGTGTTTGGGGTCATTCCAGATATCGGGGTTTTCGAGTTCGGCGTTGACGACGAGCAGGCGTTCGGCTTTGACATCGTAGTCAAAGATACCTCCGAAGAGCGGCCTGACGGTCGAAGTAGTCTTCGATGCAGGCGTGGATGTGATTCTGGTGTTCGGCTTCCATGGTGTTCCAAGGTAGGTTTCAGGTGAACTCGACGCGGCCGTGCCTCTCGAGTGTGCGATTCATTGCGTGATGCGCGTATTTTATCCCGCATGCGTTCAACGCATGCGATGGGCCCTGCGCCGCCGGATGGGCCGCAAGGGCCGCAGGGGGCGGCGCAAGTCGACGCGAAGCTGGCGGCGCGCATCCCTGTTCTCGTCCAGGCGGTAAACGTTGGCATTGATGATGTCGCTGCGCGTGAGCATGCCCAGCAGCTTCGGAGGCCGTGTGCGGCTCATGACCACCAGGCGCCCCACGCCTGCGTTCACCATCATGTCGGACGCTTCGCGCAGCGGGTAGTCCTCGGCCACCACGACCGGAGACCGTTGCACCATCTCGCCGATCTGGGTGGCGGTATCTGTGGTCGGGTTCAGGAGCTCCCGGATGGTGAGTACACCTGTCACCGCGCCGCTGGAGTCCATCACCGGGTAGCCGTGGTGGCGCGTATCCGGCCCGCCTTCTGCCAGCCATTGGCGAACCTGTCCAAGCGTGTCACCCGCCTTGAGTGATATCACGTCACGCGTGTAGATTTGGCCAACCGTGATCCGTTGCAGAAAGTCGGCGCTGTATTCCAGCGGCACGAGTACGCCTCGGCGGACGATCTTTTCTGTCATGATGGTGTTGCGCATGATGAGCGCCGACACCATATAGGCCGCGGTGCAGCCACCCAGCAGGGGCAGAAGCACAGGGGCCTGGCGTGTGGTTTCAAAGGCAAACAGAATGGCCGTCAACAAAGCGCGCGACGATCCGGCGAAAATGGCCGCCATCCCCACCAGCGCAGCGATCCGTGGGTCTATTCCAAGAACGGGCAGGATATGTTCCGTGCCGATTCCGAGCAAGGCGCCGAACGAGCCCCCGATGATGAACAACGGCGCCAATGTGCCGCCTGATGTGCCGCTGCCGAGGGCAATCGCCCAGGCGGCAAATTTCAGCACGCACATGGTGATGAGCATCTGGACGCCAAAATCGCCCGACACGATGGCGTCGATATTATCGTAGCCCACGCCCATGGTACGCGGTGCCAGCCACCCGATCACCCCTGCAAAGATCCCGCCGATAGCCGGCCACCACATCCAGTGGACGGGCAGCTTGGCAAATCCGTCTTCGATGGCATAAACCGCCTTGGTGACCCAGACGCTGAGTACGCCGACGATCGCTCCCAAGATGATGTAGCTGACAAGGGCCGAACCACCCGGTTCGAGAACTGCCGGCATGGAGAAGACCGCACCGGCACCGTAAGTCGCATAGCGCACCCCTGTGGCCGCGACGGCTGCCAGCGCGACCGGAATCAGCGAACGCGGGCGCAGCTCGAAAAGCAGCAACTCGACTGCCATCGCCAGAGAGGACAGGGGGGCGCCGAACACGGCCGCCATGCCGGCCGCCGCGCCAGCCGCCAGGAGCGTCTTGCGCTCGGTCGCCGTGACCGAGAGCAGCTGCCCGAGCACGGAGCCCAGCGCGCCACCGGTTGAAATGATGGGGCCTTCCGCGCCAAAAGGGCCGCCAGTGCCGATGGCGAAGGCCGACGACACCGGTTTGAGCCAGGTGACGCGGGCCGGGATATTCGAGTCATGCTGGAGGATTTGCTCCATGGCCTCGGGAATGCCGTGCCCTTGGATGGCGCGAGACCCCCAGCGTGCCATGACGCCGGCAATCAGACCACCGATGGCCGGCATCAGGATCACCCACAGCCCGAGCTGGTTGTTGGCTGGGGACAGCACGAATGAGCCGACATGGGTCGTCTCCGTCACGTCGCTGATGCGCCCATAAAAGGTAATGTCCGTGATGATATTGATCATGAACATCAAAAGCTGCGCGATCTCTGCCGCCGCGATGCCGAGGATGACGGCCAGCAACCCGATCCAGAGGGTTCTGTGATTGAGCAGAGTCGATTTGCGGGTGACGCGCGCTTCGTCCAGCGTCGCGTCCAGTGCGGGCGCAATAGGGACAGCACCTGGGCTTCCCGACTCGATGACCGAGGGTGTCGGGCGGGAGGAAATGCGTTTCGCCATTCAAGAATCCTAGGATCCGGGAGCAGGCCGTGCCTGTCCGGAAGAGGTGAAAGATCTACTGTTACACAGTGTGGCAGTCAGATCACAAAATGTTCTTGTCTGGACCCGGCCGGATGGAGTCAACGGAAGTTGCGCGGCACCGCCGCACATTATAGTGATTTGGACCCTTGATAACGGGCTGCGCAGTCAGGTACTTGCAAGTTTTGGGCCATTCTTTATTTCTACTGGAAATATAAAAATCGAAAATATGTCGTTGTTGATCATGAAGCGCTCTTGTTACATTGCCTCATGTCCCTTTGATTTCTGGAGGCTTCGCCACCGCGCGCCGCAGCCTATGAATTTATCTTTCCAGCATGTTGAAAAGCAATTTGGCAACTTGCCCGTCGTCGCGGATTTTCAGCGAGACGTGCAGGCCGGAGAACTGGTGGCGCTGGTCGGGCCGTCAGGCTGCGGAAAATCGACCTTGCTGCATATTGCGGCTGGCCTTGAGCATCCCAGCAAAGGGCAGGTTCTGGCGGATGGCAAGCCGGTCAGCCGCCCTGATCCCAGCCGGATGCTCATGTTTCAGGAAAACGCCCTGTATCCGTGGCTGACACTGTCGCAAAACGTGGCCATGGCGCTGGAGCTGCAGAAGATAAGTCGGTCCAAGGCACGCAGTCAGGCGGTGGCTTGGCTCGAAAAGGTTCAACTCAAGGGCTTCGAAGACTACTTTCCGCATCAGGTCTCGGGGGGCATGCGGCAGCGTTGTGCGTTGGCGCGCGCCTTCGTCACACACCCGGAGGTGCTTCTGCTGGACGAACCTTTCGGTGCCCTGGACGCGCTGACGCGCATGACGCTGCAAGACGCCTTGCGCGACCTGATTCAGGAAACGCGCCCTACGGTGCTGCTGGTGACTCACGACGTGGACGAGGCGCTCTTCTTGGCTGATCGCATTTTGGTGTTCAGCGCCCGTCCGTCCCGTGTCCTGAAAGAATTCCGTTTGTCCGCTTCTGGCAAAACCCACGATTTGTCTGATTTTTCTGCTACTCGCCGAGAAATCCTTGAATTGCTCGGGATTGTCACTGAAGACACCCATCCCTCTCTATCTCTCGCCGAGGAACTTGCAGCATGAAACTGAAGCATTTTCTGGTCCCCGTTCTGGCCTCGCTCACTTTGGCGACCCAAGCCATGGCTGCTGAACCCTTCAAGGTGGGCTATATCCGGGTCATGGATGACGCGCAGGCTATCGCTGCCTACGAAGGCAAGTTCTACGAAAAGCAGGGGCTGGATGTTCAACTGGTCGAATTCAAATCGGGAACGGACCTCATCAAGGCCATCGTTGGCGGGCAGCTTGACACGGGCGTGTTAGGTTTTACCAACGCGGCCTCGTGGTCTTCTCGCGGTGCGGATCTCAAGGTCGTCAGTGGCGCCCAGCGTGGGTTCCACGCGCTGGTGGTGCGCGACGACGCGGGCATCAACAAGGTGTCCGATCTGAAAGGGCATACCCTTGCCTCGCAGAAGGAGGGCAGCACGGCCGATGTGGTTCTGAAGGGCGTAGTGCTCAAAGACGCCGGCCTGAAGCCTGACGATCTGACCATCATGGGCGTGAGCCCCCAGGTAGCCGTGCAGTCGCTGGTAGGCAAACGGGTCGATGCTGCCTTTTTGTTTGAGCCACAAGCAAGCATCGTCCAGGAGATCGCACCCGTCAAACAGATCTACGAGATCGGCGAAGTCTGGCCATTCCCTTGCATGGTGACCATCACCTCGGCCGCCACGCTCAAGGCCAAGAAAGACCTGGTCTGGAAGTCTCTGGATGCCCAGCAGCAGGCTATTGAACTGTTGCAGCAGCACCCTAATGACGCCGCCAAGCTGATTTCGGGTTACTTCATTGCCGAACCCACGCTCAAGACGCTCAAGCATGGCGACGTTCCGCGCGACAAGATCATCGCGGATGCGATCAAGACACAGACCTACAGCGCCGCGCTGACCCCCAAGGACGTTTCCCGCATGCAGGAAGTTGCCAATATCATGCAGGCACAGGGTTCACTCAAGACACAAGACGGCAAGCCCTTCGACGTCAACAAGATTGTCGATCTCGATTGGCAGCACGCCCGTCACCTCTGAACTGTTTCGGCGTGAAGATCACGTAGCAGGCCGGGTCGGTGTTTCTTTTGGTTGATGTGCGTATTTGTCGGCCAAACGGGATGCTGACCCGGTGGTGTTTTGTTGGGAACCATGAGTAAAAAACAAAGACTTTCTCCCGCCACACGTAAGCTGGCCATGTTGGTGGCGATTCTTGCCATCCTGCTGTTCTGGCAACTGGCGGCCTTGAGCCTGCCCGATTTCCTTCTTCCCGGGGTCCCCAAGGTTCTTGCGCGTATCTGGCACGATATCCATACGACGCAGTTTCGCTCCGTCCTGGCGGGCAGCATGGGGCGCCTTGGCGTGGGTTACGGATTTGCGCTGCTGTTTGGCATCAGCTTCGGCCTTGCCGGAGGCTTGCTGCTGTTTTTCCGCGAAGTCCTCAAGTCGGCAATCATCGTGCTGCAATCGATTCCGTCGATTGCATGGGTGCCGCTTTTCCTGATACTGATGGGGTTTGGCAATGTACCCATGATCGTCGTGGTTGCACTGGCGGCGTTCTTCCCGGCTGCTTTGTCCGTCATGAACGCCACAGAAAGCGTGCTGCAAACACACGTGTCGGCGGCACGGGTCATGGGCGCGAACCCTTGGGAGATGATTCGTCGCGTCTATCTGCCCGCGGTGATGCCCGAGCTGATCACTGGCGCGCAGCTGGCCTTTGGCAATGCCTGGCGTGCGCTGATCTCGGCTGAAATGCTCATTGGATTTGGCCAGGGGCTGGGTCGTTCATTAGCCTATGCCGGCGAGACTGCCGACATGACAGGAGTCATGGCAGACATCCTCACGATTGCCATCCTGGCAACCTTGATCGATCAGGTCTTGCTCGAAAACATCAAGCGCAGGGTCTTGCGCTATCAATACGTGTGACCCTGAGTACGTGTGACCCTGTGGCGGGGGAGGGGCCGGAATGAACCGACCGATGGATGCGGCAATGGGATACGGGTGGCGTTGGGGCTGGGGCCTGGCCGTCTGCCTGGCACTCCTCGCATCGGCTCATGCTCAGATAGTGTCTCTCTCTACGGGTCTGGCAGTGGGGCTCGAGCAGGTTCCGGTCGCTCCTGTGGCGGGTGCCAAGGTGCGCACTCCGGCACGCATCGAAACGTTGTTGATGCAGGCGAGCGCTTCTGGGTACCCGTTGGAACAAGTCCCCGCGTCTGCGGCGGTCAGTCGTGTGATGGCGGGGGTGGAAGGCGTCTGGCTGGGAGTGCTCCCGGCGACGCAATCATTGCCAAGTGGCTTGAGCCGTACAACTCTGAACTGGTCGGCAAGCCCCATGGCCATCATGCGAACTGATACGACCATCCATGCCTGGTCAGATCTGAAGGGGAGAGGTGTCTGTCTTGCGGTGGACGGTCGCTACGAAGGCGAGCTGGCTCTCAGGTTTGGTGCAGTGGAGCGGGTCTATCCTTCTGCTACCGATGCGCTTCTGGCGTTGCGCACAGGGCAGTGTGATGCCACCGTGCAGGATGAAAGCTTTCTGCGCAATCTGCTCAAATTCCCTGAGTGGCACAAATTTTCAGCCTCTCTTGGGCCGTATCGGCATGATGATCTCGTCGTGCTGATGAGCACCCGTGTGCCGGCTCGCGAAAAAGCGCTCGTCATTCAAGCTACAGGGCCTGCGAGAGTGCAGGCCCTGGCAAAGCAGCAGGCGCGGGACATTGCCTTCGAGGTGTATCTGGACCAGGCTGTTCCCGACTGCCACTGAATGCGCGTCAGCGCCGGCGATACGTAGGACTGGTCGTCCCGCCTGCAGGACGATTGAGATGGCGAAAGGTAATCCGGCCCTTGGTCAGATCGTATGGCGACATTTCGAGCGTGACCTGATCGCCCGCCAGGATGCGGATATGGTGTTTGCGCATTTTTCCGCCCGTATAGGCAATGACTGGGTGCCCATTGTCGAGGGTCACGCGAAAGCGCGAATCAGGCAGCACTTCTGTGACAGATCCGTGCATTTCAAGTAGTTCTTCTTTAGCCATGAGTGTGCTCCGTTTATCCAGCTACGTCAGCGGGCGCGTACCGATTGCGCGATCCTTGCGCAACGGAGGCTGAAATTGATCGAAATTCAGGTGGGGTGACCCCCAGGGCAGTGGGTGTTAGCCCACAGTGACTGATCTGGTGCCCAGGATGATCAATTTGCCACAGAGGTGCAAATCAAAAATCAACTGAGAGGGAACCTAAGAAGATCAATGCTGAAAACCGCTGACCATCAAGCTCTTCATGATATTGGATGAATGACATTATGTCAATAATGGTTTCCGTTTAGATTTAAAATGCACTTCTGACAGAAGAACGCTTGGCGACGGGAGCAGCAGAGTGATTTCGGGTAATGGCGCACAGGCTCGAGGCGGGCGTGGCTCCCTGCGGCAAGGTCTTGTTTCGTGAGTCGCGCCTGGCGTGCCAGCGACCCACCGCTGTGGTTGTCATACGGGTACCTGGCCGTGGCCATGTTCGGGGTGGGAACCTACGTGGCCCTGAGCAAACCGCTCAACGCCGCACTTCCAGTGTTCTTGCTCGGATGGCTGCGCTTTGGCATTGCAGGCGTGGCCACACTACGCTGGCTGCGCAAGCCCAAGAGCGAGGCAGTGCTGTCCTGGCGCATTCGAGGCCTTTTGTTCCTGAGCGCCTTCATCGGCAGTTTTCTCTTTACGATTTTCATGGTTCTGGGTGTGAGTCGCAGCGGTGCTGTGGCGGCTGGCGTCATTCTGTCAGCCATTCCTGCCATGGTGGCTGTTCTGAGCTGGGCCTTGCTTCACGAATCCATTCGCCCTCGCGTCATCGTCGCCATCGTGCTGGGGGTCTTGGGGATTGCCTTGCTGGCGCTGGCCGGGCCCGCCTCGCCGGGCGCGAGCGGAAATTGGCTGGGTTATCTGCTGCTGGGCGCGACGGTGCTTTGCGAGGGCTGCTACGTTGTGATTGGCAAGCAGCTCACGGCCGTACTGTCGTCCAAGCGGATCTGCGCACTCGTGAATCTGTGGGGATTCGTGCTGATGCTGCCGGCAGGCGTCTGGATTGCACGTGACTTCGATTTTGCAGCAGTTTCCGTATCCAGCTGGCTGTTGTTGGTGTTTTATGCCATGTCAGCGAGCGTGTGGACCATGTGGCTCTGGATGACGGGGTTGCGCCGAGTCCCCGCCTCGCGGGCCGGCGTTTTTACGGTCATGCTTCCTGTTGGGTCCGCATGTACCGGGGTTGCATTTTTGGGTGAATCCTTCAGCTTGCAGCACGCGCTGGCATTTGCGTTGGCGTTGGCAGGTCTGCTGCTGGCCGCGTGGCCTGCGCGTGCTCGATCATGAGCTGCACGGTGGTGCGCCCTCCCCACGTGTTGCTTTCGAGATGGTAGACGGCTTCGATTTGCTCGGCGACAGGCTCGGGGTGATTGAACCAGATGGCATCGATGCGCAGGCCGTCGCGTTCCAGAAAAAGCTTCAGATGGCGGTCTTTCAGCAGCCGCTGATGAATGACGCGGAATGAGTCCTGAAACAGAGGCGGTGGGAAACCCGCTCCCCAGATTTGTTGCCCCAGCATCGTGGCTATTTCGGTTGTGACCAGAGGGGCCTCCAGCGAGCCGTCTGTGTCGAGCATGGGTTCGAACGATTCGCGGCCACTCAAGGTACGCACCGCCGCGTCGAACTGAGTCGAAAAATCGTCGAAGGCGCTGGCCCGAAGGGTCAGGCCTGCCGCCATCGCGTGCCCACCGAATTGCAGGATGGCCCCCGGCAGACGCTTGCTGACCAGATCGAGAACATCGCGCAAGTGTACGTCCGGAATTGACCGTCCAGACCCGCGCAGAGTGCCGTCAGCGTCCGGCGCAAAGGCAATTGCGGGGCGCCAGTACGTTTCCTTCAGACGCGAGGCCACGAGCCCGATGACACCAGGGTGCCAGCCAGGCTGCCACACGCATACACTGGCCGAAAATGCCTGCTGCACTGCATCCAGGTGGGCAAGCGCCTCGTCCCGCATGCTGGCTTCGCGGTCGCGTCGTTCACGGTTGATGGCATCCAGCGCCTGCGCCAGGGCCAGGGCCTTTTCGAGGTTGTCTTCCAGCAGGCAGTGGATGCCCAGGCTCATGTCCGCCATGCGGCCGGCTGCGTTGATGCGCGGACCCAGTGCAAAGCCCAGATCTGCCGTGCTCGCACAGCCAGGGTCGCGCCCGGAAATCTTGAAGAGTGCGGCGACACCCGCCTGCATTCGGCCTTGCCGGATGCGCTTGAGCCCTTGCGATACCAATACACGGTTATTGGCGTCGAGCCGGACCACATCCGCCACGGTCCCCAACGCTACGAGATCCACGTAGCGATCGAGCCTGGGCTCTGGTGTGGTCGCATATGCACCCCGCGAGCGTAGCTGTGCTCGCAGTGCGAGCAGCACATAGAAGATCACGCCGACTCCCGCAAGGTTTTTTGACGGAAATGTGCATCCTTTCTGGTTGGGGTTGACGATGGCAAGCGCCTGGGGGAGATCGGTTCCGGGCAAATGGTGATCGGTCACCAGCACGCCCATGCCGGCGGCGTTGGCCGCAGCGACCCCAGCAACACTGGCAATCCCGTTATCGACGGTGATCAGCAGATCGGGCCGCCCGGACGGGTGGCGCAGTGCCAGTTCAACGACGGCAGGAGACAACCCATACCCAGTTTCGAACCGATTCGGCACCAGAAAATCAACGGTTGCGCCCATGTCGCGCAGACCTCGGACTGCGACGGCACACGCAGTCGCGCCATCGCAGTCGTAGTCGGCGACGATCAGCAAGCGCAGCCGGCGGGTAATTGCGTCTGCGAGCAAAGCGGCCGCTTCTTCGATGTGGCTCATCGAAGTGGGTGGAATCAGAGCCCCCCAGCTCGTATCGCTGGTTTGTTTCAGGCCGCGTGCGGCCCACAGCCGCGCAAGCAGGGGATGAACCCCGGAGGCGATGAGCGCTTCTGCCGCGAGCGGTTCGCGTGCACGGGGCCGGATCAGCGGTTGCACCACCAGCGTCTCCAGTCTCTGGCTTTGAGCCGCTGCCACCAGCGGGCGGGTACTGTCACGGACAGGAATCGGTCTCGGCCAGTCAGTATCAAAGTGGGTGGGTTTTTTGCCAGTGGCGCGAAACACTCTTGTTCGAGGGCGGCCAGTGCCTGCAGCCAGCCCCCCCAGTCCTGACGCGTTGCGTAGGACGACAACGCGGGCTCGAGTTGCAGGTCCTGGGGCAGGGGGTGTTGCAGCTGGCTTGGCCGTGCGCCCCCGTAGAGCCACAGGCTGTTGATCGGGGCAAGCCCTTCCTGCGCTCGCGTCTGGTTGACCGGGTGCTCGTACCACGCCATTTGCAGTGTGTTGATCAAGCGCCGCCAGGGGCGGGCCGCTGCTTCTTGAGGCCACCAGTCATTGACGGACGACACCGCGACCAGCGCCGGGCTGGCGCACGCGAGCCCCTGGAGGGCTGCTCCGTGTACTCGCCACGTAGTGGGGCTTTCGAGACTGAAGTGCAGATCCGCATCCTGTGCGAATTCCTGCGCACTGGCCAGCAGCGCCTCCGAGTGTTCAGTGGTGATGTTCAGAGTATCGGCTGTCAGTAGCGCTGCGCCGTCGCGTGACGGCGACATGTGAATGAGTTCGGCCAACCAGACCGGGTCGTCGTCACTGGCCTGGGCACGCAGTGGTCCCAGACCTGCGCTAATATGCTCCGCTTGTGAGGGGGTGAAGCCGCGTGCGCCCAGCATCCAGTGCTCAACCGGGGTGCACCACGTCTGCGCCGCGGCGCTGGCTGTTTCCTGGACGGCTCCGTAAAGGAACCACTGGGCCAAGGTCGGGGCGTGTTGGGTGAGGTGTGGTGCCAGGTCGGCCGCTACCTCGGGATCGGGCAGAGCGCCCGGAAGTACGATGTGCATGGCGGGATTGTAGAGTCAATCGGAAAGGGCAACGAGTTTTCATGGCATATGAATGGTGGATAGGCGCCCGATACGCAGGGCTTGCACGAACGGGGCGCGGTGGGCGGAGAGGGGACCGTTTCGTGTCCTTCGTGGCGGCAAGCTCCATGGCGGGAATTGCACTGGGTGTCGCGGCCTTGATCATCGTGCTGTCGGTGATGAACGGCTTCCAGACGCAAGTGCGCGACCGGATGCTCTCGGTCCTTCCTCATATCGAACTCTATGTCCCCGGCATGGATCACCTGGAGGTGCTTGCCCATTGGCACCAGTTGGCTGATGCGGCGCGTCGGGACAAAGAAGTACGGGGCGCCGCCCCGTTCGTCGCAGCACAAGGGATGCTGGCACGAGGCCAGGGCTTGACGGGGGTCCAGGTTCGGGGCATCGACCCCGCACTGGAGCCACATGTTTCCGACATAAAAGGCCAAATGCAGTCGGGCAAGCTGGCCAGCCTGACGCCAGGGTCGTATCACATGATCATTGGCAGCCAGATTGCGCTCTCCATGGGGCTCAAACTGGGGGATACCGTCTTGCTTCTGGCGCCCCAGGGTTCGATTTCGCCGGCAGGGTTTGCTCCCAGGATGCGGCAATTCACGATCACGGGCATTTTCTCCACTGGCTACTACGAATACGACGCATCGCTCGTGTTCGTGGATGATGAGGACGCCGCCAAGGTCTTCCGCGATAGCGGCGTCAGCGGCGTACGGCTGAGAATTGCCGACATGCAGCGCGCCCCGCAGGTGGCGCGCGACCTGCTTGCCCTGATGCCTCAGGGAGTGCAGGCGAGCGACTGGACGCAGAGCAATCGAACCTGGTTTGCAGCCGTGCAAACCGAAAAACGCATGATGTTCCTGATCCTGGCCCTGATCGTAGCCGTGGCTGCGTTCAACCTGCTTTCATCGTTGGTGATGGCAGTCAAGGACAAGCAGTCGGACATCGCCATTTTGCGCACATTGGGGGCGACACCGGCCGAGGTGGCCCGCATTTTTCTCGTCCAGGGTGCGCTCATTGGAGTTGTCGGCACTGCAGCAGGCGTGTTTTTTGGCACACTTGCCGCCTATAACGTCGATGTCATCGTCCCGTGGATCGAGCATCTGTTTGGAGTCCATTTCTTGCCGCAACAGATCTATTTCATCAGTGAGCTGCCTTCCAATCCCCAGGTAGGTGACATCGTCACGATCGGCGTGACCTCACTGGTGCTGTCCCTGTTGGCAACGCTCTACCCAAGCTGGCGCGCGTCGCGCCTGCAGCCCGCCCAAGTGTTGCGCCATGACTGAGAACATCCCCGAAAACAATGTCGTCCTGCGGGCCGACCATCTGGTCAAGACCTATGATGAGGGTGCGGGACGCGTCGAAGTCCTGCGTGATGTGAGCCTGTCGGTACAAGCCCACGAGATGGTTGCCGTCGTGGGCGCCTCCGGATCGGGCAAAAGCACCTTGTTGCATGTGCTCGGCTTGCTGGACCAGCCCGATGGTGGACGCTTGTGGGTGGCCGGCGAGGCGACAGAAAACTTGGGTGAGCGCAAGCGTAGCCACCTGCGCAATCGGGCATTGGGGTTCGTGTACCAGTTTCATCACCTGCTCCCCGAGTTCTCGGCATTGGACAACGTCGCCATGCCGCTGATTGTTCGCAGGATGACACGTCCCCAGGCGCGTGAACAGGCTGCTGCACTACTCGACCAGGTAGGTCTCAGTGCGCGCGCCAGCCACTTCCCGGGTCAACTGTCGGGAGGGGAACGCCAACGCGTCGCGTTGGCGCGGGCACTGGTCACGCAACCGGCCTGCGTACTGGCGGATGAGCCCACCGGCAATCTGGATCGCAGTACGGCCAATATCATGTTCGAGCTCCTTGCCAAGGTCAATCAGACTCTGGGGACGGCGTTCATCGTTGTCACGCATGATCCGGCGCTGGCTGCCCTGGCCCACCGGCAGTTGCACATGCTGGCAGGGCGGCTTTCTTAGGGAGCTGATCCATGCTCGTGGACACTCACTGTCATTTGGATGCCAGCGAGTTTGACCATGATCGAGACGCGGTGGTGGCTCGCGCCGTTGCCGCGGGCGTCACGGGGATTGTGATTCCCGCCATCTGCCGGGCAAATTTCCATAGCGTCCGGACTTTGGCCCACTCTGCGCCGGGCCTTGCGTATGCGCTAGGCATTCATCCACTCTGCGCGGGCACTGCGCAAGAATCCGACCTGGACGAACTGGATACGCTGCTGACGCAGGGGCGCGACGATCCCAAGCTGGTGGCAATTGGTGAAATTGGTCTGGACCATTTCGTCCCCTCGGCCAACACGCCTGCACTGCGCGAACGTCAGGCCTATTTCTATCGGCGGCAGTTGGAGCTTGCACAACGCCACGATTTGCCCGTGCTGCTGCACGTGCGCCGCTCTCAGGATGAGCTGCTCAAGCAGTTGCGTCGTCATCCTCGAGTGCATGGTATTGCTCATGCATTCAATGGCAGTTTTCAGCAGGCACAGCAGTTTCTCTCGCTGGGTTTCGTGCTGGGCATAGGAGGGGCAATGACCTTCGCCCGTGCGCTGCAGATTCGTCGCCTGGCCAGTTCCTTGCCGGCTTCGGCGTTGGTGCTGGAGACGGACGCTCCCGATATCCCGCCCGCCTGGCTGGGACGCCTGCCCAATGGGGAAAAGAGTGCAGCGCGCAATGAGCCTGCCGAAGTGGCCGGCGTGGCGCGTACGCTGGCGCAGCTGCGCCAGGTGCCGCCTGAAGCTGTCGCACAGCAGTGTTCAGACAATGCCTTCCGGGTACTTCCCAGGCTGGCGCGGGCTTTGGCAAGCTGAGTCGCCAACGACCCCGTTGCGGGAATTTCCGGATGGTTGAAATCGGCCGATTGTGCCGCACAGGTTGCCACCGTGGGCTACCTTGAACCCTGAATTTTCGAGTTTGAGGGGGAGCCATGCTCGGACGGGGCCTGGTGGTCTCAGGCGTTCTGGGCGTCGTGGCCGCCCATCATCTGCGGTCGTTGCCATCGCCATGGGTGGTGGGCTTGGGCCTGCTGGTGGTCGTGGCATGCGGTGCCCTAGGCTCCTGGTGTGCCAGGATACGGCCGCACGTCGCCTGGCAATGGTTATTGGGACTTCCAATGGCAGCCTGCGCGGGCTTCGCCGTGACGGTGCTGTGCGCGCAGCACCGACTGGCACAGGGGCTCGATGATGGCAACGTCGATCGCGTCTCGCGTGTCGTCCTGCGCATCGAGAGCCTGCCCAAGCTACAACCCGATCGAGTGAGTTTCGTTGCGCGCGTTTTGCAGGCTCATCCTTCGGGAGTTCCTGATGTCATTCGAGTCAGCTGGCCTGCTTCGGGGTGGCGCAGCCCCTACAGCGAAGCCAGAGCAGCGAATCCGCCGTTCCCGACGCTGCATGCGGGCCAGGTCTGGCGCATGGCGCTGGTGCTGCGTCCGGTTCAGGCCGCTCAAAATTTGCATGCATTCGATTACGAACGTCACGTCTTTGCCGCCGGGATTCGAGCGCAGGCGACGGTGCGCGGCCAACCCGAACTTCTGGAAATACAGCCGTGGCACAGCCTGTCTATCGTGGCCGAGCGCGCTCGTCACGAGGTGCGTGTGGCCATGGCCCCTTATCTTGAGGGACTGCGTTATGGTGCCGTCCTGCGAGCGCTCGCCATTGGCGATCAGGATGGAGTCGATGACGCCGATTGGCAGGTCTTCAACCGCTCGGGGCTCACGCATCTGGTTTCGATCTCCGGCTCTCACATCACCATGCTTGCCGGCCTGGGGGCCTTGTGCATGGCAGCAGCGTGGCGCCGATTGCGCTGGAAAGGGCGCTCCCTGGTGGAGCGTTGGCCCGTGCGTAGAGCTGCCGCCTGTGCAGCACTCGTGGTGGCCTGGTTGTACTGCCTGCTGGCCGGTTGGGAAGTCCCTGCTCAGCGAACCTTCATGATGCTGGCGGTCGTTGCGGGAGCGCAGGCGCTGCAGCTGCGGCTGACTGGCTCGCGGGTGTTGTCGTTGGCAGCGGTCGTGGTGCTCGCCCTCGACCCGTGGGCTGTCCTGGCAAGCGGTTTCTGGCTTTCGTTCATGGCAGTGGCAGTCCTGCTTGCGGTGGGCATTGACGGTTCTGCGATACGCCCGACGGCAACGGAGCCCGCCGCAGCGGTGGGACGATTCACGCGCATTTTGCACGGCCTGAAGCTGGCGGCACGCTTGCAATGGGGCGTGACCTGGGCGCTTGCACCTGCCCTGGCGTGGCTCTTTCACGAGATTTCTCTGGTTTCTCCCTTTGCCAATGCCTACGGTATTCCCGTGATCGAAATGGTAGTCACCCCCATTTCTCTGCTGCTGGCCGCTGCTGCCTTGGTTCCTGGATTGCACGCCGTGGCGACGGGGCTGGCCACGGTCGCCCATACGGCCTTGACATGGATGATGCAGCCTACCGAATGGCTTGCCAGCTTGCCCACGATTTCGGTTCCTGCAGGGCCGGCGTGGCTGTACTTGCTGGCGTGCGTGGGCGCAGGAGTCGCTCTCTGGCCGAGGCGGGGGGGGCAACACTCAGGGCCAGCACGTACCTGCCTGCGTTACCGCGCATGGGCCTGGCTCGCCCTGTTGCCCATGGCATTCTGGCGTCCTGCGACCCCTGCAGAAGGAGAATGGGATCTGTACGCGCTGGATGTCGGGCAGGGCAGCGCCTTGCTGGTCCGTACATCGCGGCATGCCGTGTTGTTCGATGCGGGGGCCCGCCATGCGCGCGACTCCGACGAGGGAGCTCGTACCATCGTCCCGGCGTTGCGAGCCCTGGGCCTGCAGCGCCTCGACGCCCTGGTCGTGTCGCATGCGGATCTGGATCATGCCGGGGGCGTGCGTAGTGTCCTGGCCGGAGCGCAGGTGGAACAGACTTTCAGTTCATTCGATCTTGTGCACTGGTCGGCTCGGGAGTCGCGCCAACTCGAGGCTCCCGACACCCCTTCTGCGCTGGCCATGAGCCCTTGCGTGGCGGGTAGCCACTGGCGGATCGATGGGGTCAGTTTCGAGTTTCTGTGGCCACTGGATGTTCAGGCCGTCCGCCCTTCTCGGCAGGCCAACAATGCGAGCTGTGTGCTGCGCGTGAGGGGAGCCCACCACAGCGTGCTGCTGACCGGCGATATTGAAGCCGCCGCTGAAGCGCGGCTCGTGGAGCGAGGACTGACGCCGGTCGATGTGGTCGTGGCCGCTCATCATGGCTCACGCACCTCCTCGTCGGCAGCCTTCGTGAATGCCGTTGCGGCCCGCCATGTGATCATGCAGGTGGGCCGCTGGAATCGTCATGGCCATCCCAATGAGGCGGTGCTGAGCCGCTGGGAGCGGGCGGGGGCGGCTATCTGGCGTACGGATTGGCAAGGCGGGGTAAATGCCCAGTCGCGCGCGAAGGGGCTGACGATGTACAGTGTTCTTGAGTCGTCACGCCGGTATTGGCATGGACGGCGCCCGTAGTGGTTAACGCGATCTTGCGCCACCTGGCGGGATCGGCGATGATGCGGCAGCCGTCCACAAGACGAAAGCTGTTCCCCCTATGGGGTGTGTAAAAGATCCACGAGATTTTTTCGACCATGACACAGACACCACTGAAGTTCTACGTCCCTGAACCCTCGGGACGTCCTGGACAGGAAACCGATTTTTCCTATCTGCGCCTGCAGCCGGCAGGCGAGGCCCGAAAACCCCCCATTGATATCTCGCCTTACGATACTCGAGACCTGGCCTTGGGCCTGATTCGTGTGCTCGACGACGAAAGCAATGCCGTTGGCCCGTGGGCCGACGCACTGCCCACTGACGAAATCCTGCGCAAGGGCATGCAGGCCATGATCAAGACGCGCATTCTCGATGCGCGCATGGTCATTGCGCAGCGTCAGAAAAAAACATCTTTTTATATGCAGTGCCTGGGCGAAGAAGCAATTTGCATCGGACAGTCGCTCGCGATGCAGCCGGGCGACATGCACTTCCCGTCGTATCGCCAGCAGGGTCTGCTGGTGGTGCGCGATTACCCGCTGTTCGACATGATGTGCCAGATCTTTTCGAACGACAAAGATCCGCTCAAAGGTCGGCAGCTTCCCGTCCTGTATTCAGTACCCGAAAAAGATTTTTTCACCCTGTCCGGGAACCTCGGCACGCAAATGCCTCAAGCGGTAGGGTGGGCCATGGCTTCGGCCATCAAGGGTGACACGCGTATTTCGGCCGCGTGGGTGGGCGATGGCGCCACGGCTGAATCCGATTACCAGACGGCGCTGCTTTTTGCCCACGTCTACCGGGCGCCGGTCATCCTGAATGTCATCAACAATCAGTGGGCTATCTCCACCTTTCAAGGGGTTGCCGGCGGTGAAGGCATTACGCTGGCTGCGCGGGGGATTGGTTCGGGAGTTGCGTCCTTGCGCGCCGACGGCAATGATTTCCTGACGGTATATGCCGTGTCTCGATGGGCCGCCGAGCGCGCCCGCAACAACTTTGGCCCCACCCTCATCGAATGGGTGAGCTACCGGGGAGGGCCGCATTCCACCTCCGACGATCCTTCCAAATATCGGCCGGCTGATGACTGGTCGCGGTTTCCCTTAGGCGATCCGGTCACTCGCCTGAAGCAATACATGATACGGCGTGGCATCTGGTCCGACGACGAGCATCATCAGGTACAGAAAGCCTGCGAGGCCGAAATCGTGGCTGCCCAGAAAAAAGCCGAGGCGCATGGCACGCTGGCGACAGGGCGCACCAGCAGTGTGGCGACCATGTTCGAAGACGTGTTCAAAGAAATGCCCGTGCATTTGCGGCATCAGCGTCAAGAACTGGGGGTATGACCATGGCAGAAAAAGAACTCAAGACACACCCCATGACCATGATCCAGGCGCTGCGATCAGCCATGGACATCATGCTCGAGCGTGACGACAATGTCGTCATTTTCGGCGAAGACGTGGGATATTTCGGCGGCGTGTTCCGGTGTACCGAGGGCCTGCAGACCAAGTACGGTGAATCGCGCGTGTTCGACACCCCCATTTCCGAAAGCGGCATCGTGGCGGCCGCAATCGGGATGGGTGCGTATGGTCTGCGCCCGGTAGTCGAAATCCAGTTCGCCGATTATTTCTACCCGGCCGCCGATCAAATTTATTCAGAGGCAGCGCGCCTGCGCTATCGGTCGGCGGGAGGATTTACCGCGCCCTTGACCATCCGCATGCCTTGCGGGGGAGGGATCTTCGGGGGACAGACGCACAGCCAGAGCCCGGAAGCGCTCTTCACGCATTGTGCAGGTCTGCGCACCATCATGCCGTCAAATCCATACGATGCAAAAGGCCTGCTGATCAGCGCCATCGAATGCGATGACCCCGTCATTTTTCTGGAGCCCAAACGTCTGTACAACGGGCCTTTCGACGGCCATCACGATCAGCCGGTGGTGCCGTGGTCCAAGCATCCGCTGGGCAACGTCCCCGAGGGTTATTACAGTGTGCCGCTGGATTCGGCCAAGCTGTATCGCGAAGGCAAAGACCTCACCGTACTTACGTATGGCACCATGGTCTACGTCGCCGAAGTTGCCGCACGAGAGGCCGCCATCGACGCCGACATCATCGACCTGCGCAGCCTGTGGCCGCTGGACCTGGACACCATCCTGAACTCCGTGCGCAAGACGGGTCGCTGCGTGGTTCTCCACGAAGCCACCCGCACCAGCGGGTTTGGGGCCGAGCTGGCTGCACTGGTCCAGGAACATTGCTTCTACTACCTCGAGGCGCCGATCGAGCGCATTACCGGATGGGATACGCCCTATCCCCATTCGCATGAATGGGCCTATTTCCCCGGTCCCAAACGGGTGGCCGAAGCATTCAAGCGCGCATTTCGGGAGGCATGATGGGTATTCACATCATCAAAATGCCGGATATCGGTGAAGGCATTGCAGAAGTCGAGTTGGCCGAATGGCATGTTCAGGCAGGTGACACTGTTGTAGAAGATCAAGTGCTCGCCGACGTGATGACCGATAAGGCGACGGTTCAGGTGCCGTCCCCTGTGCACGGCAAGGTCGTGTCCCTTGGGGGCGAAGCCGGCGACGTAATGGCCGTGGGCTCCGAGCTTATACGGATCGAGGTCGACGGTGATGGCAACGAAGAGCACATGACGGCGGTTCCAGCATCGCGTGTGGCGGTCTCGACGTCCATGCAGGCGCAAGTTCCCCACGAAGAAGCGCCGGCTCCCAAGGAACCGACTGTTGCCGTACCTGCGTCGACCCTTGCCGCGGGCGCCGTCGTCCAAAAACCCGTGGTTTCTGCCTCCCCACGTTCAGCCAGGGGCCCGCTACAAGCTCCTGTGCCTGCACACGTTCCCGCACGCCTCGAAGGGCAGCGTCCGCTGGCTTCTCCTGCGGTACGGCGTCGTGCCTGGGATCTGGGTGTCACCTTGCAGTTCGTCCCTGGCAGCGGACCCGCCGGCCGGATCACGCACGGCGACCTCGATGCCTGGCTGGCCCGTGGCCGCAATGAGACCGTGCACAGGACTACCGCGTCGCTCTATGACGCGCACGATGAAGAAACCGAAGTGCCTGTCATCGGCTTGCGACGCAAGATCGCGCAGAAGATGCAGGAATCCAAGCGTCGCATTCCGCACTTTACCTACGTCGAAGAGGTCGATGTCACCGAGCTCGAATCATTGCGAGCCCGCTTGAATGCTCGCTTCAGCGAGCGGCGCGGCAAGTTGACGCTGCTGCCGCTGCTGATTCGTGCCATTGTATTGGCGCTACGCGAATTTCCGCAGATCAATGCGCGTTTCGACGACGATGCTGGCGTCGTGACTCAATATGGCGCCGTGCATTTGGGGGTTGCGGCGCAGACACCAGGCGGGCTCATGGTGCCAGTGGTGCATCACGCCGAAACGCTGGACCTCTGGTCGTGCGCGGCCGAGGTTGCAAGGTTGGCCGAAGCAGCGCGTGAAGGCAAGGCAGCTCGCGACGAACTCACGGGTTCCACGATCACGGTGACGAGCCTGGGGCCGCTGGGCGGCATTGTCTCCACGCCGGTCATCAACTGGCCCGAGGTGGCCATCGTGGGGATCAACCGTGTGGTCGAGCGGCCCGTCTTCCAAGAGGGCCGGGTCGTGGCGCGCAAGCTCATGAACCTGTCTTCTTCCTTCGATCACCGCGTGGTCGACGGTATGGATGCCGCCGAATTCATCCAATGCATTCGCCGGTATCTGGAATGCCCGGCACTCTTGTTTGTGGAGTAAGCATGGCCAGCCCATTGAATACCACGTTGTTGATCATTGGTGGCGGCCCCGGAGGGTATGTGGCGGCCATCCGTGCGGCCCAGCTGGGAGTGCCCACGGTCCTGGTCGAAGGGGAGGCCTTGGGGGGAACTTGCCTGAACATTGGCTGCATCCCTTCCAAGGCGATGATCCACGTAGCGGAGCAATTTCACGCTCTTCAAAAATACGCTGCCGGCGATTCGCCCTTGGGCATTCGGGCTCAAGCGCCGGAGCTTGACCTGGCTCAGACATTGTCCTGGAAAGACGCTATCGTGCGACGCCTGACAGGCGGTGTAGCCACCTTGCTCAAGCGTCATCAGGTCACGGTCGTGCAAGGCTGGGCCCGCATCGTCGACGGCAAGACGGTGGATGTCAGTCCCGTAGGGGCCAAAGGCCGAGCAGGGGCGCCGCAACGGATTCGATGCGAACACTTGCTGCTTGCCACAGGGTCTGAGCCTGTGGCTCTGCCGTTCATGCCTTTTGGCGGCAAGGTGATTTCCTCCACCGAGGCGCTGTCGCCGGCACGGCTTCCCAAATCTCTTGCAATTGTGGGGGCAGGGTATATCGGTCTCGAACTCGGGACCGTGTATCGCAAGCTGGGGGTGAAGGTCGACGTGGTCGAAGCACGTGACCGCATCTTGCCCGCTTACGATGCTGATCTTACCCGTCCAGTGCTGGCGTCCTTGAAATCGCTTGGGGTGGGGTTGCATTTGCAGACTCACGTGCTGGGGCTGTCAGAAGGCGGGCAGGGCATTCGGATTCAGCCGCCCAAAGCCGACGAAAAAGTGCTGGCTGCCGAACAGATTCTGGTGGCCGTAGGGCGCAAACCACGCAGTCGGGGCTTCGGCTTGAGCTCTCTGGTACTGGACATGAACGGGTTGGCGGTGCAGGTAGATGACCGTTGCCGCACGTCCATGAACGGCGTGTGGGCGATTGGGGACTTGACGGGTGAGCCCATGCTGGCGCATCGCGCCATGGCGCAGGGTGAATGCGTGGCCGAGCAAGTCGCAGGGCAAACCCGGCGCTTCCTGCCCCAAGCCATTCCGGCGGTGTGCTTCACCGATCCCGAGGTGGTGACGGCAGGCTTGAGCCCTGCACAGGCAGGAGCGTCGGGGGTCGAGGTCCTCGAAGGCGTTTTCCCCTTGGCGGCCAATGGCCGTGCCATGACGCTGGAGTCCACCGACGGCTTCGTCAGGGTAGTCGCTCGGCGTGACTCACACCTTATCGTAGGATGGCAGGCTGTCGGCCGAGGGGTGTCCGAACTTGCGGCAGCCTTTGGACAATCGCTGGAAATGTCCGCTTGCCTCGAAGACGTAGGTCACACGATCCACGCCCACCCCACCTTGGGTGAAGCTGTCCAAGAAGCGGCACTGCGAGCACTGGGCGAAGCGATCCACATCTGAAGGCGGCGGCTACAGGCGGCTACAATCGGTAGATCGAGATCTTCTGCCAAGGTGTGCCATGTCTGCTGCTGCCTTTCGGTCTGCGTCGCCCGAGGCGCTGCCCCGCCTGGATTACGTCGCCTGCGCCAGCCTCGCGGGTTTTCATCGCATGGCGTACTGGGAATGGGGTGATCCCGACAATGACAAAGTCCTCCTGTGCGTGCATGGCTTGACGCGCACCGGCCGCGACTTCGACCAGCTTGCGCGCGTCCTGCAGAGGGATTTTCGGGTCGTCTGCCCCGATGTGGTCGGACGAGGCCGGTCTGATTGGCTCGCCGACCCGGCAGGCTATGTGGTTCCACAGTATGTGGCCGACATGGTCACGCTCATCGCCCGTCTTCGGCCTGCGACACTGAACTGGGTGGGTACCTCCATGGGTGGGTTGATTGGTCTGGCGCTTGCAGGTGCCCTGATCGCGTCCCCGGCGACACGGCCCGCGCGGGGTGCCTGGGGGTTGGGCAGCGCGCCAGACGTTCCTTTGGGCCGCATGGTGTTCAACGACATTGGCCCGGCGCTGGATGCCGACGGCCTGGCACGCATTGCCACGTATGTCGGTGAAGACAGGCGCTTTGGCAGTTTTCAAGAGGCCGTCGATTACGTTCACTCGAGATCCATGGGGTTCGGCCCCCATGACGCCGCCACATGGGAAGACCTGACGCGCTTTGCCGTTCACGAGCAAAATGGTCAGTGGATCAAGCACTACGACCTGAGAATGGCACAGCCCTTTGGAGCACAGACTCCCGAGACCTTGGTGGCCGCCGAGCAGATGTTGTGGCAGGCGTGGGATCACTTGCCGGTGTCAGCCTTGATTCTGCGAGGGCAGCAATCCGACATTCTGTCGGCTGCTACCCTGGAACAGATGCTGGCGCGCAATCCGCGTGCCCGAGGGTTGCAGTTTGCCGGCGTGGGCCATGCCCCCACGCTGAGAAGCGCTGATCAGATTGCTGCCGTGCGTGATTTTCTCTTGTCTGCCTGACGGCGTGTGGGTGGTTTGTCATGGTCCTGAACGTGGATTTGCATAGCCACTCGACGCAGTCCGATGGAAGCCTTCGTCCTGCCGCGGTGGCAGAACGGGCCAAGGCCCGGGGCGTGGATTGGTGGGCACTGAGCGACCACGATGCGCTCTCGGGGTTGCAAGAAGCTGCCGAGGCCGCTCGGGAGCTCGATCTAGGCTTCATCCCGGGGGTTGAAATCTCGGTCTTGTATTCCGGGGTCACCGTCCATATCGTGGGCTTGAACTTCAATCCGGCTGATACGACCCTGCAAGTCGGGCTTGCACAAATTCGGCAGACACGGTTCGAGCGCGCACGACAAATGGGCGATCGCTTGCAGGACTGCGGCGTCGAGGGGGCCTTCGACGGGGCGCTCAGTCTGGCTGGCAACCCACACCTGATCGGTCGCGTGCATTTTGCGCGCTACCTGATTCAGCAAGGGGTCTGCGACACGTTCCAGCAGGCATTCGAACGCTATCTTGGCGATGGCAAGCGTGCGTGCGTGCCCATGCAAGGGGCGACGCTCGAAGAGGCTGTGGGCTGGATTCTCTCGGCAGGTGGCAAGGCGGTGATCGCGCATCCGGGCCGTTACCCTTATAAGCCTGCACGGCGCAAGGCGCTCTTTTCCGATTTCAAGGCCTTGGGCGGACAGGCCATCGAGGTCGTGACCGGCAGCCATACGCCGGATCAATACCGGCAGTACGCACGGGTGGCGCGCGAATACGGGTTCGAGGCCTCCCGCGGTTCGGATTTTCACGCCCCCGGCATGGGGCGAGTCGACCTGGGCCTGCTGCCCGACCTCCCGTATGATCTGGTGCCTGTCTGGCGTGACTGGATTGTCGAGCCCGGGCACTGACCTTCAAATTTTGCTTCGCCTTGCTGAGCGGAGTCGTGGAGCATGCAATGAACAAGGCTTTCGTCAAAGAGTCGGACGAGGATGACGACGAGGACCTGGAACCGGCCAAGGCGCTGCCGTCGGGAACCAAGAACTACATGACGGTGCAAGGGTATCGGGCGATGAACGATGAACTCATGCACCTCATGAATGTGGAACGTCCGGAGGTCGTCTCCGTGGTGTCCTGGGCCGCCTCCAATGGTGATCGTTCAGAAAACGGTGACTACATCTACGGCAAGAAGCGCCTCCGAGAAATCGATCGGCGCATGCGTTTCATCACTCGCCGGCTGGCAAGCGCCGAGGTGGTAGACCCGGCGCTGCAACCCAATCGCGACCAGGTGTTTTTCGGCGCAACCGTCCGCTATTGCGATAGCCAAGGCGAAGAATTCAAAGTCACCATCGTCGGGGTTGATGAGGCCGAGCCGTTATCGGGGCGTATCAGCTGGATCTCACCGGTGGCCCGGGCGTTGATCAAGGCTCACGAAGGCGATACGGTAAGCCTGCGCACTCCTGCCGGTATCGAAGAACTGGATATTCTCGAAGTCAGCTACCCGAGTTGAGCTCTCTTGGTTGAGCATCACCGGTGCATGGGCAATGGTTTGAGACGCAGTTGTTCGCAAACGGCATACTGGCTCTACGGGCATTGGCCGTTTCGCAGGTGGGTTCACGGCTAAAATAGTCAGCTTTCAAACCGCTTCTTCCAGGCTTGCCTCGCCGTGACCACTGTCCTGCTCATCCCCGGTTCTTCTGCACTGTCCGATTTCCGCCGTGAACGTCTGCTGCACACCTTGGTGCAACAGCAGGTGCCGGTGTCCGATCTGCAGGCTGCAAGCTGCTATTTCGTGGGCACCCAGGCCCCGCTTTCACCCGCAGAACATGAGAAGCTGCTGGCATTGCTGGACGATGGGGAGCCCCAGCTGCAGATTTCGTCTGACCGGCATGCGGCTTCTTTCCTGGTGATTCCTCGACCCGGCACCGTCTCTCCCTGGGCCAGCAAGGCCACCGATATTGCTCGTCATTGCGGCCTGTCTTCGGTCGTTCGCATCGAACGCGCTGTCCGGTACACCGTGGTTCCGGAGCGAAAGCTTCTGGGTACGCGAGCCCTGGATGGAGCACAGCTGGCCGCCGTGTCTGCTCTGGTTCACGATCGCATGACGCAAACCGTGGCAGCAGCCGATTTCGATGGCCAGTCCTTGTTTGCGACGCTACGCGGTCAGCCTGTGCAGGCGGTTCCGGTGAGTACGCAAGGACGCTCGGCCCTGCAGGCCTGCAACGAGCGCCTGGGCCTGGCCTTGTCGGCGGATGAAATCGACTACCTGCTGCGCGCCTACGGGGACCTGGGGCGTGATCCCACTGACGTAGAGCTCATGATGTTTGCGCAGGCCAACAGCGAACACTGTCGTCACAAGATTTTCAACGCGCATTGGACGGTGGACGGCGCGGCGCAGGCACACACCTTGTTCGACATGATACGGGCCACGCACGCGGCTCAGCCGGAAGGCACTGTGGTGGCCTACTCGGACAACGCAGCGGTCATGGAGGGCGGCCCTGCCGATGTCTTCCATGCGGCGGGCGGTGCAGCAATCTACCATCATGACCGGCAGCTCATGCACACGCTCATGAAGGTCGAGACGCACAACCACCCCACGGCCATTGCGCCGTTTCCGGGGGCGGCGACCGGCTCAGGAGGAGAAATTCGCGACGAAGGTGCCACAGGGCGGGGCTCCAAGCCCAAAGCTGGTCTGGCGGGGTTCACCGTCTCTCACCTGCGGGTGGAGGATGCCCCAGAGCCTTGGGAAGAAGCTTTCAGCAGCCCGGATCGCATTGCCACACCATTGGACATCATGATCGACGGTCCCGTGGGGGCTGCAGCGTTCAACAACGAATTTGGTCGCCCCAATCTGCTGGGGTATTTTCGCAGCTTCGAGCAGACGATCGACGGCGTGCGCTGGGGCTATCACAAGCCCATCATGCTGGCGGGTGGCCTGGGACAAATCGATGCTCGGCTGACGCACAAGGACCCTTTGCCGCCCGGAGCCTTGCTGGTGCAGCTGGGCGGGCCCGGCATGCGGATCGGTATGGGCGGTGGCGCGGCCTCCAGCCTGGGGGCCGGCGCCAATCAGGCCGAGCTTGATTTCGACTCCGTGCAGCGCGGCAATCCTGAGATGCAGCGGCGGGCCCAGGAGGTCATCGATCGGTGCTGGCAACAGGGTGAGACCAACCCGATTTTGGCTATCCACGACGTGGGCGCGGGCGGTTTGTCCAATGCCTTCCCCGAATTGGTCAATGATGCCGGGCGTGGGGCCGACTTTGAACTGCAGCGTGTCCCTCTTGAAACGTCCGGAATGTCGCCGGCTGAAATCTGGAGCAATGAGTCCCAGGAACGTTACGTGCTGGCCATCTTGCCGACTGATCTGCCGCGTTTCGCTGCGATTGCAGACCGGGAACGTTGCCCGTATGCCGTGGTAGGCGTGGCAACCGAAGAACGACATCTGCGCGTGACCATGGGGGAGGGACTACCCGGCCTGGATACTCCGGAAGCGTCAGCAGATGACTCGGAACTTTCGGCGCTACGGCCCGTCGATGTGCCGCTGGAGGTCATCCTTGGGAAGCCGCCACGCATGCAGCGGCAGGCCAGCCACTTGGCCGTTCAAGGGCAGGCCATCGACCTTCTGAGTATCGAATTACCCGAGGCCATCGATCGCGTCTTGCGTCACCCTACGGTGGCCAACAAATCATTTTTGATCACCTTGGGCGACCGTACGGTAGGTGGTCTGACGGCCCGCGATCAAATGGTGGGCCCCTGGCAAGTTCCGGTCTCTGATTGTGCCGTGACTCTGCGGGATTACGAGGGGGTGGCCGGCGAGGCCATGGCGATTGGCGAGCGCTCGCCTATCGCCATTCTGAATCCTGCCGCTTCGGGGCGTATGGCCGTCACTGAGGCTCTCACCAATCTGGCGAGCGCGGGGGTGACCCGCCTGGAAGACATCAAGCTTTCTGCCAACTGGATGGCGGCTTGCGGCGCGCCGGGGCAGGATGCCGCGCTCTTCGATACCGTGTCGGCTGTCGGCGACTGGTGCGAATCTCTAGGGCTGTCGATTCCGGTCGGCAAGGATTCATTGTCGATGCGTACGGCTTGGCAAGACACAGAAGGCGAGCAACAGGTGGTTTCGCCGGTGTCGCTGGTCGTGACGGCGTTTGCCCCAGTGGCCGACGTACGCGAGACGCTGACGCCGCAACTGCGCTCGGATGCGGGCGATACCGTGTTGCTGCTCATCGATCTGGGAGAAGGGCATCATCGCCTGGGCGGCTCTGTTTTGGGGCAGGTTTTTGGTTCCATAGGCACCGAGACCCCCGACATGCACGATGCCACGCTGCTGCAGACCGCTTTTCTGGCCGTGCGTGACCTGGCTACTCGCGGCTGGATTCTCGCTTGCCATGATCGTTCGGATGGTGGACTACTGGCGGCAGCTGCCGAGATGGCTTTCGCAGGTCGAGTAGGGGTGTCTCTGAATCTGGACATGCTCACCTTTGATCCCCACACCGCTGATGCGGGCGACTATAAGATCCATATGGATCAGGTGGCCATTCAGCACCGCGAGCGCAGTCTGTCGGCGCTTTTCAACGAAGAAGCTGGTTGGCTGCTGCAAGTTCCGCGTGCACGGCGAGACGAAGTGCTGCATGTATTGCGCCAGGCTGGGCTGTCCACATGTTCGCACGTGGTGGGCATGCTCAACACACAGAAAGAATTTCAGGTGTTTGTGGATGGTTCCATCATTTACCATCGCGCGATTGCCGAACTGGGGCAAGTGTGGAGCGAAACGACGCGCCGCATTCGTGTGCGTCGCGATCGCCCCGAGTGTGCCGAAGCCGAACATGCGCTGTGGCAGGCAGCCGATGACCCTGGGCTTTCAGCGCAAGTGGCGTTTGATCCTCAGGAAGACGTGGCAGCGCCCTTCATTGCCAGCGGCAAGCGCCCCCAAATCGCCATCCTGCGTGAGCAGGGCTGCAATAGCCAGGTGGAGATGGCCTGGGCCTTCGATGTCGCGGGTTTCGAAGCCGTTGACGTGCACATGACAGACCTGCTGTCCGGACGCACGCAGCTGCAGGGCGTGCAAGGCCTGGTTGCTGTAGGGGGATTCAGTTACGGCGACGTCCTGGGCGCTGGTGAGGGCTGGGCACGCACGATTCGCTTCAACAGCCAACTGTCCGATCAATTTTCAGCTTTTTTTGCGCGATCTGACGTATTTGCCCTGGGGGTGTGCAACGGCTGCCAGATGATGGCAGCGCTCGCCGACATGATTCCGGGGGCCCAGCATTGGCCGCGCTTCACGCGTAACCAGTCTGAACAATACGAGTCCCGCTTGTCACTGGTCGAGGTGCTCGATTCGCCTTCCATCCTGTTGGCCGGCATGGCGGGGGCCAGGGTACCCATTGCCGTGGCGCATGGCGAAGGCTTCGCCAATTTCAGCCGGCAAGGTGATGCGGAGCGCGTGCAGGCGGCCATGGCGTTCGTCGACAATCAAGGGCAGCGCACTGAGGCGTACCCTGCCAATCCCAACGGCAGCCCTGAAGGCCTGACTGCGGTGACTACGGCCGATGGGCGATTCACAGCCATGATGCCTCACCCGGAACGGGTCACCCGCAACGTGGCCATGTCATGGCATCCCGAGCGCTGGGGTACCGCAGATTCGGGGGCAGGCGAGGGCACGCATGGTGGCTACACGCCCTGGATGCGCATGTTCCGCAATGCGCGCGTCTGGCTGGGCTAGCAGAAGTTCGGGTGCGGTGCGGCACAGGCTGTACCGTACCGACCTCTCTGTGCAGGCTGTCTAGCGTGACGGGCTTGGTATTAGGGTAACCACCACCGTATAATCTTGTTTTGCCCGGAGCACAACCGTTTATGCGGCTCATCAAAAAAGCGCTGACGTTCGACGACGTCTTGCTGGTTCCCGCTTATTCCAAAATTCTTCCGCGCGATGCGCAGCTCACCACGCAGCTGACTCGCGGCATCCAGCTGAATATTCCGCTGGTGTCTGCAGCCATGGATACCGTGACCGAATCGCGCCTGGCGATCGCCATGGCACAGGAAGGCGGCATTGGCATCATTCACAAAAATCTGACGGCTGACGAGCAGGCTCGTGAAGTAGCCCGCGTCAAACGCCACGAGTTTGGCATCGTCATCGATCCTGTCACGGTGACGCCCACCATGAAGGTGCGTGACGCCATTGCACTGCAGCGTCAGCACGGCATCTCGGGCCTGCCCGTGGTCGAGGCTGGCAAGCTGGTCGGGATCGTCACCAACCGCGATCTACGCTTTGAAAGTCGTCTCGACGACTCCTTGCGCGAGATCATGACGCCGCAAGAGCGCCTGATCACTTTGCACGAGGGTGCCACGCTCGAAGAAGCCCAAGCCCTGATGCATCAACATCGTCTCGAACGCGTGCTGATCGTCAATGACAAGTTCCAGCTTCGCGGCCTGGCTACCGTCAAGGACATCGTCAAGAACACCGAGCACCCCTTGGCTTCCAAAGATGCACAGGGCCAATTGCGCGTGGGTGCGGCGGTCGGCGTGGGTGAAGGCACCGAAGAGCGCGTCGAGAAATTGGCGGCAGCAGGTGTGGACGTCATCGTCGTCGACACGGCGCACGGACATTCTCAGGGTGTTATCGACCGCGTGAGCTGGGTCAAGAAGCATTACCCGCACATTCAGGTGATCGGCGGCAACATCGCCACTGCGGCCGCAGCGCGTGCTCTGGTCGAGGCTGGTGCAGACGCAGTCAAGGTCGGGATTGGGCCGGGCTCCATTTGCACGACGCGCATTGTAGCGGGGGTCGGCGTACCGCAAATGACTGCCATTTCCGACGTCGCCGATGCGCTCAAGGGCACGGGCGTACCGTTCATCGCCGATGGCGGTATTCGCTATTCTGGCGACGTGTCCAAGGCGTTGGCCGCTGGGGCGTCCACCTGCATGATGGGCAGCATGTTTGCCGGCACCGAAGAAGCGCCCGGCGAAGTCGTGCTGTTTCAGGGGCGTTCGTACAAGTCGTATCGTGGCATGGGTAGCCTGGGCGCCATGGCAGCAGGCTCTGCAGATCGCTATTTTCAGGACCCGAACAACAACGTCGACAAGCTGGTGCCTGAGGGAATCGAGGCACGCGTGCCATACAAGGGCAGCGTGATTGCCATCATCTTCCAGCTCATTGGCGGCATTCGGGCTTCCATGGGGTATTGTGGCTGCGCCACGATTCGGGATCTGCACGACAAGGCTGAATTCGTCGAGATCACGGCGGCGGGTGTGCGCGAATCACACGTGCACGACGTGCAGATCACCAAAGAAGCGCCCAACTACCGGGCGGATTGACAGGCCTCAGGCGTTGGTGATCAACGCCTGAGCCACCAGGTCGGGCGCCACCACCATTGCGTCGTGGCTGCAAGGCAGCTCTGCCCAACGCCATTTCGACTTATACATACCCTTTGCCCATGCCTGTCCGGCTGCAACGGCCGGGAAGGCCGGTTGCGTGCAGCGGATGTGCGTGATTGGCAGGCCGTTGCCCAGATAGTGTTCCAGCGACAAGGCCTGGCGGTAGCTGCCGATCGGGTGCGGAGTGAGCCGGTCTTGCACAAAACGGATATCTTCTTCGGCCTCGAGCCCCAGCGTGGTGGGGCGAGGTGGCAGGATCCCGCCCGTTGCAGTAGCACGTTGCTCGATCTTGGCGACGGTTTCAGGCGGCAAAGAATCAAAGGTCGAAATTCCGGGCGGCAGCAGGAATGCATCCAGATAAACCAGTCGCTGGATGCGGTTGGCCAACTGATCGGCGACACCGGAAATCACCAGGCCGCCAAAGCTGTGGCCTACCAGCACGACGTCGTGCAGGTCTTCCCAGATCAGCACGTTGTGGATGTCCTGGATGAAGGTGTCCAGATTGATGCTGGATGACAGCAAGTGGCTGCGCTCGCCCAAGCCCGTCAATGTGGGCGCGAACACCCGATGGCCCGCAGAGCGCAGACGCTCGGCGACACGCGACCAGCACCAGCCGCCATGCCAGGCGCCGTGGACGAGGACGTAAGTACAGGGAGTGTGAGTCATCGCAGTCTCAGAATGGGGAGCGCGCCGGCCAGCAAGCCGAGGGCGCCCAGAATCAGCGCGAATCCCAATGGGGCGCCGAGCCAGATATGTGTCAAGCTGAAAAACAAGGGGCCGATGAGCTGGCCAAGCGCGAAGGAGGCTGTCATCGCGGCCATCTGCCGCTTGGCTCCGGCGATGCCCACGCGATGCTGGGCCTCTTGCAGGCCCACCATGGTGATGACCATGAAAGTACCACCCACGCAGCACGCTGCGATCAGGATGGCCCCCAGAGAGTGCCAGACGACGGGCAGGAAGACCCCGACCGCCATGATCACCTGAGCGCCTGCCCACAGCTGCGGACGGCTGTAGTGTCGCGCCAGCCGGCTGGCGAGCAGGGTCGAGAGCGCACCAGTGACGCCGAAGACAGGCCACGCCAGGCTGAAGAGCAGTGGATCCGGCACCAACAGCCGCGCCTGGGCTGGCAAGAAAGTCGCCGGCAAGATATACCCGAATCCATACACGCCATAGCACCAGATCAGCCCCCAGTGCAGGGGAGCGGTCGCAGCTTCGTCCAGTGAACCAGTATCCGAGGGCGGTGATTGAGGGTTCACAGGCGCAGCGGCAACCTCGTCCTTGGAGGGGCTCCAGAGCGTAGTGGCGCCCACCAGCCCCAGAAATGCCGCCAGCCCCAGCCAGAGCCAGGCCTGAGGGGAAGGAGTGCCGATCAACGCCATTCCCATGCAGGCGATTCCGGCGAATGCGATGCCGCACCCCACGCCCGCAAACACTATGCCGCTTTTTTCCGACTGCCCTCGCGCATTGAGACGAGCAATGCACAATGCAGCTGTGCCAATCAGTACCAGCGCGCTCGCGATTCCCGCCAGCAGCCTCCAGACGAGCCAGCCCAGCCAATGGTCGTCCAGGCCCATGGCAACTGTCGCCACCACCACCAGCCAGAGGCCTCGCCGCAGGAGCGCTGCCGGCGGCCAGCTCAGGTGAGTCACGATGAGCGCTCCCAGCAGGTACCCAAGATAATTGGCGCTGGCGAGCCATCCCCCCTGCGCCAGCGTGAGGCCTTGGTCAGCCTGCATCATGGGCAGCACGGGCGTGAACGCGAAACGGCCGATGCCCATGGCGACGGCCAGCGCCAGCAGGCCGGCAAGGGGGAGCGGGATCAGGGGACGAGTAAGAGTCATGCAATGGCGGCTTTTTTGAGATCCCTACTTTACTGCGCTGCAGCCGGGCCGCCAACGCAGGAAGGTGCGCATTTTGGGCGGCCCCATGAGTTACCATTACGCCTTGACCATTTCCCCCAGTCTTCGACCCATCATGCATCAGTGCATCCTCATCCTGGATTACGGCTCCCAGGTTACTCAGCTCATTGCCCGTCGCGTGCGCGACGCGGGGGTGTACTGCGAGATTCAACCCGGCGACGTGGATGATGCCTTCATCCAGGCACAACAGGGCTTGAAAGGCATCATTTTGTCGGGTAGCCATGCTTCTGCATATGCAGACGAATCCCCCAAAGTGCCGCCTGCCGTCTTTACGGCCGGTGTCCCCGTGCTGGGCATCTGTTATGGCATGCAATCCATGGCCTTGCAACTGGGTGGAAAAGTCGAGTTTTCAGACCATCGCGAATTCGGGTATGCCGAAGTGCGCGCCCACGGCCATACGCGCTTGCTGGCCGGACTTCAAGATTTTGAGACGTCTGAAGGATACGGCATGCTCAAAGTCTGGATGAGCCATGGAGACCGTGTCACGGCGTTGCCGCCGGGCTTCAAGCGCATGGCGTCGACCCCTACCTGCGAATTCGCCGGCATGGCCGATGAAGCGCGGGGCTTCTATGCCTTGCAATTCCACCCGGAAGTCACTCATACCGTGCAGGGTGAAGCCATTTTGCAGCGCTTCGTGACCGACATCTGTGGCTGCGAGCGCGACTGGAACATGCCCGACTACGTCAGCGAAGCTGTAGCCCGCATTCGTGCGCAAGTGGGTTCAGATGAAGTCATCCTGGGCTTGTCAGGTGGGGTGGATTCATCCGTAGCGGCGGCACTTATCCATAAGGCCATCGGCGACCGGCTCACCTGCGTATTTGTCGACCATGGGCTGCTGCGCTTGAACGAAGCACGGCAAGTCATGGAGACCATGTCATCCAACCTGGGCATTCGCGTCATCCATGTGGATGCCAGTGCCCAGTTCATGGGAAAACTCGCCGGCGTCTCGGACCCAGAGTCCAAACGCAAGATCATTGGACGCGAGTTCGTCGAAGTCTTTCAAGCCGAGTCTGCAAAGCTCAAATCGGCCCGTTGGCTGGCACAAGGCACCATCTACCCGGACGTGATCGAGTCTGCTGCCTCCAAGACCGGCAAGGCGGTGGCCATCAAATCGCACCACAACGTGGGTGGGTTGCCAGACACCCTGAATCTGAAGCTGTTGGAGCCCCTGCGGGAGCTCTTCAAGGACGAAGTCCGCAAGCTGGGCCTGGCCCTGGGGTTGCCACCTGCCATGGTGTTTCGCCATCCATTTCCGGGTCCCGGCCTGGGCGTGCGCATCCTGGGCGAAGTCAAGCAAGAATACGCAGACCTGCTGCGCCGTGCTGACGATATCTTCATTCAGGAGCTGCGCAACACCGTAGATGCCGAGTCCGGCAAATCCTGGTATGACCTGACGTCGCAGGCGTTCGCTGTGTTTTTGCCGGTGAAGTCTGTGGGGGTCATGGGCGACGGCCGCACCTACGATTATGTCGTGGCGTTGCGAGCGGTACAAACAACTGACTTCATGACTGCCGATTGGGCTGAACTGCCGTATTCGCTGCTCAAGAAAGTGTCGTCGCGGATCATCAATGAGGTGAGGGGGATCAATCGCGTGACGTATGACGTGTCGAGTAAACCGCCTGCTACGATTGAGTGGGAATGATTTCCCGCCTAGCAGGCTGATGCGATAGCTGGCATCAGAACGATGGAGAGCCCCTGTTTTAGCGGCTCTCCATTTCTTTTTCTGGTTTTGGCTGGCAAGTGCTGGCAGGCCCAAGCATGTTTTCCGGATGGTATTTTTGAGGGTATCGACGCTGCGTTATGGTGGCGCGGCACCCGGTACCATCTATTGATGATTGATGTTCAGATGGTATTGGAATCCATTATCTATCTGATTTAAATCATTTTTTTATGAATCAATGGCGCGGTCAAAAGATGGTATTGGTGCTGCGCTTCAATACCATCCAAAGATCGCTATACCTACAGCAAGCCATTGATTCAAAAAAGGAAAGACATGCTCACGGATACCATGCTCCGCAATTTCATGCCGCGTGATAAACAGTACAAGGTGGCGGATCGCGACGGGCTGTATGTGGCGGTGAGCGTGACCGGTGCGATTTCCTTTCGCTACAACTACCGGCTGAACGGCCGTGTAATGACCCAGCGAAACGCTGACCTTAGGCCGCTATGGCGTGGGTGGTGTCACCCTGGCCGAGGCCCGGAACCTGCTGCGCGAGGCTAAGCAGAAAATTGCGGCTGGCGTATCGCCTGCCCAGGAAAAAGCCCGCAGCAAAGACAAGCTGCGGGGTGAAAAACGGTTTGGGGCCTGGGCGCAGGACTGGCTGCGGGGGCACGACATGGCTGAATCCACCCGCGACATGCGAAAGTCGCTGTACGAGCGCGACCTGAAGCCATACTTTGCCAATCGGCTGCTGCACGAGATCACCGAAGAAGATGTACGCAGTCGCGCGGATGCGATCCTGCAGCGGGGCGCGCCCGCGACGGCCGTGCTGGCACGGGAAATCGTCATGCTGGTGTTTCGCTGGGCATCAGCCAGAGGCTATAAAGGCAGCAACCCGGCCGATGGTGTGCCGCCGTCATCGATCGCGCGGTTCAAGGCGCGAGAGCGATCCCTGGGGCCGGATGAAATCCGGCTGCTGTACCAGTATCTGAATCGGGTGGCGACCACGCCGGTGATCCGTCTGGCGGTCAAGCTGCTGTTGCTGACTATGGTGCGCAAATCCGAACTGATCGAGGCCACCTGGGGTGAAATCAACTTTACGGATGCCCTGTGGACCATCCCGGCGGAGCGCATGAAACGGCGCAACCCGCATAATGTCTATCTGAGCAGCCAGACGCTGGACATCCTGATGGCCATGAAAGTCTGCGCGGGCGGGTCTCGCTGGGTGCTGCCAGGCCGCTATGACCCGGATGTGTGCATGAGCAAGGCCACCTTGAACCAGGTGACCAAACTGGTGTGGACATCGGCACAGGCCGACGGCCAGGATCTGCCGCAGTTTTCGCCCCATGATTTCCGGCGCACGGCCAGCACACTGCTGAACGAGGCTGGGTATAACTCCGACTGGATCGAAAAATGCCTGGCCCACGAGCAGCGCGGTGTGCGTAGCGTCTACAACAAAGCTGAGTACGCCGAAGGACGGCGCGAGATGCTGCAAGACTGGGCCAATATGATCGATGGCTGGACGCAGAATCCGGCGGGTGCATAGGCGCACCGGCCGGATCTTGCACGGCCTGGCTGGACTAGGTGCCCGTGCGATGCAGGGGTGCCGACAAGGCCGCGTCCATCTGGTGGTTGCGCGTGCTTTTGCGGGATTCCAGCCAGGCGTTGACCTCGGCCAGGTCCCAGGCGACGACGCGGTTGGACAGGCAGAAGCGCTGCGGGAATTCGCCGCGCTTTTCCATATCGAAGATGGTGCGATCAGACAGCGGAACCTTGCTGAGAAGTTCCTTGCGGGTGATGGCGACGATGTTGGCGGCGGGGGCAGGGTGGGGGAAAAGGTCGGTTTCCGACCGGCTTGGTTCGTTCATGCGATTACCTCTTTCTGCGGGCATATTCAACATGATGTGCCCGAATACGGAAGTGACCTGCTGGCATGCCAGCAGGTCAGGGATTCTGTTCTTGGATTACGTCGCCATCCTCGATGTTGGACGCCATTGCGGCGAACCAGGCGCTTCCTGCGAAGGGGGGAGTCCCCGCTGCACGCTGTCGTTGGATACCCCACGCGAGGGGCCGACGGCATGAAGCGGATTTCACCGGTTTTGCTCCAACCCCGATGCGTTACAGGTTGCTGCGCAATCGCATGCCGCGTAATCGGGCAGGGCACAGTATTCATCGCTTGTTTTTTGTTAAAGAGCGGGTCCGGTGTGAGCAGACCAGCTCATATTACCAACATGATATTCATTGTCAATAGGAAATTAGTTGGTTGTTTTTACAAGCAATTTCAAGCTTTACTGGGGAATCATTAAGATTAGCTGATTCCTTCTGGAGGATGCCCGCTGTAGCCTGAAAATTTGTTTTTGCTTGTGACTGCGTGGAACGCGAGGCCCGGGGTGGACAGTCTGACACTGCACTAGGGGATAGTCCCTGCATAATGATTCAGCTTTGTTTCAGTATTGTGCGTTGTAGCCTGATTTTTGGTTGCAATTTTGTGGCCTAAAGCCAGGCTCAGAGGCCGGAAGCCGACACAAAGGTTTCATATCCGATGATGCCTATATGAGTAATTTATCTTATAAAATCCACATGATTAACGTGGTTATGAGTGCGTATGCCAGATTTTTTACCTGTTCGTGAAGCCTGTGAGTTGATGGGCGGGATGAACAAGCTCGCCAAGAAGCTCGGCCTA
>NZ_DASVGN010000035.1:0-17422 GCF_036379515.1 Castellaniella sp.
AGCCGGGCGTGAGGCGCCTCACGCCGAAACTGTGCCACGACTGAAGCCGCAAACGCAGGCGCCAGGTAATCTGGCGAGCCAATGCGAAACACCTGTTGACTGCGTGATGGATCGAAAACCTCTTCGGATTCGAGCATCGCATCAATGGCGCCCAGTGCGGAACGCGCGTGCTCCAGGATGTCGAGCGCACGCCCCGTGGGCACCATGCCCCCTTTTTCGCGCACCAGCAGCGGGTCGCCGAAGATCGCGCGCAGATTCTTCAGCGCCACGCTGATGGCCGGCTGCGATTGATTGAGCTTCAAGGCAGTACGCGACACGCTGCGCTCGGCCATCAAAATGCAGAAGACCTTCAGCAAATACGTATCCAGCGTTTCATTTCCGCGCCGCGTCGACATGCGTCCGACTCCCATTCGCCCCAATGAGGCATCAGCATATATCGAAACTGCGAATACCGATTATTCAGGCGCACAGCCTTCTTTTGCATTCCGAACCCTCGTAGACTTGAGGGACTTCGAGCCCAGTGCCCGTCGACGCCATGAACACAACCACAGCCTCCGTCATGACCCTGACCGAACTTTCTGAACTGCCCCAGGCCGAATTCGCACAAGCGCTGGCGACCATCTTCGAACACTCGCCGTGGATTCCCGAGCGCGCCTGGGCTGCCCGTCCCTTTACGTCTGTGCAGGCCCTGCACAACGCCATGGTGAACGTCGTGCAACAAGCCAGCCATGCAGAGCAGCTCGCCTTGATCACGGCCCACCCTGAGCTCGCCGGCCGCGAAGCCGCTGCGGGCACGCTCACGCAAGCCTCGACGCGCGAACAACGCGGCGCCGGCTTGAACGAGTGCAGCCCCGAAGAACTGCAACGCCTGCGCAACCTCAACGCGGCCTACCGCGCGCGCTTCGGCTTCCCGTTCGTCATCGCCGTCAAAGGGCGCAGCCGCTACCAGATCATGGAAGCAATCGAGGAACGCCTGCATAATGACGAACAAGCCGAGCTGGCCACCTGTCTGGACCAGATCGGGCAGATCACGCGTTTTCGTCTGGACGCACAATTTCCAGACTAGCCGACCCCAGATTGGGCCGCCCAACCCCTGACTCATCCCGGTCCGCTCGCGGACCGGTTCGCATGGAGCCCCAATGGCCACTCAAACCCCTATTCGCCTCACGATAGAAACGCTGACACGCGAAGCCTTCGCGCCCTTTGGCGACGTCATCGAAGCCAGCGACGCGGTTCAGCACTTTCCCATCAACGACGGCAACACCGAGCGCTACCACGATCTCGCGCACATCGACCCCGGTGCCGACGGCCACGCCATCATGTCGATCTTCCGTGGCCAGCCGCGCAAGCTGCCCTTTGCCATCACCCTGATGGAACGTCACCCCAAGGCCAGCCAGGCCTTCATTCCTCTGTCCGGGCAACCCTATCTGGTCGTGGTTGCAGATCCCGCCACCACACCCACCGCAGACGATCTGCGCGTGTTCCTGTGCTCCGCGAACCAGGGCGTGAATTACGCCGCGGGTGTGTGGCACCATCCGCTGCTGGCATTGAACACGGTTTCGGACTTCCTCATCATTGACCGCGCGGGGCCCGGGGACAACTGCGATGTCGTGCAGATGGAAGCAGCCAGCGTGATTCCAGCCGTCCCGGTCATGGGCTGACGGCTTCGGCAAAGAGAGTCATCGCTCACGCGACCATCCCCACGCCGAACCAATCGCCACGGGCCCTGCGGGGCCCGTTTCGTTATATACGTTCTCTCTGAATCCAGCCGAACGAGGCGACCTGTTCAGGGATCTCCCTGATTGTATTAATTCACCATTCGGTGAAAATAGCGAGGTCTTGCTGATCGTATTGAGCCTGGTATTCCCAAAATGTTCGGGTAACCAGGCGTATCTGGAAGATGAATTGCCCAGATCGCCTGCTGCCAATGAACCAACTGGTGAACACATATTCATGTGCATTCAAGGGCTCGAACGCGCATGCAACATGACTATCTGCCGGATGGCTGACACCCCTGCCACCCAAAACCGCACCGGATGACTGGCACAGAACTGGCACCGAGCGGATTCACTGAACGATCCACGAGGAGACTCTCCATGAAAAAACGTGTTTTTCTTCAGGCCGCTGCCGCCGCTGCCATCGTCGCCATTGCATTGCCTGCATCTGCTGAAGACTGGAAGCCCACCCACCCCATCAACCTGATCGTGCCCTGGGCTGCAGGCGGCTCCACCGATCAGGTCACGCGCATCGCGGCTGCCGAGCTGGAAAAGATGCTGGGCCAGACCATCGTAATCGTGAATCAGCCAGGCGCTTCAGGCGCCATCGGTACCCGCAATGCCCTGGTTGCTGCCAAAGATGGCTATACCTGGACTGCCGGAGCCGCACAGGACCTGGGCGCCTACCAGACGCTGGGGTCATTGGACGCCAGCATCAAGGACTGGCACCTGTTCCTGACCGTCGCCAACGTCTCCGTGCTGGGCGTCAACCCACAGCGCCCCTGGAAAACGGCCGGTGAGCTGATCGCAGCCATGAAAGCAAAACCGGGGGAAATCAGCGTTGCCACTGCGGGCGTCACCTCGGCAGGACACTCGGCCATGGACCGTGTCGTACAAGCCACCGGCGTCAAATACAAAGAAGTCACTTATGACGGAGGCAACCCGGCCGTCCTTTCCACCGTCGCTGGCGAAACCGACCTGACGTCGCAACTGGCCGTCGAGCAGGCCGACATGATTCGCGGCAAGCGCCTGCGGCCACTCGCCGTCGTGGGCAACAAACCGCTGGATCTGGAAGGCTATGGCACGATTCCGCCGCTATCCAACGACGTGCCCAACTTGAAGGCGCCTCTGAACTACTTCGGCATCTTCATCCCGAAGGGCGTGCCCGACAACGTCATCCAGACGCTGCAAAAGATCTGGGCCGAAAAAATGCCCCAGGATGCCGCCCTGAAGAAATACGCCGCCACCCGAGGCGCCGTCTATGATCCGCTCTACGGCGAAGCTGCCCAGAAAGCCGTGTTCCCGGCAGTACAGCTCAATGCCTGGAACATCTATGAAAGCGGCAAGGGCAAAGTCTCACCCGACACAGTCGGAATTCCCAAACCCTGAGGTCTGCCATGAGCCGTCTGGAGCCAAACCAAGGGCCTGAATTGGCCGAGCAGTTCACCGAAGCCGAAGAGCCCGAATCCCCCGCTTCTCCGCTTTCGGACCTGCACGACTCCATCGGCTGGCTCATCCTCGGTGCAGCGATCCTGATCGCCTCGCTGAAGATGAGCCGGCTGACCGATCAGCACATCAACCCCTACACCGTACCGGGGCTGGTGCCTGGCCTCCTGGGCATCGGGATGATGATCGTCGGCGCCATCCTCGGGCTGCGCAGCTGGGAACGCCACCGGCACCAACCCGAGAGCCCTCACATCCGGTCAGATAAAGACCGCTTGCGAAGCAAACGCGTGCTCCTGGCCGTCATCCTGTGCTGTGGTTACAGCCTGGTCCTCATCGGCCATGGGCTGCCGTTCTGGCTCGCTTCATTCATCTACGTCACGGCTTCAATCTTTGCATTCGACCGCATCAGCACCAATCCGGCCAAGCGCAAACTCACCTTCCGGTCGCTCTTCAAAACCGTGGTGATCGGCATCGGAGCCTCATCGGCCATCTGGCTGATATTCGAAAAGATCTTCCTGGTGCGCCTGCCGTAGCGGTCGCCGTCCCATTTTGCGAGAATCACCATGCTGCAAGGTTTACAGGATCTGGGCTCGGCCTACCTCAGTTTCATGGAGCCCATGACGCTGCTGTATGCGTTGGGCGGCGCCTTCGTCGGGCTGGTCATGGGTATCCTGCCAGGGCTTTCAGCCACCCTGGCCATCGCGCTACTCACGACAGTCACCATCAACCTGAAGGGCAACGAGGCCATCCTCATCCTGATCTGCTCGTACGTCGGCGCGCTGTATGGGGGTTCACGTACTGCCATTCTCCTGAATATTCCGGGCACGGCCGCCAATGCGGCATCGTGTGCAGATGGCTTCGCGCTGGCGCAGCGCGGCGAGGCGGGGCGGGCCATCGGCATTGCCACCTCAGGGGCCGTCACCAGTACACTGTTCGGCGTCATTTTCCTGGCCACACTGGCACCAGCACTCTCCAACATTGCCCTGAAATTCGGTGCCTTCGAATTCTTCTGGCTGGCCCTGTTCGGCGTCACGCTGTCAGGCAGCATCGTAGGTGGCGATCCCCTGAAAGGCTGGCTGATGGGTCTGGTGGGCCTGTTCCTGGCTCAGGTCGGCGAAGAGAGCCTGTACGCCTACGATCGCTTCACCTTCGGCTGGGAAGACCTTGCCGGAGGCATCGCCCTGATCCCCGCTCTGGTCGGCGCGTTCGGCTTGGCCGAGGTGCTGATGGCCTCCTCCAACCCCATAGAGCGCAAGGTCCGAGACCTGACCGACTCTGTCCTGCCGCGCTGGCGTGACCTGTTCCAGTACCGCTGGACCGTCATGCGGTCGGGGATCATTGGCGTGTTCACAGGTCTGCTGCCCGGGGTGGGTGAAGACGCTGGGTCCTGGGTGTCTTACGCCGCCGCCAAGGCCGTGAGCAAAGAAAAGGAAAAATTCGGGAAGGGTTCCATCGATGGGCTGATGGCGGCCGAAACCGGCGACATGTCTTCCGTGCCAGGCCACCTGATCCCGGTCCTTTCCCTGGGCGTCCCCGGATCGGCTCCTTCGGCCGTCCTCATGGCCGCCATGATCATCCACGGCGTGCAACCCGGCCCCATGCTCATGGTCGAGCACCCGGACTTCATCCTTCACGTAGTCGCCATGACTACCCTGGCCTCGTTCGCCATCCTGCTTTTCGGCCTCTTCGGCGTGCGACCCATGCTGCAAGTGCTGAAGGTGCCGCGCGACATCCTGATGCCCATCGTCTTCATGCTCTGCGTCGTCGGCTCATTTGCCGTCGCGTCACGAGTGTTCGACGTGTATGTCATGGTGGCCATCGGCATCGGCGCCTACTTTCTGCGGCGACGAGGCTATGAAATGGCACCCCTGGTACTCGGTCTCGTGCTCGGCCCCCTGCTGGACAGGAGCCTGCGCCGCGGCCTGGTGCTCTCGGACGGCAGTCTGGTCCCCTTCTTCACTCGGCCGATCTCCATGGTGCTCGCCACCATCACCATCTTCATGTTCCTGCTGTACGTGCCGCCCTTCCGTGCGGCGCTGAACCGCGGCTGGGGATTCGTGACCCGTGGCATACGGGGCGCCCTCGGGAAGTCCCATGGCTGATGCCGTAAATCCGCAAGCGATGCGCATCGCACTCTGCAACGAGGTCTTGCAGCCACTGACCTTCCTCGAGCAATGCCGGCTCGCCGCAGCAATGGGCTACGATGCCCTCGAGGTGGCGCCCTTCACGCTCGCAGAGGACCCCTTGCAGATCAGCGATACCGAGGCACGGCAATACGCCTGCATCGCACAAGACCACGGGATCGCCATCTCGGGCCTGCACTGGCTGCTGGTGGCACCCCGGGGCCTCTCGATTTCCAGCGCTGACGCCACACTTCGCGCGCGCACGGCCCGGGCCATGGAACGCATGGTCGAACTCTGTACGCTGCTGGGCGGTACCTACCTGGTCCACGGCTCGCCGCAGCAACGAGCCACACCCCCAGGGTCCAGCGCCCCAGAGGCCTGGGCGCGTGTCCGCGACTGCCTGAGCCAGGCGGCCCGGCATGCACAAGCCTGCCACGTTACCTACTGCCTGGAGCCGTTGTCCACCCGCGAGACGGACATCGTCAATACGGTGCAGCAGGCTGTCCAGATGATCTCTGAAGTCGCCTCACCCGCCCTGAAGACCATGATCGACTGCAGCGCCGCCGGCCAAGTCGAAAACGAAACGCTCCCCGCGCTCGTCCAGCGCTGGGTCCCAACCGGCCACATCGCACACGTGCAAGTCAATGATCCCAACCGTCGCGGGCCTGGCCAGGGCACGATGCGCTTTGCGCCCATCCTGCGGTCGCTGGCCGCCCTGAGGCGCGAAGGCCACTACCACGGAATCATCGCCGTCGAGCCGTTTGACTACGTCCCTGACGGGCCGGGTTGCGCTGCACGCGCCATCGGTTACCTGCGTGGCGTTCTCGAGGAGATAGAAGATGACGGCTGAAGCGCCGCGCCTGAGCATCGAGGCCATCGAACTCTACGAACGGCCCGTCCACCTGCGCCTTCCCTTCCGCTTTGGCGTGGTGACGCTCACCGAGTGCCCCCAGGCCTTCGCCCGTGTCCGGGTGACCGGCCCCGCGGGCCGCTCTGCGTGGGGGGCGGCGGCCGAACTCATGGCGCCCAAGTGGTTCGACAAAAACCTGGATCTCACCAACGAACAGAATTTCCAACAACTACGCACCGTAGTACACAGGGCCAAAGAAGCCTATCTGTCCGACCGCACTCCCACCACAGCCTTCGGGCATTTCGTCCGCCACCACGACCCGCACGAGAAGGCCTGTGGTCGACTCGGGCTCAACCCGCTGCTGGCGAACTACGGCCCGGCGCTCCTGGACCGCGCCATCCTGGATGCCCTGTGCCGGCTGCAGGGCGTCTCTTTCTACACTGCGATTCAGGCCAATCAAGCAGGAATCGATGAATCTCACCCCCAGTTTGCGGGCCTGGAGCTTCCGCAGCTGCTGCGCAGCTTGCACCCCGCGGCCTCCATCGAGGCACGCCACACAGTTGGCCTGTTGGACGCCATCACGGCTCAAGACATCACGCACCGCGTGGACGACGGCTTGCCCGAAACACTGGAAGAAGTCGTCGCCACCTACGGCCACCGCTGGTTCAAGCTCAAGGTGAGCGGCAAGCTGCAGGCAGACGTCACACGGCTCACCGCCATTGCTGCCGTCCTGGACCGACGCCAGGCGCCCTACTTCGTCTCACTCGATGGCAACGAACAATACGCCAGCGCGGCCGAAGTCGCCGAACTTCTGGCTGCGATCCGTGCAACCCCCAAGCTGGCGCGCCTCTGGTCATCCGTGGCATTCATCGAGCAACCCATTTCTCGCCTGCACGCACTCGACTCGGACCTGCACCAGACACCCCTTGAAAGGCCTGTCATCATCGATGAGTCAGACGGCCCCCTGGATGCTTTCGTGCAGGCACGGGCCCGGGGATACGCTGGCGTATCGTCCAAGACCTGCAAGGGGATTTATCGTTCGCTGCTCAATCTCGGCCGCTGCACTGCCTGGAATCGCACACAGCACGACACGCACTATTTCATGTCGGCCGAAGACCTGACGACACAGGCAGGGCTCGCCGTGCAGCAAGATCTCGCCCTGGTCAACCTGCTGGGCATTACCCACGTCGAGCGCAATGGTCATCATTACGTCGACGGCATGGCGGCCCAACCCCCCGCCGAACAGCAAGCGTTTCTGCAGGCCCATTCCGATCTGTATGAGTACAGCCACGAAGCAGTGCATCTTGCCATCCAGGGCGGTCGCATCCACCTGGATTCCCTGGCCTGTGTAGGCTACGCCAGTGGGGCACAACCCGATTTTTCGGCGATGGCGCCAATGGGCAAGGGGATCGACGCATGACCGTTTCCACCGCTGCAGCTGTGAAAGTGACCCCTGCCCCCGAGCGCCAACGCGACGCCGGCCGGTCGCAGGCAGCCATCCTGGTGGCCGCGCGCGACGAGTTCGCAGAAATGGGACTGGATGGCGCCCGCATGGAAGGCATTGCGACCCGCGCCGCGGTGAACAAACGCCTGATCTACTACTACTTCCGCGACAAGGATCAGCTATTCCAGGCAGTACTCGAGAAAGCCTACCAGCACATCCGCAACGCCGAGCAAAAACTGAATCTGCTCAATCTGCCACCACCGGAGGCCGTGCGCAAGCTCGTCGAGTTCACCTGGAACTACTGCATGAAGCACCCTGAGTTTCAGTCGCTGCTGACCAGTGCCAACCTGCACAAGGCGCGCCATCTGCGCCAGTCTCGCGCACGCGAACTGAATTCGCCTGTCATCGACACCCTGGGCCGCATCCTGGAGCAGGGCCGCAGCGAGGGGCTCTTCCGCGGCGGCATAGACCCTACCCAGCTCTACATTTCGATCGCCGCCCTGACCTTCTTTTACCGCTCCAACAACGACACCCTGTCCGCCATCTTTGGTCGCCACCTGCTGTCGCCCAAGGCCAAGCAAGAGCGTCTGGCCCACATGTGCGACCTGATTCTCGGCTACGTGATGCGTGACTGAGCTCACGCCCGACCTCCCCTGCCACACTGAAGGAACCTTCACCATGACCACACAAACCCTGGGAATCATCATGCACGGCGTCACCGGCCGCATGGGCATGAACCAGCACCTGATTCGCTCCATCGTCGCCATCCGCGAACAAGGCGGCGTTCTGCTCTCTGACGGTAACCGTGTCATGCCGGAACCGATCCTGGTGGGCCGCAACGCCGAGAAACTTGAAGCGCTCGCGCGCAAGTACGGAATTGCGCGCTGGACGACCGATCTGGAAGCTGCGCTCGCGAACAAGGAGGACACCGTCTTCTTCGACGCCGGGAGCACACAGATGCGGCCCGGCCTGCTGTCTCGCGCCATCGACGCCGGCAAGCATGTGTACTGCGAGAAGCCGATTTCCACCTCGCTGGACGAAGCGATGAAGATCGCACGCAAGGCACAAGCCTCGGGGCTGAAGCACGGCGTGGTCCAGGACAAGCTCTTTCTGCCGGGCTTGCGCAAACTCGACATGCTGCGCCGATCGGGATTCTTCGGGCGCATGCTCAGCGTGCGGCTCGAGTTCGGCTACTGGGTGTTCGAAGGGGATCTGCAACCCATCCAGCGCCCGAGCTGGAACTATCGCGCCGAAGACGGCGGCGGCATGATCCTGGACATGATGTGCCACTGGCGCTACGTGCTGGACAATCTCTTCGGCGAGGTGAAATCAATTTCTTGCCTGGGCGCCACCCACGTGCCTGAACGCCGCGACGAAGCCGGCAAGCCTTACCAGGTGACGGCAGACGATGCCGCCTACGCGACCGCCGAACTGGTGGGACACGGCGGAGAACCCGTCATTGCCCAGATGAACATGTCCTGGGCCACACGCGTACGGCGCGACGACCTCGTGACCTTCCACGTGGACGGCACGCACGGCTCGGCCGTGGCCGGACTGCAGGATTGCCGCATCCAGAGCCGCATGGCCACCCCACGTCCCATCTGGAACCCGGACGTGAAGCAGGGCATGAACTTCTTCGACCAATGGCAAGAGGTCCCCGACACCGAAACCTACGACAACGGCTTCAAGATCCAATGGGAGCACTTCATCCGCTACGTCGTCGAGGGCACCCCCTATCGCTGGACCTTGCTCGAAGGAGCCAAGGGCGTGCAGCTGGTCGAGCTTGCGCTCCAGTCCTGGCACGAACGTCGCTGGATCGACGTCCCCACGCTGACCCTCTAAGACGAACACCATGAACAGAACCTTGAATCTCCCGCAAGCCGACGGTACGCTGGCGCCCTACACGCTCAGCGGAAACGCCCCGATCGCCGCCCCATCACACGGTAAGCCCTTCAACCGCATCGCCTATTCCGCCGCGCATGTCGTGGCCGACCCGCGTGCCGCCGTCGATCCCTGGCTGCAGTCGGCGATCGACTGGGATGCCACCCTGGAGTACCGGCGCCATCTCTGGTCTCTGGGACTGGGTGTGGCCGAAGCCATGGACACGGCCCAGCGCGGCATGGGCCTGGACTGGCCCACCTCGCTGGAGCTCATCCGCCGCTCGCTTGCAGCCGCCAAGGACGTCCCGGGCGCCCTGGTGGCTTGCGGCTGCGGCACAGACCAGTTGGCTCCCGAAGCAGCCCGCACACTGGACGATGTCATCTCCGCATACGAGGAGCAGATGGCGGCCATCGAATCGCTGGGCGGACGCCTCATCGTCATGGCCAGCCGTGCCCTGGCGCGCGTCGCCAAGAGCCCGGAGGATTATCAGCAGGTCTACGGACGCATCCTGTCTCAGGCCCGACAGCCCGTCATCCTGCACTGGCTGGGGGACATGTTCGACCCGGCACTGGCAGGCTACTGGGGCTCACGCGACGCGGACGAAGCCATGGACACGGCACTGGCCGTCATCGTGGCTCATGCCGACAAGGTGAACGGCATCAAGATTTCACTGCTCGACAAAGACAAGGAAATCGCGATGCGGCGGCGCCTGCCCGCAGGCGTGCGCATGTATACGGGCGACGACTTCAACTATGCCGAGCTGATTGCCGGTGATGGCGTGGGCCAGAGCCCGGCGCATCAGCACAGCGACGCGCTCCTGGGCATTTTCGACGCTATCGCACCGGCGGCAAGCGCAGCCCTGGCTGAACTCGCAGAGGGCAACCTGGAACGCTTCCACGCCATCCTGCAACCCACCGTACCGCTTTCGCGTCACATCTTCCAGGCACCCACCCGGTTCTACAAGACTGGCGTCGTCTTCATGGCCTGGCTCAACGGCCACCAGTCCCACTTCACCATGGTGGGTGGCCAACAAAGCACCCGCAGCCTGATCCACCTGTCAGAGTTGTTCAGGCTGGCTGACGCAGCGAACCTGCTGCAGAACCCGGACCAGGCGGCACACCGCATGCAGACGCTTCTGGCCCTGCACGGCATCGAATGACAGATGCGGGCACGCCGCACCGCACAAGGAGACACGAATTGCGCGATTTCAGCACTGACCACCGCTGGCTATCCATCAACACCGCGACGGTGCGCTTCAGCCGCAGCCAGGCCCTGCCGCTGAACGCCATCCTGGAGGCCTGCGCCGCACACGAGATCCGCGCCATCTCCCCATGGCGCGACCAGGTGGCGGCCATGGGCGTGACTCCGGCGGCACGGCAGATCCGTGCACTTGGCCTGGAACTGTCAGGCTATTGTCGAGGCGGCATGTTCACCGCAACGGACACGGCAGGCCTGCGCGCAGCCGACGACGACAACCGGCGAGCCGTGGACGAAGCGCACGAACTGGGCGCCCCCTGCGTCGTGCTGGTCGTAGGCGGTCTGCCAGGCGCGCTGGCCGGGAAAGCGGCACATAAAGATATCGGCCTATCCCGCCAGCAGGTCACCGACGGGCTGGGCCGCATGCTGGACTACGCTCGCAGCGCCAACATGCCCCTGGCCATAGAACCCCTGCATCCCATGTATGCAGCAGATCGGGCCTGCGTGAACACCATGGAACACGCACTGGATCTCTGCGACGCGTTGGACCCTGAACGGACAGGGGCGCTGGGTGTCGCCTGCGACGTCTACCACGTGTGGTGGGACCCCAAGCTCGAAGCGCAGATTCGCCGCGCAGGCCGTGAGCGCCTCCTGGCCTTCCATGTCTGCGACTGGCTCACCCCCACCCGCGACCTGCTCAATGACCGTGGCATGATGGGCGACGGCGTCATCGACATCCCCCGTATCCGCAGCTGGGTCGAGGCACAAGGCTTCGCCGGCTACAGCGAGGCTGAGATCTTCTCGTCCGAGAACTGGTGGAAGCGCGATACCGATGAAATCCTGGACACCTGCATCGCACGGCACCGCAGCGCGGTGTAATTCACGAGGCGTGGCGCATCGAATGCAGGCTGAGCGCCACCAGCGCCACGGCGATCAGGACCATGCCGGCAAGCTCTATGCTGCCCGGGCGCTCTCCTAGCTGCAGCCAGCTCGAAAACACGCCCACCACCGGAACCCCCAGGGCAGACATACCAGCCATCCCGGCAGACAGATACTGCAGCGCAAAGATCCACAAGAACCAGGCGATTGCGGTGGACAGCACTGCGTTATAGATGAGTGCGCCATAGAAATAGGGCGCCGGGTCTATGGACCGCTCGGGCACGAACCAGGACACCAGACACAGCGCCAGAGCGCCAAAAAGCATCTGCCACGCGGTCAACGGCAAGGCGTCCATGGGGTAATCGCGTCGAATCCACTTGGTCACAATCATGGCCAGCGCCCAGCTCAGGCCCGCGCCCACGGCCAGCGCCTCACTGAGCACGCTACCCTGCACATGCCAGGGCTCAAGAATCAGGAGCAGCCCACCCGCCGCCAGCGCCAGTGCAAACCACTGCGCGCCGCGAATGCGCTCACCGAACGCAAACCACGCCATGGGGATCACCCAGAACGGCATGGTGTACACCAGGATGGAGGTCTTGCCAGCCCCTCCCTGCAACAATGCCAGCTGAATCAGGCCCGAGAAGGCAGCTGTCTGCAGCAAACCCAGCAGCAGCACCCGCGGCCAGGCGCGAATGCGCAGCCGGCTGCGCGTAACAACCAGCAACGCAAAAAGAAACACAGCCCCACCCAAATTGCGCAAGGCAGAGAAGTCCAACGGGCCCACGTACGCCATGACCTGCTTCATGACAACCCAGTTGTAGCCCCAGACGACGGCCATGCCGACCAGCGCCAGCAGAGCCAGCCGTTCGTTGCGGCGGGTGGAGGCCCCCGCCTCGGCCCGCACCGGTTCGTCCGGTACTGGCGGCATGGCATGGGCTGCCCGAGCCTTCGGAGCGGTACGTTGTTTCGTCAAGATGTTCCCTGTCCTTCCCAGTATCCTGGCTCATGATAATGGTTTCGGAGCGCGTCAATGAAATAGCGCACCTTGGCCGGCAGGTAGCGCTGCTGCGGATACACCGCCTGAATGTCATAGGCGGGCAGCGCGAAGTCATCGAGCACGGTGATCAGCTCGCCCCGCTTGAGCTCGCGCTGGATCTCCCAGGTGGACCGCCAGCCTACGCCCAGGCCGGCACACACCCAGTGGTACAGAAGCTCGCCGTCATTGCAGGCCAGATCTCCTTTCACCCGTACGGCAAATGGCCGTCCGTCGCGCACGAAAGTCCAGCCACGATGCTGGCCCCCCTGCAGGTTGAAGGCCAGGCAATTATGTCGTACCAGGTCTTCAGGCACGCGTGGCACGCCATTGCGATGAAAGTATTCGGGCGTGCCACACACCACACGCTGATTGGGAAAGAGCCTGACCGCCACGTAGTTGGGGTCCGTGACCTCGCCAATGCGAATGGCCATGTCGTAGCCTTCGCGCACCAAATCCACCACGCTGTCGGTGAAGTTGAACGACAGCGCCAGATCGGGGTAGCGGGCACGGAACGACAGGGCATGAGGTGCCACATGCAGGCGGCCGAATGAAGCGGGTGCGGACACGACCAAGTGCCCCGCAAGCGACTGGCGTCGCGCCATGATGCTCGCGTCGGCATCTTCAAAATCCTGGATCAGTTGCTGGCATTGCTCCAGGTAGCGTTCCCCCAGATCGGTCAGCACCAGGCCCCGAGTGGAGCGGTGCATGAGCTGCACGCCCAGCCGCTTCTCGAGCGCCGTCAGGCGCCGCCCCATCACCACCGGCGTGACACCCTCGGCCAGCGCTGCAGACGCAAAGCTGCCCTTTTCGGCAATCAATACAAAACTGTGTATTTCGACGTATCGACTCACGGCCGCTCCTGTTTCGGAAATTATAGGGCCAAGCCTGCGACATCCCGGCCACACACGTCATTCCGGAAAAATGATGGCTATAACGCAAGAGCAATACACCCCCTTCAACACCAGAAGAACGACGCAACGGCATACTTAAAGTATCTACAGAAACGAGAAACACAAGGATTCTCGAAGGCCCATGATTTCCCTATCCTGATTCCAGCCTCTTCACAAACCCACCTGGCTGGCGTCACTCATCAGCGCCATCCGTCCTCTCTGGAGACATCATGGCAAAAATGAGAGCAGTGGACGCCGCCGCGGCCGTCCTGCAAAAAGAAGGCATCACCACGCTGTTCGGTGTTCCGGGTGCTGCCATCAACCCACTGTACTCGGCGCTGCGCAAAAACGGGCACTTTCACCCCATTCTGGCCCGGCACGTGGAAGGCGCCTCGCACATGGCCGAAGGCTACACTCGGGCCAAGGTGGGCAACATCGGCGTCTGCCTGGGCACCTCGGGCCCTGCCGGCACCGACATGATCACGGGGCTGTACTCCGCCTCGGGCGATTCCATCCCCATTCTGTGCATCACGGGCCAGGTTCCACGCGCCCTGCTACACAAAGAGGCCTTCCAGGCCGTGGACGTGGAAACCATCGCCAAGCCAGTGACCAAATGGGCCGTGACTGTGCGCGAGCCCGAAATGGTTCCACACACGCTGCAGCAGGCTTTTCATATCATGCGTTCGGGCCGCCCCGGCCCAGTGCTGATCGACCTGCCCTTCGACGTGCAGATGGCCGAGATCGAGTTCGACATTGAAACCTACGAGCCGCTGGCCGTCTTCAAACCCACGGCCACGCCGGCGCAGGCCGCCAAGGCGGTCGCCATGCTGAACGCGTCCGAACGGCCACTGCTGGTGGCGGGCGGCGGCATCTTCAGCTCGGGTGCCGAAGCACTGCTGCAAGAATTCGCGGAACTCACGGGCGTGCCGGTCGTGCCCACCCTCATGGGATGGGGCGTGATCCCCGACGATCACCCCCTCATGGCCGGCATGGTCGGGCTGCAGACGGCCCACCGCTACGCCAACGCAAGCTTTCTGGCATCCGACTTCGTGATGGGCATCGGCAACCGTTGGGCCAATCGCCACACGGGTTCCACCAAGGTGTACACCGAAGGGCGCACGTTCGTACACGTCAACGTAGACCCCACGCAGATTGGCAAGGTGTTCGGGCCCGATTTCAGCCTAGCCTCGGATGCCGCTACGGCTCTGCGCCTGATGATCGACGAGGCCAAGCGCCTGAAGGCGGCTGGAAAGCTGCGTGACCGCAGCCACTGGGCGCAGGAGTGCCGGGCGCGCAAGGGCGAAAAATCCATGCAGCGCAAGACGCACTTCGATCAGTCGCCGCTCAAGCCGCAACGCGTGTACGAAGAAATGAACAAGGCCTTCGGCAAAGGTGTGCGCTACGTGACCACCATCGGCCTGTCGCAGATTGCCGCAGCGCAGATGCTGCACGTCTACGGCCCCCGCCACTGGATCAACGCCGGGCAGGCAGGCCCTCTGGGCTGGACGGTCCCCGCGACGCTGGGCGTGGTGGCCGCTGAAACAGGCGACGAAATCGTTGCACTGTCCGGTGACTACGACTTTCAGTTCATGCTCGAAGAGCTGGCGGTGGGAGCACAGTTCAATCTGCCTTATATTCATGTGGTGGTGAACAATGCCTACCTGGGCCTGATCCGTCAGTCGCAACGCGGCTTCGACATGGACTACTGCGTGCAGCTGTCCTTCGACAACATCAATTCGCCAGAAACCGACGGCTACGGCGTAGACCACGTCAAGGTTGCCGAAGGGCTGGGTTGCAAGGCCATCCGGGTCAAGAAGGTGGAAGACATCCAACCCGCCATCGCGCAGGCTCGTGCCTGGATTCGCGAATTCAAGGTGCCGGTTGTGGTTGAATTCATCCTGGAGCGCGTCACCAATATTTCCATGGGGAACGACATCAACGCGGTGAACGAATTCGAAGAGCTGGCAGAACACGGTGCCGACGCCCCTACCGCCATCACACTGCTCGATTGAGTCTTGAGGAATCCAAACATGCCAAAACTTGCCGCCAACCTGTCGATGCTCTTTACCGAGATCGATTTCCTCGACCGCTTTCAAGCAGCGGCCAAGGCGGGCTTCAAGGGGGTCGAATACCTGTTCCCCTATGCCTACGACAAACAGACGCTTGCCACGTTGCTGAAAGAAAACGGCCTGGTGCAGGTGTTGCACAACCTTCCGGCGGGCAACTGGGACGCTGGGGAGCGCGGCATCGCCTGCCACCCGGACCGCGTGGATGAATTCAAGGACGGAGTGGCCCGCGCCATCGATTATGCGCAGGCTTTGCACTGCCCCAAGGTCAATTGCCTGGTCGGCAAGACCCCCGCCGGGGCGGATGCCGAGACCGTCGAACACACGCTGGTGAGCAACCTGAAACATGCGGCTGCCGAACTGCAGAAAGCCGGCATCTTGCTCGTGATGGAGCCGCTTAACGACTTCGACACCCCGGGCTTTCATCTCACACACACGGCACAGGCAGTCGACCTGATCCAAAAAGTGGGCTCCGACAACCTGAAGGTGCAGTACGACATCTACCACATGCAGCGGATGGAGGGCGAGCTGGGCAATACGCTCTCGAAGCAGCTCGCTTCCATCGGCCATATCCAGCTCGCCGACAACCCGGGGCGCCACGAACCCGGCACAGGCGAAATCAACTACGGCTGGCTGCTGCACCACATCGACGCCATTGGCTATGAAGGTTGGATAGGCTGCGAATACAAACCGGCCACCCGCACCCAGGACGGCCTGGGCTGGATCAAGGCGTTTGCGTAAGCAGCGCCCCATAGAACACACAAGGAGAACTCACATGGCAAAGATAGGCTTCATCGGGCTGGGCATCATGGGCACCCCCATGGCACACAACCTCATCAAGGGGGGGCACTCGCTGTTCACCTTCACGCATGGCAAAACGGCTCAAAGCCTGCTGGACGCGGGCGCCAAGCCGCTCGCCAACGCTACCGAAGTGACCAAGGCAGCCGAGATCATCATCATCATGGTGCCCGATACCCCCGATGTCGCCGCCGTTCTGTTCGGCGAAGACGGCGTCGCTGCGGGTCTGTCCAAAGGCAAAATCGTGATCGACATGAGCTCGATTTCGCCCGTGGAAACCAAGGAATTCGCCCGCAAGGTCAACGCACTGGGCTGTGAATACCTCGATGCACCCGTCTCGGGTGGCGACGTGGGTGCCAAGGCCGGCAGCCTCACCATCATGATCGGCGGCAAGCAGGCGGCCTTCGATACCTGCAAGCCCATCTTCGAACTGATGGGCAAGAACGTCACCTTGGTGGGCGACAATGGTGCCGGCCAGACGACCAAAGTGGCCAACCAGATCATCGTGGCCCTCACGATCGAGGCAGTAGGCGAGGCGTTGCTGTTGGCCTCCAAGGCCGGTGCCGACCCAGTCAAGGTGCGCCAGGCCCTGATGGGCGGGTTCGCCAGTTCGCGTATCCTGGAGGTCCACGGCGAACGCATGATCAAGCGCAACTTTGATCCGGGTTTCCGGATCAAACTGCACCAGAAGGACCTGAACCTCGCCTTGTCGACGGCGCGCCAGCTGGGGTTGTCACTGCCCAGCACGGCAGTCGCCCAAGAACTGTTCAACGCGTGTGCGGCCCACGGAGGCGACGCCTGGGACCACTCCGGCATGGTGCGCGCCCTGGAACTGCTCGCCAATCACGAGATCGGAGAGTCGTAGTAAAAATCAGATTCCACGCCCGAGCCTGCGGCGCGGAATCTGATGCTGCCACAAGACGAATCGCCCCAGAGACAAGGCTGCCATGATTGCCCAACCCCGAGAATTCCTGACGCAACTCTTCCAGGCCGCCGTGCGGGCTGCCCAGCCCGAGCACTGCATTGCGCAGTTCCTGCCCCAGCCTCCCAAAGGCCGCACGATCGTGATCGGGGCCGGCAAGGCCTCGGCCGCCATG
>NZ_DASVGN010000036.1:0-125315 GCF_036379515.1 Castellaniella sp.
TCCAACGCCATGATGGGCGCCAGCAAACAGCCCTGGTACAACTTCATGCCCTCAACCCGTGAAGTGCTCGTGAGTATCCTGGCCACGCTGGTGAGCTTCAGTTCCGCCATGGTGGGCAGCATCATCATGGTCATCATCGTCGTCTGCAAGGTAGGCATGGCACTCGTCGTGGCCGCTGGGCCCATCTTCATTGCGGCCACACTGTTTGAACCCACCAAACCACTGTTCAACAGCTGGGTGTCTCAGGCCTTGAACTTCGTGTTCCTGGCGCTCCTGGCCGGACTCATTTTCGGACTGCTGCTGCAGATGAATATCCAGCTGATCCGCATGATCGTCGATCAGATCAATGGCGGCGCCAAGGACATCCTGGGCCTGTACGGTGCCCAACTCTTGGTCGGCATCGCCAGCCTGGTTGTCATGATCATGCTGCCCGGCCTGGCTGCAGGGCTGTCCAACGGCTTCGGTGCCCGTCTGGGCATCGGCGCAGCCGCCCACGGAGCCTTCTCGGTGCTGCGCCTGCGCAGCATGTTGCGCCCCCGCGCCAAGTAATCCCTCTGCCGAATTCCTGATCGCATCAGATCGGGGCCCCGGCCCCCTCCCCCCATCCCTGATCCACCTGCCACACCCCGGCAGGCCAGGAGCCCTGTACCCATGAAATCCCTCATCGCCGCCCTGGCATTCACAGGGCTGCTGGCTGGTTGCGCCTTTCACGCGCCCCCGCCCCCGCAGCCCGCCGATTCTCCCCGCGTGCCGGTAAACGCCACGCGACCCACGCCTGAAGGACTCTGACCCATGGCCGATACCCTCAAATCCGAAGACATCGCGGCCTACCTGGAGCGATCCCGAGGCCTGGAGCGCGACCATCTGGGCGAACTCATCACGAGCCGCAGGCGCGCCTGGCAGGTGGCGCTCGCCGCTGGCACCCTGGCCCTGGCTGCCGTCGGTGCCGTGCTGGGCCTCACGCCCCTGAAGCAGCCGCCGGAAATGTATGTGGTGCGCGTGAACGATGCGACGGGCGCCATCGAGCATGTCAGCAGCCTGGGTGAGCCGCTGGAAGACTACGGCGAGCGCATCGCCAAGTATTTCCTGAACACCTATGTGCTCAACTGCGAAGGCTACAGCTGGCAGACCATCCAGGAGCAGTTCGATACCTGCGCACTGCTCTCATCGCCCCCCATCCAGACGGCCTATGGCAAGCGCTTTGAAGGCCTGGAGGCGGTCACCACCCGCCTGGGCACCCAGGGCACAGTGGACGTGCAGGTGCATTCCATCACCCTGGGGGCGAACCAGACCGCCATCGTGCGCTTTTCCAAGACCGAGCGCGACGTGACGACCGGTGACATCACCAAGGTGCGCCATCTGATCGCCACCATGGCCTACAAGTACGTCGATGTGCCGCTCACCGAATCCATCGCCCGGCGCAATCCGCTGGGCTTTCAGGTGATGCGCTACGACCTGGCCGCCGATCTCTCGCGTTGACGCCCATCGCATCAGAAGGAACCCAAATGTCAGACCACTTCCTCAGCCGTCAGGCGCTGGCCCTGATGCTGTGCCTCGCGCTTGCAGGCCCCGCCCTGGCCCTGGAAACCCCCAGGTCCTCACGCCTGGATCATCGCGTGCGCACCGTGAACTACAACGCGGCCGACGTGATCCAGCTGGATGCCGTGATCGGTGTGGCTACCCACATCGTGCTGGCCCCGGGCGAACGCTACGTCTACCACGTCTTCGGTGACAGCCAGGCCTACGCCTTCACCTACAAGGACAATCACCTGTTCTTCAAGCCCACGGCCAAGGACGCAAACACCAACCTGATCGTGGTAACCGACCAGCGAGACTACAGCTTTAGGCTTTCCTACCACGACGACCGCAACGCCCCGGCCCTCTACAAGCTCGTCATCAGGTACCCGGAGGTCGAATCCCAACGGCGCACCGAAGCGGCCCAGAAAGCTGCCATCGAACGGTCCCTGCAAGCGGTGGTCGACCCCATCAGCTGGCTTGCCTACACCCGAAGCGGCGATGCCGACATCGCCCCGGTGCATGCCTGGGACGACGGGCGCCAGACCTGGCTGCAGTTTGCGCCGGGCGCGGGCATCCCGGCGGCCTATCGCGTGACGCCCGACGGCCAGGAAGTCATCACCAACTTCCACATGGCAGACGACCGCACCATGGTGCTGCATCGAACGGCCGCCCTGTGGCACCTGCGCCTGGGCGAGCTGGTCCTTGCCATCCACAACGAGACCTATGGCTCAACGCCGCTACCGGCACATACCGGGACCACGTCGCCCGCCGTGCAACGCCGGGTAAGGGGCACTGGCGCTCGATCCCAGCCCACGAGGCTGCAGCCTGAAACCACCTCACCCACCAGCATGCCCGTGCCCTCCATTCGCATTCGGGAAGCACCCCCTGAAAGGATCACCCCATGAACGATGAACAGCACGACACATCACGCCTTGATGTGGCGAGCCACGCAGACGACCAGCAGCACCCAAACCTGGACCGCGAACCGCTAGATCTGGAGACCACCGGACGCAGCGCCCCGCGCGGCGCCCGCGCCTTTCTGTGGCTCACCATCCTCGTGGCCCTGGCGGTTGCCGCAGGCGTATTGGTCAAGGCCTGGAGCCGGAATGCTGGCGAAAAGGCCGCAAGCAGCCTGGAAGCAGACCGAAGCGGCATCACCAATCGCCTGAAAGCCCCCACCGTCACACGGCCCGCTGCGCCTCCCAGGCATGAACCAGCCACACTGGCTCCAGCCCCCAGTCACAGCACCTATGTATTGCCTCCCGTGCCCGCCGCACCGCCACCCGTGGACGAAGTGGCACAAAGGCGCCTGGCAAGTCCCCTGACTGCTGGAGCGAGCGATAACGGCCCAAGTAGCCAGGCCGCTGGCCCAGGCGGGCCAGTGGCCGACGCTGGCCCCCTCGCAGACAAGCTGCGCCCGCTGGAGCTGGCCCCATCAGTCGCGGGGCAACTGGGGGATCGCAATTTCCTTATCACCCAGGGAACGATGATCGACTGCACGCTGCAAACCAAGCTCGTCAGCACCCAGGCGGGATTTCTGACGTGTCTTGCAACACACGATGTGATGAGTGCCAACGGCAAGGTGAAGTTGATCGACGCCGGGACAAAGTTCACCGGCTATCAGTCGGGCGGCATCATCCAGGGTCAGGCCCGGGCCTTCGTCACCTGGAACCGGCTGGAAACGCCTGCAGGCGTCATCGTGAACCTCGGGTCACCTGGCACCGGCCCCCTGGGTGAAGCGGGTCTGGATGGCCACATCGACAACCACTTCTGGGAGCGCTTTGGCAACGCCATCCTGCTCTCGCTTGTGGGAGACTTTGGCAGTTGGGCGGCCAACCAGGGGCAGTCCGGCAGCAACAACATCCGGTTCGACAACACCCGCGAAGGCGGCCAGGAAGTTGTCGCCAAGATCCTGGAAAAGTCGCTCGACATTCCTCCCACTCTCTACAAGAACCAGGGCACGCGCATCGGCATCATGGTCGCGCGCGACCTGGACTTTGGCCAAGTCTATGACCTTGAACCCATCCCCTGAGCCGCTGCCCTTTGATCGGGCCATCGCGGTGAAAACCCTTTTGCGGCCGCTCGCCCCCCATCTGGCTGATCCTGCCGTTACGGAACTCGCCATCGTGCGAGCGGGCGAACTCTACACTTGCGTGCGCGGAGCCTGGGTGCTGCATGAGTGCGCGGCACTCACCTACCCGCATCTGGAGGCCCTGGCGACAGCCCTGGCGGCCTACAACCACATGGCCCGTGCGCCGATTCTGTCGGTGCTGCTGCCTGGGGGCGAACGTGGCCAGATCGTGCAGCCGCCGGCCTGCATCGACGAGACGATGGCCATCAACATCCGCAAGCACACGCAGGTGGCCTTCACGCTCGATGAACTGCAGGCCCAGGGGGCATTCGATGCCGTCGCGGACATCAAGGTGCAACGCGAAGCGGGCGGCCTGTCTGCCACCGACCAACAGCTCATGGCGCTCAAATCCGCAGGCAATATCCCCGCCTTCCTGCACACCGCTATTCAGGCGCGCAAAAACCTCATCGTCTCCGGGGCCACGGGATCGGGCAAGACGACATTTGCCCGCTCGCTCATCGACCGGGTTCCCGTCAACGAACGCCTCATCACCATAGAGGACGTGCATGAGTTGATCCTGCCACGCCACCGAAACCGTATCCACCTCATGTACGGCGGCACGCGCGGCCGCGTGTCGGCCACTGACAGCCTCGCCGCCTGCATGCGCCTGTCCCCGGACCGGATTTTTCTGGCTGAGCTTCGCGGGCCCGAGACCTGGGATTATCTGGCGGCGCTCAACACTGGCCACCCAGGGTCGGTGACCACCACACACGCGAACAGCGCGGCCGATACGTTCGACCGCCTGGCTGTGCTCATCAAACAGTCGCCCACGGGCGGTAACCTGGACCTCGCCACCATCCAGGCGTTCCTGCGCCAGACCGTGGACATCGTGCTGTATTTCGAGCGGTTCCGGCTGAAGGAACTGTGGTTCGAGCCGCGACGGCACGCACCGCGATAGAACAGAGTTTCGCGCCTACTTCCCATCACCCACGGCCCAGCAGCCTTCCTGCGGGCCATCACCCCCCTGTACCCGTGTGTGGCGCTGCACACGATCCGGCAGGCCATGCGCGGGCCTGTCTGGAGCATCCCCATGCTGACCCACGCAACCCAACTGATCAGAACGCCCTCCGCATCCGCCAGACGCCTGGAAGAAGCCATGCGCTTTGCGCACCGCAAGGCGGCCGAGGCCACAGCCCGGTCCCCCGCTGCTGGCCTGGACATCCGACCCTTTGTTGTCCCAGGGCTGTCAGTGGCCTCGCGCGCCATCCCGAACCACATCGCCCGTTCGGGGATCTTCGCCCCAATCCGACGCGGGGCGAGCATCATGCACAAGGAGACCGTGTTCCTTGCAGCACGCAACATCCAGATCAAGGGCAGCGGCGAACAGCTCTCGGAAGACCACGCCGACATCTGGATGCACGCCATGTACCTGCAAGCCACCTGCCCAGCGGGGCAGCGCCCGGTCGTGAACCGTGCAGATTTCCTGCGCGACATTGGCCGCAATACGAGCGGAGCGAGCTACCAGTGGCTGCACGACGGGATGAAGGATCTCGCACGCTTCACCCTGTGTATTGAGGCCAGGCGCCCAGACGGGTCGGCCAAATACAGCTTTGGCATGCACCCCGCCTGCCGGGTGTTGCCCATGATGGGAGGCTTCGACTACGCCGACGGTATCTATACCCTGGTCATTGACCCGCGCTGGGCACAGATCTTCGGCAACCGGGAATACGCCCTCATCGACTGGGAGGCCCGCCAGAAACTACGCGGCAACCTCGCACGCAGCCTGCAACGGCTCATCGCAACATCCGTCGACGCCCAGCAGCGCTACAGCCTGCAATGGCTAAAGGATCGGGCGCGCCATACCGGGCACCTGAGAAACTTTCGGGCCGCGCTCCTGAAAGCACTGGAAGAGCTGGCTGATCTGAACCTGGTCGCAGACCCCAAAATCGAGATCGAAAAAAGTCGTGAAGTGGCCAGCTGGATCCGCAACGGCGGCCGCACCGCATCGTAATAAGAAGGCGCCCTAGGGCGCCAATCCGACCCTCGGATTGAGGCCTCAAATCGCCTAAAAACCGGCCTGTGGATAACTCATCCAGGCCATCGTAATAAGAAGGCGGTGGCGTCGTAATAACAAGGCGCTTTATCGTAATAAGAAGGCGCTTTCGTCGTAATAAGAAGGCGGGCACGATCACTGAAATCTAGCAACCATGCGGGTTTCGAGTCATCGAAACCACGCTCTACCTTTCTTCTACCTTATCTCTACCAGAAGCTGTCTGTGGATAAGTCTGCCTGCCATCAGGCGTGATCGCCACTCCCCCAGACCCTCTCAACGCGCCATGCTGCACAGCCGCTTTGGCGGCTGCATCGGTCAGCAACGAAACTACATCGGCCCATTCGGGCTGTACCTCACCCCATCTGCCATCACTGCCCTCAAGCCATAGGGCAAAGGAGTTCTCATGTCCCAAAATCCGCACGCAAATCTCGACACCCGGATGCTTGCCATCGCCCAACGCGCCGCCCGCGAAGGGATTGGCGCCCTGAGCCTGGGCGAAGCGCTTACCGCCGCCCTGGTGCTAGATCGCAACGACTGGCTGCAGGAGCGCGGCTACGGCATCGCCGACGCCCTGGACCGCATCGGCCCGGACTGGGCCGCACGCATCCCGGTCGTCGCCCGGCAGTTCCAGACCGATCTGGCACAGGCCCAGTTGCGATTTTCCTTTGAAATCCTGCCACGCAAGAGCGAGGGCGAAGGCTACCTGCTCCGCCTGCTCGACCAGGGCCAGGAAGTCGGCTGCGGGCACTTTCCCGCCCGTGGCCAATCCGTGCGCTTTGCCGACGACCAGTGCGCCTACGACGAAGCCCATGCAGCGGGCCTTGCCTGGCTGGAAGGCAAGCAGGCAGCCGCCCTTCCCGCCCTGCACCACTGAACCCATCAACATTGCCCATGACCGATACCCCACCCGATACCGACCCCATCGCCCGGTACCGTGCCGTGCTGGAAGCCCTGGATCCGCGTCTGCGGATTGCCTCCAAATTGCGCGCGGTATTCCCCCTCATCGAAGCCCAGATCGACTCGGGCGTGCCACACGCCGCTGTGCTGGACGACCTGAAGGCTGCAGGCCTGCCGGTGCAAACCAGCACCTACACCACGACGCTCTACCGCTGGCGCAAGGCAAAGCGGCAGGCAGCCGATGAAACCGACCAACCGCGCGCATCCGTCGCCGAGCCCAGCGGCTCCCCCACTACCAAACCTTCGTCACCCCCGCTGCCAGCCATCCAGGGGCGCCCGAACGGTATCCAGACGCCCGGAGATCTACGCAAGATCCGCGACATGCGCATCGACCTGGACGCCCTGCGCCGCGAAGGCCTGGCGAACCGCGCCAAGACCTCGCAAGACACCAAAACCCAGAACGACAAGGAATGAACCCATGAAAGTCGCAGTCCTGAACTACACCGGATCGGTCGGCAAGACCGTCGTCGCCTCGCACCTGCTGGCCCCCCGCATGAACGGAGCCCAGATCTTTGCTGTGGAGTCCACCAACGAAACCGGCGCGGACCTCGGCCTGGCCGTCGATCAGTTGCGCGGTGAACACTTCGGGAGGCTCTTTCGGGAGCTGCTCACCCGTGACGACGCCATCGTGGACGTGGGGGCCAGCAACATCGAGGATTTTCTGACCCACATGATGCGCTACGAAGGAGCCCACGAGGAAATGAGCTGCTTCGTGCTGCCCGTCATCAACACCGGCAAGGCCCAGCGCGAAACCATCAAGACCGTGGCCGCCCTGGCCGAGCTGGGTGTGAATCCGGAGCGCGTGCGCATCCTGTTCAACAGGGTCGAGTCCAGTGTCGAGGATGAATTCCCCTCGATCCTGGCCTATGCCGCGAAGACCGGCGAAGTGCAGGCGAACCCCAAGGCCGCCGTCTACGAAAACGAAGTCTTCGAGCTGCTGGCCGATCTGCGCACCACGCTCGCCGACGTGCTGGCCGACCAGACAGACTACCGGGCACTCCTGAAAGCCGCCGACCGCAGCGACCATGCGCGGATTTCTCAGCTGAGTAACCGGCACGCCCTGCGCGCCCTGGCCCAGCCGGTGGACCGGCAGATGAATGCGGCCTTTGCTGCGCTCTTTGCATGAACCTCACGTCATGGACACTACGCCACAACCAGCCGCAGGCCTGGCTGCAAGTCCTGCTCGCACGAAGCTGGATCTGCTGTACCACGATGTGCTGGGCGAAGTTGCCAGCCTCGTGGATCGGCTCGAAACGGTCAACGCAAGCCTGGAGACCGTCCAACAGCAGATCCAGGTCGTGGCCGACACCCAGCAGGTCCTGCCCCAACAACTGGCCCGGCATCTGGCCACCACCCTGGAAGCCACCGCCAAGCCGATCCACCAGCAGCATCAACAGACCATCCAGGCCATGCTGGACTCTACCAGCACCCGGCTGGATCACCTGGCCCAGGAGGCGGCCCAGTGGGCCCGCATCACGCACCAGTCGGCCCGGCGCATAGCACTCATCGCCGCCGTCATTGGCGGTGCCGCCGGTGTGCTGGGCGGGCTGCTCGCTGGCCTGGCCCTGGGCCAGTGGCTCATCCCCTGATTGCACGAAGGCCCCCATGTCTACCCTGATCTCCCCCATCACCCGGCGGCGCATTGCTGCCTTTTCCCTAGCGCTTTTTCCCATTGCGGCCTGGATGACCGCCGCCACCTACGGCAGCGGCATCGCCTGGCAAGACTGGAATCGCCAGATGGCCTGGCATTTCGTGAAGCTCACCCCTGGCTACCCCTTGCTTTACGGGGCGCTGGGCGTGGGCCTGATGCTTGCCCTGGCCTTGATCCTCTTTATCGGCCGCACCGCGAAAACCGAGGGCTTCGAAGGCGCGGCCTACAAGCGTTTCGTGCGCGGCACCCGAATGACCACGGCAAAGCACCTGGCAAAGCTCTGCACGGAACCTGGCAAACAGCAGATTGACGTGGCTGGCATCCCCATGCCCACGGCGAACGAAAATCTGCACCTGCTGGTGAGCGGTGCCACGGGGTCGGGCAAGTCGGTACTGCTGCGCAACATGGCGGCGTCCGTCCTGGCGCGCTCCCGCTGCCATCGATCTCATCTGCCGGGCCAGACACCTAAGCGAAATGACCGCATGATTGTCATCGACCCCAATGGCGATCTGCTGAGCAAATTCTGGCAACCCGGCGACGTGATCCTCAACCCCTACGACGCCAGAACCCAGGGCTGGTCCTTCTTCAACGAAGTGCGTGCCGACTACGACTGGAAACGCCTGGCGCATTCCCTGGTGCCCATGAGCCAGGACAAGAACGCCGAGGAATGGAATGATTTCGGGCGGTTGCTGCTGCGCGAAACCGCAAAGAAGCTGCACCGGCTGCAAGGAACGGAAGCCAGCATCATGGATCTGTTCCGCCTCTGCACCATCGAAGACCCGAAGGTCTTGAAACAATTCCTGGATGGCACGCTGGCTGAATCCCTGTTCGTCGGCTCCAGCGAGGCCAGCAAGGCGCTGTCGTCCGCCCGATTCGTGCTCTCCAACAAGCTGTCGGAACACACCAGCATGAAGCCTGGCACCTTCTCCATCCGTGACTGGATGGACAGGCCGGACGGCGGAAACCTGTACATCAACTGGCGCGAAGACATGATGAGTTTCATGCGGCCACTCGTGTCCTCCTGGGCCGATGTCTTCATCACCTCGATTCTGTCCATGCCCGAAGGCACCGGCCGGCGCTGGTGGCTGTTCATCGACGAGCTGGCCAGCCTGGAAGCCCTACCGTCATTGGAGGCTGGCCTGACCAAGGGCCGCAAGAATGGGCTGCGCATCGTCGCAGGCCTGCAGAGCACATCCCAGCTGGAACACCTGTACGGCAGGACGATGGCCACCACCATCCGGGCGAGCTTTCGCAATCTGGTCGTGCTGGGTGGATCCCGCACCGATCCGCAGACTGCCCGCGATATGAGCGAAAGCCTTGGCAAACACGAGGTCGAGCGGCCAAAATACAGCGTTAGCCGCAGCGTCGATCATCGGAATACGTCGGATAACATGGATCGGACGGTGGAGGATGCGGTTACGGCAGCGCAGATTCAAGCGCTGCCGGTGTTGGAAGGGTATGTGGCTCTGGCGGGGGATTTGCCGGTTGCGAGGGTTAAGGTGCCAATTCAGCAATTTGATGGGAACGCAGCGCCATTCCAGGATGGGAAATGACTGCAATCGGCCAGAAGAAGAATTCCCGCTGATTGACCTCGACTCCGGTTTCAGGCTGGTAACGCTCAATGACTGGTATTGGTGATTCCTGCTGTTCGGGCACCGAGCCGTGAATGACTCAGATCAGCCTGGTGCGGCTGGTCAAATAGGTATTGTAGCCAGCCTGCGGTTAAGGGCGATGCACAATCATATGCAGCCGTTCAGCATATGATAAAAATAGACATAAAAAAACGTGGAAGGCCATGTATGCGTCAAAAGCTTAAGCTGAGCGTCTCACCAAGATCAGAATTTCTGACAAAATTTGGTTCGAGCATCAAGCAGGTGAAAGCCGCCGAGAAAAAAAATGGGACTCCTGCCTTACGCCTAGGTATCGATGAAAACGGCACTCAGCTCCTAATCAAGACTTGGCCGCACGTGCCGGGCGCAGGTGATACGGACCTGCGTGAAATTTGGCACCATGAAATTCGTCAACTAAACCGTATCTTGGGAACACGTGGCGTGGGCGACATCATCGCTGAGCTCGAGGAGTCCCATGTTGACGAGCAGGGCTATCACCTGACGATTCGAACGGAACAGCGCCAGCCACTTGAGTCGATCTTAAGAAAAAACGAGCGGCTGCAGCACGCGACTCGCTTCAGTGTCAACGGTAGGCATCTCCTGTGGGCGAACTTTCTCCGTCTCGCCAAAGGTTTGGATTTACTGCATCTGCAAGGTTTGCTGCACCGGAACCTCAATACTTGGTCAGTGCTGACCGCAGACACCAATGAACCCGATTTTCAGCTAACCGGGTTTGAGTGGTCCATGCGCATCGTCGGGCTGAACGCATCCGATAAAAGTTACGCACCAGGCACGCAAGGCAGTCACTACTCGTTTTCACGCGATTGGCACGCCTTGGGTGAGCTAGCAGTCAAACTGTTCGACATCAATCCAGCACGGATAACGAACACCACAATTCCCATCTATGAAGTTGCTGAAAATTTGACGGCGGCAGAGGCACGCCTAATTCGACAGTTGCTCCAAATACTGCCGACACAGCAACTCTATGGAAAGGTGGTCATTGCCGCCATCGAGAAAATCATCATGTCCTTGCAGGCCGCGATACAGCGTGAAGAACTGCTGTACCACCTTGTCGTCCCGGTCGTATCGAACAACACACTCGTGGACGATATCCGGGAAGCATCTGACTACCAGATCGAAGCCGGTGACGAGAACGCCCAGCTTGAATTTATTGAAAATGATCTTACAAATCCGACAGCCTTATTGCTGTCCGACGACCGACTCGCCATTCGTGGTTCCTTGCTCACATACTACCTCCAAGATTTTCGTCGCACACGCGAAAAGATTCCGTCGAATTGGGAGGTCGCTTACTGCGCATCGACCAGCATCACCCGTAACTCCAGCCCGAACCCCGTCAATGCACGTCCGTTGCTCGCGAATGCTCTTCAGCTGACACCGCTGTCAAAGAGCAAAACGATGTTTCGCGGACGTGCACGCGGTACCTCGTGGAGGACACTGAGGGCACAACTCAAACCGACCCGTCAGGCGGATGCAAGAGCATCCAACCTCTACAGGGCTTTGGCATTGACGCAGATGCTGGACTATGCGTTGGCGGCTAGCGATGTGTTTCCAGTCAAATTGGTGGGCAATTCGCGCATCGACAATCACAGTGGGCAGCATCAGATCACGCTGGAGTCGCGACACGACGATGAACTAGACAAACTGTCGCAGGCCTTGGAGTTAAAGGATCCACCAGCGACTCGCTTGCGCGAGATGCTTACGAGCGACAAAACAGCAGATGATCGTAAGACAAACTGGTGGTTAAGTTCAGTGCCAACGATTGGAGACCGGCAAGCTAATCCTAACGAGTGGCAATTTCGGCAGGAAGCCGCCGGGCCGCGCGGCGAACAGCAGTATCTCTTCATAGGCGAGAATCCTCCACCTGCTGGCCCGGAATTTTTCCTGGTCCCGAGCGATTCCACAGGCCGGGATTCTCAACTCGAACGACGCATCAAAAGCCTCGCCGTGCTCGGCGAGCATCGCGAACTCTCACGCATGCTGATCGACCCACGCCGCCGCGTGATCGATAGCAACGAAAGTGTTAATGTAGATGATGGCTTTTCGGAGCTGGACGCTTCCAAGCAAGTCGCACTCAGAAAGATCGTCGGGACCCTCCCACTTTTCATGCTGCAAGGCCCTCCCGGCGTCGGAAAGACGCGCCTAGTACGTGAGCTGGTGCGTCAACGCCTTGAAGTGGATCAGACGACACGCATGTTGCTAACTGCGCAAAGCCATCACGCAGTCGATCACCTGTTGCACGAGGTCGTGGGTGCCTTGAGCCAGGAGGTCAGCGAGGACGCGGTGGTCATTCGCTGCACGACCCCCGACAGGATGGACACGCACAACAGGTTCGATGTCTCCAATCAGACCAAGAATTTGTTGGCCGGATTGCGTACTAGCGCACTCTGCCGTGATGCGTCTGAAGCCCTGCAAAACAAAGTTCATTCATTGTGTGCGACGTTCGAACTGGAGGGCACGGAGGGCACCCAACAGGCAGCACCGAATGCCAAGCGTGCGCTGGAAAGTTTGATGCTGCAGTCGGCCAACCTGCTTTTTGCCACCGCCAACTCTGGCGATATCCAGGGACTAATCGAAGATCGAAGTCAATTCGATTGGACAATCGTGGAGGAGGCCGGCAAAGCTACCGGAATGGAGTTAATTGCCCCAATGCTTCTATCGCCACGTAGGTTGATGATCGGGGATCACCGGCAATTACCCCCATTTGGCGAAGAACGAACGCTTTCTCTGCTTGAACGCCCCACCGCCGTTAAAAAAGCGTTAGAGATGATCGACCCGATAGTTGGCCGTGCCTTGCGCGGCAGCATTGTGGATGAGGTATTCAACGACCTGCGTGTTCAAGATGATCAGTTTGATCAGAATGAATTCGTAAAACTTTGCCAAGATGCGGGAAATCTCTTTTCATTGTTCAGTTCGAGCATCCAGCAGGAATACAGTCGACTGGAAAGGAATCCAAAAAGCAGGCCAATTGCTGCCGCTTTGACACACCAGCATCGCATGCACCCGGCGATCGCAGCAGTGGTTTCGCATGCCTTTTATGAGGATAAGCTTCTCACCGATCCACAGGCAGCGGAGCGATTCACCCAGCAACCGAGTCTGCTTGCATGGGAAGAGAGTGCGAAGTTGCCCGATCAGCCGATAATATGGGTCGACGTGCCCTGGGTGCAAAAAACAAAACTAATGAAGAACGGAGAATCATTTCCCCGATTTACAAACCAACTGGAGTTACAAGCTTGTCGAAGAATTATTGAAGCAGCCCGTACAAGCACTTTTAATATGCCGACGATGGCCGTATTGTCACCCTACAGTCGCCAAGTGCGCGGGCTGGCGGAAAGCCTGGGAGAAGGTACGGCCCACTCTGAACTGTCGAAATTTCGGCTACCGCCTGGCCACAAGGCCTATTGCAATACTGTGGACTCGTTCCAGGGCAGCGAAGCCGACCTCGTGGTGATATCGCTAGTACGAAACAACGGCTATGGTGCCGTGCGCGCTGCGCTGGGGTTTTTAGCGGACGAACGTCGCATGAACGTATTATTGAGTCGCGCGCGTTATCGCATGATAATTGTCGGAAGCCTCGATTTTCTTCGAGGGATCAGTTCCAATCCGCAAGATCGCAAGGAAGACATTGGCTTCATCAATAGGATTCTCGAGTTCTTTGACGACAAAAACCCCAATGAATTTGTTACCGTTGTACCTGTCGATCAACTGGGAGTGACGCCATGAAAACCGTGAAAGTATTTCTTCCGGTCCTCAGAGGGCGGATTTCTTTTATTGTGGATCGAGGTCGCCAGTGGAGCGTGGTAGAGCACCTACTTCTGGACGCGCTCACGCGTCGCGAATGGTCCACAAGTGCGCTGGCAGAACACGGCAATTTGCCGCGGCGAGTCGTCATTGAAGCACTTGTGCGATTGATGCGTGCGGGGTGGGTCGAACTCAGCGTGGAAAAAGGCGACGTCAATTTTCGTGCGACCGAAATTGGCAAGGTGGCCGCTACGCACAATGAATTACCGAAGCTATCGGATCTTCAGAAGCGCCCAACCAACTATATTCTCGACATGGTATGTGGCGAGATTTTTCGCAACAGGGATTTGCTGACGCAATCCAAAGAGGAAATTAAGAAAATACACGATCCCGGGAATTGCGTGTGGGTAGAACCGCGTGATTGGCACACCGAGGTGGACGTCAATGAAGCTCTGCAGGTTCTGCTGGACAATGACGAAACTTTCGTGACCGGACAACCCGGCGGGATCTTTCGACGCTGGATCATGGTGGTAGTCCGCGGAGGTCGAGTCGTATCTGGTTTACCGGAAAATCGCACCCTGGACAAACTTCGTGCGGTCGTGCTGCAAGCAGCAGATGACGCAGAGGACGAAAACGCTGTTCATGTGACACCGACGGACGAACATGAACTCGAGCGCATCCAACTGCCCCAGGCAGCTGTCTGGGACATTGGCTTTAGCCTGAAGGATCTCGTGCTGGGCGGTCCGGCGCATCGCAAGAGCCTGCTGCATATGCTGGAGACTGCTAAGACGCACCTCTATATACATTCAACATTTATTAGCGCTGAACGAGTATTAAATCTCTTGACACCCATTCAGGATGCGATCAACCGTGGAGTGCATATTCATATCTTCTGGGGACAAAACGAGGAATTTGAAGAGCTCTCCACGACACGCACCGCTATCGGCAATCTTCGCAAACACCCTCAGATTCAGGCGCTGGCTGAGCACCTGACGTTTCACCCACATTCAACAGGATCGCATGCCAAATTATTGCTGGCCGATGCCGGAACCAACGGTGAATATATAGCGGTTTTGGGCTCGTGCAATTGGCTCACCAGTGGCTTCGAGTCCTATGAGGCGTCTGTGGTTCTGCGCGACCCTAGGATGGTGGACGAAGTCGTGCGCTGCTTTGGGCGCTTGGTTTGTATGCATGACGGGTTGTGGTCAGAGCTGGCGGGGGACGTCGTCCGGATCTCAGACAGTTTGAAGAATGCTCCTTTGCCCAGGGTGACTGGACAAGGTAGCATCATCTCCGGCGCCCAGCACAACCATCTGGTGCTATGCGCACGCGATGAGGCTCGCCAGTCCATCCTTCTTGCGAGCCACCGGCTTGGTGTGGCGGCAGGTCCCGGTATTCTCGCGCCGTTGCAGAGCGCGGCTGCTGCAATGCCACAGCTTGCAGTCGAAGTCTACTATTGTAGAAAAACTGCCCCCGTTCGCAAGAAAGATGAACGGCACCTCACGGAAGCGGCTTTAAGCTCAGGCGTAAGCTTGACGCCGATCCAGTCACCACGGGTTCATGCCAAGATACTGGTTTGGGACGACAATAATGCAGTGATTACTTCCTTGAACTGGCTCTCCGCCGATCAGACTCAAAGCTCGAGCCTTTCCGAAATCGGAGTTCATCTAAGGGTCGCGGGCATTGGCCGGTATATTTCGGAGCATCTGCGGGCCGAGATTCAATTAGCCGAAACCGCTGGGTCCTAGCCTGCCGTCCACCTACTGGCTAATGCTAAGCGTGAACCGGTCTGGCGACTGCGACCGGCCCTAGCGCCGCAAAACCGACGCCTGTGGGTGAAAGTAGAACGGCAACAATGGGTCGAAAACAGCCATCCACAATTCCTGTGGACAACTCTGTGTAGTCCCGCTTCCCTTCCCTCCCAACAGCCAGCACTAGCGCGCCTTTCGCGCCTGCTGGCTGATTTTTTACCATCCCCCACTTCCCGGAGCACCCATGATCTCGCATAGCCAGATCTATCGGGCCCGCGCGGCCCTTGCGACCCATTACTATGCCGACCAGGCCGACGACTACTACAGCCGCGATGGCAGCGCCGCAACCTGGCAGGGCGATGGTGCCCGGCGTCTGGGTGCCGTCGGCGCCATCGATCCCGCCCGGTTCAAAGCCATGCTTCAGGGCGATTTTGGCTACGGCATTACGGCCAGTCAATCCGTACGCAAGGACGCCAAGGCCCGCGCGGCGCTGGACCTGACCTTCGGCGCTCCCAAAAGCATCACGCTACAGGCACTGATAGGTGGCGACGAGCGCCTGATCCAGGCGAACGATGATGCCGTAACCACGGCCCTGACTTACGTTGAGCAGCACCTGGCCATGGGTCGCAGGAAGGAAAGCGGCAAGTCGCGGGTGGAGCACACGGGCAATCTCATCATCGCCAAGTTTCGCCACGAAACGGCCCGGCCCACCGAGGATGCCGCGCCGGACCCGCATCTGCACATCCACGCGCTGCTCATGAACCTGACGCAGCGAGCTGACGGTCAGTGGGTGGCACTCTCGAACGAACAGATCTTCCAGCTGCTGCGGGTGACAGACTCCATCTACCAGGCAACGCTAGAGCGCAACGTCCGGGCGCTGGGCTACGCCGTGCGCCACGAGAAGAACCATATTGAGCTTGCCCACATCAGCCGGGAGCAGATCGAATTCTTCAGCAAGCGCAGCGCGGGCATCACAGCGGAGCTCGCCGCACGCGGCACCAGCCGCGACCAGGCTCCGCACGCACTGCGCCAGGGCATCACCCTTGCCCACCGGCAGCAGAAGACTCAAGCCTACAGCCGGGCCGGGCTTCAACAGGAATGGCAGGCATCGGCCCAAGCCATCGGCATGCGGTTTGACCAGACGGGCCTGCAGGCGACCATCCAGCCTCAGCAGGACACCAGCAAAGATTCCGATCTGGTCGCCCAGGCATCGCTGGACTGGGCGATCCAGCATTTGGCCGAGCGTGAATCCGTCATGCCGCTGGCCGATCTGCTGCAAAGCGCCGTGCGCCACGCGGGTGGCCATACGGATGTCACCGCCATCCAGTCGGCCATCCACGCACGGGTACAGGCGGGGATTCTCATCCAGGAAGCCGCGCACTATCGCAGCACCCAGGACATGAAGGCCGCGCCCATGACCCGCGACGGTTGGGCGACTGAGGTCGTGCGCCTGCGCGGGGTCTCGCATGACGCCGCCCTGCAACTGGTTGATCAGGCCATCACCCAAGGACGGCTCTTGATGGAAAGCCCGCGCTACGCCACACGCAAGGCCTATGAGGCAGAATCCCGGATCCTGACTGCTGAAGCCAGCGGCCGCAGCACCTGGCAGGCCCCCATCACCAGCACCGTGGCCGAATCCGGGCTGGATGAACGCCTGACCCCAGGCCAGCGCGAAGCCGTGATGCTGATTGCCAGCGACACCGACCAGATCGTCGGCATCCAGGGCCTGGCCGGTACGGGCAAATCCTTTGCCCTGCAAAACGCCCAGGCCATCCTGCAGCAACAGGGCCACAGCCTGGTAGCGCTCGCCCCCTATGGTGGCATGGTACGGAATCTGCGCAAGGACGGCGTGCCCGCCAATACCGTGGCCTCGGTTCTGACTGCCCGTGACAAGCGCCCCTTCACCACCCAGCTGGGCCCGCAGACCGTGGTGGTGATCGACGAAGCCGGAGTCGTGCCCGTGCGCCAGATGGACAGACTGCTGGCGCTCATCCAGCCCACCGGCGCAAAGGTGGTACTGCTGGGCGACACGGCCCAGACCAAGGCCATCGAGGCCGGCCGCGCCTTTGCCATGCTGCAGGAACACGGCATGAAGACCGTGCTCATGGGCGACATCCAGCGCCAGCGCTCTGAACGGCTGCGCCAGGCCGTGCAGTTGGCCGCCCATGGCCATGCCAGCCGCTCCCTGCCCTTGCTGGATCGGGTGCTGACCATTCCAGATCAGTTCGCCGTCGATGAACATGGTCAGAAGGCGCGCGACAGCTCGGCCCGGTATGAGGCCATCGCCCAAGCCTATGTGGGGGTGCCCACCGATCAGCAGGCCGCCACCATCGTCGTGACCGGCACCAATGCCTCGCGCCAGGCGATCAATGCCCGTATCCACGCCCTGCGCGGCCTGGAAGGCAAGGGCCAGCACTGCCAGCTACTGTCCCGCCACGACACGACACGGGCCGAACGCAGTGTCGCCCGGTATTACACCGTGGGCGACATCGTCGTGCCGGAACGCGATTACCAGTGCGGCCTGAAGCGCGGCGAAATGTACCGGGTGACCAGCATCCCCCGTCATGACCGCATCACGGTGCAGGCGGTGGACTCCAGCACGTTGAAGCCTGAACTCATTGAAATCATCCCTCGGACCATGGGCAAGCTCTCGGTCTACCACCTGAACGAATCCGAGCTGTCCATGGGCGACCAGGTACGCATCACGCGCAACGATGCCCAGCATGACCTGGTTAACGGCCAACTGGCGAAGGTCGTCGCCATCGAGGCCGCCACCGTCACCATCGAGACAGGCGATCGCCACATCACCCTGCCTACCGACCGACCACTACATCTGGACTATGCGTACACCACCACGGCACACAGCGCTCAGGGTCTGACCTGCGACCGCGTGCTGTACAACGCGGAAAGTTTCAGCCGCACCACGGCCCAGGATACCTACTACGTCAGCATCTCGCGCGAGCGGCATAAGGTCATGGTGTTCACGGATGATGCCGACAAGCTGCCCGAACGGGTGGACCGACTGGGGTTCAAGGGGCTGGCGCATGACCTGGCCCAGGCGCACGTCGAAAGCCCTGCTCCACACCTGCACCGACCTGATGTGACACTGGAACGGGAGGCAGAATCCTCAATGGAGATCAGCTGACGCCATTCCGCAGCAAAACCGTCTGCCGGACGCCCGCCGGGTGTCCCCAAACTGCATCCGTCTTGTCGCTGATTTGCCCGGCAACTGTCACCATATCGTCTTGTCTCCGTATGCTGCCCGTATCCACAGCGTACCCAGCATGTCCCCAAGGTGAAATTTCCTGTCCTGGTCTGAATGTCTACGCGCCATTCGGCCACAGTCGTGGCCGCCATTCCTCCCGTCGGATCAATGGCTTGCGCCATTCCAGTGCCCTATCTGTCCTACATTACCAGAACCAGCCCGTTCCGGGCAAGCCATTGATCCGCAACGCCTTTCCTCACCCCGCCAGGGGTGCGTCATGTGTGGGACGTTTAAGGCCACAAATGAGCGGCAGTGAATTTGGGGACTGAACGGCCCAGCCTGGCCGGAAACCGGGCAGGCGGCGTCACAGCACAGGGCCCCAGGCGAAGCCTGGGAACGAACCAGGCATCAGCACCCGGTAGGCCACAGGACAGATCCAGGATGGCCAGCATCAGGCCCACCAGCAGCAGCCCGGAAAACGCAACAAGGCCCGGACAATGCCGGGCCAATGTGCAATGCAGGATCTGGACGGGATCACCCGGCCAGGATCACGCAGTTTCTCAAAACGAAATATCCGATATTTCCAGCGCTGCAGAGCCGGCCGTCGGGGTAGTGGCCGCAGTTCGGCCGCTGCACCCCTTCGTCCTACCTACCGCTGCCTTCGCCTCCCTCGCCTAGCCGCCAGGCAGGCCCCCACAGCCCATCGGGCAGCAGTCGGGCTCCAAGCCGTGGCTGCATAGCCCTTGGGACTTCAGCTCCCGGTCCAGCTGGGCCAGGCCGTCTCTATCCAGATACCCGGCATCCTCTGCCATTGAAATGGCCTCGGCCCTGAATTCGTGCGGTACATCGCCCAGTAAAACCTCTATGTCGAAGCTGAAATTACGCTGAAAAACTTCGTAGGCGCAGCCGCAGCGGGCAATATGGCGGTTGCTGGCTGCGGTCACCTTGGCACCCCATGCGGCCCCGAACTCGTCTTTCGTCATGACTATCTCCTGAGAATTTGAAGTGGCTTTCCTGCTAACCGGATTCGAAGATTCTTGAGCCGGCTGGTAAAACCGGTGCCCGGGGATTGACCCTGGCTCCCGGTGTTGCCGCCGTCTTTCGTGAGTTCCGTCGCCGTGCCGTCGAGGACCATGGAGCGCAGGTGCGGCGCGGGAGCGTGAAATAAATGGGGGGACCCGCTTGCGGGGGGAGGCCGTTTATGCCGCGAAAGCCCGCAGAGCGCCTGCGCGTAGTGGTACATGTCGGCGTCTTGGGCGGCGGGACTCACGAAAGACGGAGATCCGGCAGCTGCGAGGCTCTATCCCCGGATACCAGCCGCGCGGCGAGCGCCCCCAGCCGCAGCCAGGCTGCGGCTCAAACTCGGTGGCCAGCTGGCCTCATAGGATTGGCCGACGGCGCCATCTCCTCTGTCGCATGACATGTGGTGACCACAGCCCGGCCAGGCCTACGCGCCTGACCGGGTTCTCTGTCAGGCGTCTGCGGCGTCGAGGTGCGCAATAACCTGCTTGGCGGCCCACGTCGCATTTTCGGTCAGCTGACGCACCCAGGCGCTGCGCATCGGACTCCAGCGAAAGCCGCAACGCTTCAGCACGTCGCGGGTGTCCTTGGCCGGTTTGCCGTCAAACAGGAACATGGCGCGGTTTTCCTGCGGATCTTCGCGATAGGTGTAGCCGTCTCCTGCCTGCTCGGTCTCGGTGCGCTCAGCCACACGCTGCAACTCCTTGATGCGGGCCATGATGCGGTGGATGTTGGCGTTGTTGTTCTGCAGCTGGAACGGGACAAAGCCGATGCGGTTCATATAGTCCGGGGTCACGAGTTCGCGGGCGCGTTCCGCGTAGGTGAGGCCGGAATCCACCAGAGCGGCCACCTGGGCATCGGCCCCAGCCTTGGCATGGCGACGCAAAATGGCGTTGATGGCCTTCATCGTTTCCTGAATGGCCTGCAGGCCGGCCAGCTTCGCCTGCAGTTTCTCGATGGCAGCTGGGTCGTCGCTGGAAATCCCGCCTTTGCCCACGGCGGCGGCCTTGTCGGCATAGTGCTCAGCCTTCTTCTGCAACTCGAAGGACTTTTCAAAGCATTGGCTGATTCGTTCCCGGTACCGGCGGTCGGATCGTTCCGAATGATGCCCCACCAGGATGGGCTGGCCCATGGGGATGGCATCGGCCATGCGGCTGGCCTGGGACGCGACCGCATCAGATTGTGCATGTGCCTGCCCTGCTCGTTCTTCATAGCGGGCCTTGCGCGCTGCCTGCTTGGCTTCGTAGGTGTTCATGGTCTGATTCTCCAAAACAAGGGTTGAACTGCTTTTCAGCTGACCGGATCCGAAGATTCTTGAGCCGGAACGTAAATCCGCTGTGTGGGGTCTACGCTGGTTTCCCGGTCTTGCCGCCGTCTTCCGTGAGTTCCGTCGCCGTGCCGATCTGGACCACGCAGCGCCGAACGGAAAGGGGCAGGCACGCAAGCCGCAGCCCGAAGCCGCAGGTGCAGGGACCGGGTGAGCACCTGGCAAAGCGCACCCCTTGCAGAGAGAAGCGAAAGTGGTACACGTCGGTGGTTTAGGCGGCGGGAGTCACGCAAGACGAAATAGCGGCCCGATCCAGGCGATGACCCTGCACGGCAGCCGCGCGGCGAGCGCCCCTAGCCCCGCACCCTGGGGCTCTGACTGGGCCATGGCCCGTATTCCAGCAGTGACCTTTGCCAGCGGCACCAGACGACAAGGCCGACTGGGGCACCCTGACCCGGTCGGCCTTGTTGCTTCATCCGTATCTGGCAAAACCGACTTCTCCCGGCTCCTGCTTCATGATCAGCCGATCATGCTCACATCCCCGCCTGCAGTCGGGCGGGGCGGATCCCCCGCCCTGCCCTGGTTCCTCCTACACTTGCCCGCGTTCGGCCAGCGATGTGGTCTCTGTTGCACTCACCACGATATGGTCCAGTATCCGGACATCGATCAGAGCCAGCGCCTGTTTCAGTTGCCGTGTCAGATGCACGTCGGCAGCGCTGGGTTCCGCGATCCCTGATGGATGGTTATGTGCCATGAAAAGCGCAGCCGCATTCAGGCGGAGTGCCGTTTTGACGATCTCGCGCGGGTAGATGTTCGCCTGGCTCAGCGTCCCCATGGCCTGTTCGATGTAGCGGATAGGCCGCAGCTGTGCATCCAGGTATAGGAAAGCGGCGCATTCGTGGCCAAGCCCGGCCAGTTTGGACTGAAAAAATGACCTTACCCGCTGGGGGTTACCCAGTGCATTGTCCATGGAAATCAGGCTAACGGCGGCTTCGCGGCCTGCCGCCAGAATCTGGCTATCCGTGGCAGGCTTGTAGCGTCCGCTGGGGCTGCGCACATACAAAGGGTGTGCGTCGTTCATGTTGTCATAGCTCAGCGCGGCGGTGCTGTTCGTGTTCATGAGTGCTTTCTCCTTTCGGGGTTAACCGGCTACCGGGGCCGAAGATTCCGAGCCTTTCGTAGGTTTTGCGGTGTCCGCAGACCTACCTCTGGCCCGGAGTGCCACCGTTGCCGTGAGTTCGTCGCCTTGCCGCGCTGGATTACGAAGGGACGACCGGAAAGGGGCGGGCACGCAAGCCGCAGCCCGAAGGAGAACGAAGAGAAACGAAGAGAAACGAAGGGACCGGGTGAGTACCCGACAACGCGCACCCCTTGCAGAAAGGAGCACAGTGATACAGTCGGCGTTTTGGGCGGCGAGATCAGGGCAATGGCTGCCCGCGCCCGTGGGAATGGACTGCGGATGCCGGCCGCGCGGCGAGCGCTGCTACCGGACGAAGGACGGTCCGACTTAATGCGCTGTGATATGTGTCCCGCCGCTCACCTGGCATCTCCGTAGGAAGGCCAAGCAAGACACGAGCGAGAAAACCGACGACGGCTGACGATGAGAGTAAAGCTGCCTTACGTTTGCGCGCAACTACAACTATTGCGACTCGCCTGTATGGGCGGACAAGGCACATCCCCCCAAGAACAGAACACACAGCAGTCGCCCGGCTTGGGCCGCAGCAACGCCTCGCATTGACTGCACCGGTAGAAGAAGAGGCACGCATCGGTAGGCATAGTTTCCTTCTGACGGTGGCCGCAACGCGGACAGGCAAGGACGGATTCGAGGATCACGTTATTCATGGTGAGATCACTTCTTCTGCACTGTGGACGGGTAGCCCACGTTGGTCGTGGCAGTAGTCAGCGCCGCGAGTTGCGCCTTGTCCGGGTCGTAGGTGACGGTAGCGGTTTTCTTCGCATAGTCGACTTTGACAACACTCACCCCCGGCACCTTTTTCAACGCCGCCTTGACCGTGATCGGGCAGGTCTCGCAGGTCATGCGCTGCACATCAAGTGTTACCGTTTCGGGGGTAGCGGCGAGTGTCGTCGCAGACAGAGCCAAGAGCGCGACCAGCAGCAACTTGCGCATAGGAATCTCCTTTCAGTAGAACAGTGGAGCGAACCACGGAACGGCCAACAGGCCAAGCAGCAACGCGGTGACAAGCCAGAACACTCGCCGCTGCCGCAAGCGCACGTTCGGACTGCAGCAGGAGGCGCCCGGTGAGCAAACCGCCGGCAGCAGATAGAGTCTGCAAAACGCAAGCGCGAGAAACAGCAGCGTGAGGCCAATGAAGACGGGCCGGTACGGCTCCATCGCCGTAAGGTTTCCCACCCAGGCTCCCCCTGCGCCAAGTGCAAGCAGTATGAGCGGGCCCACGCAGCACACCGACGCGCCAACGGCCGCCAAAGTACCTGCCATCAGAGAACCTCTGCCAGTGAATCGTGCCATGCCATTTCCTTGCACCTATCTGCTCAGGTGCTACTCTAAATCCCGTACCGAGGTACGAAGTCAAGCGAGGGAGAAACGGATGGCGGCAGCACTGACAATCGGCAAGCTGGCAAAGGCGGCTGAGGTGAACGTGGAGACGATCCGCTACTACCAGCGGCGTGGCCTGCTGGATGAGCCTCCGAAACCACCCGGTGGCCAGCGACGCTACCCGGCCGAGCAGGTCAAGCGGGTGCGTTTCATCAAGCGCGCACAGGCGCTGGGGTTCACGCTATCGGAGATTGGCACACTGCTTGCGCTGGACGCAGCCCGCGTTTGCCACGACACGCGCGCACTCGCCGCTCACAAGCTCACGTCGATCGAGCAGAAGATGGCGGACCTCGCCGCTATGCGGCGAGTGCTGGACGATCTGGTGCAGCAGTGCGATGCGGGAGGTGGCGGAGCCGAGTGTCCGATTATCGACGCGCTGGCGGAAGAATCACAGCCACTGGAAAGAACGCAGGACTCGCAGGCCCTTGTTGACCTTCCCATTGTGAAAAGGTTTAAAGTGACGAGGTTGGGGTCAAGGTGATTTTCTTGCAATAACCCAGCCTCAAAGGGTCACCCACATGCTCACGAGAACAAGTCATACGAAGCGCCTTCTTATTGCCCTCGCGGCAATGCTGAGCCTGCTGTTCGTGCAGCTGGCTTCAGCAGCGTACGGATGTCCGCCGACGTTCACGGGTGACGCTGGGTCAATGCCCAACATGCAGACGGCGTACGCAGACTGCACACAGATTGATGCGGCACTGCCAAGTCTGTGCGCAGTGCAGGTGAGTGCCAGCAGCAACGTCCCTCTCGTTCACAAACTCAAGGCCTTCCCGCACGCCGCAGGCTTGTGGAGCATTGGCCTTCTTGGTGCCCCTTCTGGCGCCTTCGCTGCAACGCCATCCGTTCAGCCTCCCCCCGGCCTGTTCAGGGCCATTTCGCCGCCGCTGTCTATCCGCGACTGTCGTTTTCTGATCTGACAATCCGCCGCAACACCTAATCGGTAAGCGGTCACCCGTAGTCCGTCTCCTGCTGCGCGCGTGCCAGCCTAATCGGCTGCGCCCGTCCATGCGCGGGCCGCAGCGGGCTGCAATCAGACAACAGACCCCGAGGGCCCGTTTCGGCTGGCGCTCCCGGATCTCCAGATCACAAGAGGAACACATGATGAAAACATCTTCGACAACTATCTTCGACACACCCCAACGGGTTGCCTTCGGCAACTGGGCCGCTCGCCACAAGTTTTGGCTGGGTGCCGCATCCGGCGCATTTGTCGCAGTGGGCCTGACGGCTGGCTGGGACCGGCTGGCAACCCTTGGAGCGCTCTCCACACTTCTCGCGGTGCTGCCCTGCGCACTCATGATGGGCCTCTGCATGAAGATGATGAAGCACACGGACTCGAACGGCGCATCGTGCTCTGGCACTCAACCAGATCGGACGGCTGAGCCCGCCAGTCCTGACCAAACTGCCCTCCAGGCACCGCAAATAGAATTCTCACCGGCGCGAGTTTTGGAACAGGACCATGCGCCCATGAAAGCTCCAACTGCCCTGGCTGAACCCGGAGCGAATCAATGATGGGCAGCAGCGTGACGTGCGGCGGCATGATGGGGTTGATGGGTATCGGCGGGCTACTGGTGCTCGTCCTCCTCGTCCTTCTGATCGCGGTACTCGTCAAATATCTGTTCAAGAAATAGGCGGGTGCGGACGGCTGCTACGCCCGGCTTCCTCGCACCGTCTGGTAGCAATAGGCATTGATATAGAGGTCATCATGACAACACATCACTTCATCACCCGCCGCACCTTCCTGGGCTACGCCGGCACGAGCGCTGCAGCGCTTCTCGCCGGCCTGCCGCAGGTTGAAGCAACTCCTGTCACGAAAGCAGGAGGCGATGCCTTTGAACCCGACGTCGCGCTGGAGTTGACGGCCAGCCCTCAAAGCGTTGCACTGCGCTCGGGGCCCGCGACGCCCGTGTGGACCTACGAGGCGCAAGTGGTAAAAGGCGACCCGGCAAGCGTGCATGCATCTCCCGGCGGGTACCTCGGGCCCACCCTGCGCGTGCGACGCGGCCAGAAACTACGCGTCGACTTCGTGAACCACACCAATCAACCCAGCATCGTCAACTGGCACGGGCTGCATGTCCCAGCCGATATGATGGGGTTGCCGCGCTACGAGGTGAAGCCAGGCGAGCACTACCGCTACGAATTCGAGGTACTCGACCGCGCAGGTACCTACTGGTATCACGCGATGGCCGCCGGCCACACACCCGAGCAGGTGTACTTCGGGCTTGCCGGGCTCCTGCTCGTGACGGACGATGAAGAACAGGCTCTGGCGTTGCCCCGCGACGAATACGACTTGCCGCTCGTCATCCAAGACCGGACTTTTGGAGACAACAACCACCTGCACTACCTGCCTGGCACGGGCCCTGAAGCTGCGCCCGCGCACGGCTCCCCACCCCAGGCGCCCGGAATGGGGAGCAGCACGATGGGCGGCTCAGGCATGATGGGTGGCATGATGTCGGGCGGCATGAGCGGCATGATGACCCGCATGATGGGGTTCTTTGGCGACACCATCCTGGTGAATGGCAAGCCCGATGCCACGCTCAAAGTCGCCACGCACGCCTACCGCCTGCGCGTGCTCAACGCGTCGAACGCCCGCACCTACAAGCTGGGCTGGGAAGACGGCCGACCGCTTACGGTGATCGCCACCGGTGGCGGCCTGCTTGAACGCCCCGTACAGAAAGACTACGTAATGCTCACCCCCGGCCAGCGCATCGAGTTGTGGGCAGACTTCAGCAAAGACGCGGTGGGCACGCAGCTTACGCTCATGAGCCTCGCCTTCGATGGCATGGCGGGCATGATGGAAAGCACGATGGGCGAGGAGATGATGGGGGGCGGCATGATGGGGAACATGATGAGCCACATGATGAGCGGCTCATCCCTGGCCGACGGCGCGCGCTTTGCGATCCTCAAAGTGGCCGTGACACAAAAGGCAGACGAAGTACTCGAGCTGCCGCAGCGCCTTGCCACACTCACGCGGCTACGGGCCGAAGACGCGGTGAATCGTGATCGCCCCCGGATCTTCCGGGTTACCATGGGCCACATGCGGTGGGGCTTCAATGGCCGCAGCTTCCAGATGAACGAGGTCGCGCCCGACGAAATCGTGAAACTCGGCACGACCGAGGTCTGGGAGTTCGTCAACAACATGATGATGGCGCACGCCATTCACCTGCACGGCCTGCAGTTCCAGGTGCTGGAGCGGCACAATAGCCCGCAGGGTGCGGGCGTGGTCGAGGGCTGTGTCGACGACGGTTGGGAAGACACCGTGCTCCTGATGCCCAACGAGCGCGTGAGGCTTCTCATGCGTTTTGCAGACTTCACCGGAAGCTATGCCTACCAGTGCCACATGCTGGAGCACGCGGCGATGGGCCTCATGCGTGATTACGAGGTCCAGCCAGCGCAAACGCCAGCATGAGGCTCTGAAATGTCTTCCTGGCTTTTCACCCAGATTCTGCTCGCCATAGGCGCAGGGCTCCTCTTGAATCTGACGCCCTGCGTGCTACCCGCCGTCCCGCTGAAAGTCCGCGCGGTGCTGAACGCCACGGGCGACCACCTGAAGGTCCGCATCGCATCTGCCGCGCTCTTCACAGCAGGGTCGGTGCTGTTCTTCGCTGCACTGGGCATCGCCACCGCCCTGTTGCAGTGGCAATGGGGAGTGCTGTTTCAATCGCGCGCCCTGCTGATCGTTCTCGGTACTGTGTTGACGGCGTTTGCTGCGATGAACTTTCTCGGACGCGGCCTACCTGTCCCAAACGCCGTCGCCACTTTACGCGGGGGAAAATTCCTTGAACCTTTTTTCTCCGGCCTCATTTCAGCGCTACTTTCGACGCCCTGCACGGGTCCCCTCTTGGGCGGCGTCCTGGTATTTGCGCTTGCTCAGCCAACGGCCAATATCGTCGCCCTCTTCGTGTCGATCGGCCTCGGGCTTGCACTCCCCTATGTCGTGCTGCTCCTTCGCCCCGGCCTTTTGAAGCACCTGCCGCGTGCGGGAGCCTGGACGGAAGTCATTCGTCAGAGCTTTGGCTGGCTGCTGCTCGCTGCAGCACTTTTTTATCTCCAAAGCGCGATCCCGGCCTCGTGGGTGGCGCCTCTCTGGGCCGCCTTGTTCGCAGGGGTGCTCGCCTGGGCGGCCTACCGATTCTGGCGTGCGGTAGATCGTGGCTCACGTGCAGTGGCGCTCTTCGTGAGCGTCATCGCCCTGGCTTCCGCCTACGCCGGGGCAGGCCCCGAGAAGTCCCCCGGCCACATGATCGCCTGGCAACCGCTACGGGCGGCCGATGTTTCCGCACTGCCTACGCTCGGGCGCCCCGCCATCGTGGAATTCACGGCGCAGTGGTGCATCAATTGCAAGGTGCTCGAGAAAACCACTTACGAGGACAGCACCGTGGTTCAGGCCGTTGCCCGCTCGGGTGTTGTTGCGTTTCAGGCAGACCTGACACACCCCGATCTGGCGCTCGAGCACCTGCTCGCTTCCTATGGCGGCGTGGGCTTGCCGTTTCTCGCTGTTCTTGACCGCGAGGGGCGCAAAGTGCGGGATTTTTCCGGCTTGTTCACGGGCGCAAGTCTGGTGAAGGCATTGAAAGCAGTAGGACCTCAGGAGGATCTTGAATGAAAAGCAGCAACAGACGCAGCGTGGCAAACCTGGGCGCAGTCGTCGTCCTTGCAGGAACAGCGATACTTTTCGGCTGGCGTCAGTTCTCGGCAACCCATACCGAACCGGCCACAGACAACGCAACGGCAGCCAGCAGCGGCATCATGGACTCGTCGGCACACGTCACCGCCTCCGTCGCCCTCAAGGGTCAAGATGGCATCGTCACCCTGCATATCGGCAAGGACTGGCACGTCAACGCCAACCCCGCCTCGCTTGAGAACCTGATCGCCTCGACGGTCATGATCGAACATAACGGCTCGCAACGTGCGGCGCAGGCAATCTACCCGCCCGGAAAGAGCAGCGGCATCACGATCGATGGCACGGACATCCTGGTCTACGAAGACGGTACGGTCATCCCTGTGAAAAACCTGGACAGTACGCCAGGCGACCATATGCTGGTGCGCGTCCAGGCCTGCAACACGCAAGGCATCTGCCTTGCGCCTGCGATGATTGTCGCCACAGGTAGTCAGATTTAAATCTTTTATCGCAATCCCCTCTACAGGAGTATTCCATGCGTCACCTCAAAACACTGGTTCTCGCACTCGCCCTGGGCTTTCCACTCTCGGCAATGGCTGCCGGCATTCCGGTCAAAATGTACAAAAGCCCCAATTGCGGCTGCTGTGACCGATGGGCCCAGCATCTTGAAGCCAACGGCTTTACGGTGGAAACCATCAATACGCCAGCCCTTGCTTCAATCAAGGAGAAGTACCACATACCGACCAACCTGGCGGGTTGTCACACCGCGCTGGTGGAGGGGTACGTGGTGGAAGGCCTCGTGCCTGCCAAGTACATCAAGCAGATGCTGGCCGAGCATCTTCCCGTCAAAGGCCTCTCCATACCGGGGATGCCTGTGGGAGCCCCCGGTATGGCGGGCACCGCCGCCGGGCCGCTGAACGTTTACACGCTGGGCGCAGGATCAGCACCCAAAGTTTTTGCCACCTTTTGAGCCGGTTACCTCACGCGGGTACAGAAGTGCCGGCGCAATCCGCCTATTAGGGTCAGGGCTTATCGTGTTCTCGGGAAAGCCGAAGAGCAACATACACAAACAAACGAAGTTACCGTGCAATTCGCACAAATCAGTGGAGCCATCATGAACCCAAAAAAATACGTAGCCGTCGCATCACTTGGTCTCGCGATCGCGTTGGGCACCACGCCATTATCTGCCGTCGCTGCAGACGTCGCAGCCAATGGCGTGGCTGAGGTCTTCAATCACGCGATTACGAATATCCCTGGCAAATCCCTGATTGCAGTCGAGGTGAACTATAAGCCTGGCGAAAAATCGCCGGCCCACTGGCATGCAAAATCGGCATTCATCATGGCCTACGTGATATCGGGTTCGATCCGCAGCCAGGTCGAAGGCGAACCGGTGCATGTCTATAAAGCGGGCCAGACCTGGTATGAGAACCCAGGGGCGCATCATGTCGTGAGCGAGAACGCCAGCAAGACCGAACCCGCCAAGATGCTAGCCGTTCTTGTGGCTGATACAAAACACGGTGCTCTGACCACATTCGATAAATGAACGCAGCGCCATTCGCCAGCGGCTTTCAATCGCGGGCTCCTCGCAGTTTCAAGCTTGACCTCGCCATAAGGTCGAGCTTGAAACTGGGGGCAACGCAAGGAGATCGGCAATGACCGCGCCAGACCTAACCGCGATGCCCACTCGGCAAGCCGCGCGCATGGTGCACACGACCAGAGCGGCGCGCATTCACACACAGAGCGCAGCGCACCCACGAAGACGACTGCCACCGGTTACACCTGCTCCAGGTTCGACGCAGCCGCCATGAGCCTGAGCGCTGTCTCCGTCATTGCCAACGCACTCAGGCTGCGCAGGGCGAAGTCGTAACCACGTGCTTTGAAAGCAGTTCAGGCTATCAACACCACCGCATCCACCAACGACGTGATTCGATGATTCATAGAGGAATGGCAACATGCAAGCAGTGAAAACAGCTGACGGAATCTGGTCCAGATGCTACCGGTGGATAAGCTGGACGATTACGGGGCTTGCCGTGATAGCGTTGGGTTTGATGTTGCGTGGCGCATTCTTCGCAAAGACGCCATCAGTGGCATTTACTATCGCTTCGCCCGAAGACGGTGTCACGGTCAGCAGCCCGGTACAACTGGCGGTAACGCTGAAGGATACAGAGCTTGGCTGGCCTTTTACCGGCCGTGATCATTTGCACATATCGGTCGATGGCGGCCCGGCACAGGCCGTGTACGAGAGTCGCGTGTTGAGTATTCCGCTTGCGCCAGGCAAGCACGTCATCGGGGTCGATCTTGCTGGTCCCATCCATGCTTCGTTGCTGCCGCCGAAGTATGTTCATTTCACAGTGCGCTGAGGCCGATATCGTGACCCGCACAACTCTGGCAAGACACAGCCTCGGCGAACGCGTGCTGCATGTGATCAACGCACTGGCGGTCGCCGTGCTCATCACTACCGGGCTCGCTTTGGATGATCTTTTGACGGAACGCTTGGGGATGCTGCTCGGCGGCCATCTGCGGGTCAACGCGATACACCAATGGTTGGGGTTAGCTTTCGTCATTGCATGGGTGTTGCTGCTGTTATCAGGCCGGATTAGCCGCCTATTGCGCGACGTGATGTATTTCCGGCGCGACGAGCTTCGCCGACTGCTCGCATTTCTGTGCTTTTATTTACGCCCAAGTCATCATCCGGTTCCGTTCCATGACGGCCGGTTCGATCCCGCACAACGCATGATTTTCATCGCCATCATCGCCACAACGGTGTTGGCTGGTATCAGCGGGGCGTATCTCTACCTGATGCCGCCATTCGGAAGAGTGCTGCTGGTTTATGCCATCCGTATCCACATTATCGCTGTATGGCTGCTGCTTGCTTGCCTGTGCATTCATATTGCGGCAGGCATCGGGCTGCTACGCACCCACCGAGGCATTGCCACCGCAATGTTCGGTAATGGTCGGGTGACCATCACCCTGGCACGTACCCTGTGGCCCGGGTGGACTCGGCGCCAAAAAGGTGGGAACTCAGATATTTCGGTAAATCAACGGAGAACGAAACCATGAACCACACCACACAAGCAAAGCGTGCCGAAGCACTGCGCCAAATGCACGACCGCCGCAACATCCTGCTGCTGCCGAACGCCTGGGATGCCGGCAGCGCACGCTTATTCGCCACACGTGATTTTCGCGCAATCGCAACGACCAGCGGTGGTGTAGCCTGGGCACTCGGTTACGCCGACGGTGAGCAGGCGCCGCTCGATGAGATCCTGGCGGTAGTGCGGCGCATCATCCGCGCAGTTGATCTCCCGGTGACCGTGGATTTCGAGAGTGGGTACGGCATTACACCCGCCGACGTAGCAACATCGACCCGCGCCGTCATTGAAGCAGGGGCTGCCGGAATCAACCTTGAAGACGGTACACCCGGGCACGGCCCGCTACGCAAGGTGCAAGACGCTGCCGCACGTATTCGTGCCGCACGCGACGCGGCGACATCGTCTGGCGTGCCACTAGTGATCAACGCGCGAGTCGACAACTGGATGCATGCAGAAAAAGATCCCGCCGCACCGCTCACCGACGCCATCACGCGGGCACGTGCTTACCTGGCCGCTGGTGCGGATTGTGTCTACCCCATTGGACTGAGCGACCCGAAGACGATCAAAGCCTTTGTCCAGGCCATCGATGCGCCAGTCAATGTGATGGCGGGAGCGGGCACAGCACCGCTGGCTGAACTCGCCAAACTCGGTGTCGCACGTGTCAGCACGGCAACCTGGTTTGCGGCACTTGCCTTGGGACAGGTTGATCATGCCGCCCGCGCGGTGCTCGAAACTGGCAGGTTCGATTCCCTGGCGACCGATTTCAACTACATGGATGCACAGCGCCTGTTCACGGCTAATTGAGCGGACCGCCCTTCAGCTCTCTCACAATACCCGGCGGTTGGTGGCAGTGATCGATGTCGCGCACGTGTTTGCGTGAGTGCCTTCACATTGCACACACAACCGTACGGGCCGAGCAAGGCCGCTGTCGCGACACGACCCTGCGTTGATTCCGCTGCGAGGAAATGCCCCGCCAGCAACTGGGAGCAAACCGCCGCTGCAATAAGCTTCCAAGACGTCTACTCACCGCTTTCCACCTCAGAGCGCCTTTTGCCGCCAGAGGTACCCGCAGCAGCGGCGCCCGTTAGCGCGAACTTGAGAGGCGAGTCCGCTTGCGGCGCAGGAGCCCGGCTGCTAGGCACAGTGCGATCCAAGTGAGGACAGGAGTGTTACGCCAGCGCACGTAGGGCGTGAGGCCCTGGGTACCCTGAACTTCGACGTCCAGGACGCCTCGGCTGCCAGGTTCCAGCGCAGCTTGAATCTCCCCATGGAGGCCGATGGCAGCCGTGATGCCCGTGTTAGTGGCGCGGATGACCGGGCGGGCGGTTTCCAGCGCCCGCATACGTGCCATCTGAAGGTGCTGGCGCAGTGCCCAAGTGTTGCCGAACCACGCAAGGTTGCTGAGGTTCAGCAATATGCTGGCCCCCGGGGCTCCATTGACAGCAGGTGCAACGCGGGCGGCAATCTCTTCACCGAAAGTGTCTTCGTAGCAGATGTTGACCGAAATCACCTGCCCCGCTAACAGGAGTGGTGCCTGGATGAGTGGTCCGCGGTTGAAGTCCCCCAACGGAATCCGCAGCGCGTGGACAAACCACTGAAGGCCCGGCGGAATGAATTCTCCGAACGGCACCAGATGGCGTTTGTCGTAATGCCACTCCCCCGGCGAACCTGGCAGCTTCAGGTCATCTGGTCGCAATGCGATGGCGCTGTTTGTGTAGCGCTCGCCCGTGATGGTCCGTGTGTGTAGTGGAACCCCCATAACGATTGTGGCTTGTTCGCGCTGCGCCACATTTTGCCATTCCCGCCAGACGGCGGCCGATACCTGGTCCTGGAAGATAGGCATCACGGTTTCAGGCAGAACGATCAGGCTCGGGTGGCTGCTCTCACCCTCAGAAGGCAGGGCTGCGAGGTTCAGTCCGCGAGCTAGTATTTGTCCAAATAGCTGTGGATCAAATTTTTCTGACTGGGGAGTGGCAGGCTGAACCAGGCGCACTAGCAGCGGAGAACCTTTCGGACGCACCCAGTCGATCTGCGTGCCCAGAACGCCTAGCAGGCCAAAGCCAAGCGCAAGGACGACAACTGCAGCAGCGCTACGATTGTACGGTGGCGAGTCCTTGGCACGTGCCATCGAAGCCACCGCAGCGGCCGAGAACGCAGCAAGCCAGGCAAGCCCGTAGACGCCCACGACGGGCGCCCAGGCGGAGAACACGCCCTCGGCGTGGGCATAGCCGATGTTAAGCCACGTAAAACCCGTAAATAGCGTACCGCGCAGCCACTCAAACAAGGTCCAGGAGGATGCCCAGATCAGCGCGTTTAGTATCTGGCGCGAGGCATGCTGCCGAGTTGTGCGCCAGGCGCTGCAGAGCCAGGCACTCAAGGCGCAGGCGGCAGCTCCATAAAGCGCCATAGTGGCCGCAAAGACCAGCAGCGCCACGATGGCAAGCGGCAACGCCAAGCCTCCATAGGTGTGCATGCTAATAACCAGCCAGTAGACACCGATAGCGAACTGTGCCACACCGAAGATCCAGCCCTGCAAAGCCGCCCGCCAGGGACTCGGGGCGCTCCAGGTATGGGCGGCCAAGACGGAGAGCGCACCAATTTGGGCGAACGGCAGCACCCAGGCTGGCAGCGGGCCGGGCGCAAAGCATAGCGCCTGCAATGCACCGGCGAGCAGAACCCGGATCCAGGACTTTCCTATTTTCTGGCGCTCAGGCGGCATAGTCGTGTCGGCTGCGACGAGAGTTCTTAGCTGAATGTTCCGCAAGCTGCACTTTCCCGTGGTCGATCATCACCGGGGGGATGCCGTACTTCTGTGCAACCTGCGCAATCGCCATTTTCTCGCGCGTCGCGTGCGTTGCTTCCCTTACTTGAACTGTGCAACATATCGTTCGCATCTCGGGCGCATGGCCAGCCCCTTCTTTCACTGGGCAGATCCGCCAGGCGTCCAGACGAGCGATGGCAGCCGTAACCCATGCTATGTTGACGCAACTCCGATGGGAAGCGACTAGGAGGGTCAGCACGGCGCTAGCGGAATTAACATTTCAAACGTCGTTGCCTCAGATGTCGAACTTGCACCGACATGTCCACCGTGCGCCTCAACAATTGATTTGACGATGGCCAGACCAAGACCCGCACCTTCCCCGCTACGCCGCCGAGAAGCATCAGGTCGATAGAACCGGTCGAATATGTGGGCAACATGCTCGGCCGGTATGACCGGTCCTGGATTCTGCACCTGCACACAAGCATCGTGAGCCGTGGCCAGAAGCGTAACGACGACGCGATGCTTCGCTGGCACATAACGAATTGCATTCGATAAAAGGTTGCTCAACGCCCGACGGATCATCAGCCTGTCTCCGAGTATGCAGACTTGCTCGCCAGCAATGTCCAAACCCACCTCTCGTTCTTCGGCCCAAGCGCCGAAATAATCGAAGAGAATGCGCACTTCGGCTTGCAGGTCGATCGTCACCAGCTCAGGCTTGAGCAGATGGTTGTCCGTCTGTGCCAGAAACAGCATGTCACCCACCATCTTCGCCATGCGCTCGTACTCTTCCAGATTGGAATACAGGACCTCACGGTACTGCTCGGCGCTACGCGCCTGAGAAAGCGCCACTTCAGTCTGGGTCTTCAGGTTGGTGATCGGTGTGCGCAGTTCATGTGCGATGTCCCCCGAAAACTCTGACAAGCCGCGAAAGACCTCTTCAAGCCGGTCCAGCATCCCGTTAAAGGAGGTGGCAAGCTCTACCAGCTCTGTGGGGACAGTGTCCGGTGTCAGCCGTATCTGCAGTTGATCAGACCCAATCTTCCGCATTTCACGGCTGATGCGCCGCAGCGGCGCATGGCCTTGGTACACCGCGAACCAAATGGCGAGAATGGCAATCAGACAGGCAATCGTTGTAACGAGGCGCAGGTAGTTGCGCATGCTCTCGAGGTAATGCACATGAAAGTCGACATCGGTGGCCACAGCGATCGTGAGCCCACCCGATCCGGGCAGCGCACTGGACGCGAAGTGCAGCACAGCACCGCGTAGCGTCAGCCCATCACTTTGCCATAAGCTAACGGTGTTGATCGTGATCTTGTCAACGGGCGCAACGGTGCGGGCAAACGGTTCGAGGTCGGGACCTGGCGCTGCGTACACCTGGGTGCCGCCATCCCATGCAATGCGGTATTGAGCGTTATGGTGACCCGAGACGGCATCAGCAAACCGTGCCCTCAGTTTCTCTGGCCCCAAGTTGGGGGGGAGGGTCGAGAGTGTATGTTCTAGCGCCTGCGCAACCGCCTGGAGCTCGTCGACGTCCTGCTGGACGAAGTGAGCATTGATCGATCGTTCGATGATCCAGCCAAAGGTAAGCAGGATAACTGTGATGACGGTTCCAATGTAGACCGTCAGCCGCAATGCCAGGGATGCAGGTCGCCGCCTCATCAGTCAATCCGTCTGATTCACGTCCAGCATATAGCCCATGCCGCGCACCGTGTGAATAAGTTTGGGCTCGAAGTCGTCATCGATCTTCGCTCGCAGCCGGCGCACTGCCACATCGATGACGTTGGTATCGCTGTCGAAATTCATGTCCCACACCTGGGAAGCAATCAACGAACGGGGTAAGACCTCGCCCCGCCGACGCACTAAAAGCTCCAGCAGCGCGAATTCCTTGTTCGTCAGGTTGATGCGCACATTTTGGCGTTCAGCCCTGCGTCGGGGGATATCGAGGACGAGATCCGCGACCTGCAAGCGATCCAGGACCAGGACAGCGCTTCGCCGCAGCAAAGTGCGTACCCGGGCGAGAAGCTCGGAAAACGCGAAGGGCTTCACCAGGTAATCGTCAGCGCCAAGCTCTAGCCCCTTAACTCGATCCTCCACGCTATCCCGCGCGGTGAGAAAGAGCACCGGCGTGAGAGATTTTGCATCTCGCAGCGCCTGGACAATCCGCCAGCCGTCCACATCTGGCAGCATCACATCCAGGATGATGAGATCGTAGGACCCCGTCAGCGCAAAATGATGACCATCCAACCCAGAGCGCACCAGATCCACGACGAATCCCGACTCGGTCAACCCCTGCTTTAGATAATCCCCTGTCTTGGTCTCGTCTTCAACCACGAGCAGCTTCATGGGGCAACTCCTCAAAACCACCGGTTTTTGCCGCGACGCGATCCCCCTTGCTGGAGACATCGCCAGCGTGAAACCTTAGCGCAACGCCGCTGTCATTCGCATGACAGTTTGATTACAAATTTGTAATGCCCTGTTCTTACGTCGGTTATGCAAGATATGGATACCTGTCGTTTGTAAAATCAGCACGTCAAACCTTGAATAATGGAATCGGTACGATGCCTATTAAAGCCTCAACTTTCCTCGTTGCCCTGTCCTCATCAGCCCTGGCGCTGCTGGCCCTGCCCGCTGCCGCCTCCACGGGCACAGCGGTAAGCACCCCACCTGCGGTGACGCTGAGTGCGGGGGGCTCGGATTCGTTCAGCTACCGAGCATCGCCGGGCCCAGAAGTCGATCATCTGCACGTCTATGTGGATGGCGAACAGGTCGGGCAAACGCGCCAATTGCAGGGACACTTCACCCTCCAGGGGCTGGACCTTCCGGCGGGCCAGCACACGGTCTGCGTCGACGCAGCCAACCGGGCACACATCCAGACGGGTGCGAAGGCCTGCGTGAATGTGCACATCGGGTAGACACGATGAACGGGCAAGATCTCTTCTACGCGCTCACCCAAGTGGCGCACAACTTCGGCGCGGTACTTGTTCTTGCCAGCCCCCTCTACCCAATCGTTTCCGGACGCCTGTTGCTACGCAACGCCCTATGGTTTGCGCTTGTCGGCTGGTCCGTCCAGATTATAAGCGGCCTGTCATTCGGGCTTGTAAGTCTGCACTTTTACGGACAGCTTCCCGCTCTCCACGGCGTCGCGATTGTGGCACTCGCCATCAAGGTCATCTCTGCCTTAGGCGCTTGCGCGTTTATCATCTTCTCGCTTCGCGAAGGGGCAATTCGTGCAGGTTCGCGCGCGATACTCATCTGGAGGGTGCTGACAGGCCTCGCAATCGTGGCACTTTCGAGCGCCGCGTTTCTGCGCTGGTACTCTTGAGCGTGAAGACGACCCCCCACTATCTTAGGCAGCAAACTTTGGCTAGGAAAAGGTGGAATTGTGGGCAGGCCGCCTTGCCACCCGCGCGAACTCTCCCCCCATCTGTCTGGTCGCCAAAGCGTGGCGGTGAGGCGGATACGCTTCATTTCTGGGTGTAGGCGGCCAGTCGTCGTTCTTCTCGAATGGGGTCTACCGGTTGATTGTCGACCCGCAGCTCATAATGCAGGTGAGGTCCACTGGATATTCCGGTGGAGCCGACATAGCCGATAATTTGCCCCTTTTTGACCTCTACTCCTTTCTTTAGGCCACTTTTAAAGCGGCTCTGGTGAGCATAAACAGTGGAGTATGTATCGCCATGCTTTATATAAATAACTTTCCCATATCCGTTTTGGACACCAATAAAAGATATCTTGCCTTGAGCCGTTGCACGGATAGGGGTGCCTTTCGGAGCAGGATAATCAAGACCCTCATGGCCTGCCCACTCGCCCGAAGAAGGATTAAGCCGGTAACCAAACGCAGAACTGATACGTGTTCGCTCGTCAAGTGGTGTACCAAAGAATATCTTCTGCAGGTTTTCCAACCGGGAGGTCGCCTTATGCGAGTGCTGACCAATTATATAAGCAGGGTCGTGAATGATGGAGGTTTGTCTAACCCCCGATGCAACGGCATTGCCTACCAAGAGACAACTAGCGACAAGGAACAGGTTTTTTAATGTCTTATGCATGTCACTCCGAGTGGGTGAAACCGTATCTCAGAACCAATATGGCCTTGACTCAAGTCGGTGTGTACAGACGGCACTGGTTCACACTTCCGAGGCGGGTCTTGACATCGGGAAAGACCAAGAGGGTCGACAAAGCATCTCTGCTTCCCATTTGGTTCATTTTTAATCACTCGCGCCGCGATAGAGTAATACCTCGTGTTGTCCACAATGGTTGGACGCGATCCATTGGCACATCAAGGAACCCGCAAGGTCGATTCGACTTACGGGTTCTCTCATTTCAGCCACCTTGATCAGGCAGGGAAACCCGGATAATAGGGCAGTTCACCCGTTTGGAGCTCACCTGCTGCTTGTGCTACCCGCAACTCGGAGAGCACTTGCGCACGAGATTTCGTGCTGCGTGCAGCTTCCATCGGATAGTATGGCTGCTGACCGGCCTGAAGTTCGCCCGCCGCGTCTGCTACGCGCAACTCGGAGAGTACCTGTGCACGGGTCACGGTGCTGCTGGTGCTTGTTGCGCTGCCCATCGGATAGTATGGCTCTTCGGCATACGCCAAGCCAGCTGAGGCAAGGCCGAGTGTGAGGGTAGCGAGGGTGATTGCAACTTTCATGTGGACTTCCTTCATTCCTGGTTGATTAAAACTTAGCAGCAGAGCCGCTTGATCAACACTTTACCGTTTGGTGGGTTACCCACCGATGACCACACCATTACCTTTTTGTCATGCAATGGTAGCAACCCACTGTTCTCAACAGTGGCCTCAAACAAGGTGACTGGATGACTACCCAAGCGGCACCAAATCGCCCCAGTGGCAATATTTTCTGACCACCCCAAACACCGGACGCATCAAGATTTTATGAAAGACGAATCTGTGCAGAACAATCGGATCTGGGGCCTACCGGCCGAATCGCGACACGCCCGAGAGGCGATCAAGAATGCGAAAGGCAGCATACCCGCTGAGGATCCCGCCGTTAATTGAAGGCCCGGTTGTGTCCAGGTTTGCCAAAGTAGGTTGCAGGGTGCAGCGTCAGCGCCCACCCTGCTCACGTTCACAGCCCGCCGTAGGAGTGCAAGCCCGAAAGGAACATATTCACGCCCAGGAAGGCAAAGCTCGTGACCAACAGGCCCGCCAGCGCCCAATAGGCCGCCATCGAGCCGCGCAGCCCCTTCATGAGCCGCATGTGCAACCAAGCCGCGTAGTTCAGCCAGACAATGAGTGCCCAGGTTTCTTTAGGGTCCCACTGCCAGTAGGTGCCCCAGGCGTCGGCCGCCCACAGGGCTCCAAGGATGGTAGCCACCGTAAAGAACGCAAAGCCCACGGCAATGGCCCGGTACATGATGTCGTCGAGGACTTCAAGTGACGGCAGCCGGGCCGCAATCGGGGCCCGCATCGCGAGAATACCGCCTACGATCAGTGCGCCAATGCCAAAGTATCCCATCCAGACGGGAGACAGTTCGGGTGAGCTGAAAATGAACGGCTCGGCACACAAGGCCGCACCCAGCACAAAGACAGGAAGGACGGGCTTCACGCTGCGCGTCTGGCCATGCGCCTTGATCAAGTAGGCAAAGCCCGTCATGGCGGCAAGGCTGAAGGTGCCATAGCCGATGAAGTTGGCAGGCACGTGTAATTTCATCCACCAGCTTTTGAGGGCCGGCACCAGTGGCGCAATCTGGTAGGCGTCGCGGGTAAATGAATACCACAGCAGGAACACGACCAACGAGGTGACCACCAGCATGGCGAATCCGCCCAAGGCGCGGGTGGCATAGCGCCGCTCGTAGTACAGATAGAAGAGCGACATAATGAGCGCCAGCAGCACGAAAACCTCGTAGAGATTGCTGACGGGAATATGCCCGATATCAGGCCCCAGCAGATGGCCTTCGCGCCACCGCACCAGCAGGCCCGTCAGGCCAGCGTACACCGCCCCCCACGTCAGCACCGTACCCAGCCAGGCTGCCGTGTCGCTGACAAAGCCGATCCAGTAGCAGATCATTGCGATGAAGAACAGCGCACACATCCAGAGAATGGCAGACTGCGACGAAATAAGGTACTTCAGCAGAAAATTGGTATCGGCCCGAGTAAGGTCGCCCTGCATGAACGAACCGGTGGGGCTGTAGAGCCAGATCGCCAGCAAGGCAGTCAGGCCGCTGGCAATCATGAGTGTGCGGATGGGTCGCCACAGCCAGCCCAGCCAGCTGAACACCACAACCGCACCCACAAGAATCATTTTCTCGTAGTAACTCATGAAGCTGCCATACTGCGTGAGCACATAAGCGCCCCCCACCGCAAGCAGCAGGAAGAAACCTATGTCTGTCCAGTCGGGTCGTCCTCGTCGGCCGCGCTTATCGCCGCTGGTATTGACCCCCAACGCCCACAGCGTCATGGAATCTTGCGTCATGGTGTCAGACGTCATGGTCGGAGCCTCCGGCGGACAGGCGACGCAAAGCCTCGCGCAGCCGCTCAAATTCGTGATTGAAATCCAGGGTGCGGCGCTGCGTCGTCATCGCAGCCAGCCAGTTGCTGCCACGATTTGAAGGCCGGATCCACACCCATATCCGGCGTTCGCGAATGTAAAACATCGAAAACACGCCCAAGATCAGCAACAAACAGCCAATGTAGACCGTGGTCTTTCCAGGACTGCGGGCAATCTGGAAGACACTTGCTTGAACCTGATCAAAGCTCGAGAGCTGCAGCGCCACAGACGCGGGATAGTCTGGAAGCGAAGCCAGCGCCAGCACGGCCGACTGCATCCATTGAGACTCGTGTTCACCCTGGGCTCCGCCACGCGCCACCGGAGGCTCGTGATTGCGCTCGTGCACCAAGTCACGCAGTTCGACCAGGCTCAACTGGATCATGGGCACCGCAAAATTGAGGATCTTCTCGCGTTCAGCGGCAGGGGCCGAATTGATGATGCCGTTGAACCCCCCGCGCGAGAACGTGCGCAGAGCACCCCGCGCCGCCTGATACATGAGATTCTGCTGCTGGCCAGGCGCGGCGTTGTGATCAGCAAAGCGACGGGCAGCCTCGTCCCGCAACGCGGGGTCATCCAGGGCAGCGCGCAGCTGCATGAATTCGGTGAGCCCACCCTGATCGTCGGCCGGGATGCGTAAATAGCGGTACGGCTTCGAGGCGTTGTCCCGCGTGCCCATGAGGAACACCGGAAAGCCGTTGAGATTGACGGGCAGCATATACTGATCGAAGTCATGCCCCTGACCATCGCGGCCAAGTACACGGTATTGCACGCTGGGGCCTACATTGTGCAGACCCTTGTTGGGCGCACGCACTGCACTACCGGTGACGGCGGCGACTTCACGCACCACGCCCTTAGGCTGCGGTAACTTGTTCGCCTCAAGGTTCTCAACATTGATGACGCGCAAACCGGTGAAGTTCACCGCAAGGCCACTGCCTGGCACCTTGCTGGCCTGTCCCACTGTCCCGTCCACGTTCGTCGGCTGAAACTGAGTGCCCTGCAGTGGCCAGGCCTTCAGTTGCAGCTTGCTGCCGCCGTCGTCGAAGCTGGACTGATAGACCGTCACGCCATCGTAACGCAGGGGGTCGTTCACCAGAATCGTGCGATCAAACGACTTGCCACTGGCCAAATCGGTGACCGTGACGTCACTGCGGAAGTCGCTGGGCTGGCCGTTGCTGTAATAATCGATATGGAATTTTTTGAGGTGAAGGGTAAACGGCAGCGGCTGCAGCAACACGCCCCGGCCCTCGGTCACAATGCCCATGCTGCTCTGCTGGCCGTCAGGCAGCAGCATGTTCGCGCGGAAACTGGGGTTGCGCGCCGATAAGCGCCCAGACGGCGGCACATCCGAAATCAGCATATTGCCGACCACGGGCTGCTTGTCGAGTAGCCAAGTCTGCAGGCGCACGGGCAGCTCGCTATCCATGAGCCCCCCCAACAGAATCACCACGATGGCCGTGTGCGCGAAGATATATCCAAGCCGGTTTGCACTGCCCTTTTTTGCCGCGACCATTAAGCTATCGCCGTCTTCACGCACACGGTAACGATAACCCTGCGCCCGCAGAAGCCCGCCTACGGTTTCACAGGCCTGCGCAGGCGCCAAGGCGCTATCCAGCTCGACACGATGATGGAACGCCCGGAGACTGCTGCCACGAACGTATTCCCGGAACGAGCGTGCATCCCGCAACATCTTGGGCGCATTGCGAAAGATGCACAGCGTCGTGGACACCACCAGAAACGCCATAACGAGCAGAAACCACCGGCTGTTGTAGATCTGCCAGATGGAAAATTCGCTGAAGACCGCGTACCAGAAGGGACCGAACTGGTCGATGTAGGTATTGGCCGCCTGATTCTGCTGGACGATGGTGCCGATGAGGCTCGCCACGCAGATGAAGACCAGCAGACTGATGGCAAAGCGCATTGAGCCCAGCAGTTCCACCACGTCTGCGCCAAGCGCGCGAAAACGGGAAAGTGGCGTCATAACATCCTGGTTCTAAAAAAAAAGAGGTCCACTTGCGCGGGCCCCTTAATAGAATTTTTTAATGATCAACTCTACAGCGAGCCGGCACCCAGTCCCACAAAAATCCTAGGCACCACATGGAAATCTAGTACGAACCCACTGTGCAGCCCGCGACAACTGCCAGATCCAAGCCCGTCACGCGGCCCGCAATCGTGTGCACAGTGCTGCTCTTGCGATCACCTGCGCGAAGCAGCTCAAGCGGTTTCAAAACGTACCGCTAATTGCCGTCACGATGAAGGACACGAACTTTTACGGCATTGATAATAGTGCAAAGAAGACCGAATCCGAGGGCGCCTGGCATCAAAACGCCTCAGATTACAAAAATGTAATTCAGCCGTCATCTAACCGACAACCACCCCTGCGTAAAGTGTGGGACGCCGTGCTTGGACAGATTAAATCCAACCGAATAAATCCAGCCGGCGAACAGAGTTACTCGAATAATTCATTACAGGATTCTCTCGCGTGAAACGTCCACCTACGCTTGCTGTCCCCTTCCCCACTCTGCCTCGCCGCCGCTTTGTCCAGGGACTTGTAGCGGGCGGTGTGCTGCTGGGCCTATCACCTCTCACCCGGGCAGCCGCGCTGCGCTCGAATGAGACGAGCAGTGGTTCGGCACCGATACTCAAAGGCACCGAATTCAACCTGGAAATCAGCGAGTCGCCGGTGAACTTCACCGGACGCCCACGCACCGCCACCACAGTCAACGGATCGCTACCGGCGCCCACGCTGCGCTGGCGCGAGGGCGACACAGTGACCATTCGTGTTCGGAACCGCCTGAAAGAAGCCACATCGATTCATTGGCACGGGATCATTCTGCCTTTTCAAATGGATGGCGTGCCGGGCATCAGCTTTGCGGGGATCCCACCAGGTGCGACGTTCACCTACCGGTTCGAGGTGCAGCAAAGCGGCACATACTGGTATCACTCGCACTCGGGCATGCAGGAGGCAACGGGCGTCTATGGCGCAATCATCATTGACCCCGCTCAAGCCGACCCAATTCGCGCAGATCGCGAGTATGTCGTCCAAATTTCAGATTGGACCGACACAGATCCGATGCGAGTGCTCGCCAATCTCAAAACTCAGGGCGACTACTACAACTACAACCAACCCACCGCCGTGGACTTCTTTCGTGACGTGTCCCACACGAGCCTGAAGGCGGCGGTGGACAAGCGCAAGATGTGGAACGAGATGCGCATGAGTCCCACGGACCTGGCCGACTTGTCCGCAAACGTGCTGACCTACCTGATGAACGGCACAACGCCTGCGGGCAACTGGACGGGGCTCTTTCGGCCCGGAGAGCGGGTGCGGCTACGCTTTATCAACGGTGCGGCCAACACCTTCTATGATGTGCGCATCCCGGGCCTTGGCCTAACTGTGGTGCAGGCCGATGGTGTGAACGTGGAGCCGGTGACGGTCGACGAGTTCCGCTTCGGTCCGGGAGAAACCTACGACGTACTGGTGCAGCCCAAGGACGACGCGTACACCGTTTTTGCCCAGGCCATGGATCGCACCGGATATGCGCGTGGGACACTTGCCACACACGCCGGCCTCAAAGCACCCGTGCCTGCGCTCGATCCTGCGGAATGGCTCACCATGGCCGACATGATGGGTGCGATGGGCGGGGGCATGGCGGGGATGAACCATGGGGCAGCTGGCCAACCTTCCATGAGCGGCATGAACCATGACGGTATGGCCGCGATGGGCGGCAATATGGCCGAGATGAATCATGGCAGCATGCCCGGCATGCAGGGCATGAATCACGCAGGTATGGCAGGTATGGCCGGAATGGCTGGTATGGACCATGGCGCGATGCCTGCGGCAGGTGCAAGCACGCAGGTCCGCCATGCGAAGACCGAATACGGCGCAAGTACCGACATGCACGTGGATATGCCACGTACCAACCTGGACGATCCCGGAATCGGGCTACGCAATAACGGGCGGCGGGTGCTTACACTGTCCGACCTGCACACCGTGGACGGTCCGCTGGACCCGCGTGGTGCCGAGCGTGAGGTCGAGCTCCATCTAACCGGGAACATGGAACGCTACGCCTGGTCATTTGACGGCGTGGAGTACGGAAAATCGACGCCAGTTCACTTCCGTTACGGCGAGCGGGTCAGAGTCATCCTGCACAACGACACCATGATGACGCACCCTATGCACCTGCACGGCATGTGGAGTGAGCTGGAAGCGCCCGACGGGCAGTTCCAGGCCCGACGCCACACGATTCCCGTACAACCGGCACAGCGCATCAGCTTTTTAGTCACCGCCGACGCGCTGGGACGCTGGGCATGGCACTGCCATCTGATGCTGCACATGGATGCGGGAATGTTTCGCGAAGTGGTGGTGGCATGAAGAGCACAAACAACCCGTCAGGTACCCACGCCATGAGCCACCCATTGAAGAAAAAACTCTTCGCCGCCGCCATCGTCACTGCCGGTGCTATGCCCATGTTTGCCTATGCGCAGGCATCTATGGACCACGGTTCGATGGACATGTCCAACATGGACCATGGGGCAGGTACGGCGCAAGCGAAAGATCATGGCGCCACCCAACCATCTCAGAAGCAAACCAGCCCAGGCAAGGCGATGCCTGCCATGCAGGGCATGACGCACGACACCTCCCCTGCCACTGTGCCAGCATCTGCCCACAATATGGGTGCGATGAGCCAGGGCGGTGGCGAAATGGATCACGGCGCTATGCAGATGCAAGGTGGTTCGGCGCCACCCGATGCCCGCGATCCCAATGGCTACTCTGACGGTTACGTGCGTAACGCAGGCAAATATGCGCTGCCGCCTTCGGAGGCACTGGTCATGTCGGACATGCACAACTTCGGCTCAGTCACCTTCGACCGGCTGGAGTATGTCAGAGCCAGAGGCAACGAGTGGGCGGCCTATGAAGGCGAAGCCTGGTATGGCGGCACCTATAACCGGGCAGCGCTGAAGGCCGAAGGCGAGGTCGCAAGCGGCAAGCTGCGAGAATCGAAGACGCAACTGCTCTGGCGTCACGCGGTCGCCACCTTCTGGGATACGGAACTAGGGGTTCGCTTTGACCACGGGCAAGGGGAGCCGAACCGGAAATGGCTGGCGTTTGGCTTCAAGGGGCTTGCGCCCTACTGGTTTGACGTGGACGCCACCGCCTACGTCGGTCCGAGCGGGCGCACCGCACTGTGGCTAAAGGCCAGCTACGACATCTTGCTAACCCAGAAACTCTACCTTCAGCCGAGTGTGGAAGCCAACGTCTACGGCAAGGACGACGAGCGCAGGGGTATCGGCAGTGGCGTGAGCGACGGAACAGCGGGCTTGCGCCTGAAATACGAAGTCACGCGCCAGTTCGTTCCTTATGTCGGCGTTGAATGGTCCGGAAAGTTTGGAAAGACGGCGGACTATGCAAGGGCGGAAGGCGAGCCCAAGCAGGAAACCCGGTTCGTAGCCGGTTTGAGTTTCCGCTTCTGATTTTGCGTTTTTACGTAGGCGAGTTTAACCAGTCGCCTCATCCAACCCACTCCAAGAGAGTATTCATGATGAAAAAGACCTTATCCATCCTCGCCCTGAGCATACTGCCCGCACTTTCGCTGGCAGCCGGCAGTCACACCGGCGGACATGCAGCGCCAGAACACGGCATGCCGGGCCACGACATGTCCACCATGACTAAAGCAGCCTCGCCCATTGGCCAGCCTGGCGATTCTGCCAAAGTCACGCGTACGATTGAGCTCACGATGGATGACTCCATGCGGTTTACGCCAAGCGATATTCAGGTCAAGGCTGGCGAGACCGTCCGCTTCTTTATCAAGAACAAGGGGAAAATTGCCCATGAGATGGTGATCGGTTCCATAGCAGACCTGAAAGCGCACGCAACCCAAATGCAAAAAATGCCAGGCATGCAGCATGCCGAACCTAATATGATCACCCTTGGCCCGGGCAAGCGCGGCGGTCTGGTGTGGCAGTTCGACCAGGCCGGCACCGTTGACTTCGCCTGCCTCGCTCCCGGTCACATGGAGGCAGGAATGGTCGGCAAGGTGAAGGTCAGCTAATTCGCTATACAGAGATGCCAAAGAAAATATTGATCTTTGGGACGATCGGCGCCGTCGCAATCGGTGCCGTCGCTGCGCTATACAGCCTGACGCAGCCGTCTGGCCCCATATTCATCGAACCAACCAACCGGGCACTTGTCGTGCAGGGTAAGGCCATCTACGCGAATAATTGCGCGGCCTGCCACGGTGCATCACTTCAAGGGCAACCCAACTGGCGCGAACGCCTGCCTAACGGCAGGCTACCTGCGCCACCGCACGACAAGACAGGTCACACCTGGCACCATCCCGACGCGATCTTGACCGACATCGTCAAAAACGGCCTAGTTCCAGGAAGGACAGCACCTCCAGGATATGAGAGCGATATGCCAGCGTTTGGCAAGTCTCTATCCGATGAGGAGATCACAGCCGTACTCGCGTACATCAAGAGCACCTGGCCTTCCAAGGTATTGCAGTTGCAAAAGGAGGTTGACCTGCAGCAAAGAAAATGAACTGTTTGGCCGCCGTTATCATTTTGATTTTGTATTGTCCAACTGCTAGCCATCCTTTCATAATTCCACCATCAATATGTGGAAGACGCAGCGGTGTATATCCTATTTCGGGGACTCCAGCATAAGCCGCATTATCCGGTACCATCAAGCTCCCGGAAACCAGCATAAAACCTCGGAAGTTGTCGAGCGAATGCCGCTTAAGAGTACCGTGAGCTTCTGGATCTTAGTATTGGGCAAAGGTTGAATTCTGATCGAGGCTGCAGCAGCAAGGCTCAAAAATATTCAGTGCTTATTCCGCATGTCGACTACGACAACCGAGCAGCACCAATGATTGCACTGAAGATGCACAAGACCGGGTGCTCTGCAAAAACCGAATGGAACCAAGCACCCGCGCCACGGTCAAACCCCGTTCATTCCACACGGAGATTGGCCCATGAAATGCCCAGTATGTCAGGACACGGATCTCGCCATGTCCTCGCGCCAGAACATCGAAATCGACTACTGCCCAAAATGCCGCGGCGTCTGGCTTGATCGCGGTGAGCTCGACAAGCTGATCGAACGCAGTACCGAAGAAGCTGCCGCCCAGACACGCACGACAGCACCGCAAACACATCCCCGGCAGCACCACGACGATTCGCGCGGATACGACAGCCGACGCAAACACAAGTCATTCTGGCACGAGATTTTTGACTGACTCGTTTATAATTGTGCAGCAACAAGGGGAGTAGCTTACTTCCGAGGCGTCGTCAATACGGTCTCCTGTCTCTGGCAGGAATCCGGCGCCCGGGCAGCGATACGCTGCAAGCCAGGCCTTGCCTGTCAGGGCAAGGCACGTCCACTCTCCGCAACTGGCCTGACCCTTGAATGGTCCAGGCCTTTTGTTTTCGTGCCAAAGGCACACACCGGAAGCGGGTTGCACGGCACGAAGCGACAGCCGCGGACCAAGACAAGGTTTTCCGACCACACCTGCATCCGGAGAAACGAATGCTCGAATTCTTTCAAACGCTCAGTTGGGCCGCCGTCTTCCAGATCATCCTGATCGACATTCTGCTAGGCGGCGATAACGCGATCGTCATCGCACTGGCCTGTCGCAATCTGCAACCCCGACAACGCCTGCAGGGCATCCTGTGGGGCACGGTCGGCGCCATCGGACTGCGCGTCGTACTCATTGCCTTTGCGCTGACACTGCTGAGCATCCCATTTCTAAAGGTCGCAGGCGCGCTGCTACTGCTGTGGATCGGCGTGAAATTGCTGCTCCCGGATCCGGGAGCACACGACAAGGTTGCAGGAGGAGCGTCGATTCTGGCTGCTGTGAAGACCATCCTCGTCGCGGACGTGGTGATGAGTCTAGACAACGTCATCGCAATCGCTGGCGCCGCGCAGAGTGCGCATGCCGACCACCAGATCGGGCTGGTCGTCTTCGGGCTGCTCGCGAGCGTCCCCATCATCATCTGGGGCAGCACCCTGGTGCTCAAACTCATCGACCGCTATCCGCCGGTCGTGACCTTCGGAGCCGGGCTACTTGGCTGGATTGCGGGCGGCATGCTGGTGACCGACGTCTTTATCGTCAAATACCTGGGCGAACCCACCACAGCAGTGAAGCTCGCGGCGGAAGTCGCAGGCGCGCTGCTTGTTGTCGGCGTCGGTCGCTACCTCGCAGGTCGGCGTGGAGCATCCAGGAAGGCGGGAGCGGGTTCCGCAGGGACGTAGACGCACGACACAAAACCTGTAGAATCCCGCCTTACCGTCATAGGGGAGTAGCCGCGCTTTCTTCAAAGCGGCTTGCGTCAACATACTTGGCCGACAGGTCATGGCGCAAGCGGTTCTCGAACTTGGCAAGACCTTTGACTACGATGCTTCCGGTTGGGCCGGAGGGCGTCGCAGTCGAATGTCTGTCATCCGGCCCGGGAACCTGTCTCATGGAAGCTCTCCTCGTATCGATCGGCGTAGTGGCCCTTGCCGAAATCGGCGATAAAACTCAACTTTTGGCCTTCGTGCTTGCGGCGCGCTTCAAAAAGCCGCTGCCCATCATCCTCGGAATTCTCGCTGCCACCCTCGTCAATCATGGCCTGGCCGGCGCTCTGGGTGCGTGGATCACCACCGCCGTAAACCCCGAGGTCCTGCGCTGGGTGCTGGGATTCTCGTTCATCGGGATGGCCGTCTGGACGCTGATTCCAGACAAGATGGATGAGGAGGAGACCGCAACGGTCAAAAAATTCGGCGTTTTCGGCGCCACCCTGATTACTTTCTTTCTTGCGGAAATGGGCGATAAAACACAGATCGCAACGGTGGCCATGGCCGCGCACTTCGGGACCCCGATCCTTGTGGTTCTCGGTACGACGATCGGCATGCTGATCGCCGACGTGCCCGCTGTCTTCCTGGGCGGGAAGTTCGCCTCGAAGATTCCGATGAAGCTTGTGCACACGGTTGCCGCAATCGTCTTCGCGGTGCTGGGCGTCGTGACCCTGCTGGGTTCGGGCTCGATACTCAAGTTCTAACGGAACGTCGGCCCGCTAGGACGCGCTGAAAGCAGCTCGCAGCCGCCTGCGACGCGTCCCGCAGCCCGGCGAAATCCTCCGTTACGGATGCCGGTGCCGGTGATGGATATCGGGATAGTGCGGGTGGCTATGCGTGATGGGCGCGTGAGTGTGCTCATGCGTGTGCGGCTCACGCCCATCCCACGGAAAATCATGCGTGTGCTGATGATGAGCGTCATGCACATGGCGGTGAGTATGGGTGATTGCCTCGTGCGTGTGCATGTGCTCATGGCGTTCCGCAAGGTGGAGCCAGACGCCGCCCGCCATGAGGACGAACACCACCCAGAAGACTCCGCCAACCTGCTCGCCAAAAAACAGAATGGCGATCGCGGCTCCGATGAAAGGAGCCGTTGAAAAATACGCCCCCGTGCGGGCTGTCCCCAGCCCTCGTAGGGCCAGCACGAACAAGACCAGACTCACCCCGTAGCCCAGCAAGCCCACTGTCATGGCTTCGCCCACAGCCACAGTACCGGGAAGCGCAGCACCCAAAGCCAAAGCAATGCCCGTGTTCACGACCCCAGCCACCATCCCCTTGAGGCCTGCGAGGAACAGGGCATCCGAGGCTGATACCTTGCGGGTGAAGTTATTGTCCAGCGCCCAGCACAAGCAGGCACCAGCGATAAAGAGGCTTCCCCTGCTCCAGCCACTGGTGCTCTGCTGCGTATCCGGCCAAGCAAGCAGCACGGCGCCGACCACAATCACGATCATGCCCAGCACAACATTGCGGTCCGTATTTTCCCGAAATACCACCCAGGCAATGACAGCCGTGAGCACGGCTTCGAGGTTAAGGAGCAGTGAGGCTGCGGCCGCCGACGTCGTTGCAAGGCCCCACATCAGCAAGAGAGGCCCCGATACGCCACCAAGCCCGATAGCAAGGGCAAGCCACCCCCACTCGGATCGCGACAGCGACGGCATACGCCAGCCACGATCGCGCAGCAGCCGGATCAACCCAAGCCCGATGCCGCTACCAAGATAAAGAAGCCCGGCAAGCAGAACAGGTGAGGTGCCCTTCAGCAGCACTTTGGCAAACGGCGTGCTGGCACCAAAGAGCGCAGCCGCGCCCAACGCTGCATAGACCGACGGCGACCAGGAGACACGGGTTTTCATAAGATCTATACTATACCCCACTATCCTATAGAGCCATCCATCATCATGAGCCATACCATCCAGGGAAAAGCCAAGCTGCTTGCCCGTGTGCGCCGCATTCGAGGCCAGGTAGAGGCCATCGAAAGGGGGCTGGACGCTGAAAAGGAATGTGCAGACATCCTGCATCAGGTGGCGGCGGTACAGGGCGCCACACGGGGCCTGATGACCGAACTCATCGAAAGCCATATCAGAGGGCATGTCGCAAGCGCGGAGATTGCCAGCCAAGCCGACCGCGAGCAGGGTGCGAGTGAGCTCATTGATGCCATCCGAACTTATTTGAAGTAGGACAGGCTCAAATGAACGATTCGTACAAAGTAGCCAGCCAGTCGCATTCAAGGCTTTCTCAGAAAGCGCCGCCTGTCGCTAAAACAGCCACCCCTCAGGTGGGCCAACAAACAGCACCTGTAGATGACAATGATGCTCACGCAGAGCACCAAAACCCGCTGAGCTTGCTGGACGCCGCCCGCATTGCCGTGGTCTCCCTGGCAGCGCTGGCAGCCTGGTTTCATATAGGAGAGACGGCAGCGGGCTTTAGTGTGATCGGTGCCGCGGGTCTCGCAATAGGCGTGTGGCCGGTACTGAAGGAAGCCTTCGAAGGTCTCTCCTCACGGCGTATGACGATGGAACTCTCCATGGCCATCGCCATTATCGCCGCCGCCGCCATCTCGGAATTCTTCACGGCGCTCATCATCACGCTGTTCGTACTGGTCGCCGAAGTGCTGGAGAACATGACGGTCGCACGCGGCCGTCTGGCCATTCGGGAGCTCCTCGACTTCCTGCCACGCACCGTGTCGGTACGCAGCGCTCGCGGTGGTATTGCCGAAATCGAGGTCAAGCAGCTCGCCATAGGTGACGCCATACTGGTGAATCCGGGTGGACGCATCCCTGTCGATGGCGCGGTCACCGCAGGCCACTCATTCGTTGACCAATCGCGCATCACCGGCGAATCCATGCCGGCAGAAAAGACGATTGGCAGTCATGTCTTCGCAGGCTCCATCAATCAGTCGGGGGCACTCGAAGTCCAGGCTGAACACATCGGTCGCGATACAAGTTTTGGCAAGATCATCGAGGCTGTCGAGCAGGCCGAACGCTCACGCGCTCCAGTGCAACGCCTCGCTGACCGGCTCGCTGGCTACCTCGTGTATTTCGCACTGGGTGCCGCCGTACTGACTTACTTCGTGACACGCGACATCCGCTCCACAATCGCCGTCGTCATCGTTGCAGGTGCCTGTGGCATTGCAGCTGGTACTCCTCTCGCCGTGCTCGGTGCCATCGGCCGCGCCGCACGGGCGGGAGCTATCATTAAAGGCGGGCTTTATCTGGAGCAGCTTGGGCAAGTAGACACCGTCGTCGTGGACAAGACCGGCACGTTGACCTACGGGGAACCCCAAGTACAGGGACTTCTGCCCGCAGAAGGCGTGGCCACGGTAACACTGCTGGATGCTGCCGCTGCCGCAGAGCTGCGATCCGAACACCCTCTGGGCAAGACCATCGTCGCCCACGCCAAAGCGCTCGGGCGCACAATCGCTGAGCCCGACCTCTTCGACTACACCCCAGGCCGCGGCATCAAAGCGATGGTTTCAGGAGAACAGGTGCTCGCCGGAAACCTGAACCTTATGCGCGAGCAAGGCGTTTCAGTACCTGGGTCTTCGCTGACGAACGAGGCTACGGCCTCGCATATCTACGTTGCACGAGCGGGCGGCCTGCTGGGCGTCATCAGCGTTTCTGACCACGTACGAACGGAAGCCCCAGCGGCCATGGCTGCGATCCACGCACTGGGCGTGCAGACAGTGCTATTGACGGGCGACACCGAAGCCGTCGCGCAGGACGTCGCTTCGCATCTTGGCATCACAAACGTCAAGGCAAACCTGCTGCCCGATGATAAGCGCACGATCGTACAGCGCCTCGTCGAATCAGGGCGCGTAGTGGCCATGGTGGGCGACGGGATCAACGATGCACCCGCGCTCATGCAGGCTCAAGTCGGGATCGCGATGGGCTCCGGTACCGATGTAGCCCGCGAAAGTGCTGATGTCGTGCTTCTTGGCAACGACCTGCTGAAATTTGCTGAAACCCTGCACATCGCGCGACGCACCCGTCGGATCATCTGGGCCAATTTCGCAGGAACCATCGGAATCGACCTGCTGGGTATCGGCCTCGCAGCCTTTGGATTGCTCAGCCCACTGCTGGCTGCGTTCATCCACGTCACCTCGGAGATGGTGTTCATCCTTAACTCAGCCCGACTCTTACCGAGCAGAACAGGCCTGCGATAACACCGTGATCTGCCCCCGGCCTTTCACCTGGCAACTCAGATTCCGTGTGCTCCTGCTGATCATCTTGACGGCGAGGAACCACACTAGGCGCTACGCACCTCGATGGGAGTGCGGCGCTCACCCTCCCCCCTCCGCAGCCTACGCTGGAACGGGAACCGGCTGTGAAAGCTCCCCTCCCATGACAATTTTGTCACCGAAATGACACGCTGTTGACAGAACGCGAGCCCTAGGATGCAAGGCACGACACGCAACAAACCACGTTGAACGCGTCACGCCCTACCATTCTCAGGAGCAAATGAACGATGACATTGAGCAATCACCACCAGTTCCCACTCGCATGCCCACGCTGGTCCGCGTCTCGCCTCGCCCTGGTCGTCGCACTCTTCGCTGCCGCCCAGTGCGCACAGGCGACGGCGCCATCCGACCTTTTCCCACAGCCCGTCTACACCACGGTCACCAAGGCCAACGCCGTTGAGAACATGGGGGCCGCCAAGAATCTTGGCGACTTGCCCACTGCTCATTACGACGCCATCTCGGCCGACGGCAAACTGCTGATGGTGAGCAGCAGGGACCAGCCTGAAGCGTATCTGGTGGACGCACAGAGTGGGAAGAAGCTCGCTACCTACACGATCGGTAAAGTGCCTCAAGGCGTCGCAATCAGCCCCGACGGACGTTGGGGCATGGCGGTGGCAGCCGGTGAAGACACGGTGTCGGTCATCGACCTGAAGACCAGGGAGCTGATCAAAACGATCATGATTGGCAAAACTCCCCATAATGTTCGATTCACCCATGACAGCCAGACCGCTTACGTCACTCTGCAAGGGGGCGGCGTCGCAGTGGTGGACATGTCATCATTGAAAAAAGTAGACGAAATCCCCGTCCCTGGCGTCAAAGGCCCCCACAACCTCGATCTCTCGCCCGATGAAAAAACGCTCTGGGTAAGAGACTTCGTCGGCAAGGTAGCGGCGGTGGACATCGCTTCACGCAAGGTAAAGGCGGTCATCCCCGTCGGGCTGGGCCATGGTGGCATTGATGTCACACCCGGCGGCAAGTACGTGGTCACCGGAGCAATCGCGGATCACGTCGTCGACGTCATTGATCCCAAAACTATGAAGATCATCAAGCGTGTCGATGTCGGCCAGGGGCCACACGGTGTTCGAGCCAGTGCAGACGGACGCTGGATATACGCGTCCGTCACCGGCACGAATCGCATCGCCGTCATTGACGCCAACACACTGGATGTCGCCGAACAAGTCCCCACTAAAGGTGAAATTCCCTTCTGGCTCTCCGTCGTGGGCAACGACTGAGCTCCTCGACTTACTGGGTTGGCGCCTCGCAGCGCCAACCCTCTACTACGGTATGAACACCTCATGAAAAAACCCCACCCACACGTCATCCCACGCCGCCAAGCCTTACGTCAGCTTACTTTGATGGCAGGCACGGCAGCGGCGCTCCCACTGATGGGACTGCTCAGCTCCCGCTCTGCCGCGGCAGAAACCGCAGACAAAGCCAGCAAGACCGCCGTGAAGTATCAGGACCACCCTGACGGCACATCGTTTTGCGCCAACTGCGCCAACTTCATCTCTGGGGCAGTTGCTGGAGCACCAGGGACCTGTCTGGTCGTGGTGGGCGAAATCAGCCCTAAAGGATGGTGCCTTGCCTACGCTGCCGGGTGATAGTGGACACCCCGGGTTGCTAAGATAGGCTCTTCGTGATGAGGCTTTACGCATGACTATTCTCGTCATTGAAGACGATATAAAAACGGGCGACTACCTTCAGAAAGGCTTGTCTGAATCGGGCTACAGTGTGGATCTGGCTCGTAACGGCATCGATGGCCTGCATCTGGCCCGCGAGCAGCGTTACGAGCTACTGATTCTCGATGTCATGCTGCCTGGAAAAGACGGCTGGCAGGTCATGGAGGAAATACGGCAGTCATCAGACGTGCCCGTCATTTTTCTCTCCGCCCGAGACCAGGTCCAGGACCGTATCCACGGCCTGCGACTCGGTGCGGATGACTATCTGGTCAAACCATTTTCCTTCACCGAGTTGATCTTGCGGGTGCATACCTTGCTGCGTCGTGGCGTCACGCATGAACCCACGACATTGCGGTTGGCCGACCTGGAGCTGGACCCCATCCGGCGCAAAGTCACACGAAATGGTCTCACCATCCCACTGACGAACAAAGAATTCACGCTCCTGCACCTGCTCATGCGTCGACAGGGAGAAGCGCTGCCACGCACCGTCATCGCTTCGCAGGTTTGGGACATGAACTTCGACAGCGACACCAACGTCGTGGATGTCGCGATCAAGCGCCTGCGTGCAAAAGTCGATACCCCCTTCGAACAGAAATTGATTCACACGGTTCGCAGTATTGGCTACATGCTTGTGGAAGATCCATGAAGCGGCCTGTATTACGATCGCTCACGGCGCGCACCGCTACCCTCTTTGCCATTGTCTCCTGCCTAGTGGTTTCCGCGCTGGGGCTGTATTTGTACACCTCTGCAAAACAGGCCTTCGAAACTCGTGCGGATTACACGCTCGTTGGTCGCGTGGAGCGCTTTCGCACCCTGCTGCAGGATCTCTACAACGTCCGACAGATGGAAGAACGCCCCGCTCTTTTCGAGAGCATGCTGGGCAACGAACAGGATGTACGCATCTTCCAGCGTGTGGGAGACAAGCCGTTCATTGATGTGAATCCAGACCACATGGCGGTGCCCCCCCTGGCGCCCGTACCGGTAGATCAGAATGTGGGTATCGGGGCACTGCGTATCGAGACACGTGACGACGGTGTCGGTGTGCGCTGGGTTTCCGCCTTGGCCAAGGTAGGAGGCCAAGCGGGCACGGTCAAAATCACAGCGGCCTATGTCATGACGCAAGAGTCGCAAATGCTTGCGGCCTATCGGCTGCGCGTCATGGGCGCCATTGTGCTTGCCGCACTGTTGAGTACGCTGCTGGGTTTCCTGCTGCTGAAGCACGGCCTGAGCCCCCTGAAGGTGATGGAACGGCGCGCCAAACAGGTCTCCCCTACCAGGCTCGCCGTGCGTCTGCCCGAGGAAGGCATGCCCTCGGAGCTGCTCCAACTCGCCCGCTCGTGCAACGCCATGCTGGATCGCATCCAGTCGGGTTACGAGCACCTGCTGCAATTCTCGGCAGATCTCGCGCACGAAATACGGACCCCCATCAATATCCTGATGGGCCAAACCCAGGTGGCGCTCGCGCAGACTCGCAGCGCGGTCAATTACGAAACACTGCTCGCATCCAATCTGGAAGAGTTGACCCGCATTGCGCATATCGTGGAGAACATTCTCTTCCTGTCCCACGCCGACCGCGATGCCGTCGCACTAGAACGACAACCCATTCCGCTCTTGTCGGAGCTTGAGAAAATCGCAGATTACTTCGAGGGCTTGGCCGACGAACGGGGCATGTCCTTTACGGTCGAAGCAAGCGGTACAGGCTGCGCGAACGCCGTCATGTGCCGGCGTGCGGTCAACAATCTGGTAATCAATGCCATCCGATACGGAATCCCAAGCACCTGTATCCGGCTGACGGCACACCCCAGCTCGCAGGGGTTCATGGTCAGCGTCGAGAACCATTGCACGCCGGTGGCACAAGCCGAAGCCGAGCGAATGTTCAGGCGCTTCTACCGCGGTGACAGCTCACGCAACCTACCCACTGAATCCAACGGTCTGGGCCTGGCCATCGTCGCTGCCATTATGGATATCCACGGCGGCCACGCGCGGGTTCAAGCGTACGAAGAAGGTCGTATTCAGTTTATTCTGGAGTTCCCCATCTCATCGCCGTCAAAAATTTCTCCGTCGGTCGAATATATGTAACCCCCCCTTCTACCGCGTTGCTCCTGCGAGCCGACCACCCCCGCTACCGACCTAGAGCGGTCTTAACCCTCCGGGAACCAATCGCGTCAGCTGCTGTGCAGTTCGAAGGTAAAGCAGCTATCAGCGCGCGCTGCATCGTCGCCACTGCCAGGACAAAATCGTAAACGAAATCTGGCAGATCAATCCGAAGCCAGACACAGAAGCCAAATAACCCATGCACCCGCTTCGCAGCAGTGCTAACTGGACCTACGCTGGCGGGCCTGATACTGCGCCTGAGACAATATGTGCATGCAACCTCTCCACTCATTACAACCTGTGCGCGACATGCAGTTATGCCACTTCCACGCCAATCACAATTGCTACACCGTGATGTCGAAAAAGATCTGACCTTGATTCTCGTGGCCGCCGCTTGAAGTTAGTGCGGGTTACGATGTCGTTTCGAGCAAGATCCAGCTGTGCTCACCGTGCCATCGTAGACGCGAAAACGACATACCAGCCCTTGGCGAGCCCTTATTCTCGTATTCGATAAGAACGTCACAACCGTACCCATGTACACCGAGAATACTTGGCCTCCAAAAGTCCTGCAGCTTTAGATGGACGCCAACTTGCAGCAGCAGAAGTAAGCTGGCTCTGCCTATCCCACGGCAACTTTCGGACTGACTCTCGTCCCTCGAACACAACTGCGTATTTCGCAAATGGCTGGTGGCTCATCTCTGCCAGCATATATATTAATTCAACAATTGTTGTATCATAGAACCATGAACGAAACTCAGGTCATTTCTGCTCTCAGCGCGCTGGCCCACACCCAGCGTCTACGCACATTCCGCGCTCTGGTTGTCGCTGGCCCCGAGGGTCTAACACCCAGTGTCCTGGCCGAGCAGCTTGATGTCGCTCGCAACACGCTGTCCTTCCACCTGAAGGAACTGGCCCGCGCGGGGCTGGTCACCATCGAGCAACAGGGCCGCAACCTGATCTATCGCGCCGATTTCGCCCAGATGAACGATCTGCTGGGCTACATGACAGAACACTGTTGCCAAGGTAATGCATGTGAAGTCACTGAATCTTCTCCCCCTTGTCCCTGTACTACATCCTGCTGAAAGGAGCCTGTCATGAAGCGCTTCCACGTCCACCTGCACGTCGATGACTTGACGCGCAGCATTAGTTTTTACTCTCAGCTCTTTGCCGCGCAGCCAGCACGCATCGAAAGCGACTACGCCAAATGGATGCTCGAGGACCCTCCTGTCAATTTTGCCATTTCCACGCGCGGCGATACGCCGGGCATCGACCACTTGGGCATCCAGACTGACAATGCCGAAGAATTGGCCTCCCTGAAAGCGCGCGCACATGCTGCCGATATGGCGTTGCTCGACGAAGGCACCACGACCTGCTGTTATGCGCGCAGTGAGAAGCACTGGGTCACCGACCCACAAGGGATTGCCTGGGAGCACTTCCACACGCTGGGCAACATCCCTGTGTTCCATGAGGCGACCTCATCTGCGACACCAGCTAGCGCAACAGCTTGCTGTGCAGCAAGCTCCCGTTCCTGCTGCAGTTGAGAAGACACTCCATGGCTACAAACGTCCCGTACAACGTGTTGTTCATCTGCACGGGTAATTCCGCCCGATCCATCTTGGCTGAGGGCATCCTGAACGAATTGGGTGAAGGCCACTTTCACGCATATTCTGCAGGCAGCCAACCCAAGGGCGAAGTGCATCCGCTTGCACTCGCCACCTTGGAGAGGTTGCGCATGAAGGCGACCGGCTATCGCAGCAAGAGCTGGGACGAATTCGTTGCCCCTGGGGAGCCGGTATTCGACTTCGTTTTTACGGTTTGCGATAACGCCGCCGGCGAGACGTGTCCGTTCTGGCCGGGTAAGCCAGTCTCGGCGCACTGGGGCGTGCCCGACCCTGCGGTGGCCGAAGGCAGCGAAGAAGAGCGGCTCAAGGCATTCAAAGATGCTGCGCTGGCCTTGCGTCGGCGTATTGAGCTTTTCCTGTCGCTGTCGATCAAGCAGCTGGATGCTATGTCCTTGCAACGCGAGTTGCGCGACATCGGGAAGAAGTGAGGATGGGAATGTCTACACAAGCTACAACAGCCTGCCGCGGGCCAGTTCCTTTCGCTATGAATGCCTTTGAGCGCTACCTGACGTTGTGGGTCTTCCTGTGCATCGTGCTGGGCGTCGCCATGGGCCAGTTCGCGCCTGATGTGTTCCAGGCAATCGGGCGCTTGGAGATTGCTCAGGTCAATCTTCCAGTCGGTGCCCTGATCTGGGTGATGATAATTCCCATGCTGCTCAAGGTGGATTTCAGTGCATTGGGCCAAGTCAAGCGGCACTGGCGCGGCATCGGCGTGACACTTTTCATCAATTGGGCCATCAAGCCGTTCTCCATGGCCTTGTTAGGCTGGCTGTTTATCCGGCATGTCTTTGCTGCGTGGCTGCCTGCCGATCAATTGGATAGCTACATTGCCGGCCTGATCCTTCTGGCCGCTGCCCCCTGCACCGCAATGGTGTTCGTCTGGAGCCGTCTGGCGGGTGGTGATCCGGCGTTCACGCTGTCGCAGGTGGCCTTGAACGACACCATCATGGTGTTCGCCTTCGCCCCCATTGTCGGCCTGCTGCTGGGCCTGTCATCCATCTCCGTGCCCTGGGACACGCTGCTGGTGTCGGTCGGGCTGTACATCGTGATTCCGGTCATCCTTGCCCAGCTCTGGCGCCGCGCCCTACTGGGCAAGGGGCAAACCGCCTTCGAGGCTGCGTTGGCCCGCATCAGCCCGCTGTCTATGGCGGCGCTACTGCTGACACTGGTGCTGCTGTTCGCGTTCCAGGGCGAGGCCATCCTGCGCCAGCCGCTTGTGATCGCCATGCTGGCCGTTCCTATCCTGATCCAGGTGCTCTTCAATTCCGGCTTGGCCTATTACCTCAATCGCCGCGCGGGCGAGCAGCATAGCGTTGCCTGCCCCTCGGCCCTGATCGGCGCGAGCAACTTTTTCGAGCTGGCCGTGGCGGCTGCCATCAGCCTGTTTGGTTTCCAGTCCGGTGCGGCGCTGGCCACCGTGGTCGGCGTGCTGATCGAGGTGCCGGTGATGCTGCTGGTCGTGTGGATCGTCAACCAAAGCAAGGGCTGGTACGAGTCTGGTGCCCGCCGAGGCTGACTCATGGCGGGGGCACCAGTCCGGGTCGTTGGTTCGTTAGGTGTTGCTCAGACGCTGGCCTGGGGGTCTTCGTACTACCTGCCAGCCATACTGGCGGTACCCATGGCCCGAGAGCTAGCCGTAACCACGCCGACGGTGTATGCGGCATTCTCAGGCGCCCTGGTGGCCTCGGCGCTAGTCGGGCCTGTGGCCGGTCATGCGATTGATTGCCGTGGCGGCCGCATCGTCCTGGTTGGCACCAGTCTCCTGTTCGCTTTGGGCCTTGCCATGCTGGGCCTCGCCCCGGGGCTCTGGATGATGGTTGCCGCCTGGATGGTCATTGGCGTAGCGATGGGTTCGGGTTTGTATGAGGCCGCGTTCTCCAGCTTGGTCCGGCTCTATGGCCGCGATGCCCGGAGCGCAATCACCGGCATTACGCTGATCGCTGGTTTTGCCAGTACGGTGGGATGGCCACTGTCTGCCTGGATGGAGGCCCGATTCGGCTGGCGAGGAGCCTGCTTCGGCTGGGCAACCATCCATCTATTGCTTGGGTTGCCGTTGAATGCCTGGCTGCCGCGTGCACCGGTTGCGGCCAAGGCTGACGGGCTACAGGCCGAAGACCAGACACCTGCGGTTTCTGCCGAGCCTGCAACGCAAATCCACTCGGGGATGGTTACTGTCATCCTGGCTTTTGTCTTTGCTGCGACCTGGTTCGTCAGTACGGCCATTGCCACGCACTTACCCCGGATGCTGGAATCCACTGGCATGACGCTGGCGGCGGCAGTCGGTATCGGCGCACTGGTCGGCCCGGCGCAGGTGGCCGCCCGGATGCTGGAGTTTGGCTTTCTGCGCAATGTCCATCCGCTGCTGTCGGCACGCCTGGCTACGCTGGCCCATCCCATCGGCGCAGCGGTCTTGCTGGCCGCAGGGCCTGTGTTGGCCTCGGTGTTCGCCGTCCTGCATGGTGCGGGTAACGGCATTCTGACTATTGCCAAGGGCACCTTGCCGCTTGCGTTGTTCGGGGCGCAGGGCTATGGCGCTCGCCAAGGCTGGCTGATGCTACCGGCACGGGTAGCCCAAGCCCTCGCTCCGCTTCTGTTTGGGCTGGCCCTCAATGCGTGGGGAGCAAATGCCCTGTGGCTGTCTAGCGCCATCAGCATGGCTGCGTTTGGCGCCTTAATGCTGCTGCGAACGTCGCCGACGCCATCGCAGGTCCGGCAATCTAGCTGAATTTCGAGTTTTGTCTCTGGAGGCTTTATGAGTTCCATCACGATTTATCACAACCCCGCTTGCGGCACTTCGCGCAACGTGCTCGCGCTAATCCGAAATTGCGGCGAAGAGCCCACTGTCATCGAGTACCTGAAGATGCCACCCGACCGCGCTACGCTGACCGCGCTGATCGCAGCGATGGGAGTGCCGGTGCGCTCGGTGCTGCGCGAGAAGGGCACGCCTTATGCAGAGCTGGGCCTGGACGACCCGAAATGGAGCGACGAGCAATTGATCGATTTCATGCTTCAGCAGCCTATCCTGATGAACCGGCCTATCGTGGTGACCCCGCTGGGCACGCGCCTGTGCCGCCCTTCGGAAACCGTGCTGGACATCTTGCCGCGGCCGCAGCGCGGGGCATTCAACAAAGAGAATGGCGAAGCGGTCGTTGACGCGGAGGGCCGACGTGTCTGAGTCTCGACTGGATCTGCCCAACATTGACACTGCGTTGTTCCAGCAGCCGGATGAGCAGCAACTGCTGATGCCTGAACGGGCAACGCATGCCCCGCGTTTTTTGTTGCTCTACGGCTCGCTGCGCGAACGCTCGTTCAGCCGCCTGGCCGCCGAGGAGGCGGCGCGCATTCTGCGAGCACTGGGCGGTGAAACGCGAATGTTTAATCCTTCGGGACTGCCGCTGGTGGACGATGCTCCAGCCGACCACCCCAAGGTTAAGGAGCTGCGCGAACTGGTGCAATGGTCCGAGGGCATGGTGTGGAGCTCGCCCGAGCGCCACGGCGCCATGACCGGCCTGATGAAAACCCAGATCGACTGGATTCCGCTGTCCGTGGGCGCCGTGCGCCCGACCCAGGGCAAGACCCTGGCGATCATGGAGGTCTCAGGCGGTTCGCAATCCTTCAACGCGCTCAACCAGATGCGCGTGCTGGGTCGCTGGATGCGCATGCTGACCATCCCCAACCAGTCTTCGGTTGCCAAGGCCTACCAGGAGTTCGATGAAGCTGGTCGCATGAAGCCGTCCGCCTATTACAACCGCATCGTGGACGTGATGGAAGAACTGATGAAATTCACGCTGCTCACGCGCGACGTGGCGCCGTACCTGGTGGACCGCTACAGCGAACGCAAGGAAAGCGCCGAGGCTCTGAGCCAACGCATGCAGCAGGCAGCGATCTGAACCTTCAAAGGACCAAGTGGCTAAATAAGACGAAGCACTGTCCCCGCCTAAACGAAGCAGCCTGTCGCACGCCGAGTCTCAATATCGCCACCCTCCCCGAATCACACACAAGACAATTTCTCGTAGTTATATCGAACAGAGTTCCACACCATACGCAGCGGCTTAGTCACATAACCGAATCGTCAGCCCTCGCCCCGCAACTCCGGCCAAATCTTCCACCAGTCATCCGGGCGCAACTGCTTCCGGGTGACCTCCCCTCCGGTCAGCTCCTCAATCTCGACGCAGCGAATGATCGGCACCGGGCGACTGCCGGCCGCCCAGCCGCTGACGACAGGCACCGGCACGCCCAATTTGTTGGCGAGCTTGGTCATCCCGCCCATCACGGCACAGGCTTCACGGACAGGCTGAAAATCGGGCATATGCATCTATAACCACGTTAAGTATGTGGATACTATAAGATAAATCCGCTATATGGGAATTTCTGGAAACAGTAATTTGTACCGATCCGCGGCCAGAAAGTTCAGTGCTGCCGCCCAAACTTGTAACTGCAAGTCAAATACCCCTACAGTCGGCATGAAACAAGCTGAACCAACCTGAACCATGACGTGGCATCCGCCCCGTAGGGCAGGGGCAGATTACAAGATCAGCCGACCGCACGCCAGTGGTCACAAGCCCAAACAAATTGCCCTTCATGCGTAGCGCCCACGCATAGGGGGATCAGCTAAGCTCGTTTACACCTCAGTAGAGCCTTGAATTGATTGTAAAGACAACCAACAAATTTCCTATTGACAAGACTTATGCTGTTGGTAAGAATCTAGCCATCTGCTCCAAGCAGAATCGCTCTTTAACAAACCACAAGCGATGAATACTGCGCCCTGCCCGATCACGTGGCACGCGATTGCGCAGCAACCTGTAAGGCATCGGGGTTGAAGCAAAACCGATGAAATCCGCAATCCGCAGTCAGCCCCTTGCGTGGGGCGTAGATGGCCGCGGACGGCGGGGACTTCCTCGAGCGGAAGCGCCCGGAGCGTTCATCAGAATGCCCACCATCAGAAATGGCGACGTAATTTCATGACGACGGCAGGAAAGACTGCAGTTTCCAACAACTCGACGAGCCGCAGCGGCGGGAACAGCGTCGGGCACTGCTGGGAATGGTCAAAGCAAACGGCCCCCATCGCGGAATCTTGGCGGGCCGTTCTCTCAACGACGCAGAACGCGTCGGCTTTGGAAAGCATCTTAAGCCGTAGTTCGCAGGGTGCTTTCCAAGGTCACACGGAGGAAGTAATGAAGGAACAGGCACTGCCGAACATCTTCGGCTACCCGGCTACCCCACACCAACCCCCAAAGCATGCCAGCGATGCACTGCTGTACCGCATTCACACAGCAGAGGCCAAACTGGGAGTATCCCGATCCACGATATACCGGCTGGTTAACGATGGCGAGCTCGTGCTGATCAAGATAGGCAAGCGCTCCAGCGGCATCACCGCATCGAGCCTGCATGCCCTCATCGAACGCAACAAGGCAGTCGCGGGATAAATCAACACGTCAGAATCTCATCAGGTCGGGAGGGAATCGAACCATGGGACGTTTTCGGCCACTTGTGTTGCTTTTTTGCACTTGTACCCTGTCTTGTACCCTGAGGTTCGCATCTAATATGTGGAAGCGCAGCATTACTGGCCTTACAGCCTACGATTCGATTCCGCCCCGGGCCACCATCGTGCTGTTTCAGCACGGTTCAAAACATGTGCCGTTAAGCATAAAGTTGCCACATGGAAAGCTTATGCTTTATTTCACGTTCGGCCGCATTATGCTTTATCGTCTTTTCGCAGTAGTCTGATGAGTTTTGCTTCGGAAGCAAAGCCACCAGGACCCAAAAAAGCCAGTCAATAGACTGGCTTTTTTCGTTTCAGCGAGTCGCGCTACCCAGGCCCCGACCCGGGCTCATCACGAATGTCACGCAAGACGTCGAAGAGATGCTTGGCACCAGCCAGGTCTTCACGCGACATCCGCGACTGGAGTTCGCGCAGGTTCAACGCCCGCCCCTCCCCACGCAGCTTGTCACACATTGCCTGCACTTCCTCCCTGGCACGGGCCCGATTTTCTTCACCACGCAACTTCACATGCTCAGCCCAGCGCGCACCCACGATCCGAGCCTCTTTGTTCGCGCGCAAATAAAGATAGCTCGGATCAATCCCAAGCCGCCGAGCTGCCTCAGCCAGGCTCAATGGTTCGGCCCGCTCGGCAAATGCGAGCAGCTTCTCTCGAACCTTCAGCCAGTCGAACACGCGCGCCGGCTGCTCCCGCCCACGTGACCCGAGTTCCAGATCCAGATTGAGCTGGGTCACTTCTTTGGGTGGCACCCAGCCTTCGAGATCGCCCAATGCCAGGCTCACAAGCGGCAACCCCATCTTCGCCGCGATGCGCAGTGCCGCCTCCAGAGTTATCGCAGTCTTTCCCTGGATCCAGCAATGCACCGTGGACTTCGCCACCCCGATGCGCGCGCCAAACGCGGCCGCATTACCACCATCCATCCGCGCCACCAACTGGGTGATCGCCGCTTGCAAAGGCGCAAGGTGTGCCGGTTGCATGAGCGCGGATTGAACTCGAAGAAGTTTCCCGATCTCACTTGCAATCCACAACGCCTCAGGGGTTGCCTCAATGGCGGCGGCGCGTTCACCCAGGAATGCACCACAACCCGTGCACCAGCCCGGCACAACGTAAGCTGCGCGATGACGCACATGCTCGCGCCCACATTCAGAGCAGGCGCAGGAAAGCGGCGTGCCGTGGCGTTCGCAGACGGCCACCACTTTCAGGTCCCACGCCAGCCGGAAGTACGGCAAACGGCCCTCATCGCGATCCTCCCTGAAGCATTCTGGGCACCACCTCGCCGCTCCCTTGCGAAAGAGGCCGCGCGGGGCAAACACCTCAGCCCACGGCAAAAGTGTAGTCGCATCCAAGCCCGCAACCCCGGTGAGCGCAGACAAACCGCCCGCCCAAGCGCGAGCCGACGCCCCCACACCGCTCAGGCTGCGGTCTCGCCAGTCAAAGGCAGCCTCGAAGTCGCTGCCCATGGACCTTGTCACGAGTCCGGCCAACGCGGTGACCGAAGTGCTGTGCGAGACGGCAACACGGCAGAGGTAGCTGATGAGGCTCTCCACCTGCGCCGTACCCATTCCCATAGGCGCCACCGCGTGCAGCACAGAACGCGGGTTCTCTACGACCGTCTTCATGCCAACCCCCCAATCGCACGGGGTTTCCGCACAAGTTTCGGCAGGGTGCGGGTGAGCCCCGGATTGATGGCCGCCTCTCCTGTGTAGGTTTCCTCCAGGATCTGCTGACGCTGCACCTCAGCAAGAAGCGAACGATGCAAGGCGTCTGGCAGGAGCGCACCCAGCTCCATGCGCCGCGCCGTGCGCGTGAGCACCGCATTGAGCGTTCCCACGCAGCCCAACGTATTCTCGTGCAGCGCCTGCGCATAAGGCATGAGCTCCCCGGCCCAAAGGTGGGGAAGTGCTCCTTCGAATGCATACACACAGCCTGCGAAAGCCCGCACATCCTCCGGCCGATCCTCTCGGTAGCGCCCAAAGTGCAGCACATGGCTGCGCCTGGCCAATTGTGCCGAGAGGGACATCAGTTGGTACAGATCGTAAGACCCCACGAGCACCATCTGCATATTGCAACGGTTGGCGAGCGACTTCAGGGTATTGAGCTGAACCTCCAATTTTTTAGGGCTTGTCTGGTGGATGATGTGAGCCGCCTCATCCACGACCACGACCCGTGTGCCGCGGGCATCCAGCGCACGCTCGACCGCCGTGCGAAGCGCGGCAAGGCTGCCACTCGCCATACGAGCGGACCTCACCATTCGACCAGACTGAGTGTCAATCCCATACGAGGAAGGTGGCAACACGTCGGCTACATCACCGTCCAACTGATCCAGAATGCGACTGTAGAAAAGCCGCCACGAGAACTCGTGCTCACCAGACGATGGTGCCTCGATGTAGATCGCCGGAATTAACCCCGCATCGGCCTGCATTGCGGCCTGCGCATTGGCCACGATCGTATCGACCATATGGCGCACGAGCGCGCTCTTACCTACCCCTGTAGGGCCGCAAATCTCGATGAGGCTATCCTGACTGCCCCGGTAGATGAGCGCATCGATCTCGGCCATGATCGTCGCCACGCGCGAGTGCTTGATGCGTAGACTCACCAACGAGGCGGCACCACCGTCCTTGCAAGCTACGTCGGCTGGTGACTTGTCTTGTGGATGGGTGGAGGTGCCCGCCCCGGGTGCCTCTTTGCAGTGAATTGCTGTATCAGTCATGTCTGAAGCTCAGAAGGTATCGAATTTAGGAAGGTCCTCCAGCTCGACGCTTGAATGCGCAGGGCGAGAGCCGGTTGTTGTGGTTCTGTCCTCAATCCGTACTCGCGGGCGAGCACCCGATATGTCCTTGGAAACAGATGTGGCATTAGCTGGGGCTACTGGTGGGACGTGCGCGGGAGCAACCGGCGCAACACTTGCCAGGCCCAGCGCGTCGTACAGAGACTTGTTCTCTTGCTGGCGTGCGTGCTCAGCAGCCATAGCGCCTTCAGGTGTAAAGACTTGGATGAATTCACGCAGGCGCTGAGCGCTTTGCGGATCGTCGGTCGTCTTGCCGCCACGGCTCGCATACTCCTCAGTCAGTGCCCGGCGCTCGTACTCCGTCATCTGGCCAAGTCCGCCCAACGCGCGGCACGTGGCAGGTAGCCACTGATCGGCGAGCCAGATATAAACGGTTGCGGCATCCCACGGGTCGTAGCGCACGGCGACCTTCTTGCGGGCGTTTCGCGCATTCTGAAACGACGGATTCCAGTACCAACGATCGTGCACCTTAACGCCACGCTGGTAATCGATCACGCGTACGCCGCCGCGATCCGCAGGCGGGCATGTGGCAATGAGGAAATCTCGCGTAAAGAGAATTTCGCGGTGCGGACGGCCGCCCGCATCCCTCAGCCCTGCCTGGAATCTTGCGCGCGGGCTGCAGCCAAGGGCCGGATGTGGTTCGCAATCGTAGTAATCGAAGGCCCAATGCGAGAGCCCGTAGTACAGCGACTCCAGCGTCCACTGCGCGAAATTCACCGGCAGGTGTTTGCCCGTGGTCATGCGCACCTGCTTGGTGGCCTTGGTGTTGCCTGCCAGGTTGTGCACATACTGGGTGTTTACAGTCCCAAAGACGCGCTCCATGATGGCACCGGCACGTGGATGGCCAGCCGGGCGCATACGTAGATGTACCCCCATCAACTGCAAAAAAACAGTGAAGGACTGGGAGATGAGGTCCCGACCGTTATCGACCACGAAAAATTCGGGCAGACGGCCGTAGCGCTTTACCATGTCGCGCACGATCATCATGACCGAGTGATACGAAGGCGGATCAAAGGTAAGGTAGAGCGCAACAATTCGCCTCGAATAGGCATCAACAGCGAAGGTCAGCCACGGGCGCCCAAGAGGCTTATCGGTGGTGGCATCCAAGAGCTCGACATCTAGCTGCGTATGATCAATGTGCACATATTGAAAGGGCCGCGAGCCGTGCACCGGCGTCTCGTAGTAGAGAACGCTTGCGAATTCCCCCTTCTGGTACGCCATGCGCTTGCCCCACCGGGTTCGCACGTCCTGTTCCGTTTGCATCGCCTTGATGCGTGCAATGACGGTTGGATAGGAGGGGGCCTTCTCGCCCACCTCGTCGAAGGCGATGCAAACGAAGCGATAGCAGGCCTTAAAGTTGATTGCCTCGTGGCTCTTCCAGCGCTTATTGATCACCTGGCAAAGGAGTGTTTCTTGCGTATCGCTTAGGCGCGCCGTGCGATTGCCTCGCGCAGCCGTTTGGGGTACGAGTGCAAGCGCCTCATTGCCACCGTTACCGGCTACAGCCTGCTGGCGTGCGCGCCAACTCCTGAGTGTGCGTGCAGAAACTGAGGCCTCTAGAGAGGGCGCGGCCAGAATCTGCTGACGCTGTAGAGCACGACTCAAATCGGCCTCTGTGTAGCGCGCCAGATCCAGGCGCGGACGATCTGTATTCCGCACTGGGGTCAACTGCCCCTTGGCAAAGGCCCGAGTCACCCAGTCACGCTCAAGGGACAGGATCCTGCCCGAGTCATCCGCACAGACGAGCTCACGCTCGCCCACCATCGAAACCGTGTACGGCCGCCCGTCATAAGTGAAGACGGCGCCCTGCGCAACATCCAGCACGAAGTGATCTTCGCCAGGCAAGCTCTCCTGCAAGCCCTGATTCGCCATGAAGTCACGCAACGTCACATCGCGATACAGGCGTGCGCGGCGCGGCTGCGTAAGTGGTTCGCGGTCAAGATCAGCAGCCACCAAACCATCTGCCACCGCCTTGAAGAGGAAGTCCGGCGAAAACCCATGAGGCTCTGTCGTCAGCTCACTGAGATAAAGCGCCCCTTCGGCGGACAGGAGTTTTTCCAGGCGTAGAAGCTCCTGCGGATCACATGGATCCGCCGCCGGGTGAAAGTAATCAGCCAAGTGCAGCAGGTTCTCCACCCGATGGCGCGGGATCAGTTGGTCAGTGCACAGGTGATAGCCGATTCCATAGGCGGCCAGCTCGGCCTCGATCAATGGCGAGATCCAGCCACCGTCCTCGTTTTGCTGATATCGGTAGGGGTACTGCTGCGCCAAGCGCGCCAGCTTCTCGGCCGACTTACACTCTTCAAGAAGAATGCCATCTCGTCGGATCACCAGGAAGTCCGGCGTGTGGTGAATGTTGTGAACCTCACCGGTTGCCGGCTCAACCAACTCGAGTGCAAGCTTGCAGGGCTGTGGATAGAACTCCAGCACTGTAGGATCGAATTCATGGTCCACAGCTGCTGGAAACTCAATGTGCCGGCTCTCGGTTCTGATTTCGCAACCCATCTTGCGACTTGCAAGAACAGTCGTGACGTTGCTGCCCCGAGACTGTACTTGGCGCACCGGAGCATGGATGCGCGCCTCAAGCACGAGCTTACGTCCGGCAACAGGCGTGCCCAGGCGGTCAAAAAGTTCGATCAATTGTTCTTTGTTCAACACGGCACACTTACCTTCTGTCGTTTGTGTCGTGTAGGTACAATGACCGCGAATAATGGGAAATGTGACGCAATTGTCACGTTCCAGCCAACTGGCACCCCGAAAGCCCGATACGGGACTGCGATTTCGCTCCAAGTAATATGAAACCCGATACCTCGCCCATCCGGCAGTCTGAGACGCTCGCCGTGCTCAAACCCTACGTTCAAGCGTTGATTCGTGACGCCATGCGCCGGCGGAAGGTCACCTTCAAGGAGCTGTCTGTACGATTGGCTGGTCTCGGAATCCAAGCCTCCGAAAACACGCTGATTCAGAAAATACGCCGCGCGGAATTCCCGGCGCATTTCCTCATTGCTTGTCTGAGAGTGCTGGAGGTGAACAGCATCGACCTGCGAGAGCTCGACATTGCGCACACCATACGGAAAAAGCGCCCACCGATACTCAGCCGGTAGATCCACACAAAGCGTTCTGGAGTGAGTGGAAAACACGAGGCTGAGCGAACGCCCACCGGCAGAGAAGGCATCGCACGCGCCAACATCGCCGCCTTGCCGGTGGAATCGATCGCTCGCCAGCACGACACCTCCTCTCAGTACCCTCTCATAAATAGGGTGCCCGCGCCAGGAGGCGGGTTAGAGGTTGGCTTGCTCGAAGTTAGGCAGCAGTGGTGTCGCAGACGAAGAATAGGCGAAAGACAGTGCGGCCCAAATGGGGGTTTATCCTCGTTTAGGTGGAAACCGGGAGATTGTCAACTGGCGGGCCCGGCTCCCTGAGGGAGGGGCCTCCACCTCCCATCGCAGTTTCGTGCCGCGCCTCTTCAGCCTGCCTGCGGGGTGCCTTGCTCAACCAATCCTCCTTTCCGTAGGAATAGCCAGGAAATTCCCGTTCAAGGGTGGCCTCGAACCGCAACAGCCGCCGCACGAGGTCTGCTGCCTGCTGGATATCCTCCGGCCGCCGGATCTCTATAGGCGCACATAGCCCCACAAAGAGGGACCAGGAGGTGCGTTCTCGCTTCATGCTGGGGATGACCGTGTAATCAATCCCGTGGGCGTAAAGCCGTTGACGTTCCGCCTCGGTCGCGTCGGAACGTGCTTGTTCGTCTGCAGTTTTATCGCGCATCTCTCTGCCTACGAGTCGTTTGCGCGAACAGCCCACCTTTTTGTAGTGGCGTTTGCCCTCGAGCACGCTGAGCCAGGAAGACTCGTCTGGCGGGTCAACGACATCCCAGGAGCGTGAGCCAAGTTCGTCTTGGTAGGCTTGGCGTGGATGATGCCACCAGGTATTAATGCGGCGCCCAGACAGAATGAACTGGAAATCGTCCCACCAGGAGAGATCGTTGTCAGCCACTTCCTCGTAGGAGTGCGGGATATAAAGCCCGCCGTTCCCGTGCCAGGGAGCGCGCTGGTGATACAGGCGCTGCGAGCGCGCGAGAGCTTCCATGCGATGGTTTTTCACCGGGTGACCTCTTTTGGTGGTTCCTCGGGGGAGCCGGTTGAAGTGGATCTCGTAGCCTACCTGGGCGTGAGACAGTCACGCAAGAGGGGCGGCGACCTGCCTGGGGGCGGAGGTTGGATGCCATGGCTAGAGGAGGATAGAGAGGGGCAGCCCCCATTCGGCGGCTACCCTCGTAAAGCGGCCTGTACCTTCCGTATGTTGCGCGCCTTCGTTTCCGTTCCTCGATCTCATCCTCCGGGCGCAGGTGGAAGGGAAGAAAGGGGAGGCGGCCTTGAGCAGTGCGAAGCAGATGAGATGAGTAGCAGTTTCTGGATAATCGGAATGATTGACTCAAGGCTGCTGGCGCACGGCACCGAGAATCGTCCCTTTTTCGCCCCAGATAATATTCTCAGTTCCCTGGGCGGCTACGCCAGCCGCGCCCCCCATTGCCCCATTAACGTTAATGCAGCCTGCCCCTGTTCCTACCCCTCCTGGCAGTCCAGATTCGCCCAGCGCGCCGCCCCTTCCACCAGATCCTGCTGTGCAATACCAAGGGGCGCTGTATTGATTTGGGTAGTATCCAGAACTAGCGCCAGTCCCCCCAACGCCCGGCGCAGCTAGATTGCCTGAGTGCCCGGCACTCCCTGCGGGGTAGTATGCTCCTGAGTAGACTAGCCCGCCCGACCCTGGCGCAGAGGTCGTAAACCCTTGTCCCCCTCCTCCGCCACCCCCACCGGCAGCAACGTTAGGTTGGGTGTTGAATGCTCCGGCCCCGCCACCTCCACCGCCGCCTGCGATAAGGCCGTGGTTTTCCACCAGTAGGGGGGTTTGCACGTTTAAGGCACCACCTCCGGGGGAACCTGCGCTGATCCCATAAGGGAACTCTCCCCGACCGCCAGAGCCACCCATGCCAATAATGGCACCATAGTTGCGGAGAGTGAGCATAGACCCGGAGGGGAGGTCCGCCCCGGTGCTGAAGGCATACAAGGAGGTAGACGCCGAGCCAACTATCGCGTTTTCTTCGATTGTCACTTGTGCCTTGAGAGGCTGCACACCATCCCATCCAGACGCGAGCGCTGCTTGCTGCAAGTCGTAATTTGTGGCTGTGCCCGAGATGCTGTCTGTGAATTCGTAATACGTCTGGGCCACAGAGATTTCGTAGTCCTGCCTGGCTTCCAACCCTCGATAACTCACCACTACTGTGAGTTTTATGGGCGAGCTGCTGAGCTCTAGCGGGGTACCAAAGATCCTTCCAGCATCAAACAAGAGTCCAGCAGGAAGCGCGCCCATTTCGAGGCTCCATGTAGCGTCGGCAGGTGATGTGCCAGCTGGCCCGTCAAGGGTGAGGAGCGCGGCTATATTGAATTCATAGGCTACGCCAGTGTGCGCTGCCGGCGGCACCGCTCCCGCAAGCGCGATCTTCACTGGGCGAATTTGCCCGACCGCACCTGATCCGGAGACAGGCACGACCGCGAAATAAGAAGGCTCCGCAGCTTGTGCGCTCAGTGTGGAGAAAGCTCCTGCACAAGCGAGCGCACCTGCGGCGAGGCGGGAGGTGATGAGGCGGCGTGTTTGCATTTCTGGTTGATCCAAAAGGGGATATTCCCCGTATAGGTCATGGGCCTGCCGGACTGCGCTCATTTTCTGTGCGTCGCATTTTTGTCCCGCTCCGTGTGGCGTACTCTGCGCGGCCCAGACACACTGAGGCCTCCCAACTACTGCGAAACGCCCCTATGCCTCTACTCGTTGCTCTCGATGAATACGAAGCGGCGCTGCGCACTGTCTCCATCCACGCGCAGCTGGGCCTTACCTCGCGCTGCGGGTGTTGACTGTAGGGGGGTACTAGAGAGGAGCGGAAGAGGATGTAGGCATTGAACCCTCTTACTAACTCCTCTACGATGACATACAGTTCATTAAGATATTTTCATTTTGTCGCGCCTTTCTGAGCGTGACGTAAGCACGATCATGAGTAAACCGCGCACGCATGAAGGGTCTGTCTGGCGACTCTGGGACTTCCATTGTCATACCCCTGCTTCCTACCACTGGAAGGGCCAAAAGTTGCGTGGTTTGGCCGACGCAGATAGAGAGCAGCTAGTTGCTCAAACCGTCAGCGCAATGGCGAAGGCTACCCCTGATGTGTTCGTAACGATGGACTACTGGACCTTTGACGGGTACCTAGCCATTACTGAGTACGAAAAGGCGCATCCAGGTGCGCTTGCCGGCAAAGTCATCTTTCCAGGCATTGAGTTGCGTGTTGAGAGTTCGTTGGATCGGCGGCTAAACGTGCACTTGGTACTTGACCCTGAGGTGTCGCCGCAAACGCTGAAGGACGTCTTAGCTGTCCTCAAGATTAATTTGAAGGACAGCGATCGCTCCCTGAGTGACGAATGCCTGATCCAACATTCCCGCGAACTCGGCCCCGACCGGCTGGCGAAGGGCAGCTTCGACGCGGAGAAGGTGGCCGCCGACGAGGAATATGCGCTGGAGGTTGGTTGGCAGACCGCCATGGTCACCCAGGAGTCACTAAGAGAAGTTCTAAAGAGGATGGGTGATCGAGGTTTGCTCCTGATGCCGTGGGATACATACGGCGGCCTCTCGGACATCGACTGGGTGGCCCACTACGCAGAGGTGCGGCGGTTTCGGGCGTCTGCGGATATCTTTGAATGCAAGAATGAGGGCAACCGCCTGGCCTTTCACGGGATCAAGGACACGTTGAACGAAAAGTATTTCGACAGCTTCTGGGACTCCTTGGACAAGAAGGCGCGTCTTTGCGTTCGCGGCACCGATGCGCACAGCTTCGCCAACTATGGCGTATTCCCCAGCAACATGAAGACGTGGATCAAAACTGAGCCCACATTCCAGGGCCTGCGCCATGCCATCAAGGAGCCGGTGTTCCGCTCGTACATCGGGGACGTGCCACCAAAAAAGGCATTTGTTGATGCCAACGGACGCCTCTTCATGGACCGCCTGCAGATCTCTACAAAAACGGACATCAAGACGGACGAAAAGTGGTTTAGCGGTACCGATCTGAAACTGAACCCGGATTTGGTAGCCATCATCGGCAATAAGGGCTCTGGCAAGAGCGGCCTGGCCGAGGTACTCGCCCTGGCGGGTAACTCTAAGGCACACGACTTCTTCACCTTCCTTGTAGACAACCGTTTCAAGAGTGGCAACGGGCATCGCGCCGGCGCCTTCGAGGCGAAGTTGACCTGGTGCAACGGCGATGTAGGCCAAGTCACGTTGGATCAGCAGGCCAAAGCGGACCAGCCGGAACGAGTCAGGTACATTTCGCAAACATACTTTGAAGAGCTTTGCGAAGATCACATCGCCGGAAAGTCGGATCGCTTCAGCACCGAGATTCGCAAGGTTTTGTTCTCGCATCTGGACCAGGCAGACCGCGGCAGCCACCAGAACTTAGACGAATACCTTGCTGCCAAGGAGCAGCCTGCCCAGGAGCGGATCGAGAGCTACCGCCAGACGCTACGCAAGGTTAATGCCCAGCTCGCCGAGTTGGAGCGTCAGTCGGGAGCCGCCCATGAGAATGAGCTTAAGGAGAAACTTGCCTCCAAGAAGCTTGAGCTTGGTGACCTCCAGGCAAAAAAGCCCACTGAAGTCCCGAAGCCAGCAGATGCTGATGCCACCGCACCCTCAGCTGAGTCTCAACGCCTAGCAGCCATTGCACAGGAACTCGCCCAGTTGGAGGCAGCTACGACTGCAGCAGACACAGCCCGGCGGGAGTTGGTCGAGCGCAGGACCACGCTATCAAGCGTTGGTCAACGGCTATCGGCATTCGAACAGCAGGCAACCAAGACCAACGAGGAACTCCTCGCTGAGTTGCAGAAGGCCAACGTGACCTTTCAGCATGTGTTGAAGGTTGAGACACAGCGGGTTGCCATACAGGAAATCCTCAGTGCCACGGAGAGTGAGCTCGGCAACTTGGCTGCCGCGCAACTGGATTACGCCGCCAAGAATCAGGCTCTAGTGGCAGAGCGCACGCAGTTGCAGGAACAACTCGACCAGCCCAATAGACTCTACCAAGAGTATATGATCCAGCTCACCGCGTGGGACAAGGCTGTCAAGACTTTGATTGGTGCGGCTGACGAAACCGAGACGATGGCGTTCTACGAGGCGCGACTTACGGAACTGGCTCAGCTGCCTGGTCGCTGCAAGGTCCTGGAAGATGAACAGGACAAATTGGTGAAAGATATCCACGCAGAGCTGATGGTCATCGCGGAATCGCGCCGGCCGCTGTTTGCGGTCGTGGAGGAGTTGGTCGGGGGCGTTCCGGGCGTTGCGACCGAGCTCAAGGTGGAGTTCCAAAGTGGCCTTTTCTTCGACCGGCAAGCCTTCGTCGAGCAGTTCTTCTCACTGGTCAAACAGAACACTGGCGGCTTCCGAGGCGACGATGAAGGTCCAGCAAAACTCGTGGCTCTGCTCCGTGGCATTGACTTCAACGATGCCGAGAGCTTAGCCAAGGGGCTCAGAGATATCCGAGCAACGATTACCGCTGGTGCGGAACAGCCGGGCGCTGCATTACTGTCAATCCTTCGAACCAAGGTCACAGCAGAGCAACTATATGAACAACTTTTTAACCTGAAGCAGGTAGAAGCCAAGTTCTCACTCAGCCTGGCAGGAACCACTATCCAGCAGATGTCGCCAGGCCAACGCGGGGCTTTGCTGCTCATTTTCTATCTGCTGGTCGACACGGACCTAACCCCGCTCATCCTGGACCAGCCGGAAGAGAATCTGGATAACCAAACTGTTTACTCCATGCTGGTCCCCATCATCCAGCGCGCCAAAGAGCGCCGGCAGATTGTCATGGTCACTCATAACGCTAATTTGGCAGTGTGCTGCGACGCTGAGCAGATCATCCACGCTGAGTTCGATCGCAGCGACCAGTTCGCACTGGCATATGCATCCGGTGCCATCGAGAGCTCGGAGCTAAATCGCTTGGTCCTGGACGTCCTGGAAGGAACGACCCCGGCGTTCGACAACCGGCGAGATAAGTATTTTCACTGAATGGCAGTAGAAGCGGTTTAAAGCCGCCAGCGGCGCTAATAGTGAGTTATCTAACTCAGCGGGGAGTTATGCTTCACCATAGGTTGGGTCCCGTCGAGTCTAATTTCCTGTGAAAGGAAAAAAAGTGACAGAACCACCGACAATAATTGGGAGCAAGGGCACACATGTATCACTTCTTTGTCACGGGCCAGACAGATGGTTGGGAGCCCGGCTTCTATGTCTATGATCGTAGCCGTTTTCTCGAATACACAAACGACAAAATAGCAGAGGCGTTCGCGGTACTAACTGAGAGTCACATTCGGACGCTTCTTTCTTGGCCTTGCCTTTTCGCCTATGAAGGTGAGGATCAAGATATACGAGTCGGTACGCTAACTTCGATCAAGGAGGTAGGGCGTTCTGGCATTAGGATTGAGTTCGAATTTAATAACGAAATTCCACCAATCCCATACGCAGCAATCAAACCAATTACCCCGTTGCTAGACATCAGAAACTGGGAGATGAACCGCACTCACTGGGCTATCAAAGACGAAGATCTTTTTGAGCGGTTACGTCAGCGCAAACTACTTGGTGCTGGCAATATGGCGAAACCAAAGCAGGCGCCTGCCTCAGTTGAGGAGTTGCCGGAGACTCCCCAGCCATCCAAGGTGTCTACAGTGGGAGAGTTCGTCCAGAAGGTTCTGCAGGTTCAACCGGGCGGCAAAGAGGTTTTTTATCGCGGGCACTCGAACCGTGCAGGATATAAGTTAGAGCCATCTCTTTTCAGAAAGGATTCCCGGGGAAACTACCTATACTTGGACACTGAGCATATGCTATACCGCGAGCTCCTGGTTTCGAACTCGATCGATTTTTACGGGGACAACTACACTCTCGATCGACTGGTACGTATGCAGCATTACTCACTGCCCACCAGGCTTCTCGACATTACATCAAATCCGCTAATTGCGTTGTATTTTGCCTGTAAAACGAATCAAAATATTGACGGAGAAGTAATCGTCCTGACGGTGGACCGGGAGCAAATCCGGTACTTCGACTCTGATACAGCAAGTTGCATCGCGAACTTGGCCAGGCTGTCAAAGACCGATAAAGATGCGATTGATCACAGTATTGAAAATATTGAAAAATTCAATCATCAAGTACCTTTACAGCGACTGATCCACTTTGTTAAGGAAGAGAAGTCGTTCTTCGAGCCCCGTATTGAGAAGAAAGACCTACGAACTATTCTCTGTGTCAAGGGCAAGCGCAGCAACAACCGCATAACCTCTCAGTCTGGAGCATTTCTGCTCTTCGGATTAGATGCAGTACTAAACGAAGACGGTACCGATGAAATAAGTGTAATGCGAATTACCGTGTCGAATAAAGCTGAAATTCTGCGCCAGTTAGATCTGCTAAACATCAACGAAAGCACCGTTTTCCCATATATCGAAAACTCAGCAAAATACGTAGCACAAAAATACTCTTTCCATGAAATCTAGGCACCCCTCTTGGTTGACAATGCCAAATAAACAGGAGTCATCTTGGGGTATCAAAAACTCCAAATGCTACGGTACATAAAGCATCGTTTATCAGCTATATCGCCTGTGGCACTACCTCCGGATGCAAGAGTACGTCTCCCACACTAGCCCCTGCCTTCTCACGTTCGGACAAGCCATACGGCATGGACTCGCTATTGATTTGCAGAGCGAAAACGACAAGCTCTTTAGCCCATGGCGCAATCGCCAGTGACCGAGCCGAATCCCGAGCTGATAAATGCGCAACGTGGTTGCTGCGAGTGCCATTCTTGGTCGCACACATAGCTTTGGGCTGATCATTCCACAAGTATCCTCGTCGCGTGCAGTTAGTCACCAATTTCATCAAACTAGTGGCGCGAAGGTTCGCGGTTCAAATGCTTTGCGAAACCAGTTGGGGCTACGACCATGAAGTTCTGCGGCTTGAGGTCACACCAGTCCAGCACTTCTTCAGCTCTATAAATCAGGCAATCTTCTGGCTCTCCTGCTTTATCATATGTCACTAGATAGAAGAAGTAGTGCTTGCCATTCTCATCATCCTGCGCTTTGCGCAACTCATTAGCTGATAAAAAGAACCGTGAGCCGGTGAAAGTCTTGACCTCAATGTAGCGAGGTTGCTCTGGGCTTGAGAACGACTCGAAATCGTAGCCATACTTTGGCTTCTTCGTTCGGTCTTGAATCCTCGGGATGAGAGCCTCCAGCCCTCGAGACCGCAGTCGGGATTCTTCACACTGCCGTGCAAATTTTTCGCTCTTCTCGCCCTTTTCCCGGGCTTTCCTTTCCAACTCTTCGAAGTTAGGCTCGTAGTCGAGATTTGGAATGATTGGCTTCCTAGGAGGCCTTGCAGGTGCGTGCGGTCCATCTCCTTCAAAATCTCCCGATACCCGTTTTCGAAGGAAATAGGCTAGCTTGAAACTGCTCCAATCATGGAAGATGGAAGCTTTTTGCTTCAGAAGTAGCGCCTCGTGCTGAATCCTACTCAGTGAATCGCCTTCGAACTCGAGCATCTCGGCCATATCATTGAGGAGATCGCTGCTGCAAATAGGCAGGTAGTGGTCCCTGAAGTAGAGGCTGAGTATTTTCGCTTTCAGCATCTGAGACAGTGGATTCGAATCAATCGCCTGGAAATCGAGAGATTGGCCCTGCCGAACCAAACTCAGAAGTTGGGCGCGAATATTACGAAAGACTCTTTTCTGCTCGCCCTGAAGTGGTAGGTCTCCAGCAAATTTTTTCGTATATCTGTAGCGAACCTCAGGACTTTTTCCCTCATGACCAAAATAAACACCAAACTTGCTGGCAGTAGCGCCTGTGATGCGAGCCCATTTGTCAGTACCATGCTCCACCCAATGGCAAAAGGTCTCGCCCTTATTCTGCCCAATGGCGTACTTGCCAAGTGTCAACGATGGTAGCGACTCTATGGGGAAGCGCTTCAAAAACTCGCCACGCAGAATATCGGCCTCATCCTCCCTTTGTTGGTCGTAAATTCGATTGAATTTTTTCGCATCAATCACGAGCGACCTCAGCGTACTTGGCTCCACTTTTACCTCCTCTTGTAGATATTTGCTTCCCAAACGCCGCAATTCTTTCGCGCCACCTCACCCATACTCTCCGTGCGAAACTCTATCGCCGAGATCGTAACTGCTTATGTAAATGAAAGCGCCTCAAGCACCGATCCAGCCATGTAGAATCGGGATAAGGATCTGGTAGGTCACGAAAACGAGCATTGCCTGGAATTTGGAGGTCATCCAGATAGGTTCTCAGCCCGGTGTTGCCAGGGCGCGGGTCAGTCTCACTGAAGATACGGCAGAAATCCGCATGATCTATCGGGTCACGACGGCCCTGTGGCCACTTCGCGAACGCGTGAACAATGATTGCCGACCGTGGCTCAATCTGCTCAGCTCGGAGATCCTCATGAACTCTTCCCCACGGATAGTAATAAGAAGGCTGGTGGTGCGCAGGATGCTGCAGCGCTAGGTAGAAGCGATGCCGCCAGTACTCTTCGTGGTCATCGGCTATCAGGAGGTGCACCCCTACGCGAATCTTTCTTTTCAGTGCCTTATACGTCTCGATGTTGCGTGCCGCAGTCAGCCAGTTGAGCCGATTCGCTGGAACCGGAGATGTTTGGCTTCCATCAATGGTTAGTGCGCCGTAAGCACGTTCAAGCGAAAGCACCGCTTGTGCAAGTACTGCGGCACTTCTCTGATAACGAAGCGGCCAAATGAGTGCAAAGTATGCAATAACAACCGTTAGCAAACCGGTCAGCGCTCCAAAGACTGGGGAGACACCGCTCCAAGCCTGAGACAGCCAGGAAATCATCGTTAATGTACCCTCATCAGCCAAGTAACCATTTTGCTAAGAAATCCACAGCACCTCTGCAATCGCCCCTTCGCCTCGCAGTCCTTGATCAAGTTCCTCGCCCAGGCAATGGCAAAAGCTCCGGAAACTGAATCACCCGGGAGCAGGCTCGCGCCGATGTCTTCGACTACATCGAGATGTTCTACAACCCGAAGAGGCGGCACGACCACGACGAAGAGTTGTCTCCAGTAGAATTTGTGAGACGTTATTTTTTGAAAATCGGGACTGTCCAGAAAACCAGGGCCGATTCATAGCGCCTTAACCCACGCCTCCGGCACTAATCCCTTACCACGCCACTCTTCAACTAGGTGAACGTTCTCCAACCCTCCCCAAACTTCTTCGTTCGCATGATCGAGGACAATGATTTGGAGGCGTCCCTCTGTCTTCTCGGCGATCTTATCGAGCAACACAAAAACCTTCCTGACAGCGGCAACATCTTCGTTCTCCCAAGTCGGATCGAGTTCCTCCTCCGCTTCCTTGCGTGCGCGACGCACCGGCGCCGGGAAATAGACCTGACTCGGCTGGTCGTAGACCAGCAGCGCCGGAACAGGATGTTGAGGGAATCGCAAGAAGTACCCCTGTAGGGCTAGGCTGAGGGCCACGTGATACGCCAACCAGTTCGCGCCGCTGCCAATCTCCCAAAGGAAGTCGTCCCGCGTTTCTCGGATAACTCTCACTGTAAGGTCTTTGATGACAAGTCGAATTGGTGCGTCAGGCCACTCACCGTCAAGCTGCGGAATTAGCCTGCTACAGATGTTCTGGATGGTGTTGAGCGCGTTCTCCAATTTCCGCCCAATCTCACGCTCAGACACCAGCTTGGCTAGATTTTCTACCTCCAACCTTAAAGCTGAAATCTCTTGGTTCAGTTCCGAGGAAGTGTCAGCGGCCTCGTATAGTCTGAGAGCCTCTTGCAACCGCCCTAGAAACCTAGAAACTTCCTCACCTCGCGTGGTGACTTTCCGTGCCTCATCAGACTGCCCCTCTAAGGTGCGAATCTCCGCCCGTACGCCAGTCAAGTCGCTAAGCAAGTTGCCCACCAACTCTCGCTGACGCAGGGTCTCCTTTCCGAGCGATTCGGTAACTTCGGGATAAGACCGAAGCCGCAACTCGATTCCTTCTAGCGCTTGGCACAATTGATCGATTCGCTCACGACCTGCTTTACTGGGCTCAAGAACCGCCGCAGGATGTTCAGAGGCAAGGTCTCGAATCCAGGTGGACAGGCCCAAACGATCACGTTGAATACGAAGGCCATCGCGGTATTCATCTCCACTTTCCTCAAGACGATGCAGTTCATGAAGACGTTGACGTGACTGATTTAACGCCATCGCCAGCTTCGACTCATCCGCCCGCAACTCGGTGATTCTGGTCATAATGACATCCATCGCCTCTAACGAGGGCGCCGCAGACCGCACGTCACTGCGTAGCGCTTCTCGTAGCAGGTCGACTGCCGAAGGCCAATCATCCGGTACAACCGTATGTGCAGGCAGAAGTCCATATTCAATCGCCAGGCGAACCCAAGCAAACCCTTCCCGCTGCCACGCTGCGCCTGTGTCCTGACGCGCCTTCAACTCCCCTTCCTTGCGACGGAGAAGACGCGATAACCGGTCGAGTTCATGCCGCGCCTGCAGCAATTCTGGGCTCACCGCGCCGAGAACATAAGGAAAAATAGTCTTCAGCTTCTCCCGATGCTCAGTAGTGTCCGCCTTGAAAAACAGCACATCAGGATTTGCAACAATGTTCTGTGGCTGGAAAAGGAAGGCCATCAAGTCGCGGAAGCTCACGCGTGACTTGAACCTCTCATCCGTTCCGGGTTCGAATTGCAGATTCGACAGACCTGCGAGCCTGTTCAAGACGGCTTTCACATAGTCAACATTCTGATTCTTTCCAGCGATCTCAGAAGGAATTTCAACAACAGGGCCCTCCAGAAGCATCATCTCACCAGACGCTTTGAGGCCGCCAGGCTCCCGTCGAGCAAGCAGTTTTTGTCCTTCAAGTGTGTCAACCAGAATGCCAAACCAGGAGCATGTATCTCTAATAACACCAACGGGAATTGCACACTTCTCCGACCCCAAGCAGTAATCAATGATCGGAATGACAGACGATTTTCCAGTCTTCGAAGCGCCGCTGATGACATTTACCTTGTTAGCCTCAAATTTGACTACCCTCGGCTCACCACCGCTGTATGGCCACAGGATGACCTTCAATAATTGGAAGTGCATTAGAACCCTACTCTCAATGTGTGAGCGACCTGTTGATCCGTCAAGCCGGAAAACCAATATCCAACCTTTTCGCAGGCTGGCAAAATACGGCGGATTCGCTCAGGAGGCGTCGGAACACGCAGCCCAGTGTGCGGGCTAAATGCCCAAACTGCTGTCGTGCTTGGTTCGATATGAATCAGCTGCGATTGCTCTGCAGCTATGAGCGATCTGAGAGTCAGCTGCCGGAGTGCTAAAGCACGACCGTGGACCGTCAACAGATCTTCGCGCTGTGCACCAAGCTTGCCGGCCAAAAGATGCAAACCAGAAGTCTTCTGTGTTCCAAGTACCACAGCCAAGGTTGGGGCATGCAGCACAAGCGGTAAGAGCAAAAACACTAGAGGTAGAGTTACCGCCCGTTCATCACGCTCCTGAAACCCAAGGCAGAATCGCCAGATAGCGTATGCGCCAAGCGATTCGTTCTGGACAATCGCTGCTTCGCTGAGGCGTCCCGTATAAACACTATCCGTCACTTCTTGTCCTCCTCACCCAGAAGAGTCTGGTACTCCGGATGCCACCCTAGCTTTCGTCTATCAGCCAAATCGTTGAATCCCCCGTGGGTGAAATGACCGGGTACTGCACGACTGTCTAACGGCACGTCCATAGCAGCACAGCGCCCGTAGACAATCCGCCCCTGCGCTTCTTTGGACTTCCCCGAATAGACTTCTTGGACCTCACTGTGCGTTGCATCATGTTTGCGTATCAAAGCATCTTCCCAATCCTCGAAGGTGCCATCGAAGACAAGGCCTTGATCCGCCCATTTCACCTTGTCACCAGACGTGCGCAACAGATCACTGACCGCCCGAAGCTGCTGCTCCTCTGACGCTCTTATTAATTGCAGTTGCCGTATGAAGACAGGACGGTTGATCAATAGCGCCTTTGCTACATCCTGAGATGGGGCCGCTGTGAACGTCGGGAGATAGCCTGCCATGTTGTTTTGCTTGATAAAGGCATGGAAGTTCTTTCGGAACTCCGCGACGCCTATCAGCGCGGGAGCCTTCCGACGGATGCACTTATCGGCAGCCTCCTTGGCTTGGCCAATTGCCGAAGCACAGATAACATCTAGTGAAGCCTCTGGGACCGTAGGCCTCAACAGTTCACGAAGAGGTTCCACTGGGTCTGCATCAGCGGCAACAAAGGTCGTTTTGCTGACAACGACCAAGCGTAGCGCGTTCGCCGCTTCGAGGAATCTCTGCACGCTCACAATGCACTTGGGTGCAGAAACCCTTTTCTTTAGCTTGTCTTTAACCTGCTTGATAAGTGCCTCGATCTCCTCAGCGTCAGTTGCAGCATGTATCGCCTCACTCAGTTTGCCAAGCTTCGGCGGCGTCACATAGATCTGAAAGGAGGTCTTCGATCCGTCAACCTTCTGAGTCTCCACCGCGTCCAGCCAATTAGCAACTGTCTTCCAAAGATCATCGGACCAATCAGAAAGCGGATTATGCGCCAAAGCACTTTTACATTGCTCCAGTAGCAGGGTGCCATCTGCATAGTGGACGGCAACATCATCAAGATATTCGAGCGACACACTTGAATCACACGGGCTGCTCAGTAAGTGATAGCACAACCTGACCGGCTGCAACGAAAATCCAAGATACGGCCCAGGGGCAGCGTGCTTGACGAGCGAAGATGCTGTCCGACTCATGCTACAGACCTCGAAATCAGCTTAGGCGACGAGCCTGCTCTACGAATAGTGGGCCACATGTCCTCTCCTATTGCTTAGCGTTGCTAATCGTAAGACATAGTTTAATTCATATTTTGTTACCAGCGAACTGCACCTGCATGCAGAAAATTTCCTGCGCTCACGATGGCCTAGCGACGAACGTTGAGCTCGAGCGGATGCCCAAAGCACAAGCTAGCTACTGATCCCACCACGAGGAGACATAAGCGGCGGCGCTTCGCTGGCCTTACCGACTGCGAGCTTCGCCCAGTACCCTCGCTCTGGTCGCGGCACCTGTAGTGCGGTGCAGATCCGGGCCAAATAGCTGCCAGATACCTGGAACTTCCCAGCGACCTTGATCATGGGCATTGCCCATACGAACTCGTAGAGTTCTTCCCGGGCTATCGACCCCGCTTCCATCGCCGTGGCTCCCTTTCCATACGAAACGCCGAATCTAAGGCAAACTACGATAACTGACTCGCAAGACTTTGCGACCAGCATCCCCCACGCCGACTGTTTCCTAAGCTCCAACCATGCGTCTTACAAAGCTTCAATCACCTATCGCGATCCGAAAGGCCATCGAAGAGTTTGACCGTGTTGGTCGCGTCTACTTTCTCGAGAAATATGGCTTCGGAAAAGCCCGCGAATACATGCTGCGAGAGCCTGCTACGGGGAAGCTCTACGACTCAAAAGCCATCGTTGGCGCGGCCTATGGCTATGCTTTTCCGGATGAGGGTCCTCTCACATCAGCAGATTTTTCAGGCGGCGAGGCAACCGTCGAGCACCTGCTGACAGAGCTTGGCTTTCAAGTCGTACGCATCGGACAGGACTGGACAACAGAAGAGGTTGAGGCAACCGTCAGCGATTATTTTGACATGCTCCGTCAAGAAGCCGCAGGCCTGCCCTACAGCAAAGTGGAGCACAACGAACACCTCCGTACCAAGCTCATTACGCGGAGCAAGGCATCGATCGAACTGAAGCACCAAAATATCTCAGCCGTTCTGGATCAGTTAGGTCTTCCCTACATCCGGGGTTACAAACCTCGATCCAATCTCCAGGAGCTATTGCGCCAAGTAGTTGTCGCCTATATTGGCCAGCATCAAACCAAGCTGGCCAGCGTCATGGACGACCTGGACGCACACACATCCGCCGGTGGGCAGAAATTCCTCGGTGCACTTGTCACGCCTCCCACGATGGAAGCGCTATCGATAAAGGGCAAGCGCCAACGCCTTGCCCGTAAATTCGATTATGCCCAGAGAGACGAGCACAACCGCCGCCTAGGCCACAATGGAGAAGCTTGGGCGCTGAGCTTTGAAAGAGAAAGGCTCATGCAAGCCACAAGGCTTGATCTTGCTGAAAAAATTGACTGGATATCGGATCGGTTGGGGGATGGCGCTGGCTACGACATCCTGTCATTCGAAGACGACGAGCAGGCACGGTTCATCGAAGTCAAAACCACCAATGGCGGTAGCTTGACTCCATTCGTGGTCACCAGGAATGAACTGGAGTTTTCAGAAGAAACTGAAGATGCCTTCTGCTTGTACCGACTCTTTGAATTTTCCAGCAAGCCGCAGTTGTTCATCCTCAGAGGGGCTCTCTCGTCGAACCTGGAGTTGGAGGCTTTGGACTATCGTGCGCGACTGAGAACTCTCAGCTAAACCGACCAGCAATCCGCTCAACTCTTGGGCGTGGAGCACCCATCGCCAGCACTACCTCAGCAGGGCATCAACTCCGTCCCTTCTATCATCCTGAATGACCGGCATCTGATCCAGGGCGGCCAGGCCCCCGAGACGTTCGAGCAAGCGTTGCGGCAGGTTGCGGCTGCCCTGTGAATCGACCTCAAGCCTCTAGTCTGCCGGGGGAGCTCGCCTGTCTCGCCGCCGCTTGACCCACTGCGCGGTAAGGTTGGCGCTACACCGCCGGAGGCGACCACCCATCGTCCCCGTGGTGAAGGTGCTTTCCCTGCTCGTGGGGCGCATCGCCATCCAAAAGGCGCCGCCCGCCAAGCAAGCGAGGAAGACATTCAAAAGCAGGAATCCCATACTGCTCCTCAAGGTTTGATCTACCGGCTGCCTCGCGCATTTGCGCCCCAGCTACCGTGTGGGGCCAGCCGTTGCCCCTGCCTCAGGCAGCTCCAGCAGCGAGATCAACCGCTGCATTACCCATTCTTGCTCGTCTGGGGTGAAATCCCACTCCCTGATGCGCACTTTTTCGGCAATCCCATCCCGGATCCGCTGCAGATTGAACTCCCTCGTCCAAGCATTTTCCCGTTCTTTCCGCCGGGCATACCCGACGAGCTGCGCGGCGAGATCCTCGGCATTTTCGTATGCCTCCTGATGCTCTTCGTCCGGCACAAGCGCCGAGAAGCCGCCGCCTTTCAACTCCCTGGCTGAGAATTTCGGGACTGCCCCGTCTAGGCCGGATGCCATTGTCCTACGGGGGAAATCTGCTGGTGGTACTGGTGGCATGGCGCTCTCCTTATCCTATGAACGCGTACAGTATGCCGTTGTGAGGATCGCTGGAATTGTGGTTTGTCCTCGTGTAGCGAAACAGGCCAAATTGTCAACAACGCAGGGCCACCTCGCGCTGCCAATCGGTAGCCGGAATAGCCTGCCTCGGGCACTGGACAGCTCACGTTACGTGACCCTGTGTCCTTCGGCCAGCCGGCCACGGGCGCAGCCATTGAAAAAGCGCCTGTAATCACTGCAACTTTTTCTTCAGCACGATTGGCAGCGTTATGCTTTATTTCGTGATGATTGGCAAAGTTATGCTTTACCGGAGGTTCCCAGTGCTTTGACCCTCCCAAGGGAGAGAACTGGCCGTGCGGCACGGTTATGCTTTATTTCGCGGCAAGGATATGCCTAACGGCACAAAACATCCCAAAACCCCAAAAAATCAATCTCTTAGGCACAATTCGCTGCCCTAGACGTGTCACTGCGCGTCGCTACATCCCGAGCTTGTCTGGCCCTACCCCATAAACGGGGGTAGGTTATGCATCCGCATGATCGGCCTGCACCAGCAACCGTACCCCTAGGGCTTTACAGACTTTTGCGATGGTATCGAACCGTGGGCTGGCGTCAGCACGCAATGCCTTATACAGGGATTCTCGACCAATACCCGCCGCCTGGGCGATCTGGGTCATGCCACGGGCACGAGCCGCAACCCCCAGGGCCTGTGCCAGCTCTCCGGCATTCCCTTCTTCGATCACTTGAGTTAGGTAAGCAGCAATATCCTGATCATCACGCAGATATCGGGCGGGATCAAAGGTCGGTAGATCGGACACATTGATTTTTTTGCTCATGGCGGATCCTCCATCCCAGTTTGCAAGGTACTCGCCAGTTCCTTTGCTCGTCTGATGTCACGGCTTTGCGTGGATTTATTGCCCCCGCCCAGCATGACGATGAGCACATCGCCCTGTTGCGTGTAGTACATCCTCCAGCCCGGGCCGAAAAACTCTCGCATATCGAAAACGCCTTCGCCAACTGGCTCGACATCCCCGAGTAAACCACGTGCCGCCTTTTCCAATCGGCGAATCAGACGCGCCCTCGTGGAGGGATCCTTCAGACTGGCAAACCAATCATCGAATTCGGGCGGGGGCTTGATCGTGTACATGTTCTATCGTATTCGATAGGATACACATGTGCAAGAAATTACCGGCCATTCTTTGCTCAAGCGCCCAAACTACGCCCATCCCGCGCGGAGAACGAGTTGTACCTGGGTTCCCGACTCCACCACCAGTTTCTCGTTCGATCTGGAGAAGCGCCACATGCGCACGATGGGCTCCAGCCACGATGTTAACGTAGCGGCCAACGCCCTGGCCGGGCTGCGCTCGAACTGGCCGATGAGCGCCAGGAATTTCGGCAGCATCTTCTTGGCCCGCTTGGCAGTAAGCGTCTTGAGCACCAGAAAGCCGTTGAGCTGCTGCCTGGCGAAGTACAGCGCCCGTAGCACGGGGAACAGCGCCAGGTACTGGTGCAGACGCGCCTGCTGCACCGTCAAGAGCTTCCAGTGGTGGCGGCGCACCAGGCTGACGAGCCCCCGGTTCTTGCGGCCCTCGGGGTCGTGGCTTTGCCAGAGCTTCATGAAGTGTCGGTTGACCAGCCGCACGACGTGGAAGCGGTCGGGACTGTCAAAGCGCTGCTGCGAGCACGCACGCAACGGCCGTGCTGGCGTTGTCCTGGTCGGAGTCGGGTCGTGCGGTCATGTGTTCCGCCTAAAAAGTGGCTTCCTCGACACCTTCGTGCACCAAAAAATCCCGGATGGTCGAACCGCTCTTTGTTTGTGATGCAAAGGCGCACTCTGGGCTGAAACCCGTGCCGCCGGTGCAGTCCCTCATCCGGGGGCACTTCTGGAACAGCTCGCTGACCCAGTCCACGAATACGCGTACCCTGGGTGAAAGGTGCCGGTTGTACAGGTATGCCACGGAGATTGGCATAGGGGCGGGTGCCCATGGCGTCAACACCTCGCGCAGCTCGCCTGTTTGCAGATAGGGTGTGACCATATAGCGCGGCAACTGGATCAAGCCGAAGCCTTGCAGCCCGCATGTCAGATATGCCTCCGAGTCATTGACCGAAATGATGCCGTTGACGCTCACTTCGACAGGCTTATCGTCCACCGAGAAGCTCCAATCCTGGACCCCCGTGCCGGTGGCCCTGGAGAAATAATGCACGGCCTGGTGCTGATCCAGATCCTGGATCGTCTTCGGTTCGCCGCGGCGCTCGATATACGAAGGGGCGGCGCAGGTCACGATCTCCAGGGTACCAATGCGCCTGCCGACCAGCGTAGGCCCCTTCAGCTCTCCGACGCGGACCACGCAGTCCACAGCGTCCTGCACAAGGTCGATCGGGCGGTCGCTCATGCCTATTGCCAGTTCGATGTCGGGGTAGCGCGTATGAAAGTCGCACAGCGCGGGAATCAGGATCAGCCGACCCATCGAGGGTAGCGTATCAATACGCAGGCGGCCGCGCGGGCTCTGCGTGGTGTCACGCAGTGAGGCCTCGGCGTCTTCAACGTCGGCCAGGATGCGCACGCAACGTTCGTAATAGGACGCGCCGTCCGGGGTCAGGCTCAGGCGCCGAGTCGTGCGGTTCAGCAGCCTGGATCGTAGCTGGCGCTCCAGGGCCTGAATCGTGGTCGTAATGGTCGAGCGCGGCAGCCCGAGCGTATCTGCGGCCATCGTGAAGCTGTTGGCTTCGACGACGCGGGTGAAAACCTGCATGGCTTGAAAGCGATCCATTATTTGCTTATTCCGAATAAGGTTGTCTGAAAACAGATATTTATCTGTCTATTCAAACAATCAATAATACGCCGACTCTTCTGTACTGCATACGGTGTGCTTTTCGACGCGCCGCCCGAGGACCATCATGTTGTCAAAAACCAATCGATACGCTGCAGCGTTCATCGCTGTGGCTCTTGCCGCTATCGGCGTTGCCGTATTCCACCTGCGGGCCGGGACGGCCCGGGCCGCGATACCCCCACCCGTCGCGGCCGTAGCGGTCGACGTCGCTACCGTTCGCAGCCGGATGATGACCGATTGGCACGATTATTCCGGTCGGCTCGAAGCGGTCCAACGCGTGGACATCCGCCCGCTCGTGTCGGGCACCTTGACCGCCGTGCACTTTACCGACGGCAGCTTCGTGCACAAGGGCGATCCGCTATTCACGATCGATCCACGCCCTTACCAGGCTGCGGTGGATCACGCGCAGGCCCAGCTGGCTGCGGCGCGCGCGCAGGCCGCCTACACGGCCTCCGACCTGGCACGGGGCAAGCGCCTGCTGGCAGACAACGCGATCGCGAAACGGGACTATGAGGAAAAGCGCAACGCGTCGAGCGAGGCAGCGGCCAATCTGCTGGCGGCGCGCGCAGTGCTCGAGTCGGCTGAACTGGATCTGGGGCACACCCGAATCGTCGCGCCCATTTCGGGCCGGGTATCGCGCGCGGCGCTGACCGTCGGGAATGTAGTGACGGCGGGAGCTGGGGCCGCGCCATTGACTTCACTGGTGTCGATGTCTCGCATGTATGCCGCCTTTGACGTGGACGAACAAAGCTTCCTGAAGGTCGTCAATCCTGCACGCCAGTCTGGAATGCAGTCAATACCGATCCGGATGGGCCTGACCGGGGAGAACGGTTATCCGCGCGAAGGCACGCTGGTGTCGATTGACAACCATCTGGACGTCTCATCGGGCACGATCCGCGTACGGGCGGTGTTCGACAACGCAGATGGCACGTTGGTGCCGGGCTTATATGCGCGTATCGAGCTCGGGAGTGGCGCGCCCCATTCGGCCCTGTTGATTGATGAGCGAGCGGTTGGCACCGACCAGGACAAGCGTTTCGTGCTGGTGGTCGACAAGCATGACAAGACGGCTTACCGCGAAGTGCGGTTGGGCGCGGACAACGGCGGCCTGAGAGTCGTCGAATCGGGATTGAAGGCCGGCGAGCGCATCGTCATCAACGGTCTGCAGCGCGTCCGGCCGGGAGACCTCGTGACACCGCAACCGGCGTCGGCCTCCAGCGAGGCGGATCTTGCGCTGTCGGAGCCTGCCGCGCCAGCGGCGGGCTCCGCGGACCACTCCTGAGCACAGGGTTGACAACTGATGAATATTTCAAAATTCTTTATTGATCGGCCGATATTCGCCGGGGTGCTGTCGGTCCTGATTCTGCTGGCCGGCGGCTTGGCGATGTTTCAATTGCCAATTTCCGAATATCCCGAAGTGGTGCCACCCTCGGTCGTCGTGCACGCCCAGTATCCCGGAGCCAACCCCAAGGTGATCGCGGAGACGGTCGCTGCGCCCCTTGAAGAATCCATCAACGGTGTAGAGCACATGCTCTACATGCAGTCGCAGGCCAATAGCGATGGCAATCTGACGCTCACGGTGAATTTCCAGCTCGGCACCGACCCGGACAAGGCCCAACAGCTGGTGCAGAACCGGGTCTCCCAGGCACTGCCCCGACTGCCTGAGGAGGTGCAGAAGCTGGGCGTGACGACGGTCAAGAGTTCACCCACGCTGACGATGGTGGTCCATCTGCTCTCGACCGACAATCGTTACGACGTCACTTATCTGCGCAATTACGCGGTCCTTAACATCAAGGACAGACTGGCACGCATCCCCGGTGTGGGCGAGGTGCAGATATGGGGGTCGGGCGACTACGCAATGCGCGTCTGGTTGAACCCACGAAAAGTCGCACAGCGCGGGCTGACTGCGAGCGACGTCGTTGCGGCCATCCGTGAGCAGAATGTACAGGTGGCGGCAGGCACTATCGGTGCATCGCCCAACTTGGCCGACGTGCCCCTGCAGCTGTCGGTCAATGCACACGGCCGCTTGCAGACCGCAGCGGAATTCTCCAACATCATCCTCAAGACCTCGGCAGACGGTGGGGTGACGCGTCTCGGAGACGTGGCACGTGTGGAGCTTGGCGCAGCCCAGTACAGTTTGCGTTCTTTGCTGAACAACAAGCCTGCTGTCGGGATGGCCATCATGCAGTCGCCAGGCGCCAATGCGCTGGCTGTCTCGGATCAGGTGCGCGCGACCATGAAGGAGCTGTCGGCTGATTTTCCGGCGTCGGTCAAGAGCAGCATCGTCTACGACCCCACGCAGTTTGTGCGCTCGAGCATCGAGGCCGTCATCGAGACTCTGTTGGAGGCAATCGCCCTGGTGGTCCTGGTGGTGATCGTTTTTCTGCAAACCTGGCGCGCATCCATTATCCCGCTTCTGGCGGTGCCCATCTCCATCGTGGGAACGTTCTCGCTGCTGCTGGCATTCGGCTATACCATCAATGCCCTGTCGCTGTTCGGGCTGGTGCTCGCTATCGGGATCGTGGTCGACGACGCCATCGTGGTGGTCGAAAACGTCGAGCGCAATATCGCCGAGGGCTTGTCCGCGCGCGATGCCACCTATCGCGCCATGCGCGAGGTCAGTGGTCCCATCATCGCGATCGCCTTGACGCTGGTCGCCGTCTTCGTACCCCTGGCTTTCATGACGGGGCTCAGCGGTCAGTTCTTCAAGCAGTTCGCCATGACGATCGCCATCTCGACGGTGATCTCGGCGTTCAACTCGCTCACGCTTTCGCCCGCGCTGGCCGCTTTGCTGCTCAAGGGGCATGGCGAGCCGCCTGACTGGCTCACGCGCACGATGAACCGGCTGCTAGGCGGTTTTTTCGGGCGGTTCAATCGCTTCTTCGGCCGTACTTCCGATCGCTATGCGGGTGGCGTGTCAGGCGTGGTGACCCGCAAGGCGTCTTTCATGGGCGTCTATGTGGTCCTGCTGGCGATGACGCTCGGGGTTGCATATATCGTGCCAGGCGGATTTGTGCCGGCTCAAGACAAACAGTACCTGATCGGTTTCACCCAGCTTCCCAACGGGGCGTCCCTGGATCGTACCGAGAAGGTGATTCGTCGCATGGGCGCGATCGCCCTGAAGCAGCCCGGTGTCGAGGACGCCATTGCGTTCCCGGGGTTGTCCATCAACGGCTTTACCAACAGTTCGAGCGCGGGGATCGTCTTCGTGACCTTGGCGCCATTCAAGAAGCGTCGCGGTGCCGCACTGTCGGCCAACGCCATCGCGGCGAGCCTGAACCGACAGTTCTCGGGAATCAAGGACGCGTTCATCGCCGTCTTTCCACCGCCGCCCGTTATGGGTCTGGGCACGGTCGGCGGGTTCAAGCTGCAGATCGAGGATCGTGCCGGGGTGGGCTACGCAAAACTTGATGCAGCCGCACAGGCGTTTCTCGCGCGGGCACGTCAGACGCCCGAGCTGGGGCCGACCTTTTCCAGCTATCAGATCAATGTGCCGCAACTCGATGTGAATCTGGACCGCGTCAGGGCCAAGCAGTTGGGTGTGCCGATCACGGATGTGTTCGACACGATGCAGATTTACCTGGGGTCGCTGTATGTAAATGATTTCAACCGGTTCGGACGTGTGTATCAGGTCAGGGCGCAGGCCGATGCACAGTACCGCTCGCGGCCTGAAGACATTCTGAACCTCAAAACGCGCAGCCGTTCAGGCGAGATGGTGCCGCTCTCGTCGCTGGTCGAGGTGACACCCAGCTTCGGGCCCGAGATGGTGGTGCGCTATAACGGCTATACCGCCGCCGACATCAACAGCGGACCCGCGCCGGGCTATTCGTCGGGTCAGGCGCAGGCCGCGGCTGAACGCATTGCTGCAGAGACGCTGCCCGCTGGCGTCAAGTTCGAGTGGACGGACCTGACGTATCAACAGATCCTGGCAGGCAATGCAGGCATCTGGGTGTTTCCTATCAGCGTGCTGCTGGTATTTCTGGTCCTGGCTGCCTTGTACGAGAGCCTGATCCTCCCGCTGGCGGTCATCCTTATCGTGCCCATGAGCATTCTGGCGGCCTTGACCGGCGTGTGGCTTACAGGGGGCGACAACAATATCTTTACGCAGATCGGCCTGATGGTTTTGGTCGGCCTGGCCTGCAAGAACGCCATCCTGATCGTGGAATTCGCACGTGAGCTGGAATTGCAGGGTGTGCCGACCCTCAAGGCTGCGATCGAAGCATGCCGCCTGCGGTTGCGTCCCATTCTGATGACCTCCATCGCATTCATCATGGGCGTCGTGCCGCTGGTGACATCGGTGGGCGCTGGCTCCGAGATGCGCCAGGCAATGGGGATCGCTGTGTTCTTCGGCATGCTGGGCGTCACCTTGTTCGGCTTGTTCCTGACACCTGTGTTTTATGTCTTGCTGCGCTCACTGGGACGCCGCCGCCTGCATTCGGCCTCGGCGCATGAGGCACCCACGCTGACCGTTCATGCGAAGTAATCGAGAGTTGGCTATGACGACATACTTACGAAGCGTTCTTGTACCCGCCCTCCTGGCGGGGCTGCTGGCGGGTTGTGCGGTGGGACCGGATTATCAACGACCATCGGTTGAGATTCCCAAGACGTTCAAAGAGGCCACACTATCGCCCGAGGCTGCTCAGCGCTGGAAGGACGCGCAGCCTTCCGACGCGATGAAGCGCGGCAAATGGTGGACGATATTCAAGGATGCCAAGCTGGACGCCTTGGAAGACCAGGCCTTGAAGGCAAATCAGAATTTGAAGGCTGCTGCCGCTCGTGTGGCGCAGGCGCGTGCCTTGCAGAGGGGTGCGAGCTCAGAGCGGATGCCCCAGGTGGATGCTGGTTTTGGCGTGACCCGCCAGCGGGCCTCGAACGTTTCGCAGGGTTTGCCTGCAGGGGCGCCCAATCCGCCAGTCACCGCATGGCGTGCGCAGGCGGGCGTTTCCTACGAAGCAGATCTGTTCGGACGTGTCGCTGCCACCGTCGATGGGGCCACCGCCGATGCGCAACAAAGCGAGGCCTTGTTCCGGTCCGTGCAGCTCGCTTTGCAAGCGGATGTCGCCCAGACTTATTTTCTGATCCGTGAGCTGGACTCTGAGCAGGCGCTCTATCGGGGTACTGTCGATTTGCGTGGCAAGTCCTTGAACCTGGTGGAGCACCGTTACGCGCAGGGTGATATAGGGGAACTGGACGTGGCGCGCGCTAAATCCGAACTGGCGGCGGCCCGCTCGGAGTCCATGGGTATCGCGCGCCAACGTTTGGTAGCTGAGCACGCCTTGGCCGTCCTGCTGGGCGAGCCGCCCGCCGACTTCAAGTTGCCGCCCCATACGCTGGATCGTGTGGCGGTCAGGATACCTGCAGGGCTTCCTTCATCTTTGCTCGAGCGCCGACCCGATATCGCGGCAGCCGAGCGTGCCATGGCGGCGGCCAATGCGCGTATCGGCGCAGCGCGCGCCGCGTTTTTCCCGCGCTTGAGTCTGACAGGTGCTCTGGGATATGAGTCCTCCGAGTTGGGTGATCTATTCCAATGGTCCAGCCGGACGTTCCTGTTAGGGCCGCTGGTCGGGACCATGCTGTCGCTTCCGATCTTCGATGGGGGCCGGCGACAGGCCGGCGTGGATTTCGCGCGGGCTCACTACAAAGAGGAAGTCGCTGCGTATCGCCAGACGGTGTTGGGCGCATTCCGGGATGTAGAGGACGGTTTGTCGAGCCTGCGCATCCTGGGCGAGCAGACCGACATGCAAGATGCCGCAGTGAAATCTGCAGCCCGGGCGGCGCGCCTGTCGCAGATTCAGTATCGCGAGGGATCGGTGAGCTATCTGGATGTGATCGACGCGGATCGTGTGGTTTTGCAGCAGCAACGCGCGGCCGTACAGCTTGATGGCGATCGCGCCCGGACTGTGGTCCAACTCATCCGTGCAATCGGCGGGGGGTGGGGTGCCTAGAGACACGGATCGATGCCCGCTACCCTCCAGCTGACGCTCATATTCGGGGTCTATGCCGTATCCATGTGGATATTTTTGACTGCAGCGGCTGTCCCGGCACTGATTGTGGCCCGGCTTTTGCAGGGCTTGGCCACGGGGATCGGGCTCACGCTGGGCAGCATCGCAGTGGGCTCGGACTTGTTGCTCTTCGTGGGCACCGTCTTGGCCGGTACTGGTTTCGGGCTGGGATTTCTGGGCGCCCTGAGGACCAGCCGCACGGCGCATTCGCGCACTTCCGGGGAAAACCTGGTCTGGCTCGCCATGACTCATTCTTCCAAGGTTTGGAGCCTCCCCAGAACTCGGTGTGATCCATCCTGGGCTTTTTAAACACCCACGACGCTGTAGCGATCTATCCGCACATCGACTATCTTTCAAATAAGATTCATGTATGTATCTTGACTAATCATGAACATCTGGTTAGGATGCGGTCCTGTTTCTTAAGATTGAGTCTCTTCCATGTCCTTCCGTTCGCACCGCTACTCTTCTCCCTCCATCCACCATCCTCTGCGCCAGGGGTTGGCCCTGGCCTTGCTGGGGCTGGCGCTCTCTGGCACTGCTCAGGCAGATAGCAGCATTACCCTGGGAGCCGGGGTCGGAGCCATCCCGCGCTACGAGGGATCCAGCGAATACAAGGGCACAGAGATCCCCATCGTCAATGCACGGATCGGACCTTTTTATGCCCGTACCGACCATGGCGTCGGCATCAATCTGATTGAAACCCCCACAGTGACACTGAGCGCCGGGGTCAACATGATGTGGGGTTATGACAGCGGCGATATGCCGCACGGCATCGACGGCCTGTCCGACGAGGTCGGCGCCCGTCTGGGCCTGTCCACACGCTTCGCCGGCGCGATTTTCCGTGTTGCGGCCACTCAGGCTCTCAAGGACAGCGACCGGGGTCTGCGCCTGGATGCCCGGATCGCCTATCCCTTCGCGCTGACCGACCGCGTCCGGCTGGTGCCCAGTGTGGCCACCAGTTGGGCCAGCGAGAAGTACATGGACAGCTACTTCGGCATCACGGCCGACGAATCCCGCCGCTCCGGCCTGGCGCAGTACCAGCCAACATCAGGGTTCAAGGATGTGTCGGCCCGCATGGCGGTGAACTTCGCGCTCACGGAACGGTTCAACCTGACCGGTACGGTCAACATCAGCCGGCTGGTCGGCGAAGCCGCCGGCAGCCCCCTGGTTGAACAGAAAAACCAGGTCAGCACGGTCGTAGGCGCCAGCTATACCTTCTGATTGGGCACCGCGCCCACCAGCGGCAGAAATATTTCGTCCACCCAGGCTGCGCACAATGTCGGGTCGGGCGGCGTGCGATGCAGCAGTACGTAGTGGCCCATCAAGTCATTGAGCAGCGGCACGACCGTGCCGGTCAGCCGGGCGGGGTTCAGTTCACCCCGCCGTGCAGCGCGCGCCATCAAGGTGGCGAATACATTCTGCCGCCCTCCCATCAGCACGTCACGCAAGGCCTGGGGCGACGTGTAGGTTTCCCGAAACGACGCGTCCAGCAGCATTGAAAAGGTCAGGTCGATCACATCGGCCAGACCGCCCAACCGCTGCAGATAATCCAGCAGTTCCGCCCGAAGATTGCCCAGATCAGGCGAACCGAATGGGCGTTGATCCAGTTCGTATTGCACGGCGGCCACCGCCAGGTCTGCCTTGCCGGCCCAGCGCCGGGCGAGGACCGTCCGGCTAGTGCCGGCTCTGGATGCCACCCCCGCCAGGGTCAGGCCCGCATAGCCATGATCCAGCAGCTCGGCCCAGGCAACGCCCAGGATGGCCTGTTCCAACGCTGCATTGCGGCGTCGGCGTTTAACGGGAGAAGCGTCCATCATCGCGCGAGGTCTTTTGTGCCATTTCCGAACGATCCCATAATCCAGACCGAACGGCAAGCGTCCGACTGCGCCGCATGACGCGCATGAAGAGGCCCCCAGAACAACGAACCCAGCCGGTTTCAGCTGGGTTTTTTGCTGTCTGAAAGCGCCATGAAATCAACGGCTGGCTTCGTCGAGCACGCTCCGTTGCTCGGCGGTCAATGTCAGTTCAGTGGCGCGCACCAGACTCTGCAATTGATCCAGGTTCGTGGCACTGGCAATGGGTGCCGTGATTCCGTCTTGTGCCATGATCCAGGCCAGGGCAACTTCGGCGGGTTTGGCACGTTGTACTCCGGCAACCTGATCCAATGCCGCCAGGATGCGCTTGCCACGCTCGTTCAGGTATTTAGCAACACCCTGGCCACGCGGGCTTTTGTTCAGATCGGCCTGCGACCGATATTTGCCCGACAGAAAGCCCGACGCCAGGCTGTAATAGGTGATGACGCCGAGGTTCTCGCGCGTGGTCAACTCGCGCAATGCACCGTCGAACTTGGACCGGTCGTACAGGTTGTATTCGGGTTGCAACACGTCATAGCGCGGCAGGCCATGCGCTTTGGCCGCGTCCAGCGCCTGCGTCAGCTGGCCCGCATCCAGATTGGAGGCGCCCACTGCGCGGATCTTTCCCGCCTTGAGCAGCATCTGGAAGGCGCTCAGCGTCTCTTCGTAGGAAGTATCCGGATCTGGCCAGTGCGATAGGTACAAGTCGATGTAGTCGGTCTGGAGCCGGCGCAGCGAGTCTTCGACAGCCGCGGTGATCCAGCGTTTCGACAAGCCCTTCCTCATCGGCCCAAGGTCCGATCCCACCTTGGTGATCAACACGAGCTGATCGCGCTTGCCCGGATGGCGTTGCAGCCAACGGCCGATGAGGGTTTCAGATTCTCCACCCTGATGGCCGTTGACCCAACGTGAATAGCTGTCGGCCGTATCCACCGCATTCAGCCCAGCGTCCGTCAGCGCATCGAGCAGCCGGAAGGAAGTGGCCTCGTCAGCCGTCCAGCCGAATACGTTTCCGCCAAACACCAGCGGCGTGATGTTCAGGCCGGTTTTTCCAAGGGCTCGTGTGTTCATTCTGAAATTCCCTGCAAAAAAGGACAGGCCGGGGGCAACCCGACAATAGAAAATGACGCGTGATGCATCCAATAGTATCCCTGACGAGTTGATGGCCGCTATTCAACACTCGGGATCCGTTGAGGGTATTCTCTGGAAGCTGAAAGTGGCCTTCCAGCGCCAGGCAGTTCACCTGGCAAACATACCCACCCATATGCTCAAGAACCTTTTTGCAGCCATCCCCGTTGACCCAAGCTGCGAGGCATTCGACGATCTGCTGAACGTCCCCGGCCTGCGCATCGAGCGCATTGTGTCTCATGGGCAAAAAAGCCCTCCTGGCTTCTGGTACGAACAGGACGAAGATGAATGGGTCATCGTTCTGCAAGGCTCAGCCACGCTCCGGGTTGAAGGCCGCGATACCCTCATACATCTGGAACTGGGCGACCATTACTGGATACCCGCAGGCCTCAGGCATCGTGTGGATTCGACGGCACCGGACGGCCCCACGATCTGGCTGGCCGTCCATCGCTGATGGTTCGAGTATCGAGCACGCGCCGGGCGCCATCCGCTGAAGCGGCCGGCCTCGGATCAGCGTTCAGTGGCGGACACGCGCACTGAGACTTCACCGCTGTAAAGAGGGGCAATCTTTCCGTCTGCCTCCACGAGCAGCGCACCCACTTCGTTGATGCCGCGCGCAATGCCCTGCTGCACGCCACGCGGCGCATCGATCTGCAAGGTCTTTCCGCGCAGGGAGTCCAACGCCGCAAACTCCTCTAGGAACGGGTCCAGCCCATCCTCCTCGAAACGCAAAAGTCCGTCGCGCAGCGCCCGGATCAGTGAGGCCGCCACCACATTACGGTCCGGCGGCACACCGCCCTCACACAACTGAGCCAGATCTGCTGCCGGCTGGTTCAGCGCATTCCGTAGTTGCGCGGGCAGCCGGATATTCAGCCCGATGCCGATGCGCGCCACGCAGGGTCCTTCGGCTTCCCCGTTTACCTCGATCAGAATGCCGCACAGCTTTCCCGCGTCCACCACGACATCGTTGGGCCACTTCAGCCGCAACCCAAGAATCCCCAGCTGGGAAAGAGCCCGGACCACGCACACCCCCACGGCTATCGACAGGCCCGACAAAGTCGCCGGGCCGCCCGGGAATCGCTTCAGGCACGACAGGCAAATGTTCAATGCAGGTGGCACCAGCCACGCGCGCCCGCGCCGCCCGCGCCCGCCGGTCTGGCGCTCGCACAACACCACGGACAGGTCCGGCCGCTCGCCTTGATGGCGCGCCAACTCGTCCTGCGTAGAGTCCAGCTGCCAGCAGACATGGACAGGCGCCTGCGGGAGAGGGCCCAGCGCCTGCGCGATAACGTCTACATCCAGCAGCTGGATGGGCCAAGGCAGGCAATAACCCACGCGAGTGCGAGCCTCGATGGGCAGCCCGGACGCGCGCAGATCCGCCACATGCTTCCACAGCGCGGCTCGTGTGACGCCGAGACACTGGGCCAACTGTGCTCCCGAGACGGGAGTTCCGGACGCCAGTGCGCCCAGCAACGCCTGATCCAGGGACACGCGGTCCAGCGACGCCTCATCCGGCGATGCTGTCGTCATGGCGCGTCAGCCGCGCCAGACAGGCACGCCTCTCTTGCCATGTCCACTATCATCGCCCTCATGGTAAACATTCTATTTTATAAAAAGTTGACAATAAAGCACCGCACCACCAGAATGAGCGGCGTATCCACGAGCCCCCAAGGAGAAGTCCATGTCGTCGAGAAGTTCTGCCATCTCATCCACCATCGCCAGCGGGCGCCTGGCACCCACACGATTGAGGCAGGCCGGCCTGGTCCTGATAGGGTCACTGCTACTGGCCGTATCGGCGCAAATCAGTATACCCATGTGGCCCGTCCCGCTGACGCTGGAGCTCTACGCCATCTTCCTGATCGGCGCCTTCTACGGATGGCGGCTGGGTGCGGTGACCATCGCCGCCTGGCTGCTGCAGGGCGCGCTGGGCTTGCCCGTCTTTGCTCACGGCACAGGGGGGCTCGCAAGCTTCACCGGCCCGACGGCGGGCTATCTGCTGTCCTTCCCCTTGGTAGGCGCCCTGGCAAGTCTCGCGGCCGTGCGCAGCGGTCAGGCATTCCGGCCGTTGCGCGTCTTCACTCTACTGTGGCTCGCCGGCGTGGTCTGCCTGCTGGCGGGCTGGGCCTGGTTAAGCACCCTCATGGGAGCCAAAGCCGCCTGGGCCGCAGGCTTCGTGCCCTTCCTGCTGTGCGATGCGATCAAGGCGGCGCTGGCTACGGCGACGCTGGCCGTCTGGCACAGCCGGAAACCTCAACGCCCCGAGCTCCGATAGCACGGGCGCGGGCAGCCACGATCTCGCAATCGCCCCCGCAGGACGACCGGTCGGGCGATCGACCTACACTGAGCGGTATGAAACACACGTTGATCGACGCAGTGTGGAGTCGGCTGCCTCACATTGCCCGCCTGGAATTCCAGGCGTCGCCAGGGACGGCATCCGACACGCAGTGGCAGGGGCACGGCATGGCCGACGTCCGGGTCGAAAGCACGGCGAGCGCCATCCGCTTCATCGAATCAGGGCAATTCTGGCCGCACGCTTCCTCCCCTGCGGTATCCATCCGCAACGCCTACCTATGGCAACGAGACGGGCAAGCGCTGCTGCTGTCGCATGAACGCCTGGGGCGGGAGTCCGAAGTATTCCTGCTGCGCTTCACGCCCATAGCCCCGGACACGATGGAAGGCGGCGAACCTCATCTGTGCGGGCAGGATCAATACCGCGCCACCCTGTGCCTGACAAGCGAGGGCATCCGCCTGGTCTGGGCCGTGACGGGCCCCCACAAGGACGAGCACCTGGTCCAGACTTACAGCGCGTAGGGCACTCGAAACGACGCATTCAAGCTGGCGAGTGTTTGAGCTGCCCTCAGGCAGTGCTGCCAAATCGGCGCCCCACGAACACCGTTGCGACCACCGCCAGCGCAAAGCCCAGCGACAGCGCGTCAATCCGCTCGCCCAGCAGCGGCACTGCAAAAAACATCGCCAGAAACGGTTGCAGCAGCAACACCTGGCTCATCCGCAGCGCGCCACCCCAATCCATGCCGCGGAACCACGCGAAGAAACCAGACCACATGGAGACGGCACCCACGTAGGCCACTCCCACCCAGGCTGATGCATGCACGTGCGCCAACTCGGCGGGATCGGGCCAGAACCAGAGCGCCAACGGCAGGGACAGCGGCAACGCCACGGCGCACATCCAGCAAATCACCTGCTCGGCACCAAGAGCGGCCGTGACTTCGGCACCTGCGGTGTAGCCAACCGCCGTGAGCAGCACTGCCAAAATCAGCAACAGGTCGGCCCAGTGAAACGCAAAGCCACCGCCATCGTACGCTCGCAGCAGGGAAAAGACGATGACCAGCGCAGCGCCCAGGATGGCACAAAGCCAGAAGCCCAGGGTTTCGCGCTCGCGCAGTATCAGCGCGGCGCAGGCCGCCGTTGCCAGTGGCACGATAGCGACGATGACCGCCGCATGAACCGCCGTGACGCTACGCATCGCCAGAGCCAGCAGCAACGGCCAACCGATTACATTGCCAGCGATGGCGAGTGAAAGCGATTTCCAGTGGCGACGCTCGGGCCAGGCTGCGCGGGTCAGCAGCAGATAGGCAGCCGACAGCAGCCCGGCCAGCGCCGCGCGAGCCGCCGTCACGAACAAGGGCGAGAGCTGCGGGTCCTGATCGGAACCGGTGGCCATGCGCGTGGCCGGCAGCGTCACCGCAAACAGCACCATGGCCAGAACACTGAGCCAGAGACCGATACGGGCGCGGCGCGCATCCCGAACCGGCATGATATGGGGTGCTCGGCTCGCGTGAGTACTGCCGGTGATATCAATGGGAGGAACCGGGTGATATTTTTGCGGAGGATCGGTCAGCATGAACGGGACTCGGGCCAGGAGCAGCAATAGTAGCAGCCATTGCTCACGGCCAGACCGGGTCGCCCGGGCCAGGTCGCTGCGCCAGCGCCCAGGCCACGTGCTCGCGCACCATCGCGCTTTCATGGTGAGCACGGCTCAACAACGCGGTACGCAATTCTGCAGCCTGAGTCTCGTCGGCATCCCGCAGGGCGTTACCCAGCGCCACCGCAATATTGCGCAGCCAGCGCACATGGTCGATGCGCCGGATCGGCCCGCCTTCCGTATTTTTCAGGAAGGTCGCCTCATCCCAGGCAAACAGATCCACCAACTGCTGTCCTACAAGCGGGGACCGCTCGTCAAAGTCGGGGATCTCGGTCTTCTGCGCGTACTTGTTCCAGGGACAGATGGTCTGACAGTCGTCGCAGCCGTAGATATGATTGCCCATGAGGGCGCGCAGCTCTACGGGGATGGGGTCATGACTTTCAATGGTCAGGTAAGAAATGCAGCGGCGCGCATCGACAACCCCTGGCGCGATGATGGCCCCGGTGGGACACACGTCGATGCAGGCCGTACAGGTACCGCAGTGCTCACTGACGGGTTCGGTGGGCTCCATCGGGAAATCGACAAAGATTTCGCCCAAAAAGAACATGGAACCCGCATCGCGCGACAAGACCATGGAGTGCTTGCCACGCCAGCCCTGTCCGCTGCGGCTGGCGAGTTCTTTTTCCCACACAGGCGCCGAATCCGAAAAGACGCGGTAGCCAAACGGTCCTACCAAGGTCTCGATGCGGTCGCACAGCTTGCGCAGGCGCCCGCGCACCACCTTGTGATAATCACGCCCCCGTGCGTAAAGCGACACCACGCCTTCGGTCGGTGCGTCCAGGCGCGCCCGTTCAAGTGCCTGCCAATCGGGCGACGTGCTGCGTGGCAGATAGGGCATGCGTGCCGTGATCACGCTGACGGTGCCAGGGAGCAATTCAGCAGGACGCGCCCGCTTGAGGCCATAGCGCTCCATGTACTGCAGATTGCCGTGATAGCCCAAGGCCAACCACTCCAGCAGTCGTGGCTCAGCCGACGACAAATCCACTCCCGAGACACCAATGTGCGAAAACCCCAGCTCGTGCGCCCAGGTGCGGATCTTCTCGAGCCACTGAGCGCTGTCGGGCTTGACGGGCAGCACCGTCGGAGAAGACGTCGACATCGTGTTTCATTTCCCCTGATTTGCTGAGCGACTCAAGTAGAGGTAGAGGTGCGGATTGCGCCACTCAGCAATCACATCTTCAAAAGTACCAAAAAAACACACACATTATCCTCTCGTGCATCTGATCAGCCAGCGAGAGAGGTCCTTGAAGAACGCACCAACAACTGCAACTTCCGCCTCGATGCTCATCGCATGTACAGCTCCGGCCATCGAGGACTCGACAATCGCATCAGGTGAAAGTACTAGCGCCGAACGCGACGTTAAAGCATAAAATTCCAAGATCGCCCGATACTTGGAGCGGCAACTCTGATGTCGGAGGATCTATGGACGCATCACTTGCGAAAACCTTGGGATCGCAGCCAGTGCTCGTTCGGTGGCACTACCTTGGGTACGTTGCGGCCGCGCTGATTGTTCTGGTGGTTGCCATTCTCGCCAGGAATGCCTGGTTTCTCAATTGGGTCCACGTAATGAGCGGCGTGCTGTGGACCGGCATCGACCTGTTCATGGGGTTTGTCATCGGGCCGATCATCCGCAGCGTGTCGGTTCCCGTGCGCAAGGAAATCATTATTCGGCTGACGCCCGTCACGCTGTTCCTGATGCCTACCTTATCCATCATGACGGGGACCGCAGGCTGGTTTCTGGCGGTTCAGCTGGGATTCACCCAGCTGCCATGGCCGCAGCTTGGCTGGATCGTTGCCGCGCTGGTGCTGGTGACCCTGATGACGATCCAGGGCCTGGGGTACCTGCTGCCGACCAGCGTGCGGGTCTGTCTCGAACTACAAAAACCCAACCCCGACGGACCCAAGATCGGGCGCATGATGAGCCGGTTCTATTACGTGGTCGCCAGCCAGGGCGTCATGCAGATCGCCATCATCGTGGTGATGGCGAAGCTGGTCACGGGGGTGTAGAGGCGGCCGCCAAGGGCGCTACATCGTTAGCGCCGGAAATCCGCATGAATACTAGTGGTGCCCGGGGCCGGAATCGAACCGGCACGCCTTGCGGCGGGGGATTTTGAGTCCCCTGCGTCTACCAATTTCACCACCCGGGCGGGGTCGGAGCTGCAGAGCACTGCTCCGGAAATGGATCGCCATTATACGGTGTTTTCTGGATCGGGCACGTCGGGCAAGACAACGGCCGACTGTTGTCGACGCCAGACCCCAGGCGGAGTGCCATGAGCAGCATGAAAGGCACGGCTCATGTGTGCCGCATCGGCAAAGCCACAATCGGAGGCAATGGCTGCCAGGCTTTTGTCGGAGTGCACGAGCATCCATCTCACCAACCGCAAACGGATCCGGCGAGCATAGGCCTGAGGGGTGGTAGCAAGGTAGCGGCTGAACAGCCGTTGCAACTGCCGAGACGACAGGCCCAGTTTGTCAGCCAAATCGTCCACAGCCAGCGTATTGCCAGCGTACTGCTCGATGAGCAGCACAGCCCGCTGCAGGGCGGCAGGACAGCCAGCCGGTAGCCCTGCGGGTGGTGGCTGAATGGGATGAGTGGATTCCGTGGCGGGCAGCTGCAAGCGGCGGAGCGCGCGTTGGACATCAGCCCGAGGCACATGGCGGCACAGCACCCTGGAGGCCAGGTCAGAGACCGCGGCACCGCCCGCGCAGGTGATGCGGCGGCGATCGAACACCATGGTTCGATCCACCACCAGCTGGTCAGGCAAGAACGACGGAAATCGCCGCTCGAATTCCCACAGCAAGTCGCCCGGCACACAGAGTCGGTACCCAGCCAACACCCCCGCTTGGGCGAGGGCAAACACGCCGTTGCACAGGCCCAGCAGGTGGCAACCGCATCGAGCGGCCTCTTTGAGCCAGGGTGACAGGGCCGCCGTATCGGCTTCACGTGGCGACAGAGGCCCACCGACGACAACCACATAATCGAAACGCTGCGGGTCGCCCAGCAAGTGAGTGGGCACGACCTGCACGCCGCTGGCAGAACGCACGGGGATGAGGGTTTGGGCGACAACTTCCCAGTCGCACGAACCTGGCGCCTCGGTCTCGACACCCAGCAAGGCCAGAAGGTCCGCAAAGCTGGAAAACGCGTTCAACGCAAATTGCGGCAGGAGGACAAATCCCAACCTGATCTTTATGTCGTCTTTATTCATTTCAACTAAAACAGTCGTTATTATTCATTTTCTACAAAAATGAAAGCCTTGAAAATAATGGAGCCGACCGTATTCAAAGCTACAAAAAGTTCATGTTCACATTGTATGTCGTATTCATTCAATCAATATTTCAGCCAATCGATAGAATTCTTCTCAAGGGGTCCGAATACGGCGCAAGGCCACGGGTCAGCAGCCCGCGCCACCTCGTCGGCGTACACCCTCACTGATACAGGAGAACGGTCATGGCTCTGTCGGTATTCGATATCTTCAAGATCGGCATCGGGCCTTCAAGCTCGCACACGGTGGGCCCCATGCGGGCAGCCCGCAACTTCGCGCGCAATCTTGACGCGCGCGGCCTGCTGCCTCAAGTGACGCGGCTGGCGGTGCATCTGTACGGCTCTCTGGCCGAGACCGGAGCCGGACACCGCACCGACATGGGCATCATGCTGGGGCTCATGGGTGAAGCCCCCGATACGGTAGACCCCGCCGCCATCGAAGGGCTCATGGAGGGCGTCAGCCGGGACCACCGCCTGATGCTCTGGCGCAAACACCGCATCGCATTCGATCCAAAACACGTTTTTTCAGGGCGCGTGCGCCCCATGCCCGAGCACCCCAACGGCATGCGGTTCATTGCCTACGACGCACAGGACGCGGTGCTGCTCGACGAGCGCTATCTTTCCATCGGTGGTGGCTTCATCCGCGCACTCGACAGCATCGAAACGGATGAAACCGTGCCTGAGCACGAACCCATGCCTTATCCGTTTTCTTCGGGTGACGAGCTCGTGGCCGCCTGCCTTGGCCACCACCTGACCATTCCGCAGCTGATGATGGCCAACGAATCCACCCTGCGCCCTGCCGCCGAGGTCCGCAAGGGGGTACTGCATATCGCTCAGGTGATGGACGATGCGATCGACCGGGGCTGCGGCCTGACCAGCACCATCACGGACCCCATCCTGCCCGGCGGGCTGAAGGTCCGCCGCCGCGCCCCCGCCCTGTATGAAGAACTCAAGGCCAAGTCCGCTCGAACGGCCCCGCCCTTCCCGGCCAATCCAGACGACGTGATGTTCGCCATGGACTGGGTCAATCTCTACGCCATGGCCGTCAACGAAGAAAACGCCGCCAGCGGGCGCGTCGTCACTGCGCCGACCAACGGCGCGTCGGGTCTGTTGCCGGCAGTTCTGCGGTATTACCGCACCTTCATCCCGGGCTGGTCCGAAGACGGTGTCGTGGATTTCCTGCTCACGGCGGCCGCGATTGGCTTCCTATACAAAGAGAACGCCTCCATTTCCGGGGCTGAAGTCGGCTGCCAGGGGGAGGTAGGCGTAGCCTGTTCCATGGCCGCGGCAGGACTCACAGCCGTCATGGGGGGCACCGTTACCCAAATCGAAAATGCAGCCGAAATCGGCATGGAGCATAACCTGGGCCTGACCTGCGACCCTGTCGGCGGCCTGGTGCAGATCCCGTGCATCGAACGCAATGCCATGGGGGGCAACAAGGCGATCAACGCCTCGCGCCTGGCACTGCACGGCGACGGCACGCACCACGTATCACTCGACACCGTCATCGAAACCATGCGCCAGACGGGGGCCGACATGAAGTCCAAGTACAAAGAAACCTCGCGCGGCGGCCTGGCAGTCAACGTCGTCGAATGCTGAGCCTGCGGCAGGCGCCCAACCCGCCGTGAAACGAGGTATGGTATGCATTGATTGACCTCGTTTGTTGATTCAGAACACCATGCCATCCGCCGCATCCCAAGCGCCTGACCCTCTCGCCGCCAGCTACGTACAACAAGACTTTGACCATTCCGGCCTCATGCAGAGGCTGGGTGCCCAGCTGACTCAAGTGCTGCCCGGAGAAGTCCACATCACACTGCCGTACTCCGAACACTTGACGCAGCATCTGGGGTACTTCCATGCAGGAGCGACCTCGGCCATTGCCGACGCGGCCGGCAGCATGGCGGCACGCAGCTTGCTGCCGGCAGACCAGACCGTCGTGTCAGTGGAATTCAAGATCAACCTGATGGCCCCTGCCGTAGGAGAAGCACTGGAAGCAGTGGGCAGAGTCGTGCGCCAAGGGCGTACGCTCACCGTGACACAAGTCGACGTCTACGCGCTGAAAGGCTCTGAGCGAAAGCCCGTCGCCCTGATGCAACAGACCTTATTCAACTTGCCGCAGCCCTGACATGCCCTCCCCCATTTCATTTTCTGTGCTGGACCTCGCCCCCATCAACGAAGACGGGAGCGCTCGAGAATCGTTTGCCCATTCCGTCGATCTCGCACAGCACGCGGAAGCCTGGGGTTTCGAGCGCTACTGGATGGCCGAGCACCATGGCATGCCGGGGATCGCGAGCGCCGCGACCTCGGTGCTGATCGGTCATGTGGCAGGTGCCACTTCACGCATTCGGGTGGGTGCCGGTGGCATCATGCTGCCCAACCACTCCCCTATGGTGATCGCCGAACAATTCGGCACTCTGGACGCGCTCTATCCCGGGCGCATCGACCTGGGGCTGGGGCGCGCTCCCGGGTCGGATCAGATCACTTCACGCGCGCTGCGTCGGTCGCTGGACTCAGACCCGGACGCCTTTCCCAGAGACGTGGCCGAGCTCATGGACTACTTCGAGGGCTGCGGGCCAGTGCCCGCAGTCCCGTGCGCCGGGGCCAAGGTGGAAGTCTGGGTGCTGGGGTCCAGCCTGTTCGGTGCACAGCTGGCGGCCTACCTGGGCCTGCCCTATGCCTTCGCTTCGCACTTTGCGCCGGCACGGATGATGGATGCCATCGCGCTCTATCGAGCACGCTTCAGGCCGTCACGCCATCTGGACAAACCGCACGTCATGCTGGGATTCAACGTCTTTGCTGCCGACACAGATGACGAAGCGTACTATCTGGCGACCTCGTGGCAGCAATCCTTCATCAACCTGCGCACGGGGCGGCCCAGTCGACTGCCACGCCCCCTGAAGGGCTACGCGGAATCCTTGCCGCCGGTGGCACGAGATCTGCTGGATCACATCCTGGCCTGCACGGCCATCGGCGGACCCGATACCGTCACGACCAAGATTCAGGCATTTCTCGACCAGACTCAGGCGGACGAGCTCATCATCACCAGCAACATGCATGACCATGCTGCTCGGGTGCATTCATACGAAATCGTGGCGCAGGTGCACGAGCGTCTTCGCGAGCCCACCCCAGCCAAGTCGTAGTTCAGGGCGCGATGGGCAGCGCACGCTTGTGGGCGCTTTTGCGCCAGGTGCGGACGATGACATCAAAGGCCTCTTGCGAGACGTCCTTGCCTTCCAGGAAGTCGTCGATCTGCGCGTATGTGACCCCGAAAGCATCTTCGTCGGGTTTGAGGGGCTTCAGCAGTTCAAGGTCCGCCGTGGGTACTTTGTAAACCAGCGCATCCGGGGCTCCCATCAGCGCTGCAAGCGCGCGGACCCGCCGCTTGTTCAACCCGGCAAGCGGCGTCGTATCGGCCGCGCCATCGCCAAATTTGGTGAAAAACCCCATGAGCGATTCAGCTGCATGGTCAGTGCCCACCACCAGACCGCCCCGGCTACCGGCCACGGCGTACTGGGCTACCATGCGGGCACGCGCCTTGATGTTGCCGTGGATGAAATCTTGCTGGGCAGCGTCCCTGAACACCTGCCCCGCCGCCTGCACCGAGGCCAGCATGGCATCGGATGCGGGCTTCACGTCGACCGTCATGAGCTCGTCGGGCTGGATCACCTGCAGACACGCCTGGGCGTCTGCTTCGTCAAGCTGAGTGCCGTAAGGCAGGCGCATGGCCACGAAGCGGGCATCGCCACCTGAGTCCCTGACCTGCTGCACGGCGCGTTGCGACAGACAGCCTGCCGTCATGGAATCGACCCCTCCGCTGATACCCAGCACCAAGGCGCGCGCGCCGCTGCTGCGCAGCAGTTCGGCCAGAAAATCCACGCGACGCGTGAGTTCAGCCTGTGCTTCGAAGGCGTCAGTCACCCCCAACGCCAACCGGATCTGCATCTGCAAGGCTTTCTGTTCGGGATTGAGCAAGAAAATCTCCTGATGAAAAGGCCCCGCCACTTCTCCACGAAGCAACGGGGCCCGACGCTGACGGATCAGCGGCGATCTTCGAAGCGATCCAGCACGGCCCCCGTGCTGGCATCGGAACAATTGAAGGCAAACTTGGCCTGCACGCCCCGGGTGTAACGGGGAGCAGGGGCCTTCCAGGCCGCACGACGTTTGGCGATGATGTCCTCGGGCACATTCAGTTGCAGCAGTTGAGTATGCGCATCGATGGTGATGGAATCACCGTCTTCCACTAGCGCGATCGTGCCGCCCGTGGCCGCTTCGGGTGCCACGTGGCCCACGACCATGCCCCAGGTGCCACCCGAGAAACGGCCATCGGTAATGAGGCCCACGGAATCGCCCAGCCCCTCACCCACCAGGGCACTGGTCGGCGCCAGCATCTCTGGCATGCCTGGCCCACCCTTGGGGCCCAGGTAGCGCAGCACCATGACGTCACCTTTGTGAATCTTGCCGCCCAGAATCGCGTCCATGGCCGATTGCTCGTCGTCGAAGACACGCGCCGGCCCTGTCATGACGGGATTCTTCAGGCCCGTAATCTTGGCGACGGCACCGCGCTCGGCCAGATTGCCCTTCAGAATCGCCAGGTGGCCCTGTTTGTACATGGGTCGGTCGATCGGGTGAATGACGTCCTGATCCGCACTGGGCGCATCCGGCACATCGGCCAGCACCTCGGCAATCGTCTGCCCGGTGATCGTGATGCAGTCGCCATGCAGCAGACCCGCCTTCAGCAGGATCTTCATGACTTGAGGAATGCCGCCTGCCTTGTGAAAATCGACCACCAGATATTTGCCGCTGGGCTTGAGGTCGCACAACACGGGCACGTTGCGACGCACACGTTCAAAATCGTCGATGGTCCATTCGACCCCTGCGGCATGGGCAATGGCGAGGAAGTGCAAGACCGCATTGGTGGAGCCACCCACTGCCATGATGACGGCCACGGCGTTTTCAATGGACCTGCGGGTCACGATGTCGCGCGGCTTGAGGTCGAGTTCGACCGCCTTGAGCAGCACACGTGCAGATTCAGCCGCAGAATCGATTTTTTCCTGGTGCACGTTGGCCATGGTCGAGGAATACGGCAGGCTCATGCCCATCGCCTCGAAGGCGGAACTCATGGTGTTGGCCGTGTACATGCCGCCACAGGAACCGCTGCAGGGGATGGCGTGCGTTTCGATTTCGTGCAGGTTTTCCATGGACATGCGCCCGGCGGCATGTTCGCCCACCGCTTCGAACACGCTGACGATGTTCAGATCCTGGCCGCAATATTGGCCCGGCAAAATAGTGCCACCATAGACATAAATGGACGGCACGTTGGCGCGCAGCATGCCCATCATCCCGCCCGGCATGTTCTTGTCGCAGCCGCCAATGACGAGCGCGCCATCCATCCATTGGCCCTGCACACAGGTTTCAACACAATCGGCGATGACTTCGCGCGAAACCAGCGAATACTTCATGCCTTCGGTGCCCATGGCCATGCCGTCGGAGATCGTGGGCACGCCAAACACCTGCGGGTTGCCGCCGCTTGCTTTCACAGCCTCGGTGGCCGCATCGGCCAGTGGCTGCAAACCACTGTTGCAGGGCGTGATCGTGCTTTGTCCGTTGGCAATGCCGATCATGGGCTTGTCAAAATCGCCTTCGGTATAGCCCAGGGCGTAATACATGGAACGATTGGGCGCACGGGCCACACCCTGCGTGATATGAGAAGAGCGCAACGGCTTCTTGGACATGGTTTCTCTCTAGGATCTCAGCAACGAATCTTTGAGTTTAAAGCCTGCTGCCGGCCAGCGAAACCAGAGCCCCTAAAAGTTGCGACGCACCGATTGTGCGAGTGTGCCCAGAAAGGTCGGGTTCAGAATGGCCCAGTCGCGGCGCGCACCCGAAATGGCCCCTCGCTCGACCCAATCGGCCAGCAAACGGCTGAGAGTTTCGGCACGCACCCCCAAATGCAGCGCAAGCTGGCGCTGAGTAAGCAGCAGGTGCACCCGCCCCCCATGTTGCGGATCAGCATGACGCAGCAGGTAATCGGCCAGCCGCTGCGCCGCCGTGCTGTCACTGAACCACTCAACCTCGTTGACACGGTGATAGACGCGATCGCTCAGGCGCACCAGCATTCTCATCGACAATTCGGGCCAGAAACGGCAGGCATCCAGCAGCCCCTGGCGCTTGAGGCACAGCACCACGGTGTTGCCACGCGCGCGGGCCTGCATGGGGTAGCGCCCATGACTCATGAACATGGCCGCCTCGGCAAGGATCTGCCCGGGCGAGAAAATATGAAAGACACGATCCTGCTGGTCGCGCGTGTGTCGCAGGACTTCGACTCCGCCCGCAAGCACGTAGAGGTATTCGATGGCATCCGCGCCTTCACGAAACAGAACCTCGCCATCTGGTCTATGCAAAATGGCAGCGTCACGCAGCAAAAGCGCCGAGACCTCGGCCGAGGCACCTGCAAACAGCGGGTGCCCCAGGACCTGCGCAGGTGAAGTCTCGTTCAATCGAGGTTTGTTCATGGCTCCATCATACAAAAAGGCCCCTTGGGAAGTCGTCTTATGATGAAGGAACACCCGTGCAAAAATGGAGCACGCCCCTGTCGCCCCTCCGAAGGAGACCTTGTGAAATCACAGCCCCAGCTGCCCCCCGAAGCCATGCCACCCTTGCGCCAGGACATCCGGCTGCTGGGGCGAACGCTGGGTCAAGTCATCCAGGCCAGCGAAGGGCGCGAGGTGTTCGACGTGATCGAGAAGCTGCGCCGCGCGGCGGTCAAGTTTCGCCGCGAAGGCCTGGAACGAGACGGCCGCATGATGGAGCGGCAGATCCGGCGCCTGGCCGATGGCGAGGCCAATTCCGTCGCCCGTGCCTTTGGCTATTTTCTGCACCTGTCGAACATTGCCGAAGACCGCGACCTGACGCGCCGCCAACACGAACAGGCGTACGAAGCGGCACCGGCGGGCACATTGCAACACGCGATTGAACAGCTCCAGGCCAACGGCATGACGGGCGCCCGTATCCGCCAGCACCTGGCCACGGCCAGCATCGTGCCCGTCTTGACGGCTCATCCCACCGAGGTGCAGCGCAAAAGCACGCTGGACCTGCATCGCGCCATCGCGCTTACGCTGCGCCAACAGGACGTGCCGGGGACCCCGCTGGGGGGGCAACGCCAGCAACTGCGGCTGACGGGCCTGATCGCCACCCTGTGGCAGACCCGCATGCTGCGCCAGACCAAATTGACGGTTCTGGACGAGATCGACAATGCACTGAGCTATTACACCAGCACCTTCTTCAGCACGCTGCCGCAGTTGCACCTGGACATGGACACGCTGTTGCGCAAGCCCGCGCGCACCGCCTTCGATACGTCCAACACCCCCCTCCCACCCTTTGCCCGCATGGGCAGCTGGATCGGAGGAGACCGGGACGGCAACCCGAACGTCAATGCCGCGACCCTGCAAGAGGCGCTGCTCAGACAATGCAGCCATGTGCTGCGCCACTATCTGGACGAAGTACAGGCCCTGGGCGCCGAATTGTCAGTCTCGCAGTCGCTCTGTGCCGTGAGTCCTGCCCTGGCCACGCTCTCGGCCCAGAGCCAGGACCCGTCGGGCCACCGCGAGGACGAACCCTACCGCCGCGCTTGCATCCACGTCTATGCGCGACTGGCCGCTACCGGTCGAACCCTGACGGGCCGGGCTCTCGCACGTCGAACCACCTACGAAGCCCCCGCCTACGCCAGCGCGCAGGACCTGGCCACAGACCTGCAGGTAATGGCCGAATCGCTGGACGCGCATCACGGGGGGCTCATTGCGCATCTTCGGCTGGCCCACCTGCGACAGGCCGTCGCCATTTTTGGCTTTCACTTGGCGACGGTCGACTTGCGGCAGAGTTCTGACGTGCACGAGCGCGTGCTCGATGAGCTCATGAGCGCCGCGCAGGTCATGCAAGACGGCAAACCCGTGCGCTACACCCGTCTGTCAGAAGAAGACCGGGTTCGAGTACTGCGCCAGGAGCTGCGAGAGCCGCGTCCGCTGGTCTCGCCATGGATCCATTATTCGGCCGAGACCACCAAAGAGCTGGAAATCCTCCGGATGGCGGCCGACTGCCGCCGGCGTTTCGGAGACGCCGCCATTGGCCAATCCATCGTCTCGCATACCGAAACGCTCAGCGACCTGCTCGAAGCCCTGCTGCTGCAGCAGGAAACCGGCCTGATCGTTCCGGAACCCGAAGGCGCCTCTTCCAGCGGCCTGATGGTGGTCCCCCTCTTCGAAACCATCCCCGACCTGGAACGCGGACCCGAAATCATGGATGCATGGCTGTCTCTTCCCGAAGTGGCCACACGAGTCCGGCAGGTGCATCAAGGAATTCAGGAAGTCATGCTCGGGTACTCGGACAGCAACAAGGATGGCGGCTATCTGACATCGAACTGGTCTCTCTACCAGGCCGAACGCCGTCTGGTACCGGTCTTCCGCGCGCACCGCACGCGCCTGCGGCTGTTTCATGGCCGCGGCGGCTCAGTGGGGCGCGGTGGCGGCCCCAGCTATGACTCCATCCTGGCCCAGCCTCCCGGAACCGTGAACAATCAGATCCGCCTCACTGAACAAGGCGAGATCATCCAAGGACGCTACAAGGATGCCGAAGTGGGCCGCTCGCATCTGGAACTTTTCGTGGCAGCCACCCTGGAAGCCAGCCTGGCGCCCGCTGAGGCCGCACGAGCAGAAGACGAACGGGCAGCGCGCTACGGGGAGGCCATGGCCTGGATGTCCGATGTGGCGCGGGCTGCCTATCGCCAGTTGATCTACGACACCCCGGGCTTCACGGACTACTTCTTTGCATCCACCCCCATCCGCGAGATCGCGGGCTTGAACATCGGTTCACGCCCCTCGTCGCGCAAGACACTGCAGCGCATTGAAGACCTGCGTGCGATCCCCTGGTCATTTTCGTGGGCCCAATGCCGCCTGCCCCTGCCGGGTTGGTACGGCATGGGAAGCGCACTGTCGCGCTACCTGGACGAAGGCGGCCCCGACCATGCGCAGACGCGGGCTCAGCGTCTGGCAAACCTGCAGGCAATGGCACACGACTGGCCTTTCTTCAAGACCTTGCTCTCGAACATGGAACAGGTGCTCGCCAAGACTGATCTTGCCATCGGTCGACGCTACGCCGGATTGGTCCGCAGCACGGCGTTGCGCCAGCGTATATTCGGCTGCATCGAGGCAGAGTTTCAGCAAACGGTTGCGCGCTTTCGCGAGATCACAGGGCACGAACTGCTGGCGCACGACGCGCCGTTGCGAGCCGCATTGGCCGAGCGCTTTGCCTACATAGACCCGCTCAACCACCTGCAAGTGGAGCTGTTGCGTCGCCTGCGTTCGGGCCAGATCTCGACACGGCCAAGCAACGAGCAGGAATCCCGCGATCAACGCGCCATTCACACCACGCTCAACGGCATCGCCGCCGGCTTGAGAAATTCGGGATGATTTCAGACACAGGACAGTCCCCGCGGACTGTCCTGTGCAGAAATCATCGGAGCGGCCTGCAGGCCGCGAGGTGGGTGCTTTGGGGAGCGGCCTGCAGGCCGCGAGGTGGGTGCCTTTGGAAACCCTTTGCAAGAGCAAGGCGGGGGCCTTTGGAACCCTCCTTGCAAGAGCAAGGCGGGTGCCTCTACCGCCTTTTGCGGTGCAGAAGCTACTCTGAATACCCAGGCTCTTCCAACCCCACCACCCCAGGCTGCAGTGCAAACACCGAACCGTCCAAGGCATCCGGGGCAGCCGTCGGCTGCCGGATCGTCGTCACAAAGAGCGTGTCCAGACGCGGGCCACCAAAGGCACACATCGAAGGTTTGGCCACCGGCACCTTCAGCGTGCGGTCGAGCCGGCCTTCAGGCGTATAGCGATGCACCACACCGGCGTCGTTGCCCGTGATCCAGTAGCAACCCTCGGCATCAACAGCCGCCCCATCGGGGCGCCCGGCGGGCAGCCTGTCGATGAACACCCGGCGGCGACTGGGCACGCCCGCATCGGGGTCGTAGTCGAAGGCCCAGACGCACTGGCGCTGTGGATGCGAATCCGACACATAGAGCGTGCGGCCATCCGGGCTGAATCCCAAGCCATTGAGCGTGAGGAAATCATCCAGGATTTTGTCGAGGCGAATGCCAGACCCTGATCCTTGCAGGCGGTACAAGGCACCCGCAGGGCTCGCAAGGCCCATGTCCATGACCATGGACCCGACCCAGAAGCGTCCCTGCCGGTCGCAACGACCGTCGTTGAAGCGCATGCCGGCCTGAGGATGGTCTACGGCAACCAGCCGCGTGGCAGACACCGGCTCGCCAGCGGCGAGCCCGAGACGATACACGCCATCTTCCATGGCGCCCAGCCAGTCTCCCGAGGACAAGGACGCGATGCAGGCCAGCTGCTGCGTGAACCTCCAGCTCTGGTGCTTCTGGTCTGCGGGCCGCCAGCAATGCAGCCGGCCCGCCGGGATGTCGACCCAATACAGCGATTGGCTGGCTGCATGCCAGACCGGGCATTCGCCCGTCTGACAGCGCAGATCCAGAACGAGCTCGGCCGAAGGCTGCGGAGTAGTCATGCGGATCAGAGAGCTTCGATGAGCTTGCGCAGTTCCGCTTCTTCAGCCGCCGTCAGGTCGGTCAACGGCGCCCGCACGGGACCAGCAGGATGCCCCACGATGCGCGCACCCGCCTTGACCATGCTCACGGCATACCCGGGCTTGTGGCTGCGAATCTCGAGCAACGGCAGGAAGAACTGATCCAGCAAGCGGCCCGTCGTGGCATGGTCACCCGCCTTGACGGCGGCGTAGAACTCCATGGCCGTCTTGGGAATGAAGTTGAAGACGGCAGACGAATAGACCGGCACGCCAAGCGCACGGTAGGCTTCAGCAAAGACTTCGGCCGTAGGCAACCCACCCAGGTAGGCAAAGCGATCGCCCAGGCGGCGATGCACGCGCACCATGTTTTCGATATCGCCCACGCCGTCCTTGAAACCGATCAGGTTCGGGCACTGTTCGGCCAGTTGCTCGAGCACGTCGGCATGCAGGCGGCACTGGCCGCGGTTGTACAGAATGACGCCGATGTCGACTGATTCGCAGACCTCGCGCACGTGACGAGCAATGCCGTCTTGTGGCGCATCCGTCAGGTAATGCGGCATGAGCAGCACACCCGCCGCGCCCTGGCGCTGAGCCTCGCGCGAAAACGCGATGGCGTTGCGCGTGGGACCACCGGCACCGGCCAGAATGGGCGTATGCCCCTGGCAAGTCTTGACCGCAGTTTCAACGACCTTGGAGTATTCATCCAGCATGAGCGAGAAATACTCGCCCGTGCCGCCCGCCGCAAACAGCACGCGAGCCCCGAAAGGCATCAGCCATTCCAAACGCGACTGATAGCTTTTGGCGTCAAAATCGCCATTGGCATCGAAGTCGGTGACCGGAAAGGACATCAGCCCGTCGTTCAGGATTTCTTTGAGTTCTTGGTAAGCGATCATGTGAATGGCACCCTCAGAGTAAGCGACAAGACAGGCAATCGCCTCATCCTCGCGTTAAGTTATACGTTATCATATGACATATGATCGAGAGCAACAAGAGCTCTTGTTGAAAGTCAGTATTTACCCTGACGAACCGGTGTTCCTGTTACTAAAACGTCACATCTGCAGCAGTCGAACCTGCCTGTACCACGCCCGGATTCTGATCAAACTTGTACGACAACGTGGTGACAGGCTCGACAAAAGCCTCGCGCTACCCGGGGTGGAGAACCGGTCCCGAAGGAAATCAGGGATTTTCTTCGACCGCCTCTTGTGCGCGACGCAGCCGCTCACGGCTGTTGGCCAGGTGGGTGCGCATGGCGGCCCTGGCGGCATCCGGGTCTTTGCGAGCAATGGCGTTGTAGATGTCTTCGTGTTCCAGATGCACCCGTCCCAGATAGCTGGCACGGTCCCCTTCTGCCAACGATGCAGAATCAATACGGGTGCGCGGAATGATGGTTTTGCCCAGCTGCTTGAGAATGTCGTGAAAGTAGCGGTTGCCCGTCGCAGTCGCCACCAGCAGATGGAAGGCCACGTCGGACGCGACAGCATTGCCTGTTTTCTTGTGAATACTGGCCGCGAACTCATCGAGAATCGTACGCAGCTGCTGAACCTGGGCATCCGTACGGCGTTGGGCCGCCAAACCGGCCGCCTCGGTTTCCAGGCTGATGCGCAACTCGAGAATGGCGAGCACGTCAAGCATGGTCAGGATGCTCTCGGTGCGAATGCGAAGTTGCTGTTCATTCTGGGGTTCGAGCAAAAACGTACCAATGCCATGACGGGTTTCGACCAGCCCCGCCGCTTGAAGCCGCGAGATGGCTTCACGAATCACGGTGCGGCTCACGCCAAAGGATTCCATGAGCTCGGACTCGGTCGGCAGCTTCTCGCCCACGTGGAATTCACCACTGCGGATGCGTTCGGACAAGGCGGTGACCACATTCTGGGTCAGGCTGCGCGAACGACGGGCTGGTACGGTTGCCATGGATCACCCTGTTGATTGAATAGTTTTCATCATAACGCGCATCCCTACACTTATACGACAACAGATGCGCACGACGGACGCCGACTGCCAGCAGCGACAAGCGCGCCCGGCACGGCGCGCGCTCACCTGTAAGTTCAGAAGCGCGGCGCCTTGCCACTCCAGTCCGGCTGGTACTTGCGCATCTGCGCTGCATCATTTCGCGAGCGAATCCCGCAGGTCTGGTACTGCGCATGCAAGCGCGCCAACGCGGCCTGATCGATTTCCACTCCCAAGCCTGGCGCATCTCCCAAGACCACTGCACCGTCGAGGAACTTCAGCTGGCCACCTCGTATGACCTCCTCGTTCGGATCCAGCCACGGGTAATGCGTGTCGCAGGCATAGCTGAGCAAAGGCACACTGGCCGCCAGGTGTGCCATGGCGAGCAGGCTGATGCCCAGGTGCGAGTTGGAATGCATGGACAGACCCAAGCCAAAGACTTCGCACATGCGTGCCAGCACCTGCGTCTCGCGCAACCCACCCCAGTAATGATGATCCGACAAAATGATCTGACACGCGTCCAGTGGCACGTTGTCACGAAACTGCGCCATGTCGGTCACGACCATGTTGGTGGCCAAGGGCATGCCGGTGGCGCGGTGCAGTTCGGCCATGTCGGCCAGCGTAGGGCACGGGTCTTCGTAATACTCGAGCAAGCCGTCGAGTTGCTTGCCCATGGCGATGGCCGTGGGCAACGACCAATTACCATTGGGGTCGATGCGCAGCGGCTTCCGGGGGAAAGCCGCTGCCAGCGCACGGATACAGGCGACTTCGTCTTGCGGTGGCAACACGCCCCCCTTGACCTTGAAGCTGCCAAACCCGTGGCGCTGCACCATGGTCTGCGCCTGTGCCACCAGCTGTTCGGGCGTCAGCGTCTCACCCCACGCGTCGGCAGGGTAATCTGCATCGATGTGATGGGCATACTTGAAGAACAGGTAGGCGCTGAACGGCACGCGGTCACGGACTCGGCCACCCAGCAAATCTACCAGCGGCATGCCCAGATGACGCGCCTGCATGTCCAGCAAGGCCACCTCGAAAGCCGAGTAGAGCTTCTGGACGTTCTTGACCGGGTCCGTTCCCGGAGCCAACAGAAACTCGGTTCCGGTATCGACCTGCGTGCCCTTCACCACATCGAGCACCCGCTCGCGCAAACCGTTCAGATTGAAGGGGTCCAGCCCCACCAGGCGCGGCTGCAACGCGGCAGCCAACTGCAGAAACGCAGCATCGCCGTAAGACTCTCCGAGGCCAATCTGACCAGTATCGCTCTCGAGCTCGATGATGGAACGCAAGGCATAAGGCTCGTGAATCCCCGCTGCATTGAGCAGCGGTGGGTCACGAAAAGCAATGGGGGTGATTTTGATGGACTGGAGCTTCATAAGGCAGGTGTCGTGAAGGTGAGAACGAAAAAGCTTCGGATTTAAGTCATCATACGACGCTTTGGAAGCGTAGACGCAGGCCTCGTTCGCGTATTAGGGAATGTACTAATGCAGCAGGATTTTTATGATTAAACATTTATTAATCAATAGATTAATCAAAGATTTCCACTCTCCTCACCTTCTGAAATCCCGACTTCGCCGCAGAATTTGCAACCAAAGGATTGCCGCTGGTAGGGCTACGCTTATATGATGACTTATAAGGAAGGACCGACGGGGCTCCCGGATCGGTTCTCCTTTCCTGATTGCCGGTTCTTTCCGTGCGCCGGCGAACATACTAGGAGACACTCCATGAAAGGCATCACACAGTCTCTGCGCCTGGGGCGGTTGACCGCACTGGCAGGCGCCGTGACCCTGGCCTGCGCCGCCACGGCAGTTCAAGCGGCCCCGGTCGCGCTGAACATCGTCGACGTCGCAGGCGACCTCGCCGTTACCCAAAAGGCGCTGGAATCTTTCCGCGACCAAAACCCGGACCTGGTGTCCAGCATCACCTTCACGAACGCGCCGGCACCGCAAATCCCGGGCAAGATCAAGGCCATGCAGGCGGCTGGCCGCTCGGACATCGACATGGTGCTGACCGGCACGGACGCACTGGCTGCGGGGATCGAACAAGGGCTGTGGCTCAAACTCCTGCCCGACCACGACGATCTGTTCAAGAAAGACGTGGACAGCTACCATCCGGCCGCTGCCAAAATGCAGAAGCTTGCACAAGGCTACGGCCTGGAAGTGGCCTTCATGCAGGGTGGCCCTCTGCTCGAGTACAACCCCAAAACGGTCAAGAACCCGCCCAAGACACCCGAAGAATTGCTCAAGTGGTGCCAGGCCAACCCGGGCAAGTTCCTGTATGCTCGACCGGCCAACTCGGGTCCCGGCCGCACTTTCCTGATGGGTCTGCCCTATCTGCTGCACGACAAAGATCCCTATGACCCCATCAACGGCTGGGACAACACCTGGAAGTTCCTGAAGGAACTCAACAGCTGTGTGCCCTACTACCCGGGCGGAACCTCGGCCATCATGAAGGAGCTGGGCCAAGGCAGCCGCGACATGACGCCAACCGTCACCGGCTGGGACATCAACCCGCGCGCGCTGGGCATTGTCCCGGCAGACTTCAAGATCCAGGCCTTCGACAACTTCACGTGGGTGACGGATGCGCACTACATGGTGATTCCGAAGGGCGTGTCGGCCGAAAAGCAAAAAGTGCTCTTCAAGCTGATGAACTTCATGCTGCAGCCCAAGCAACAAGCCATGACCTATGACACGGGCTACTTCTACCCGGGCCCGGCCGTCGCTCACGTGCCGCTGTCGGCCGCCCCGAAAGAAAGCCAGGAAGTCATCGCCAAGTACGGTCGTCGCGAGTATGCCGCCATGACGGCAGACCATCCGAGCGCCGTGCCTCTGGACGCCAAGACCATGGTGGCCGCGTTCCAGAAATGGGACCAAGACATCGGCGCCTTGAAGAAGTAAGCCGTACCTGAAACACCGTCCGCCTCCGGCTCCTCGGGGTGCGGACGGCCCGCATTCTCTGGATACTGCAACATGAACGAATCTTTCAAACAGCTACGCCTGGATGCCGTCGGCCGCAGCTATCCCACCGCCTCCGGGTCCACTGTCGCTGCCCTGAGCGACCTGAGCCTCGACATCCAGCGAGGTGAATTCATCGCCCTTCTGGGGCCTTCAGGCTGCGGCAAATCGACCGCCCTGAACTGCCTGGCGGGCCTCACTGACCTGACCTCGGGCAGCGTCTGGCTGGACGACACCCGCATCGACACGCTGCCATCTGAGCGGCGCGGCTTTGGCATGGTGTTCCAGAATTACGCGCTGTTTCCACACATGAGCGTGGAAAACAACGTAGGCTTCGGCCTGCGCATGCGCCGCGTGCACAAGGCCGAAATCGCCAAGCGCGTCACGGCCGCGCTGTCACTGGTGCAACTGGACGGGCACGCAAAAAAACTTCCCGGACAGCTCTCGGGGGGCCAGCAGCAACGCGTGGCCATTGCCCGTGCCATCGTGATCGAGCCGCCCGTCATCCTCATGGATGAACCGCTCTCCAACCTGGACGCCAAGCTGCGGGTGGAAATGCGCGCCGAGATCCGCCGCATCCATACGCAGCTGGAACGCGCCACCATCTATGTGACACACGATCAGGACGAAGCCTTGTCCATGGCTGACCGCATCGTGGTCATGCGCACGGGCAGTGTGCAGCAAGTCGGCACGCCACGCGAGGTCTACAGTCGTCCGCGCAATCTGCACGTGGCGCGCTTCATGGGCTACCGCAACGTGCTGCCCTTCGACATCACGCAGCAGGCGGGCGAAGCCCTCACGCTGCAATGCAAGCAAGTCACGTTGCACGGCACTTCCATGGCCGTTCCGGCGGGCACCGCTCACGTCGCCGTGGCCATGCGCCCCGACGACTTCGAGCTGGCTGCAGACCAGGCCGAAAACGTGATCGAGGTCACGGTAAAAACCATGGAATTCGGTGGCCGCACGTCATTGCTCATCGTCAGCAGCGACATCGGCGACCTGTTCGTGCGCCTCGGCGGGCACTTTCAACCGGGTGACCGGCTGCGCCTGCACATTCCGGCTGACCGCACGCTCGCCTATGCGGAGGCTTTATGAGCGACGCCCATTCCGTGTTGATGCCCACCGGCGACCGGCGGGGCTGGCTGGTCGTCCCTGCCGTCGTGGTGCTGCTGGCCCTGTTCGTCTACCCGTTCTTGTACGGGGTGGCGATTTCTTTCAAGCCCATGAATGGCGGGCATTTCTGGGCCAACTACGCCCACTTTTTTTCCACCGCCACCGAATGGACCACTTTGTGGATCACCCTCAAACTGGCAGCGCCGGCCACGCTCATCAACGTGGGCATGGCCGTCCCGGTGGCCTTTGCCCTGCGGCGCAACAGCCGCTCGCAGCGGATCGTGACCACGCTGCTGGTGATTCCCATCACGCTGGGCACGGTGCTGATTGCCGACGGCATGCTGACCTTCTACAGCCCGGTGGGTTGGTTCTCGCAGCTGGTTCACGCGCTGGGTCTGTATTCTGGTGAAATCCGCCTGACCCACAATTACTGGGGCGTGCTGATCTCGCTGATCATCTCCGATTTCCCGTTCGTCTTCCTGCTGACGTTGTCGTACATCTCGGGCATAGACCCCACGTTGGCCAAGGCAGCCGGCACGCTGGGCGCAGGTCCGTGGCAGCAGTTTCGCCTCATTTACCTGCCACTCCTGGTGCCCGGCCTGAGCATGGCCGCCGCACTGTCATTCGTGCAGACCTACGCCGTGTTTCCGTCAGCCATTCTGTTGGGCGCACCGGCAGGACCCACACGGGTCATCTCAGTCGCCGCCTACGAGGCCGCCTTCGAGCAGTACGACTACGGCATGGCCTCGGCCATTGCGGTGGTGATGGGCTTCGTCCAACTGCTCATCGTCGGCGCCATCTTCTCATTCCGCCAGGCCTTCTACACCGGCCCGGCCACCAGCGGCAAGGGGTAAGGCATGCAAGCCGTTCTGCAAAACAATTCTGGCAACGCCCGGCGCTGGGGCTGGTTGTGGCGCGCCACGATCTGGACTCTGATGGGGTTCTTCCTGCTGAACATCGTGTTCATGGTGCTCACGGTCGCGGTGGATTCCATCGCCACCCGTTGGTTCGGCACGCTGCTGCCCGAAGGCTTCACACTGCACTGGTATGTGCGCGCCTGGCAGGAATTCCAGCTGTCCCACATCATGATCGTGACGCTCGAAGTCGTAGTCTCGGTCGTGGTGCTGGCGATCTTGCTGGGGGTTCCAGCCGCCTACGCGCTAGCCCGCGCCAAGTTTCCAGGCAAGCGCGCCGTGCTGCTGCTCATTTTGATCCCCATGCTGGTGCCGCCGGTCACCTACGGTATTCCCATGGCCACCGCCTTTTATCAGGCGGGGGTAGGTGGCACACTGCTGGGCGTCATTCTGGCCAATCTGGTGCCGGCGTTGCCCTTCGTGATCCTGGTCATGACGCCGTTCATTGAACAGATCGACCCCAGCCTGGAATCGGCGGCCCGCATCTTTGGCGCCCGCACCTTTCAGTACTTCCGCTTCGTGCTCATGCCCTTGCTGGTCCCGGGCATGCTCGCAGCCGGTCTGCTGGTGCTGGTGCGCACCATCGGCATGTTCGAGCTCACCTTCTTCACGGCGGGGCCCGACTCGCAAACCCTGGTAGTTGCCCTGTACTACGCCGTGTTCTCCACGGGCGTGCGGGCACCGCAGGCGATCGACGCCATGGCCATGATGTACATGGCCATTACCATGATCTGGGTGTTGATTGCCCTGAAGTTCGTGAGCCCCACGCAACTGGTGAGCCGCGTGAAGGAAGCGCCGCGCGAATCCTGACATGGCCTCGCTCTATGCCTCTGCGCTGAGCGCAGCACCGGGCGACTGCCTGGTGCTGCGTCACGGCGCCCACACCGCCACCGTTGCGCCCACTGCTGGCGGACGCATCCTGAACTGGTCCACGCAGCTGGCCACGGGCCGCAAGGACTGGCTCGTGCCTGTCACGGCAACGGAATGGCCGGCCCAAGCGTGGCCCAAAGGCGGGATTTTTCCGCTCGCGCCCTTTTCCAACCGTGTCTGCAATGCGCAGCTGCACTGGCAGGACCAAGTGATTGAACTGGAGCCCCTGCCCGGTACGCCGCATGCACTGCACGGACAAGCCCAGACCATGACCTGGCATGTGACCGAAGCCACCGAAAGTCACGCAGTGCTATCGCTGGATCATCCGGCAGGCCTGGGTGGTTGGCCCTGGTGCTGGCATCTGCAGCAAACCATTGAACTCACCGACGCGGGCCTGAGCGTCGCTCTGACCCTGGAGAACCACGACACCACGGCCATGCCGGCAGGGCTGGGCATACACCCCTATTTCACAGCCCACCGTGCGCAACTGACGGCCAAGACCCGCTGGGTGCACGAACAAGAGCTGGCACTTTACGCCGAACGCAATACCGACGCGCAGTGGACCCGGCAGGAAGACGTGACATGGACCGACTTCTTATGCGACTGGGATGGGCGCGCGCACATAGGCTGGGCAGACGGCACGGCACTCATCTTGCGCTGCCAAGGGCCGCTCACGCACGCGATCTTGCATTGCAACGCCGGGCGTTACCTGTGCGTGGAACCCGCCACCCATGTATGCGATGCTTTCAACCTGGCGGCACAGGGGATGGCAGGAACGGGGATTCAGGTTCTTGCGCCGGGAAGCACACTGACAGTGAGGATGATGCTGTCGGTAGTGGCCGCAACCTTGCGTCACTGAAAACATTCAGCCGACATGGGCCCGACTCGTGGGCCTGGCTCTCACGCTGCCCAAACAAGTCAGCCCGCCACTTCTACCGTCACCCGGACAAAAAAGCCCGCCTTGTTCTACAAGACGGGCTTCGTCGTTCTGCGACGGTGACAGATACGGCCTCAGAACCCTACGGCTGCTTGCCGCACTCGAAGGTTTCCTTGGTCCAGGCACGGGCCTGTTCGCTGAGGCTGAAACCCAGACCCGGGCGGTCAGGGACCAGCATGCGGCCCTCTTTCATGACCAGGCGCTCGTTGAAGAGCGGCTCCAGCCATTCGAAATGCTCCAGCCACGGCTCACGCGGGTAGGCTGCTGCCAGGTGCAGGTGGATTTCCATCGCGAAGTGCGGTGCCATGCTCAGGCCGTGATAATCCGCCAGCTGCATGACCTTCAGGAACTCGGTGATGCCGCCCACGCGCGGGGCATCGGGCTGGACGAAATCGGATGCGCGCTTTTCGATCAGGTCGGCGTGCTCGCGGAAGCTGGTCAGCATCTCGCCGGTGGCGATGGGGGTATCGAACGCAGCGGCCAACGCCGCGTGGCCATCAGCGTCGTACGCATCCAGCGGCTCTTCGATCCACGTCAGGTTGTACTGCTCCAGAATGCGGCACATGCGCGCGGCCGCGGGGCGATCCCATTGCTGATTGGCATCGACCATGAGCGGAAAGGTGTCGCCCAGCTTCTTGCGCACGGCTTCGACCCGCTGCAGGTCGACGTTGCGATCCGGGTGACCGACCTTGATCTTGATGCCCCCCAGGCCACGCGCCAAAGAGGCATCGATGTTTTCCAGCACTTGCGGCAACGCGGTAGACAGGAACCCACCCGACGTGTTGTACAGGCGCACTGAATCGCGGTGTGCGCCCAGCAGCTTGGCCAAGGGCAGCCCGGCCCGCTTGGCCTTCATGTCCCAGAGCGCGACGTCAAAGGGCGCAATCCCCTGCGCCGACAGGCCGCTGCGGCCTACCGAGGCTGCAGCCCAGCTGAGCTTGATCCAGAGGCGCTGGATGTCGCTGGGATCTTCGCCC
>NZ_DASVGN010000037.1:0-23374 GCF_036379515.1 Castellaniella sp.
GGGGCAAGGCGCCGTCATCTGGTCCGATCTGGTGCGCCAGCGGACCAACGGCCGCATCAACATCAAGGTCTACCCCGGCACCTCGCTGGTGCAGGGCGACCAGACCCGCGAATTCACGGCCATCCGCCAGGGCGTGATCGACATGGCCATTGGCTCGACCATCAACTGGTCCCCGCAGGTCAAGCAGCTGAACCTGTTCTCGCTGCCGTTCCTGATGCCAGACTACCCCGCCATCGACGCGTTGACGCATGGCAAGGTGGGCCAGGATTTGTTCAAGATCCTCACGCAAAAAGGCGTAGTGCCGCTTGCCTGGGGCGAGAACGGCTACCGGCAGCTGAGCAACTCGGTGCGTGAAGTCAAAACCCCGGCCGACATCAAGGGCATGAAACTGCGCGTCGTGGGCTCGCCGTTGTACATCGACACTTTCACCGCCCTGGGCGCGAATCCCACCCAGATGAGCTGGGCTGACGCTCAACCCGCGCTGGCCAGCGGTGCCGTCGACGGTCAGGAGAATCCGCTGTCCATCTACTATGGGGCCAAGCTCTACGACGTGGGCCAAAAGTACCTGACCCTGTGGAATTACGTGGCCGATCCCCTGATTTTCGTGGTCAACAAAGACGTGTGGAACTCCTGGACGCCTGAAGACCAGAAGATCGTGCGAGAAGCCGCCATCGAAGCCGGCCAGAAAGAAATCGTGATCGCCCGCAAAGGGGTGACCAGCACCGATGATTCACTGCTCAAGGAAATCGAAAGCCACGGGGTGAAGGTCACTACCCTGTCACCCGAGCAGATCGCCGCCTTCGCCAAGGTGACGCAGCCCGTCTTCGACAAATGGGCCAAGCAGATCGGGCCCGATCTGGTCAAGCAGGCGCAGGCGGACATCGCGAAGCGCTAGAGAGTGGGGGGCTTCCAGAGCCAAGTGAATCAGGAAGCCTCAGCCTTCACAGCATCCTTCAGCACGCGGGCCGCACTGGTATTGAAAAGCGGTCCGCGCAAGGGAAGCCCATCGCTGCGAGCGAAACGTCAGGATGCTCTGCCAAAAGACCCGTTAGCCGATCCTGCCAGAGCGAGTGCGGCGAGATAACCGTCATCAGATACCGAACGACAACCACCACCGCATAAAGACGACCGGTGTCTGGGATGGTCAGCGGTGTAATCACCTTCTTCGACGGAATCTTGGGGCGAATCGCCAGATGTCGGTTCCAGAGGCGTTTGTGATGGGCGCAGACATTACGTATATACGTCAGCACATGGAGCCAGCTGATCAGAAACTTCGCGTCGACCCCGTAAGGTCGCGCGATCCTTTGCCGTAGCTTTGGCTGCAAAGACTGATAGAGCTTCGAGACTGTGCCAAAGGAGAGCAACTCAGTCGCCATCCACACCGGTAGACATGGGTCCTCGCCGTATTTTTCCCGAAAATGCTTTGTGAAAGTTTCTCTAGCACGGCGCTCCTCGGTATTTAAGTCATCCATGAAGCGTTCATGCTTAAAATCTGATGAGAAATTGGCGGGCTCGGTGTGTCCAAACGGGCCATACGTATGAGCAATCTCGTACGTTACGGCGGTCCGGATGGCGACTTCGATGCGCTCGATGGCATCCAACATCAGCAACCGCAATTTTCGGTCGAAAATGTATAGGCCTGCGATATCGTTGAAGTCAGATCCAGGGCGAAAATTTTCGCCCTCTTTGAAAGGCAAGAAATACGCGCTCAAGCGGTAGTAATTGACGCTGGTGAGCCAGCGCAACGCCCGTTCGGGGTCGCGCACAGTAAGCCCTCGTGCCCGTAATAGGCCGAGTTGGTCCTCGAACGTCAGGGCAGGCTTGGTGTAGTGCATCACCTAGACAAAGAAAACCCACCAGTTATGCGCATCACCTGTCTGACAGGGCTAAGCGTGGTGGGTGTGTTGAGCACATTATACGAAAACCCAAGCACCTCGGCAATAGTGCCGTAACCGCCCCCACCGCTCCGAAGGCAGGTACCACAACCCCCACCCTTCCTGCAGTAAAGTCCCCCCATGATCCGACAAGCCTATGGCAAGACTTGGTGGGGTGCCCAGTGGCTCAATGCCCTCACGCACCTCGATTACGACAATCGGCTGCCACGCGGGCGCAGCTATGCGAACAAAGGCGTCGTCAAGGATCTATCGGTAGAGGGCGGTACGATCCACGCCAAGGTCATGGGCTCCCGGCGGCAGCCCTATCGGGTCGTCATTCAGGTACCGCCCCTGCAGAAGACCCAGGTAAACGCCCTGGTGGACCGGATCGCCACTCAGCCCCTGCAAGCACATCGCGGCCGTGATCTACCTGGCATGAACATCACCATGCACTGCCTTCACGGCGCGCCACCTCGCGAATCGAGAGCGACCCGCTGCTCGACCGCCGCTCGCGACCATTGATATGGCGATGGTCGCCCTTTCCAGCTTCGTTGTCGTACCGCACGACACAACAGCCCGCTACCATGAACGCCAGACGATATTTGCATGGATGAACCGAACCGGCAACTGGCTCGCGTACTTGCCACACCACCCGCCTAGGGTAAACCTGGACTTCCCCCTCTTGTCGCAGTCGTTAATATATAAACTATATAGAAATAGAGCACCCCAGTGCCTCAAGCACAGTCTCACAGTGATCGTCTGGATCGCGCCCAGTGGCTGGTCGAGCAAGACGCGAAGCAGATGGCCCAGGACCTGGCGCACATGATCGCCGTCGACACAAGCTTTCCTCCGGGGGCCGGCTACGGCGAATTCGCCGATCTTATGGAGTCACTGCTCTCGGGCCTCGATTTCGTCTTCGAGCGCGTCACCGTTCCCGACCCTCTGTGGCAAAGCGGCGCGGGCGAAAGCCACGGTGCCCGGGTGAACCTGATTGGGCGCCGCCAAGGCCTGGCGTCCGGCCGTGACGTCTGCGGCCTCTACTATCACGTCGACACCGTGCCACCCGGAGACGGATGGACCTCCGACCCGTTGACGCTCACCCCTCGTGGCACGCGCTGGCACGGGCGCGGGGCCGCCGACATGAAAGGCACCATCGCCGCCACGCTATCGGCACTCCGCGCGGCAAAAGCAGCCGAGCTGCCGCTGCGCTTCGAGCCCACGCTGCTCTTTTGCACGGACGAAGAAGGTGGCCTGTACCCAGGCATCCGCTACCTCGCCGAGCAAGGCAAGTTGCTGGGGCACCTGCTAAACTTCAACGGAGGCGCGCTGCCCCGCATCTGGGCTGGCTGCTTTGGCAGCATCGATCTGCTCTTTCGCATCCACGGGCAATCCGCACATTCGGGCGACCCCGTAGGCGGAATCAACGCCATCGAAGAAAGCCTTCCTTTGCTGAACGGGCTCAAAGCCCTGCAGCGGCAGGTTGAAACACGCACCTCGACCATGCCAGCGCCGCCTCATTTCCAGGGACGACCCCTACAGGCACGGCTGACCATCGCGAAAGTGACAGGAGGCAGCAAGGGTTCAACCGTGCCGCACCAGGTCGAAATCCTGATCAACCGGCGCTACACACCCGACGAACGATTCGAGGACGTCATGGCAGAGCTGCTGGCCTGCGCCGACAAGACCATGTCAGGCAGCGCCGTGTTGGGAATGGAGCACTTCCTGGTCGGGCACCTCGCACCGGTCAAGGACCCTGTCGGCCCCCATTGGCCACGCTGGCAGGCGGCCCTCTCCAAGGGCTTCGGCTGGCCGCTCGAGACGTTCTCTACGTGGGGTTCATCGACCAGTTCCGACATGGGCTGGGTGCAGCAAGCCGGCATACGAGAGTTGCTGCTGGGCGGGCTTTCCCGCCCCGAGAACCACACGCACGCCGCCGACGAATACACCACGCAGGAGGACGTCGTCGCCCTGGCAAAGTCCATCCTGCTTTATCTGGCCAGTGATTTTCCGAACCCGGAAGACCACCGCACCTATACCCCATAAAAGAACAGGTATGCAGTGATCACCTCAACCCATGCCTGGAGGAGACCATGATGAAAAGAATCAGCCGGCGTCAATTTCTTGAATCTGCAGCCCTGCTGGGAGCCCCGGCGGCATTTCCCTGGCTGGGCGCCTACGCCCAAGCGGCCAGCGCCACCGGCGCCGTACCCAAAAAGGGCGGCACCCTGCGCATCAGTGTCGACCAAGCGGTGTCGGTCATCAACCCGCTGTTACTGCGGGTCAATCCAGAATATCTGGTGGGTGAGCTGCTCTACAGCGGGCTCACACGCCTGAGCGATCACCTGAAGGCGGAGCCCGATCTTGCGAAGTCCTGGCAGGCAAACCAGGACCTCACCACCTGGGTCTTCACCTTGAGAAAGAACATCGTCTTTCACGACGGCACCCCATGCCAGGCAAAAGACGTCGAGGCCAGCATCAAGCTCATGCTGGACCCCGCCACGGCCTCTCCTGCCCGAAACAACATCGGCCCGATCAAGGACGTCAGGGCGGTGGACGACACCCACGTCGAAATCACGACGCACAAGCCATACGCAGACCTGCCCGCCATGCTGGCCTACACCAACGCACGCATCATCCCTGCGGCCTTGATCGAAGCGGGGCAGTTCAAATCCCTGGGACAACGTGCTGTCGGAACCGGCCCCTTCAAGCTGGTGTCTTACGACCCCAGCCGTGTTGTCGTCGTGGAGCGCAATCCGCACTACTACGACCCGGACCGTCCCTACCTGGATCGGGTGGAAGTGGTCGTCTACCCCGACCCGCTGGCCCAGACCTCCGCACTGATTGCCGGCGACACGGACATCATCACCAGCATGGACTCCACCGAATACCCGCGGGTGGAGCACGCGCGCGGAGTCGTCCCGCTGCGCACGCCTTCGGGCCAGTTCCTGAACGTCAACATGGGCTGCAACCAGAAGCCATTTCAGGATGCCCGCGTGCGGCAAGCACTGGCAGCCTGCGTAGACCGCAAGGCATTGGTCGACTTCGTGGCCAACGGCTACGGCACCGTGGGCAACGACTCCCCCATCAACAGCGCCTACCCGTTCTTCGAACCCGTGGCCGCCAAGACACAGGACATTGCCAAAGCCAAGTCGCTGCTGGCCGCTGCAGGCTACCCCAATGGGCTGGACCTTACCCTGATCGCCTCAGACCGCCCTGCAACCCGCACGCAGCTGGGCATTGCGCTGCAGTCCATGGCGGAACCCGCGGGATTCCGCATCAAAGTCCAGACCATGCCGCAGGCCACTTATCTGGACCAAGTATGGAAGAAGGGAAACTTCTACATTGGCTTCTACAACATGCAAGCCACCGTAGACGCAGTGTTTTCGCTGCTCTATACGTCTGATGCCTCCTGGAACGAGACCCACTGGAACAACAAGGATTTCGACGCCTTGGTAGAGCAGGCCCGCGGCACCATCGACGAAAAGCAAAGGACCGAACTGTACGGCAAAGCGCAGCAACTGATGTCCAACCAGGTGCCCTCCGTCATCCCCCTGTTCTTCGACATCCTCGCAGGACGCCGCGATTACGTCCAAGGGTATTACCTGAACCCGCGCGCTGCAGTCTTCCGACTTGAACGCGTCTGGTTCTCGGGCACAGGCCCCGCACGCCGGTGATGCAATGACCCCACATCAAAGGGATGGAGCCAAAGCACCGGCCTGCACTGCGCTCCGGAGCAAGGAATGAGCGGTGCGTACCTGGTCAAGCGCCTGCTACTGGTCGTCTACACGCTGCTGGTGGTGTCGATCGTCGTCTTCGGCATCACGCAGCTGCTGCCTGCCGACGCTGCAGTGACTCTTCTGGGGCATAACGCGACTCCCGAAGCGCCGGCTGCCGTCCGCCGGCAACTGGGCTTGAACGACCCGGCATGGTATCAATACTGGCACTGGCTGAGCGGCATCCTGACCGGAGACTTCGGCACCTCAATGCGCAACGGACTGCCCGTCATGGACCTTCTGGCACCCGCGCTGGAACGCTCGCTGCTGCTTGCATCGACCTCGCTCACTCTCATGCTGATCATCGCAGTGCCCCTGGGCGTATGGGCGGCCGTGCACCGAGCCAGCACCAGCGACGTCCTGATCGGGCTGGTGGCCTACATCGGCATTTCGTTTCCTGAATTCGTCGTTGCCACGGTATTGATCCTGCTGTTCGCCAATCACTGGCAGCTGTTGCCCGCAACTGGCTACATCCCGTTGTCAGAGGATTTTTTCGGCGGATTGCGCCTGCTCGTGCTGCCTACCGTCACACTGGCGCTCATCCTGACCGCACACGTGTCCCGCATGATCCGCTCCGAGATGATCGACGTCCTCGAAACAGACTACATCCGGGCCGCCTATCTGCGTGGGCTCTCGGCCAAGAAAGTGCTTTGGGGCCACGCCTTGCGCAACGGGCTCCTGCCCGCCATCACCATCGTGGCCATGGACGTGGGCTATCTGCTGGGCGGCATCGTCGTCGTGGAAGAGATCTTCGCCATTCCGGGCATAGGCCGTGAGCTCATCGTCGCCATCCACGCCCGCGACCTGCCCACGATCCAGATGGGCGTCCTGATTCTGGCCTCCGTCTATTGCGGGGTAAATTTCATCGCCGACATGCTCTACACGTACCTGGACCCGAGGATTCAGTATGAGTGAGAGCCTGAAGAGACTGCTCCACTCCCCGCAGGGCTTGCTCGGCCTCGTCATCATCGGCCTGGCCCTGCTATTAGTGGTTTTCGGCGCATGGATCGCCCCCTACGACCCGAACAAGATCTCACTGCTGGCACGCTACCAGGCTCCCAGCTTCGTCCACTGGTTCGGCACCGACAACTTCGGGCGCGACCTCTTCAGCCGTGTCGTGATCGGCGCGCGCGCCACCATCCTGTCGGCCGTGGGCGCCATGCTCATCTCCACCTCGGTGGGTGCCGTGATCGGCACGACCAGCGCCTACATCGGCGGGCGGATCGACGAAGCCGTGATGCGCACGCTGGATGCCATCATGGCCATCCCCAGCCTCCTGTTCGCGCTGCTCATCGTCAGCACCCTGGGCCAGAGCGCCAGCAATGCCCTGATCGCAGTCGCGATATCCGGTATCCCCAGCATGGTCCGAATCTCGCGCAGCGTCGCCCTGAGTACCCGCCAGCTCGATTACGTGTCCGCCGCCCGCGCGCGGGGAGAATCCAGCACCTACATCATCATCCAAGAGATACTGCCCAACATCATCTCCCCCATCATCGTCGAATCCACTATTCGCGTCGCCTTCGCCATCATGCTCTTTGCCACGCTGAGCTTCCTGGGCCTGGGAGCACAACCGCCCTCGCCTGAATGGGGGCTCATGGTGTCCTCGGCCCGCGCCTATGTGTTTCAAGCACCCTGGATGATGTACATCCCGGGCCTGGCTATCGCTGCCGTGGCCATCGGCTTCAACCTGCTGGGTGACGGTCTGCGAGACGCGCTCAACCCACGGAGCCGATCATGAGCCCCGTGCTGGAAGTCAAGAACTACTCGATGCAATTTGCGCTGGCGCGCAGGCGCAGCCTGCCAGTCCTCCAGCACATCGACCTGGCCATCGAGGCCGGCGAAGTCCTGGGCCTCGTGGGGGAATCCGGATCAGGTAAAACGACGCTCTCGTGGTCCATCATGCGGTACTTGGCCCATAACGCCCGTGAAACGTCCGGCGACATCCTCTTCATGCAGAAGAGTCTGATGCACCTGCCTGCACGAGAACTGACCCGCTTGCGCGGTGGCAAGCTGGGGATGATCTTTCAGGACCCCAGTGCATCGCTCAACCCCACCTTGCCTCTGGGCACACAGGTGATCGAGCCGCTCATGCTGCACCGGGGGCTGGATAGAAAACAGGCCAGCACCCTTGCCGAGCAGATCCTGGCCGACGTCGACATCACGAACCCCAAGGCGCTCCTCGAGCGCTATCCTCACCAGGCCTCGGGCGGTGAAAAGCAGCGCCTGCTCATCGCCGTGGCTTTTGCCTGTGAGCCTGCCTGCCTCATCTTCGATGAACCCACGACCGCCCTGGACGTCATCAGTGCGTCTCAAGTGCTGGCGCTGTTCGAGCGCCTGCGCGAACGCACAGGCGTTGCCTCGCTCTACATCTCGCACGACCTGGCTCTAGTATCCAAAGTGACTGACCGGGTCCTGGTCCTGGAGGGTGGCCGGGTCGTCGAGACTGCAGAAACCAGGGCCCTATTCTCCCAGCCCCAAAATGCCTACACCCGCCACCTGATCGAATCCGTAGCCAACCCCGAAAACCGCCTGATCCATCACGACGTCCGGTCGCAAGAAGCCCTGCTACAGGCCTGCGGCGTCAGCGTCCAATACCAGAAATACAGCCTGCGCGCCCTGCTGCTGCGCGAGCCCGCTGTCCGTTCGATCGTACTGAAGCCCTTGGATCTGGAACTGCGGAAAGGAGAAATCCTGGGAGTCGTAGGTGAATCCGGCGCCGGCAAGTCCACCCTGGCAAAAGCCCTGTTCGGCTTGGTCCCGTTCAGCGGCCACTTCAAAGTCCTTGGAAAATCCGTCCACGGCGCAGCACAGATGGACGCCGAATACCGACGATTCATGCAGCTGATCTTCCAGCACCCGGATGCTTCCCTGAATCCGCGCCAGACGATTGAAGACATCCTGATGCGACCCCTGCGCCTCTACAGAGAGGGCTCGGGAGCATCACTCAAGGAATCAGTGGGCACACTCCTGGAGCAAGTGGACCTGCCCAAGGATTTCGCACAACGCTACCCGCACGAGCTCTCGGGTGGTCAAAAGCAGCGCGTCGCGATCGCCCGAGCCTTTGCCGCCCAGCCCAGCATCGTCGTGTGCGACGAGATCACGGCAGCCCTGGACGTCTCCGTCCAGAAGAAGGTCGTCGAGCTGCTGCTCGATCTGCAGCGCACCCATGGCACCACCTACCTTTTCATCACCCACGACCTGAACCTGATCCGCCAGATCGCCCACCGCATCGCAGTCATGTACCGCGGCAGACTCGTGGAAATCCTGGATTTCGCCGACGGCTTCAAGTCGGCCACACACCCCTACACAAAATCGTTACTCGAGGCCGCGTCCTCGCCCGCACACAGCATGGCGAACTCCAGCCCCGGCCTGCCGACCCTTAGAGAGGAATACTGATGAGCATGACACCCAAGCAATTGCTGGACTCCGTCGACCAAGACGCCTGCCTGAGCTTCCTGGCCAGCATGGTGCAGCACAAGAGCTACAGCCAGACCGACGGCGAACGCGATCTGGCCCGCTACATGGTCGCGCAGATGGAAACGCTGGGGCTCGACACCGAGCTCATGTCGGTACCCAGCGGGCGCTTCGACGCCATCGGCCGGCTCAAGGGGACAGGAGGCGGCAAGAGCCTGCTGTTCAATGGCCACCTGGACACCAACCCCGTCACGGAAGGCTGGACCGTCGATCCCTGGGAAGGCAAGATCGATAAAGACTATATCTACGGCATCGGCGTCTCGAACATGAAGTCGGGAGATGCCGCCTACTTCTGCGCAGTCAAGACGCTGCTGGACCATGGCGTCCGGCTCAAAGGCGACCTGACCTTGACCTACGTCGTAGGAGAACTGCAAGGCGGCGTGGGTACCGTCGCGGCCATCGAACAAGGGGTGTGCGCCGACTACTTCATCAATTGCGAACCCACCGACCTGCAGGCCATGACCATGCACGCGGGCTCGCTGATGTTCACCATCGAACTCACCGGCGACACCCGCCACCTCTCCAAGCGTGAAGAGGCCGTCGATGCCATCCTGGCCGCCGTGGAACTCGTCCCCACCATCAATGGAATGACGTTCTCAGGCGCCAAATCGGCCGAGCACGAAAAGATCAATCGCGCACACATCGGCGTTTTCCGTGGCGCACTGGGGCGTGATCTGGAAGAATGGCGGCCGCCACAAGTGGCGGACTTCGTACGGCTCAAAGGCTCTGCCCGCTACGCACCGGGCCAGACTCCAGAAAGCGTCCTGGCCGACCTGCAAAAGGCCCTGGATGCACTCTGCGCCCGCCATCCTGGGCTGAAAGCCGCGCTTATCGACGAATCCACCCAAGGCCAGCCCGTGATGGGGCCCTTCGAAGTGTCGCCAGACTCCCGAATCGTGAAGACCGTGAACGCAGCCTACCGCACCGTTCGCGGAACCGACCAACCTACCGGAGCCATCACGCCCCCTGCGGTCTACGGCACCGATGCCGGACACTTCTACAACCGTCTTGGAATGGAAGGCATCGTCTGCGGCCCTGGCGGCAAATTCAACACCATGCCCGACGAGCGAGTCGACATCGTGGACTACCTCGACATGATCAAGATCTACATGCTCGCCATCATGGAGATCTGCGGCGTCGACGAAGCCTCATGACCCCCGCGCCCAGTCCCACAGCCATCTCCAGCGAAGAATTCACGCGCCGGCGCGCTATCGCGCGCAACTGCATGGAAGAGGCAGGGGTCGACGTGCTGCTCGTCGACCACGCTGAATTCATGCTGTGGCTGACGGGATATTCAGTTTCAGAAACTTTGTACCGCGCCTTCCTGCTGCCATTGCACGGCGACCCCTGGTTCGTGGTGCGCGAGCTCGATGCCGGCCCCTGCGTAGCACAGAGCCGCCTCGTCGACCCTGTGACGTTCTCCGACGACGAGGACCCCTGGTCACAGGTCGCTCAGTCACTGATCCGCAGGGGGCTTGCCTCCGGCACCGTCGGTGCCGACTTCCACTCCTATGGATTCAGCGCCGATACCTGCTGGCGCCTGCGGGCCTTGCTACCCGACGCACGGTGGGCGGACCTGAGCGGGATCAGCGACAGCCTGCGTACCGTCAAATCGCCTGCAGAACTACATCGCCTGGCCTCGGCCGCCGCCATCGCAGACAGTGCCATGCAACGCATCGCCGATACCGTCCAGACCGGATGGTCGGTCAATCAGGTGGCCGGCCTCGTCGCCGCCCACTTTTTGCAGGCTGGCGCCGATTCCGGCGAAACCGGGCCGATTGGACTGGGGTCAGGAGACATCCACTTCCTGCATGCACTACGGGCCAACGCGCCCCTGACACCAGGCAGCATGCTGCACGTGGAACTCACGCCCAAAGTCGCCTGCTACAGCGCCCGCCTGATGCGTCCGGTCTTCATCGGTGAACCGGCCCAAGAGGTCCTGCGCGCCATGCAAACCCTGATCGCGCTGCAAGATGCCCAGATTCGCGCCATGAAGCCCGGCGTCCGCGCCGCCGACGTTGACGCCATTTTGCGGCAAGGAGTCTTGCAGGCCAGGCTGCGCGAACGCTACGAGAACGTTACCGGCTACACCCTGGGGTTGTACGCCAGAACCCCAAGACCCAGCGATTTCTCATCCTGCTTCACCCCCAACGCCAATTGGACCCTGGAAGAAAACATGGTCTTTCACATGTATGCTTCCGCCCAAGGCTTTGCGTTCAGCGAAACCGTAGTGGTCACGCCAGACGGCGGCCAGCGGCTCACGCAGACACCAAGGCATCATATCTCTGTCGGGTGAGCGCACTTGAGCCAAGACCAAACCTTTGGACGCATTGCAGACGTCAGCGGATACCGGCTGCATGAAGCCGTGCGCCGCAAGCTTTCTGAAGCCATCGCTGCAGGCCGGTGGGCGCCGGGCGACGTCCTGCCCAGCGAAGTCGTACTGGCAGACGACTTCGGGGTGTCAGTGGGCACCGTGCGCAAAGCCCTGTCTACCCTGACCGCCGAAGGGGTCGTCATGCGCCGGAGAAAAACCGGCACCGTCGTGACTGGCTGGGCGCAGCTGCACAACATGAGCCACTTCTATCAGTACTTCCGCCTGCACGACAAAGAAGGGCACCTGCTGCGCTCACACGCAAAACTCTTCCTGCACGAAGTGGCTGACTCCGACGCTACCGAACGCGAGCAACTGCGCCTGGCCTCTGGCGCCCAAGTGCTGCGCCTGCATCGGGTACGCTACATCGACGAGCACCCCGCCATGCTGGATCAGTTCACACTGCCCCTGGCCCTGATCCCCGGGTTCCCGGCCAAAGACCACGTGCCCGAACTGCTGTATCAATTTCTCTTCCAGCACTACGACCTGCGCATCGCCGCCATTCGCGAAAGCGTCACCGCCGGCCTGGCCGACGAACACGTGGCCAGGCATCTTCAGCTGACCCGCCCTGCCGCCGTCCTGATGCTGGAAGAAGTGGCCTTCGACCAGATGGTGACCCCCGTCATCTGGTCCAGGCACTTCGCGGATACGACGGAATTTCGGTACATCAATGAGATTCGGTAGGGGGGAATACCTCCTGACCTGAGAGGGATGGCGAAGAGATAGCCGAACCTCGGCCGTTGCGAACAACTGTAATGACCCAGCGGAACCTGCACAGGTCAGGCGGCTAATGCAAAGGCCTCAGCCGGGGTTTTCATTTTCAGCGCTTGGGGTGGACGCCGGTGGTTGTAAAAACGGATCCAGTCGCCGATCACACGACTGGCATGCTGCAGGGATTCGAAGCGGTATCGATGGGCACATTGCTCTTTCAGCGTCCGAATGACACGCTCGATCATACCGTTCTGTTGGGGGCAATGCGGTGCGATGAACTCCTGGCGCAAGCCGTAGCTGCGCGACAGGTCATAGGATCGGCTGGCTTCCGACACCGTCGTCTTGCCCTGGATGATGTCCAGCACTAGCGCGCTCTTGCGCCTGGCCGTCCACCGTTTGATCTCGTCTTCCATCTTCGTGCTCATGGTGATTTCCTAAATTATCACCTGAGCAGGTTTTCACTGGGTCATTACATAGACGTAGACCTAAACACCTTGACCCTGGACTCGGCCAAACTTGAGGCGGCCATCACCTCGTGTACCAAGGCCATCATTCCGGTCGCCCTATACGGCCAGTGCGCTGACATGGATGCCATCAATGCCATCGCGGCCCGCCACGGCCTGCCCGTCATCGAAGACGCCGCCAATGTAATACTGACCCACTGGAGGTGCGGGCAAAAACTTGGACTCCTTTGGAGACCATCCATGTATTCGTACGCAGACCGCATGTGAGCCGTGCAGCTCTACATTAATCTGGGTAAACGCGTTGGTCCGACCATTCGTCAGTTGGGCTATCCGACGGAGAGATGGTTTCTCCTCATGTTATGCCTTGCCCAAAAAATTCAGGACACTCTCAGTGATGGACACGCCCGTCGTCCTACTCGTCGGCCCCAGGCAAGCCGGGAAGACCACGTTGGTTCGCCAAATCGCACAGCAACGCAACCTGCATTATCTGACTCTGGACGACGAAGTCACACTGCTGGCGGCTGAGCAAGACCCCGTGCGCATGATACGGACCCTGGACCAAGCGGTGATCGACGAAATCCAGCGTGCTCCCCACCTTCTGCTGGCGATCAAAAGGAGCGTGGACGAAGACCGCCGACCTGGACGATTCCTGCTGACCGGATCGGCCAACCTGATAGCACTTCCCACCGTTGCCGACTCACTGGCGGGCCGGATGGAGACCCTATCGCTGCCGCCGCTTTCCCAGAGCGAAATACAATCACGTGCTGCCAACTGGCTGGACCAAGCCTTCTCCGGGCAACTGCTGAAGCCTCACACCAGCTGGGGGGACGCCTCGCTCATTGAACGTGTGCTACGCGGTGGCTACCCTGAAGCCATCAGCAGAACCTCAGCAAAGCGCCGTACATCCTGGGCACGACAATACATCGCGGCCCTCATCCAGCGCGACGTGCGCGACATCGCGACTATCGACAAACTGGACCAACTGCCGCGCTTCCTGCAGGTGCTCGCACAAACGGCCGGCCAAATGTGCAACTACACTCAGCTCGGCGCCCAAACCGGGATGGATGGGAAGACAGCATCGCGGTACATCAGCATTCTCGAACATATGTACCTGCTCAGACGCATCAACGTCTGGACCAGCAATCGCCTCAACCGGCTGGTGAAAACACCAAAACTGCAATTTATTGATTCAGGCCTGCTCGCCACACTGCTGAGCCTCACGGCAGAAGAAGTTCAGCTAGACAGAACCCGGTTCGGTAACGTGCTGGAAACATTCGTCTTCAGCGAGCTGCTCAAACACACCACGACTGCGGCCGACGACTACCGGCTGATGTACTACAGAGACACCGACAAAGTAGAGGTCGACTTCATCATCGAAAACTCGGCGGGGCAGCTTGCCGGCGTAGAAGTGAACGCTGCCGCGACGATCAAGCAGCGCGACTTGAACGGCCTCAAGAAATTCATCGGCCTTGCAGGGAGCCGATTCAAATTCGGCGTGATCCTGTACGACGGAACCGAAACGCTTCCATTAGGTGACCGGATCTGGGCCGCACCACTAGCTTCATTATGGAGCGACTGAAATCGGGCAAGCGCATGCGAAACAACCGTGCCGCCAGCAGCATGGTGTCTGCGGATGACCATCAAGCGATGTGTGCGTTCTACGCTGATCGGCTTCAGGGCTCCAGCAACTCAGGAGCCTGATTCTGCAACTGGTACTGAACAATAGGAGCAGAAACTCCAAAATCTTTCGCCACTTGCTGAACCTGCTCTCGCCCGACGACACGGTCCGACGACAACCGCTCTCTGATCCCCGCGATAGGTGCCAGGAACTCAGCTGCGAAAGCTCGGTTGCACTTCTGACGGTCCGTCGAGGCCCTGGTCGACAGGAATATCTCGCCTCCGCCAGAGAGTAGAAAATCAGAAAAAATAGCCGCCAGCTGAAACTGCTGGTTGGCACCCGAGCTTTGATCAATTGCAACACCGAGGCCACGCGAATCTTGACACGCCACACCACGCAGCCCGTATTTGGATTCGATCTCAGCGACATCCACCAGATCAGCAGCATCGAGCCCAAGCAAAGCCTGTGAGACTGCGTCAAGCGTCTGCAACGAGTGGGCCGGGTTCAGATCAAGCAACACACGCAGGCGACGGGCAGCATCATAGCCACGATCCCAGGGCTTGGCACTCGGCAGATCGCACCCAGAGGTTGCAAAACCGGCCTTCAACTCTATCGCGCTACCCCCAATACCCCTCTTCTGAGACACGAGCTGTCTCGCTTCTCGTTCAACCCAAGACGCCCGTGCCAGCACATCCTGAGCCTGAGCCGTCGCAAACAGTTCAGTCGCGAGCTCCAAGCCCAAAATACTGGTCGTCTCATCAATTACGTGTTCGAGCTCAGGACCGGGCAAATAAGGGTCTGCACCCAACAACCCCGCGCAACGACAATAGACAAATTCTTCAGCATCCGCACGCGAAGATTCAATGCGACGGACAGCATCTGCCAACCAAGCTCGATCCTCGCCATGAGGCAACCTTTCTGTTACTGCCCGCATGAGTGCCATCAGGGCATCTTCGACTGAAGCCCTTTCAACCGCGTCCCAGCCAGACCCCACACGCTTTGCAGGCAATGGAAACTGAATATCGGCCGCGTCAATGTGCGTTGGCCTGGCTACAACACGCACTGTCGTATCCGCCCCAAAAAAACCGGCTGTGGGATACGAAAAACCGTCAGTGTGGCTATTGATCCAGTGCCGCTGCTTGAAAGACAGCTGATCAGAAACCAGACTCTCTTTTTCCCATGGCTCATGCAGCAGCGCCCACCAATTCGCCGCCACAAACTCTGCCAAAGGATAAACGCTGACCTGCACGAAGTCTCGTACCACATCTGCCCCCTCATCAGGATGCAAAGGCAGATTCTGAGTCAGCGTGTGATCGCCCACAATCAGCACCAAGTTGGCCATCGTGCAACGATGTGCATCCAACCTGATTGCGGACAGATCTTCCAGCCACTCGTAAGAGAGGTCAAATCTCATCGCATTTTCTCGCTGCAGGAGGCAAGGCTTCGCTACCAATAGGCCATCCCTTGTAAGACGCAGGCTTGCCCGTGTCCATGTCCGCCCGTTCCGTCAGACGCGCCTCAAAGCAACGATGCTCCCCTTTGTACCAAACGCGCTTGGGCATATCTCGCACGAACTCCTCACTGACGTTACCTGCCACAATCGCGGCTCTCAGCATCCGCGTAGCCTCAGCCGGCGTAATCTCCTTCGGACACGTACTTGCATCTACACGCTTTGCTGGAGGCACGCCATGCCACAGCCCAGTCTTGTGTTCACCGCTACCCGTGTATCGCGCATGCTGTGCATAAAACGCGAGAGAAGCCTCGGAGGGCCTCGCAAGCAGTTTGCCAGGTACACGCCTGGCATTGGGATTGGGTGCCGGCCTCTTCATTTCACGTTCCGATGACCCTGTGGTTCCATATCCGCATTCTAATCAACTGAGGGCACAGCTTGGTCAATCAGCAGGACAAGGCTGCCACCAGGTCATTTACGTGGCATCACCTCTCGCCCGATCTGCAGCGTCCATCACGCACCAGAAGCCAATCAACCCTCCGACCTCACCCCCCTGGCCGTCAGGTCAATCAGAACCACCTTGATTGCAGCAACATGAGGAAACCCATCGGCCACAGTCTCCCAGTAGGATTCGAGTGCATTCTCCAGATCCCTGAGTTTCACCCTGCGACGACCAATGCGCCAATGCAGCTGACGAGAACGCCCCTGCCAGACCAACAACATGACACCACAACCCGCCGCCTGCTCACGCAAGTAATCACCCGCAAGCTGATTACGTAGACGCTCACAAAGGGCAGGCCCCGACCAGCCGTTATCGAGCAGCTTCAGTTCAATGGGAACGGCCGAGGTTACACGGGCGTTCTGAATCAAGATATCCGGCCTCTGGCGGTTTGGAAACTCATTCTCCTGAGCGCAGGTATAACGCCCTGCGGACTGGGCAGCCAATCGGCCCGCCACGAGATTGCGCATCTCGGTTTCTTCATCCACCCTTTGCCAGGTCTTGTATGGGCTATCACTACCACGCTCAAGCCATGCCTTCAGGTCGATCAAACGATCAACAGCCAAGTCGAAGAGCTGCCGCTGAGTCTCCGGCGTCCTCTGGTGCTTTTGGGCATAATCCCGCACCTGCTGAACTGACCACGGCTCCATATCCGCATCCTGCTGAGCACGCTGGAACGCCAGTCTTTCCATCCAGGGCCGATACGCAGGATCGGGATGTTCGCTCGCGAGCCCGGCAAGCGCCACATAGGCCTCTTTCCCCGAGATTTCCGACAACTGTTTGACCAACGCTTCGCGGCCATCCTGAGCATCGTCACGCAACACCGGAGAAAACACGCCTTTGCCGGAATGGTCGATATCGTCCTTCGTCCGGATATATTGATGCATGAGCATATAGAGCGCTTTCAAATGCCTGGGGTTCCGGAAGCTCCCGAAAAGAGGCCAGTCATTGAAGGATCTACGCGTACCCATCAGTTTGGTAATCAGCAACTGCGCTTCGCCCGAAGCCTTCTCGGCAGGAAGGCTCGACAACCATTTTTCAACAGCCGGAAGTGCCTCGTCCGCGTCTGTGTCGACCCACAGCGCATACCAGATCGCACGTTGGGCCTCCACACCATTTTTCTCAGCCTTCGATTGCGCCAGCTTTGAAACAACCTTGCGATCGGCATCCCCACTAAGCACGATCTGAACACACTGACTCAGCAACTCGGCATTCTGGACCTCACGCAGAGCCAGCCATGCCGCTACCTCAGGTGCCAATCCTCGATGCAGCCACGGCGCAGCGTGGACCAATTTGCCTACAAGGTAGTGCGCAGGGGCATCGGCCCCGGTATGCTCCAGCTCCCAATACAGCTCTGCCAGCACCGCCTCCAAAACCAGCTTCGGATAAAGCTGGTAGAGCTGCTCGAGCCAATCTGGCAGCCCGTTCATCTCCCAAACAAGATACCGCAGCGCATGGCGGGCCTCATCCTGGGTCAGGCTTTCAAAAAACCCATCCTCACCTGCCTCGATTTCGAGCCCGGCCATCGCAAAAATGAGTGCATAAGGTATCGAGTTCGTATCCTGCCCTTGTGATCGAAGGCCGGGGCTATAGTGCCGCCAACTCGATACCGCCGCGTCACGGTAGGCACGCGCGACCTCTTCACCAAATTCTGGGATCAACGCCATCCAATTTGCACCTATCTCACGGTGTGTGCCGCCTTCAGGCTGCTCCATCTCCGTCAACAACCAGCACTGGTCACCGCTAATTTCACCAGGCTTCAATCCGGGAGGATGCTGCACGACCTCTGGCGCCGCCTTCAAGCGCGCCACCCATTGGACACGGTTCTGGCGGCGTTCTTCTTGCTGCCGCGCCCAATCGTCCTTCATCCGTGTCGCTTGCTCATCAAACTCCAACGCACTCTGTGGTGGATGCTCACGTACATCCAGGTGCTGCTCCAGGTCCGGATTCCCCTTCACCGAATCAGCAAGCCGGTCCAGCCATCCGGCAGGTCGGTCGGCTTGCATGAAAAGCCGATAAGCCAGCGATAAGGCGACCATTCGGTCATCCAGAAAACCGCGCGACCTGACAAAGCCCAGCACATCCTCGAACCGGTCAACCCCGAAACGCCAATAAGGTTTGAGCCACTGCACAGGCCAATCATCCACTAAACGCTTGGACTTCCTCTCGTCCAGCCTGACGCGACATTCCTCAACGCTGTGCCAGAACAGCGCATCATTCAAAGCTCTCCACGCCGGCACGATCTCGTGCAAGTCATTCTTGTGCCCGCGGTAATCTCCGCCACCCCACAGCTGCACGGCGGGGGCCTCCAGCATGACGCATAGTGCCTCCGGAGACAGCGCTGTCTCGGATCTCGCAATAACCAAACGTTCGACCGCATGAAGGGCTGGTGCCAGCAACCATCCAAAGGCCCGTGAGACGTGGCACTCTTGCTGTTCAATGTAGGGCTCTCGACCAAGATAGCCGTTCAGACCCTTGATCAACACCCGCAAAGGCTCCGCTGCGGGCAGGGCGCTCCCTACAGGCAACCGATCCACAAACCCGAGAAACGCCTGCTCCAACCCCGTGGACACATACCTCTCATAGGCACTCAATTTCCCGATCGACGCAAGAAGAAGATGCACCGACTCCAGAGAGGGAGTAGCGTCCGCGAGCACTTCAGCAAACAACTTGCGAGGGAGCACTTTCGGAGAAGCAAGCAGTCCGGCCCACAACTGATCCCCTTGAGCCCGCGAGCCACAGGTCATCACCGCGCGCGTCGACGCAATACGCGCGTAGAGCCCTGCTTCGGGATCACCCGCAATCTCGGACAAAGCCGGCACGCACTCCGCCATTGCGCCTTGCCAAACCAATCGGCCCAGGAAAAATATCGCCTCGTCATTGTGTCGATACTTCGCGATGAGGTGAAGCACGTCACCCGCCAAGTCCGATTGAGCGATCCGAGCAATCGCACTGTTATCACGTGCTGAACGATCATCGCTGTCTTCAGCAACACTTCGAACAACACCTGCAAGCAGTGCTCTGCGTTCGTCAACAGGCAAACGCGCCACATCACCGCCTTCGAGCAGAATTCCTGGCGCAATCTTCAACACCTTGTGGCGGATTTCATCATCGAACAGAATCAGCCAAGGCAGCACCGGCCGCAAACGAGGCGTGATGATCGACCGGCCGTATTGCTTGCGGATGAACAAAGACTCTACGGAATGACGGGAACCTCCTCCTCTGAGTTGCTCCCCGAACCACTCAGCCGCCAAGAGCTCTCTCACTTCCCGGTGCCGAAACCGCACCATGCCATAAAGCACACCATTAAAAATGCCGCGTTCCAGCAGGGTCTGAATCTCAGGTGGCTCCCAACCTACCAGAACCGTTTCCGCCTCAATGCCTCGTCCCCCCTGATCTGAATCCGGAACACGAACGCCGGGCTCGCCCATCAGCACAACCGCAGCAGCAAGCAAGCGGGCGCCCTGTCTCGCCCTCTCCCAACTGAGCGGGCGGCGTTGCCCGCGGTCTGGATCGATTTCTTTCAAATGCAGCTCAACGTTGTGCTGCAACAGCCCAAGCCGCCCATCAAGTGTCAGGTCGGTGCTCCATTTGGCCAGGATACCTTCAAGATCAAATGGCCGCGCCGCCATCGATATCAGATTCGCGCGTTGAAGAGCAGCAAGCAGCACCTCCACTTGCGGCGTATTGCGATGTTCTGCAAAGATTCGAATATCAGCCTCGTCCAACGGATCAAGCAGATAGACCCTCAGGGCACGACCTGCCGCCGTGGCCTTCCGCAATGGGCTGATTTCCCCTATCCTGGGTGCCGGTAGCGGAAGGTACCGCTCGAGCAGGTCGCGATCAGAACGCACGCGCCACGCGTAGGGGCGGCTGGAGATGAATATATGGGCACGCCCGCTCGCTGGCCCGACCCGTGCGGCAAAACGCCTGATAGCCTTCTCGAAAGCACGGGGATTCTCCAGTCGGGCTTCGTCCACAGAATCCAGGAAGAACCAGGCTTCTTCCTGCGAACCCAGCCAATCTTCAAAGGCATCCACCCCGCCCAGTTCAAACGCAGTCTCGAAGCCCTCTTCGATATCCTCTATCCGTATGAAGAACGCTGCACGACCCGATGCCCGTACGCACCGTGCCTGAGCCTCCATCTCGAAGCTCTTTCCCGCACCAGCTGCAGCCAGGACAACGCAGCGAAACTGACCTTCAAGCTCCTGCCAGGTCGCCTGGGTTCCGCCCCTCCAGCCTGACCGAACCGCCTGATCGTCAGATTCAGTCTCAGGCTCTGGTAACAGAGAAAAGCGCCGCACTAAGGGCACAGGTTCTTGTGTCGTACCGAAAGGCCTCCAGGCTGTTCAAACAAACATCCAGAAACTTTATCAAGGGGCAGGTTATCACACCATCAACGGGACGCGACGAACCCCAAAGTCCACGCGCTTGCGGGTAATCACGTCGTGGTAACACACGAAACACTATCTAACTCGCAGGGCCGGATCAAGATTCCAAACGCTTGCCTGGGAATCGGCGTGTCATTCATGACCCCCTATCAAATGCTTCGACGTGAAAAGGCGCGCTTCGTGCTAGGGAGGCACATCTGATGACCCACAGGCCTCTAAGTGAACATCAGTTCTAGGCAGACGCCCAACCCTACCCTGCAGCACTCACCAGCTCGTTGACCAACGACGAAAGCATCCGGGTTCTCCGGCCGAGTCGATCAACGCAGTCTGTCAGGCGATCACATCGTGCTGCGCCCAGCACGGGCTCGGCCAAAGATCCGAATTTCGTCATTATTTCGGCATCCCCCAACGGGGCTTCTGCGTCACCACGGGCGGTGTGCGGGGCCGAGTGCAAGCGGGTGCCATCGCGCAAGACGACCTCGACCTCTGCCCAGCGCTGCGCAGGGAAGAGGCGGTTGTAGCGTTCGTCTTCCTGCAGCACCATACGGTCTGAGATGCGCCAGGCAGTGGGGTCGGTGAGTGCATCACCTGTGACTTCCGCGGCGCCCAGCCGCCCCCGCACAAGCGCGATAGCGACCGAAAACGGGAGGCTGTACTGCGCCTGTTCTGTCGTGGTGGGATGGCGGGTTGCCAGCCGACACGCCTCGCGAAAGCTCGTGACGCGGACGTAGTCGACGTCCGAGGCGTTGAACTCGTGGTCCCTGGACAATGAAAATATCGCTTCGACTGCAGGCTGCGCCCAGCGGCAGACAGGATAAGGTTTGAAGTACTGCTCCGTGATGGCCCAGCGTTCGCCCAAATCTTGCCAGAAAGGCACGGCTGCGTCGCTCTCCATGGTAACTGCAGGCGCACCGGTGAAGCCATCCGCTGCCAGCAGTGCGGCTGAGACGCCGGTCATGGCGCCCCACCCCGAGCCATCCTTCACCATGGTTGGGTGATCGATGCAGCGCATCATCTGGCTGCGTGGTCCAAAGTACTCGGCAGACCCCAGGGCCTCGCGCACGGCTGAAACCGGGAGATTCAGCGCTCTGGCCGTCAGGGCCGCGGCGCCGAGTGCGTTCCACGCACCCGAAGTATGGTAATCGCATGCAGTTGCATGCAGAGCAATGCCCGCCCGCGTCGCGATTTCGTATCCCAGGACCAAAGACGTCAGAAATGAGCGATCGTCCGTGATCAGGCCACTATCGGCCAGTGCTGCGAGCACGGGCAGGATGGTGACCCCCACATGGCCTTTGGTCAGGACGTGGCCGTCGTGAGCATCCAGGCTGTCGATCATGGTGGCGCCAGCCAGTGCTGCGCCGGGCAGACTGACCTTCCGGCCATCGAACAGCATCCTGGCCGCCCAGGTGGCGGCACCGTAGTTGTGTGCGACGTGGTTGCGAACGATGGCGGACAGGGGAGTCGCCACAGCCGCCGCGGCCACTCCACTCAAATCCAGCAAGCAACGCCTGGCCTGCGAGATGACCGCAGCCGGGATATCCTCGAATTGCAGCCCCAGAATGAATCGGGCCACCTCGGTGCAGTTCTGAGTGCTCGCAACGACATTCTCTGCCGAGCCAGTCTGACGCCGATCGGGGCTGTCATCCCGGTCAATTGCCATGGAAAACTCCTGTGCGCTTCTCCAGCAATGCCGAGACGGCCTCTTCGTGGTCGCGCGTATGGTGGCAGATTGCTTGCATGGCAGCCGATAGCTCCAGGGTGTCACTCAGCCTGGCATGCAGCCCCTCGTGAATCAGCCGTTTCGTCATCCTCAGCACTTCCGGCGGATTCACGGCGATCCGGGCAGCGATCCGGCGGGCCGTCGGGAGCAGTTCGTCGCTGCTGACGACATGCGACACCAACCCCCACGCCAGCGCGGTCGCCGCGTCGATGGGATCGCCGGTAAAGGCCATTTCACAGGCCCTGGACAGGCCAATCACCCTGGGCAGCAGCCAGGCTCCGCCATCGCCCGGAATGATGCCAACCTTGATGAAGCTTTCGGCGAACCGGGCATTGTCCGAGGCAATGCGAATATCGCACATGCAGGCCAGATCACAACCCGCGCCAATTGCAGGTCCATTGACAGCGGCAATGATTGGAACCTCAAGGTCCCACACTGCCAGCGGGATCCTCTGGATGCCACGACGATATTGCTTGCGCAACTGCGACGGGCTGCCGGCGAACATGCCGCTGTGATCACGCATGTGCTTGACATTCCCTCCCGAGGAAAAGGCGCTTCCCTCGCCGGTCAGAATGACTGCCCGCACAGCAGGGTCTGCATTGATCTCGTGAATCGCTTCTTCCAGCGCCTCGACCACGTCGGGTTCCGAAATGGGATTTCGCGCGTCCGGGCGGTTGAGCGTCAGGGTAGTGACGTGTTGATCGTGCGCAATCAAGAGAGGGGCACTCATGAGACGGTTTCCAAGGTGAATTGTTTCGTAAGCTCGCGCTTCAACACTTTGCCGCTGGGGTTGACAGGCAACTGAGAGGCAAAGATGATTCGACGCGGGCGCTTGAACGGTGCCAGCAGGCCGCTGGTGCGGCAGAACTCGTCGACGCGATCTGCATCCAGTGCGGGATCGGATCTCACGATGACGGCCACGACAGTCTGGCCCCATTTGGGGTGGGGCAACCCGATCACGGCCGCATCCCTGACGCCCGGGCAGCGATACAGCACCTCTTCCACCTCGCGCGGATAGATATTCTCGCC
>NZ_DASVGN010000038.1:0-254236 GCF_036379515.1 Castellaniella sp.
TGCTGCGGCGTATTTTTTGAGTGTCGCAACCGAGGGGGAGTGCTTTCCGGTAACCAGGGCGTTTTCTAGTCGAGCAACAGCAGAGGCTTTGGTACCCATGCGTTCGGCCACTTGTGCCTGGGTGAGCCCCGCTTCACGCCGAGCTTTCAGGATGGTATCCAGCATCGGCATTTCTTCGCGCTCGATACGTTCATATTCGGCGCGAACTTCTGGATCCGATAAGGCCAAAGCCTTGAGCTCTTCATGAGTGCGCATTTTGAATCTCCTTCAATCGTGCTTCGGCGATGTGGCGCTCTGCCGGAGGTGTCTTGTCGGTCTTCTTCACGAAACAGTGAAGCATCACAATACGGCGACCGACGCGTGTGCAATAAAACACCCGGGCAATTCCTTCAGCCCCTTTCAGGCGCAATTCGAATAGACCGCCACCAAAAGCCTTGGTATGTGGCTCTCCGAGGTTGGCGCCCGCTGTGATCATGCGGTCGGTCAGGTTGAAATAGCGGGCCAGTAGGGTCTTAGGGAGTGCCAGCACTTTGGCTTCCACATCTTCACTGTAGTAGTGAATGGTGTATGACATAAGTTGATGTTAACAAATATGTGAATAATTGGTCAATGGAATCGGCGATCACTCGCAGGCAGCTACTGCTCAATTCCCAGCTCGGCTTCTGTCGGGGATTGTGTCAGGTTGAGGGCATTTCGATCTGTTGCCAGTTCATGATTTGTCACGGGCGACAGGTCATGCGCCAGCCCCTTGACCCCCAGCCGATCCACCCGTTCTGGCAGCCTATCGGCATCATCCGTGAACACCACGACCTCATGGCGCTCGCGCGAGATGCTGACGTAGTAGGTATCCTGGGCCGTGGTGCGGCTGAAGGTTTCCGCGTTGTACAGCACCTGGTCGGTGGGCAGGGTGATGCCTTTGTCGCCAGTCTCGATGGTGTGGGTGCATCAGCCAGCTCGTAGTGGTCCAGCAGGTAGCCTAGACGGCGGATCACGGCGCCAACGCCGAGGCGTTCCGCATACTCTACGAGCTGTTCGACTTTCAGCGTGTCTCTCTTCATCCATAGGCCTTTGGCGACCTTTGTGATCCCGCCGACATATGCGGGATGCCGCAGTCCATCAATGACGGTGCGCGCCATGTCACCGATCAGGACGAATTGAGCTGGCAGATGATGCGGTGGGCGATCCTGTTAGATGTGTGGTAGCTGCTATCCTGCTGTATTGCTGCCGGGGTTAGGGGGGCTTGGCACACTACCGACTTCGAAGTTCCATGGAGAAATTTATGCAGAATGCGCCTGTTTGTTGGATCATTGCAGGCCCCAATGGCGCCGGGAAGGCTGGCGGATTGAGCTGATCTATCTGGCGCTACCCAATATGAAGCTTTCCTTGAGCCGGGTTGCGGAGCGTGTCGCCCATGGCGGGCATGATATTCCGCGTAGTGCCATAGAGCGGCGTTTCAGCCGCAGCCTGTACAATTTGTTCACATGCTACACAGCGAAGGCTGATCGTACGCAGTGTCATCTGAACAGTGGAGATGTTCCAGTCCTTGTATTTATTCAGGGAAAGGATCACCTTGAAGTCCTGGATGAGCCGGTCTATCGGCACTTGAGAAGCGAGGCAGGCTTATGAAATCCCAATACGTTGAAGAACTCGCGGTCTTGAAATGCTTGCAAGAGGCCGTCCAGGAAGCGCTTGACCGCAAGCGTCGCCTGGGTCAATACGCGGTTGTCTGGAAGGACGGTGACGTGGCCTATATCGGGCCAAATGCGCCTGTGGCGCAAGGGCATCCTCGTGGATCAGGCAAACACTCACAAGAGAGCGTCAGGTAACAATTCATTTTGTCCTTCATTTCTTTGAAAACCGCGCGGATCCTGGGTTTCAGATCGACAGGAGGGTATTCGATCAACCGGACAGGCGTCCTTGGGTAACCTTTGGACAGGCCCAGGATAACGCGGTTTCGGCGCATGCAGCCTCCAGCGATGTCTCGCAGACACGAGCCTTGCTGAGCAGCACCCCCAGAAGGGTATTTTTGATGGTATTGGCGAAGTCTGGCAGAAAATTACCGAATGAAATCAATGCCATTCAACAGCAAACAACCATTGAGCGGGAGTGAGAAACCGTCACGAGCAGGAGAATACACGCCTGGGGTCCAGCCGATGGCTGCGACAAGGACCAGTCGGTGATGACTGATTACACCATTCGCTCAGCAGGTTGAGACATGGGGCCCGCTGCATACGCCGCAAGCGGAAATCAGGCGGCCACGGGGACCTGCCAGGTGCCCGTCCGGGCAAGCTGATCCGCGTATTGCGGCGCACTCCACCGCAACGGTAGCACGTGGTGACAGCGTCGTACGCGCTGCAGGTGGAACCGCACCAAACGCAGCGCCCCCGCAAAACCGGCAGTCTGCGGGTCATCCCACAGCACCTCGGTGAGGGCTGCCGCAAACAGCAGATCGCCTGTCCCAAAGTCAACGAACAGCAAGCCGGCGCGTGGATGGTGGACCAGATTTCCAATCGTATTGAAATACGAATTACCGACAAAATCCGGAATCGTCAGTGTCCGCTCATCATCCATGCGGACAAAGCCAGGACGCCCGCCCTTGTGGGACACGTCAGCTCCTCGCGCCAGCCCTGCGCGCGGGTCAAGATTGGCGCTTGCAATGAAGAAGGTGTCCGCCTGCCCCACGAGCAGCTGATCAGAGTCGCTCAGCTGGTCCGAATCGGGTTCCACGCCGGTTGGCCCCATGTCGGCAGGCTCGCAGGTGCGCGCCTGGATGTACTTCTTGCAGTTGCCGAAAGTCTGCCAGACCTTCAGGGTGGCACCTTGCGCATCCACTGCTGTCAACACACCATTGACTCGATTGCGCCGACGCGTCGGGAACTGAATGCCCAGTGTCCCGACAAATTCGTCCACCTGCCACGGACCCGCCGGGTCTCCCTCGACGGCGGAACCCTCAATACGCAACGTGTGCGCATCCAGCGAGTGCACAAATCCGGGTACGCCATAGCGCAGGGACGCCCATGGCTGTCCATCGGCATCCAGGCGGCCTATTGCCAAGTAAGGTAGTTGCGGGAAGAACTCGCGATGCTGATCGGTCAGATAATCGCGGATCCCGGCGCGCCGCACCTGCTGCTCGATCGCAGTGCGGATCCCGAGGCGGTCATGCACCTCGTCTTCGCCGTTGTGAAACGGGGACTCGGCTGGTATCCAGCCTGGAATGGAATTGAGAGGCATGATCGATAGGGTGCTCCGCCAAAGCCGGGGCCATGCGCCAATCCGCAAGCTTCTCAGGCGAGAGACCGTCATCGCATGAAGGCCTCCGGGCTCCGTTCAGGACAACAATACTGCCACTGCATTTTTGGCATAAGAGGGATAATCATAAAAACATAGTGCGTTTTCATTGAACAATGAACAAGTTCTCCAAGGTCAACCTCAACCGGTTGGCAGTATTCGCCGCAGTCGTCGAACAAGGGTCGTTTACAGCCGCCGCACGCGAAATCGGAATGGCCAAGACCATGGTGAGCACTCACATCCGACGCCTGGAAGCCGAGTTGGGGGCCACCTTGTTCGTGCGCACCACACGCCAAGTCACGCTCACCGAAACCGGCGCCGCATTCTACACGAGGAGCCGTGACGCCCTGCAAGAGATTGGCGCGGCCGTCGAGGCTGTCGGAAACGCACAGGGCACGGTGCGCGGGACATTGCGCGTGACCGCACCCATCGACTACGGTGCCGCTGTGATCACCCCTTTTCTGGTCAGACTCCAGCAAAAATATCCCGAACTGCAGGTGGACCTGCTGTGCGCGGACCGGCGCTTCGATCTGGTCGCCGACCACATCGACATCGCCGTCCGCCTGGGGACACTGGCAGACTCGACCCACCACGCGATACGCCTGGGCGGCTACACGAAGTGGCTGGTGGCCAGCCCCGACTTCCTTGCTCGGAACGGCACGCCGGGCACGCTGGCTGAAGCGGCTGCGCAACCATTCATCGCGTTATCGGTACTGAGCCAACCATTGACGTACGAGTTCAGCGGGCCTCGCGGGCAGGTTCGACGTGTGCGGTTCAACCATCGGCTGGCCACCAACACCGCGAATGCCTGCCGGGCGGCCGCCCTGGCGGGAGGCGGTCTTGCAATGCTGACGGACTTCTCCATCTCCGGTGATGTGGCTTCCGGGCGCTTGGTGCGGTTGATGCCCGAATGGGCACCCGCAGAATCGGACATCCATGCCGTCTTCCCGTCGGCACGGCACATGCCGCTGAAAGTGCGGGCCTTCATCGACGAAATCAGGCGTGATCGTCTCGTCCGGGAAGCCCGGCGGACGCCGCCGCTCCCTTTGCACACTGCATCATTTGAAACAAGCACTGGAGCGAGACAATGACGGCTCCAATGAAAAAACCTGAGCAACTGAAACCAATATGAAAACGATCGGTCTTATCGGTGGGATGAGTTGGGAATCCACTGTTCCCTATTATCGCCAGATCAATGAAGCAGTCAAAAACCGGCTGGGCGGGCTGCATTCGGCCAAAATTATCCTATTCAGCGTCGACTTTCACGGCATTGAGGAACTGCAGCACGCTGGTGATTGGGATACTGCGGGAAAACAGTTGGCTGATGCGGCAACAGCCTTGGAGCGGGCCGGTGCAGAATGTGTGGTGATCTGTACGAACACCATGCACAAGGTGGCTGAGCAGGTGCAGGCAGCCGTGTCGATCCCGCTGCTGCACATTGCCGATCCCACTGCGGCAGCAATCAAGGCTGCCGACCGGAATACCGTGGGCTTGCTCGGGACTCGCTTCACAATGGAGCAGGACTTCTATCGTGCGCGTCTGGAACGCGATCACGGCTTGAGCGTCCTTGTCCCGGAGGAGCAGGATCGCGTCGTGATACACCGCATCATCTATGATGAACTGTGCCTTGGCATCGTGAAAGACGCCTCGCGCGAGCAGTATGTGGCGATTATTGAACGCCTCGTTGCCAAAGGCGCGCAAGCCATTATTCTTGGCTGTACAGAGATATCGCTACTGGTGCAGCCTGGCGACTCGTCCGTTCCCCTTTTCGATACGACTGCGATTCATGCAGCCGAAGCCGCACGCTGGTCGATGGAGAGCTGATTCAAGCGGCGTATCACAACCAGGCGGCGGACCGGCCTCGGTCATTGGCCGCAAGAATCGGAGTGTCGGTGATGAAAGTCCTGCGTACTCTGACCTTGTGATTGTTACTGACGGGGCTTTTGCCATGAATACGACCCTTGCCCACAAAACCGAAGACGACCAGAGCGATACTGCTGCTAAACGTACTGCGCTGGTAGCGCGGGCCTGCTCGCTGATCGAGGCTTCGGAGACGCCGCCTTCGCTGCACGATCTGGCAGCCAAGGTAGGCATGAGCCCGTTCCATTTCCATCGTCTCTTCAAGGCCGAAACGGGCCTGACGCCCAAGGCGTACAGCTCGGCCTATCGCGCCCGCAAGCTGCGTGAAGGATTGAGCAGCCCGGACGCGTCCATTACCCGCGCGATCTACGACAGCGGGTTCAACTCCAACAGCCGGTTCTATGAAGCCTCTGGCCAGTTGCTGGGCATGCATCCACGCAACTATCGAGCTGGCGGTGCGGGCGCAGTCATCCGCTTCGCGGTGGGCCAGTGCTCGCTGGGCGCCATCCTGGTCGCCCAGAGCCAGCGCGGCATCTGCGCCATCTTGCTGGGTGACGATCCCGACTGTCTGGTGCGCGATCTGCAAGACCAATTCCCCAAGGCGGAGCTCATCGGCCGTGACAATGAATTCGAGCAATTGATCGCTCAGGTAGTCGGCTTCATCGAAGCGCCCTCGATTGGCTTGCGCTTGCCGCTGGACATACAGGGCACAGCCTTCCAGGAGCGCGTTTGGCGTGCACTGCGCGAGATCCCGCCCGGTACCACCATAAGCTACACCGAGATCGCAGAGCGCATCGGCTCGGCCAAGGCAGTGCGCGCCGTAGCCCAGGCCTGCGCCACAAACCCTATCGCCGTGGCCATTCCCTGCCACCGCGTCGTGCGGCGCAACGGTGATCTGGCTGGCTATCGTTGGGGCGTGGATCGCAAACGAGAACTGCTGCGCCGCGAGGCTCGGGCTTGATGGCGAGACTCCCCCTGCTTCTTGCTCACGCTGCTGCTGCGGCAGGGGCGACTTCGACCAGCACGACGCGATTTCCGCCCTGTGCCTTGGCTGCGTACAGGGCTCGATCGACCCGCTGCAGTGCAGTATCAAAATTGTCCGCGCCGTCGAGCATCGTGGCGCCAAACGAGGCGGTGACCTGATGCACCGGTGCCAACGACAACTGTGCGATCGCCAGCTGCAGGCGCTCGGCCACCATATGCAGGCCGGCCGCATCAATGCCCGGCACGAGGACCAGGAATTCCTCGCCTCCCCAACGCGAGACGTATTCATCCGGGCGTAGCAACGCCTTGCAGCGCCCGGCAACTGCTCGCAATACCCGGTCGCCGGCCGGGTGGCCATAGGTATCGTTGACTGTCTTGAAGTGATCCAGATCCAGCATGATCAAACCGGCAGATCGGGTGTCGCTGAGCAAGTCCCTGAGCACGCGTTCGCCCAGGCGGCGGTTGTAGATACCGGTTCCCGGGTCACGGTGCAGCATGACCTCCATTCGCTCGATCGTATCGGTCAGCCCGCGTCGAACCGGCAACAGCACGACCACCATGAGGCTGACCGGCCCATAAGCCATCAGCAGGTCCAGACCACGCGGGGTCCACATCTCATCGGGGTGCAGCGCCAGGTAAGTCAGTATCGGCAGTGCAGCCGGCAGCCAGCAGAGCAGCGCCGCCATGAAAGCACGATGACCCGGGATGAAGATCATCACCATCATCAGCAGGATCACGAACAATGATCCCACCGGCGGCAGCACGTCGATCAGTCGTATGCCAGGCGTCGATGCTGCTTGATAGATGTAGAGCCACGCCGGCGCGATTACTCTCAGCGCCCCGAGGGCCAGCGCCACGTACAAGACCGCCTGCAAGCGCCAAGGGTGCCGCCTCAGTGTGATGATCAGGCCGGCAAAGATGGCAACTCCAACGGGCGATACGACCAGATTCAGCAGGTGGTGGACCGGACTGAGCCAGTGGACCAGCGTGGCGATGACACCCGCGAACAACGACAGCCACAGCATGACCAGGACGGCAACGCGGACGTAACTGTCTTCGGGCTCTTGCGTGGGCATCGTCAGGCGCAGGCAAAGTTGGGACGCCAGTGTAGCATTCGGCCCGGCGGGCTCAGCAGCAGGAAAGGGTGGGGAATGAGGGGAATGATGACCTACCCCTCGTGGACCAACCTTACATCAGCAGGTGCTCGGCCGCATTGCTGCCACCCAGAATCACATAGTTGACCTTGCGCACGTCGGCGAGCACGGTGCCGCCGGCATAGCTGATGGAGCTTTGCAAGTCCTGTTCCATCTCGGTCAATGTATCGGCCAAGTGCCCCCTGATTGGTTCCAGGATGCGTTTGCCCTCTACGTACCGATACTCGCCTTTATTGATGTCGCTGGCAGACCCGTAGTATTCCTTGAAGCGTTGGCCGTCGACTTCCACGGTCTTGCCGGGGGACTCTTCGTGCCCGGCAAACAGTGACCCTATCATCACCATCGAGGCTCCGAACCGGATGCTCTTGGCAATGTCGCCATGGCTGCGGATTCCGCCGTCGGCAATGATGGGCTTGGTCGCCACGCGGGCGCACCATTTCAGCGCCGAAAGCTGCCAGCCCCCAGTACCGAAGCCGGTCTTGAGTTTGGTGATGCAGACCTTGCCCGGCCCGACGCCCACTTTGGTGGCGTCAGCCCCCCAGTTTTCGAGATCGATGACGGCTTCGGGGGTTGCTACATTGCCCGCAATGACGAAGGATTGAGGCAGTTTTTTCTTGATGTGGCCAATCATGTCGCGCACGGTATCGGCGTGGCCATGAGCAATATCGATCGTGATGTAGTCCGGCGCCAGGTTCTGTGCTGCCAGTTCGTCGATCGTCGCTTCGTCGCGAGGCTTGACGCCCACTGAGACACTGGCGATCAGGTGGCGAGCCTTCATGTCGCGCACGAAGGCCACGCTATCGAGGTCGAAGCGGTGCATGACGTAAAAATAGTCGTGCTCGGCAAGCCAGATGCACAGATTTTGGTCTATGACCGTTTTCATGTTGGCCGGCACGACAGGCAGGCGAAACCGGTGCCCGCCGAACTCGATGTGGGTGTCGCATTCGGCGCGACTTTTTACCCGACACTTGCGCGGCAGCAGCAGCACTTGGTCGTAATCAAAGATTTCCATGGATTTCTGGTATCACACGTATTGAAGACAAGACAGCGGCCCCCTTGAGCCGTGCCGAGTCAGTGTATCAGCCTAGCGAGAAGGGGAGCCATAGATAGAGTGCAGCAAGGGTCAGGAACAAAACCGGTGGAGTGATCAAGAGACCAATCTTCATGTATTGACCCCAACTGATGCGATGTCCCTTGCTGGCCAGAATATGCAGCCAAAGCAAGGTGGCCAGGCTGCCGATAGGCGTGAATTTCGGTCCCAAGTCGTTGCCAATCACATTGGCGTAGATCATCAGTTCCTGGGTGTGGGTGGCCACACCTGCATGATGAATGGCGAGCGCACCCACCAAGGTAGACGGCAAGTTGTTCATCACTGAGGCTACGAAGGCCGCCAGAAACCCGGTTCCAATGGTCGCGGCAAAGTCACCTCGCGCAGCCAGCCACGTCAATGCATGAGCGCCCAATTCAGTGAGACCGGCTTTGCCCATGCCGTAGACGACCAGGTACATCCCAAGGGAAAACAGAACGATCTGCCAGGGCGCGTGACGCAATACCCCAGAAACCGATACGGTGGCCGCCCGACCCCGTGGCCACCAGCGTCCCGCAATGGCCATCAGTATGATTGCCGCACTGCCTGTCACGAATGACACGGGAATGTGCCAGCGGGGAGAGACGAAGTAGACGAGCAAAAGCGCGGCAAGGAGAGGCAGTGCAGCTCGAAAGACCAGTGGATCCTTGATGGCAGATCGCGGAGGCTCCAGCGCACCGGTGGTGTACTGAGTGAGGATCACCCCGCGAAAGGCGATCCACAGCACTCCCAATGTTGCGGCCAGTGCCGCCAGGTCCACCGGGATCATCACGGCGGCATAACGGCCAAACCCCACACCAAAGTAGTTGGCACTGACGATGTTGACCAGGTTCGAGATGATGAGCGGCAGGCTGGTGGTGTCGGCCACGAAGCCTATCGCGATGATGAAGGCCAGTGTCGCCTTGGGAGCGAGCCTGAGGCGGGCAAGCAAGGCGATCACGACCGGTGTCAGCAGCAGTGCAGCACCATCGTTCGCAAAGAAAGCGGAGCTCACGGCCCCCAGCACGATGACCAGCAGAAAGAGCCTCGGTCCTCGTCCGTGTCCCCAGCGCGCGATGTGCAGGGCAGCCCAGGCAAAGAGCCCGGCTTCGTCCAGAATCAGCGAGATAACGATGAGTGCGACGAAGGTAAAGGTGGCATCCCAGACGATGTGCCAGACAACGATGGTGTCGCTCCACTGCACCACGCCGGTGAGCAGTGCGGCCAGGGCGCCACCCAAGGCGCTCCAACCGATTTTGAGACCACCCGGGCGCCAGATCACCAGCACTAGGGTGATGACGAAGATTGCCAATGCCAGCATGAGGAGGTTTTGAAGTCCGAGGCCGACATCATACGCTGGCGCTATATCCGGCCGGAGGGCGCCCCGGGACGGCCGTCGAAAGCCGGCCGGGGCCGAGTGGCTACAATGATTGCGTCACACTGCATTGAAGCGAGGAAGCACGATGGCGCAGGATACGGCCAAGGTCTGGTTGATTACTGGGTGCTCGACGGGATTCGGTCGGGCGATGGCGCAGGTGGTTTTGAAGCACGGTGAACGCGTGGTCGTTACAGCGCGAGATCGGCAGCGTGTGGCTGATCTGGTGCCCGGCCATGAAGATCAAGTCCTGGCGTTGAGCCTGGACGTGACGCGCCCGGACCAGATCCAGGCGGCGGTGGCCGCTGCGACGCAGCGCTTTGGGGCCATCGACGTGCTCGTCAATAACGCAGGCTACGGCTACCAATCTTCAGTCGAAGAAGGAGACGACACCGAGATTCGTGCCGTATTCGAGACCAATGTATTCGGGCTCTTTGCCCTGACCCGAGCGGTACTGCCTGGCATGCGCGAACGCCACCAGGGGTACGTGATCAATATCACTTCCTTGGCAGGCATCTCCGGCTTTGCCGCATCAGGCTATTACGCTGCCACCAAGCACGCTGTGGAAGGCTGGGCGGATTCCCTACATGCCGAATGCCGTCCTTTGGGCATCCGTGTCACCTGCATTGAGCCGGGGCCTTATCGCACCGACTGGGCCGGACGCTCATTGCACCAGACGCCCAGCGTGCTTGCCGATTACGCTGAGACCACTGCACGCAGGCTTGAACTGACCTCCAACGGCAGCGGCCATCAGCCCGGTGACCCTGTCCGGGCCGCCGAGCTGATTTTTGCCTTGAGCAAAATGGACGAACCTCCTCGCAACGTGGCCTTGGGTACCATGGCCATGGAGAAAGGCGTGGATCGTCTGAAAGAGAAGCTGGCCGACTTCGAGGCATGGCGCGATCGAAGCCTGGCAACGGAGTTTCCGACGTCTTGATCAGGCGGCGTGGGGGGCCTCGCCCCAACGGCTGGGGTCCGACTTTTGCAGATCGCGAAGGCGGCCAATCTGGCTCACGGGCAACGTGATGCCAGTGCGTGCGATGCGCCCTACGGGCTTGTAATCCCAATCGGGGTTGAGGCCTTCGTGGCACAACCAGCCGAACATGCTTTCGGCCTCTGGCCGAAAGCCAGCGAAGAAGTTGTAAACCACCTTGCGAGGCTCGCCGCGCTTATGACCCATCATGACATCTTCCTGAAAAAGCAGTGATTTGATGTCGCGATCATAGTACAAACCCGAGTTTAATCAGGGTAAACCCATATTCTTGACAGGCTTTTTTGCTCGTCAATTGCCGCTACCATCAAGAAACACAGGTCATGCTTCAGTCCACTGAACGTTGTGGGCGACTCCCGCAAGAGTTTGCTCAAAACCCGATGAATGCCCAGCCTCGGGCGGAGTATGATCATTTCAAATTTACACTTGCCAAGGAGACCACCCATGTCCAACCGTTCGATTCCTCCGTTTCGTGCTGATCATGTGGGCAGCCTTCTGCGACCTCATTACCTGCTCGAGGCGCGTGACCGCCACGCCAAAGGAGAAATCGACGCGGCAGCGTTGCGACAGGTCGAAGATCGCGCTATCACCGAAGCCGTGCACTTCCAGGAAGACATCGGGCTGAAGTCCATCACCGACGGGGAGTTTCGCCGCACCTATTTCCACTTGGACTTTTTACGGCAGCTGGGCGGCGTGGTCACGGATGACCCCAAGCTTGTCATTGGCGAAGATGGCAAGGAACACTTGCTGCCTCCCGGCATTCGGGTGGTCGACAAAGTCCGTCACGTGAAGGACATCCAACGCGCTGACTTCCAATATCTGTCCAGCCAGCTTTCGAAGGGCAGTACTCCCAAGGTATCGATTCCTTCTCCCACCATGCTGCACTTCCGGGGGGGTCGGCACGGCATCAATGAGCAGGCGTATCCAGAGCTGGAGCCCGAATTCTACGAAGACGTGGCCAAGGCCTACGGGCAAGAACTGCATAGCCTGTATGACGCCGGTTGCCGTTACGTGCAGATGGATGACACCAACATGGCGTATCTGTGCGACGGACACATGCGCGAAGCTGCACGTCAGCGTGGTGACGACCCCAATGAACTGCCGCATCGGTATGCAAAATTCATCAATCGGGTCGTCGCGCACAAACCCAAAGACATGGTGTTGGCCATGCACTTGTGCCGGGGCAACTTCAAGAGCACCTATGCCGCGGAGGGCAACTACGAGCCCGTGGCCGAAGCCCTGCTCTCTGAAATGCACCTGGACGCATATTTCATGGAATACGACGACGATCGAAGCGGCGACTTCCGGCCGCTGCGCTTCCTGCCCAAAGGGAAGATCGTTGTCTTGGGGTTGGTGACCACCAAGTTCAGCCCCCTGGAATCCAAGGATGACCTCAAGCGCCGCATCGACGAGGCGGCCAAGCATGCTCCTATAGAACAGCTGGCCTTGTCGCCGCAGTGCGGCTTCTCCAGCACGGTGCACGGCAACAAAGTGTCGGTCGACGACGAGCGCGCCAAGCTGCGCCTTGTAGTCGAAGTTGCGCGTGACGTCTGGGGTGATGCCTGAACCAGGCGCAAGGAGACCAACATGCACGCAATGACTCTGCCATGGGTGCGACGCACTCTGGTGTCTTTGATTGCTTCAGTGGGGTTTCTCGGTGCCTTTGCGCTTCCCGCCGCGCACGCGGCGGATGCGGCAAAGCCGCCCAGCCTGTCGCTCAATGTAGGACAGATCAGCGATTCCGTCGCGTTCTTTCCCATTTTCGTGGCCAAGAAGCAAGGCTATTTTGCCAAGCACGACCTGCATGTAGGTGACATCCCTTTGCTGGGCACCGGCGCCAAACTGGCTGCTGCGCTGCAGTCGGGCAGCATCGACGTGGCGGGGGGCAACGGTACTGACCCGCTCAATCTGTATCGCGTCAATAAAGACACGCGCATGATTGCCCAGCTAGTCAACACCTACTACGTTGACATCATCACCGGCCCGTCTTTTTCGGGGGCACCCGAAACAGCGACATTGGCGGACAAGATCAAGTCATTGAAGGGCAAGAAGATCGGCATCACGGGCCCGGGCAGCGGTACTCAGGCGTTGGTGGATTACCTCCTGGGTCTGCAGGGGATGAAGTCGTCGACTGACGTCACGCTGGTCTCGCTGGGGTCGAACATGACGGGTGCCCTGGGCGCTCTCAAGACTCAGCGCGTGGATGCCTTGTCCTTCCCGCAACCCGTAGGGCAGCAGGCTGAAGCGACGCACATTGGCAACATCTACATTTCGCCCACACGGGGTGATGTTCCTGAAATCAGCCACATGGTTCACGGCGTCGTGTTCACGACCCAGGGTGTGATCGATAAAAAAGGGCCGCAGGTCCGCGCGTTCGTCCTTGGGGTCGCCGACGCCGAGCATTTCATCCACTCGGCCGATCCGCAGGCAGTGCGCGCCTTGTTCAAGGCGTATCGGCCCACCATGTCGGATGCCACCATCGACCGGCTGCTTTCCATCTTGCGTACCGAGATCCCGGCGCAACCCGGAATCAGCCAGGCTGAATTCGATGCCGAGGTTCAATTCAACCTGCAGTCGGGCCTGATCAAAGAAGCGCCAACGTATGCCACCATGGTGCCGTCCAAGTGGCTGGCCTCTGTTTTGGGCGGGCATTGATGGCGGCCGTCTACCGTGTCAGCGACGTCCACAAGCATTTCCGCAAGGAAAATCAGGAGCTCGTGGCGTTGCGGGGCGCCAATCTGACGGTCGAAGAAGGCAGTTTCCTGGTTTTGCTGGGGCGCAGTGGCTGCGGAAAATCCACGTTGCTGAATTTGCTGGCGGGTCTCACGACAGTCACGGCAGGCGAAATCCGCTACCGTAACGAGCCCGTGTCAGGGCCCCTGACCCGTGTGGGCTATCTCACACAGCAAGACACGCTCATGCCCTGGCGCGACGTATTGCACAACATCGCCATGCCGCAAGAAATCCAAGGGGTCGACAAGGCGACGCGATCTGCGCAGGCGCAGCGGCTCGTCGAACAGGTGGGCCTGGCAGGCTTCGAACGCCACTATCCGCGCGAGCTGTCCGGGGGCATGCGCCGGCGGGTGAGCATCGCACGCATGCTGTGTGGCGGCCCTGAGACCTTGCTGCTTGACGAGCCCTTCGGGGCCCTCGATGCCCAGTTGCGCAGCGACCTGCAGCGGCAGCTGCTGGATCTCTGGTCGGGGAGCGGCCGTACGGTCGTGTTCGTCACCCATGACATCGAAGAGGCGCTTGTCTTGGCCGATCGGGTCGTGGTGTTGGGCCCTTTGGGTTCCATCATGCTGGATGTGGCGGTTGACCTCCCTCGCCCGCGAGATGGCGACGAAATCCGCATACAGCCGGGTTATCTGCACCTGTACCGCGAGCTGACAGACGCCATCCGGCGCGCAGCACAATGATCCTGGAGCGCTGGCATGACACCCTCTGAACCGACGCCGACCCATCATGGGCCTCTGCTGATTCCGCTCGAACGCACCTGGTGGCAGCGCAATCGACACACGGTCTGGATCTACGTGGCGCGCATCGCCACACTGATCGTGATCCTCGGCGTGTGGGCTGCCTTGTCGGGCCCAGTGCTGGACCCGCAGTTCTTTGGTTCGCCCGAAGGGGTGGCCCAATCGCTCATCCAATGGTCGCTGGACGGCACTTTATGGCGTAATGCCTGGATTACCATCCAGGAGGTCGTGCTGGGATTTGCCCTGGGTGCATTGGCCGGTGCGATTTTTGCGTATCTGATTGCGGCGGTCCGTCCCCTCTGGGACGTGCTCATTCCCTACATGCTGGCCTTGTATTCGGTGCCTAAGGTTGCGGTGGCGCCGCTGTTCATCATCTGGTTTGGCATCGGCCTGAGCATGAAGGTGCTGCTGGCGGCCATTTCGGTCTTCTTCCTGGTATTTCTCAGTACGGCGGCAGGGGTGCAGAATGTAGACGAAGGGCTGAAGAACGCCGTGCGCATGATGGGCGGTACCCGGCGTGATGTCGCGTTCAAGGTGACGTTGCCGGCGTCCATGGCGGGACTGCTCACAGGGCTGCGCATGTCGATTCCCTACGCTTTGATCGGCGCGGTGATCGGCGAGCTGGTGGCATCCAACCGCGGCCTTGGATTCTTGATCAGCGACTCTTCGGCGCAGTTCAATACCAGTGGCGTATTCGCTGCGCTGGTCGTGCTGGCTCTGATCGCGGGCCTCTTGAACATGCTGGTGAATGTATTCGACAAATGGGCCAACCGCTGGAAGCCGCTCGATGCAAACGAGTAGGCGGGTCGGCTCAACGCCTTGAAGGAGGTGCACAATGAGTGTGCATAATCAGACGCAGCGGGTCACGGTCCCGCAATTGATGGCCTGTAAAGGTTCGCAGAAAATCGCGGCCCTGACGGCCTATATTGCGCCGATTGCGCGCCTGCTCGACGAGTCGCTGGATCTCATCCTGATCGGTGATTCCACCGCCATGGTGGGCTATGCGCTGCCCGATACGCTATCCATTTCGGTGGCTACCATGACGGGGCACGCCGCGGCTGTCGTGCGTGCCACCGAGCACGCTTGTGTCATCGTGGACATGCCATTTGGCAGCTACCAGCAATCGCCCGCGCAGGCTTTTGCCAATGCGGCCTCGATGGTGGCGGGCAGTGGGGTGGCGGGGGTCAAGCTCGAGGGCGGTGTAGCCTTGTCCGACACGACACGCTTTTTGGTGGACCGGGGCATCCCGGTGCTTGCGCACGTGGGGCTCATGCCGCAGTACATGAATGTCATGGGTGGCTTCAAGGCTCAGGGCATGGATGAATCTGCCGCCCAGCGCATCTTGCAAGACGCGCAGGCACAGGAAGCAGCAGGGGCTTTTGGGGTGGTGCTGGAAGGCATCAGCGAGCCGTTGGCAAGACGGATTACCGAAGCGCTGAAGATTCCGACCATTGGCATTGGCGCCTCACCTCAGTGCGACGGCCAGATTCTGGTCACCGAAGACATCCTGGGCCTGAGTGGGGATCGCATTCCAAAATTTGCCTACCGCTTTGGTGACGCAGGCCAGGTGATTCGTGAGGCCGCCCAGCAATATGCAAAAGCGGTGCGAGAAGGCACCTTTCCGACGCTGGACCAGTGCTTTGGGGTGCACCCCAAAAAGTAACTGCAAATGAGCGCAATGGTGGGCCCCCCGAGAGTCGAACTCGGCACCAACGGATTATGAGTCCGCTGCTCTAACCAGGCATGAGCTAGAGGCCCGTGTTCTTCGCTGCCGTGACGCTGGCGCGTCTGGCGAAGAAAGCGGGATTATCGCATAGCTTGCCACGTCGCCGTCGTGTGGGGCAGAGCAGAGACAGGGGCGCAGGCTCGTTGCAGCTCGTCACTCGAACGTAAAAGCACAGTGCTAACCTGAGCCTTCATGACCTGTCATAACCACGTTGGAACAAGGGGCGTCTCATCCGAAAGATTGCTCCGCCGGTTGTGGTGCAGGGTCTGGCGTTCAAACTTTTGCAAACGACGCAGACTGGGCTGCCGGCGCATGACAAGGTTCGAAGATCAATATTCTTGGAGGAGGTCAGCATGAGTCAATGGACATGGGCGGCCAGGCTTTTGCTGGTGGGAAGTGCGTTGACCCTTGCGGGCTGTCAGGGTCTTCCGCTAGGGTCGTCTCCAGGCTTCCAGGCCTCGGATACGGTGACTACCTTGCGCGGTCGGCATGTCACTTCCACTGCACCGCAGCAGCCCGTCACGCCAAGCCGCACGGCAGAACAGCTCCGGGTGTTTCTCTCGGACACGCATCCCCATGCGGGCTGGGTTCCGGTCCATTTGAAGCCTTCGGGCGAGCTGTACGTGCGTACCGAGGCCATCATCGATCGCAGAGATCTCGTCGGGATTCAGTCAGCTACCGATCAGGCGGGTGGCGGCATTCTCGTGCTCATCCTCAGTCGCGAGGGCCTGCGCAAGATTCGCGAGGCGACCGCCAACCATCCGGGGCTGCGACTTGCGTTGGTGGTGGGTCAGACCATGCTCGCTGCGCCAGGCTACACGGCACCGGTACGTGAACAGCAATTGGCATTTGGCGTGGGGTCCGCGCACAATGCGGAGGTGGCTGCACGCGCTGTCGCGGGGGTGCAATAAGGGCAGGGGAGCAGGCGATGCAGCATCAGCCCGAGCTGTGTGCCCTGCCGTACACCGCGTCGACAAAAGAACTCACTCAAAGACCAAAGGAGCAAACACGTCATGTTGCCGTCATCACCCAGTAGCTATGAAGACGCTTGCCGCCGCTTCCAGTGGCAGGTTCCCGAGCACTACAACATTGGCTACGACGTCTGCGGCAAATGGGCCGAGAAAGAACCCGATCGCCTCGCACTCGTTTTCATCGATGATCAGGGCAAGGCCCGGAACTACACGTTCGGTGAGATGTATGAGCAATCTGCGCGTTTTGGGCGACTCCTGCTTGCACAAGGTGTGCAGCCTGGCGAGCGTGTCGGCATTTTGCTTCCACAGGCGCCTGAAACGGCGTTTGCGCATGTTGGGTGCTACCGCATCGGTTGTATCGCATTGCCCCTGTTCACTCTTTTTGGTGCCGAAGCGCTGAAGTTTCGGCTGGCCGACAGCGGCACCCGAGTGGTAGTCACCAATGCAGAGGGCGCCGCGAAAATCGCAGGCATTCGCGAGGCTCTGCCTGACCTTCGGGTAGTGCTCACCATCGACGGGGCGCAGTCCGGGACCCTGGATCTGCACCGTGAAATGGCCAAACACGGGACTGATCTGCACACCGTCGACACGCTGGCAGACGACCCAGCCGTCATCATTTACACCTCAGGAACGACGGGGCAGCCAAAAGGTGCCCTGCACGCGCACCGGGTTCTGCTGGGGCATCTCCCGGGGGTCGAAATCTCACACAATCTGCTACCTCAAGAAGGCGACCGGCTGTGGACGCCAGCAGACTGGGCCTGGATTGGCGGGCTCTTCGATGTGCTCATGCCCGCCTGGCACCACGGGATCTCAGTGGTGGCACATCGGTTCAAGAAATTCACTCCCGAAGGAGCGTTCCAGCTCCTGCAGGATTTTCAGGTACGCAACACCTTCCTGCCCCCCACCGCATTGAAGATGATGCGAACGCTTCAGAGCCCTGAAAAGCGCTGGCGTTACCAGCTGCGGTCGGTAGCAAGCGGCGGTGAATCCCTGGGACATGAACTGCTGACATGGGGGGAGCGTACCTTCGGGCTGACCATCAATGAGTTTTATGGCCAGACTGAATGCAACATGACCATTTCTTCGTGCGCCGACCTGTTTCCAGTATGTCCAGGGGCGATCGGCAAGCCTGTCCCCGGGATGCAAGTAGCGGTGGTGAATGACGCCGGAGACGTGGTGGCTGCCGGGGAACAAGGGCACATTGCGGTCCATCGCCCCAATCCCGTTCAGTTCCTGCGCTATTGGAACAATGAATCGGCCACCGAGCGAAAATTCATTGGTGACTGGCTCATCACCGGCGATACCGGGGCCGTGGACCCAGAGGGCTACGTGCACTTCGTGGGGCGTAGCGACGACGTCATCACTTCGGCGGGCTACCGCATCGGGCCGGGAGAGATCGAAGACTGCATCCTTCAGCATCCGGCAGTCAAGATGGTGGCTGTGGTGGGCGCTCCCGACGCTCAGCGCACCGAGATCGTGGTAGCGGTGATAGTGCTCAACGATGGCGTACAGGGTGATGATGCGTTGCGAAGCGCCATCCAGGACCACGTGCGCACCCGATTGGCAGCCCACGAATATCCGCGCGAAGTGTATTTCGTTGATGAGCTGCCGATGACCACGACAGGGAAGGTCATCCGCAAGGCTTTGCGCGTGCAAGTGGCGCAGTGGCGCGAGTCTCCGCACTGAGCCCCCAGGCCATATATTCTTATTACTTAAGTATATATAACGACAAGAAACCCACGATTATGATTATGTGGCGCACAAGTCGTGCCTTCCATATAACTGTTGACCATGTTTCCTGTCTTTCGCCGCTCCTTGATTGCCATTGCCACACTCGCCCTGGCGGCAAACGCCTACGCGGCGTCACCCGTCGAAGTGGGCTATATGCCCATTATCCCCGACTCGCAGGTGTTCGCCATCCTGGGGCAGAAGACCGCACAGAACCCACTGGCCGACACGAAGCTCATCGAGTTTCAGGATGGGCCGGAGATCGTCCAGGCACTGCTCGCGGGCCAGCTCGACGTGGCCTACGTGGGCATCGGCCCCGTGATGGTAGCCAAATCCAAAGGTGCCGATCTCAAGGTTGTGGCGACCAACATCATCAGTCAGATCAGTTTTCTTGCCCTGGGCGATCTGGCACCTTACTTCAAAAGCGGAAGCCCTCAGACTGCGTTTGAACGCTTCACAAAAGAGAAGGGTCACAAACCGGTCATCACCACCTTCCCACGCGGTTCCGTTCCCGATGTCGTCTTGCAATACTGGCTGCAGAACGTACTCAAGGTGAAACCGGACAGCGTGCAGGTCATCTATCAGGGGGCTGCTCAGGCGCAACAGGCCTTGCTGACCGGAGCGGTGGACGGTGCAGCCATCCTGGAGCCCATCATCAGCACGGTGCTGGCACGCCAGCCGGATGCAAAGGTTGTGGCGGATGGCTCGACCATGTTTCCCAATCAGCCGGGTGCAGTGCTCGCCGTGCGTGAAAAGCTGATTCAGCAAAAGCCGGAATTCGTGCAGCAGCTGGTCACCGCCCAGGTTCAAGCTACGGAACTGTTGAGAGAACATCCCGATGAGGTTGCGTCGGCCGTGCAAAAGTATGTGGGCGGAGGCCGTCTCGCGCCGAAACTCGTGCTGGAATCCTTAAAGCGTTCGCATGACCAGTTTTCTGCTGATCCCCATCGCATCCTCAAGGCGACACAAGAAATGTATGACTTCCAGCGTAAACTCGGTACCCTGAAAGGGACGCTGGATGTGCCCTCCCTGTTCGATACGCAGTTCTATGACGAGGCAATCCGGCAGGCGTCGGCTGGTTCTTCAAAGGCAAGTCACTGATTCATGTTGCACCGGACCTCGATTTTTCTGACCAATCACCCATTGGGCAGAGCGCTTTCGGGTCTGATCGGGCTGATCATTTTTGTCGCGATCTGGAAGTTTGCCCAGGCGACAGGCTGGGCGAAACACGGCACCATTCCAGATCCCTTCCGAATCCCCGCCGCTTTCCTTGCGGAATGGTCGTCCGGCCGTCTTGTTCCATCGATCGAGTCCAGCCTCGTCCACTATGTGTGGGGGCTCTTCATGGGCACAGTCCTCGGGCTCGCCGTGGCCGCAGTCGCCGCCCTGTCGCGGCGAGCTGACGCCTTGCTGGGCTGGCTGGTACGGGTCCTTCGGCCCATTCCGCCGCTAGCCTGGGTCGTGTTCGCGATTGCCTGGTTCAAAGTCAGCCACGCGGGGGCGGCGTTCGTCATTGCCATTGGCGTTTTCTGGGTCAATTACTTTGCGACGTACTCCGCCGTCCGAGGCGTGGACCCAAAGTACTACGAACTGGCTCGGGCCTTTCGCCAGGACGGCCATCTTGTCCGCTTCCTCCAGGTGACTCTGCCAGCCTCCCTACCTGGGATTTTTGCGGGAATGCGCACGGGCGTCGGGCAGGCCTGGATGACCTTGGTGGCGGCAGAGCTTCTGGGAGTGCCCGGGATGGGGCAAGAGATGAACGCGGCGGCGGGGGTAGGGGCCTACGATGCCGTCGTGGTCTACATGCTGGTGATTTCGTTGATCTACACGCTATGCGACGTAAGTTTCATGCAAATTGAAAAAAGGGTGCTCCAATGGCGCCCCTCGTAAGCATCTCACATCTGGGCTACGCCTACGCCGATGCGAAGCGTCCCGTCTTTCAGGATCTCAACCTGCAAGTTGAACCGGGCGAATTCATTGCCATCGTCGGAGAATCCGGAGTCGGTAAATCCACCCTGCTGCGCTGCGTTGCTGGGCTGGTAGCGGCTACGGAAGGAAGCATTCGCCTCGATATTGCACATACTGGAGCCGAACGAGGCTATGCGTTCGTATTTCAAGATGCCCGCCTTCTGCCGTGGCGGCGCCTGCGTCACAATGTCGCCTACGGCCTCAAGGGCTTGGCACTGACACCCGGAGAACGCGCGGCGCGCGTGCGCGAAGTATTGTCACTGACGCTGATCGAAGACCTGGCGGACCGCTGGCCTCATCAGCTCTCGGGCGGTCAAGTGCAGCGTGCCGGCATTGCGCGAGCCCTGGCCGTGCACCCCAAGTTGCTGCTTATGGATGAGCCATTCAGTGCCGTCGACGCCATGACCCGGCAGAAACTGCAAGACGAATTGCTCGCGATATGGCAACGCACTCGCAAGGCCGTCGTTTTCGTGACGCACGACATCGAAGAGGCGGTTTATCTCGCTGATCGGGTCATCGTGCTGGGCGGGCATCCCGCGTGCATCAAGCTTGATCAGCGCGTAGACCTGCCTCGCCCCCGAGACCGGAACTCGCACGAGCTGCAGCATCTGGCACACGCGGTGGCGCGCGTACTCTAGAACGCTTCCTTTACGCCTTGACGGGTTTCTCCCTGTACTTTGAACATCCACCGCTCCACCAGCCAGGCGCAGCCCAGCAGCGTCACGTTGATGGCCAGATACAGCACCCCCGCCACGACGAAAGTTTCCACGATGAGGAAGCTCTGGCTCATGAGACGACGGGCAAAACCGGTGAGTTCCATGACGGCAATGGTCGAGGCCAGGCTGGTGCCCTTGATGGCAAGGACCAGCTCATTGCTATAGGCCGGGAAGGCTTGCCTCAGCGCCAGGGGGAACCGGATACGGCGGAAGATCTGCAGAGCCGTCATGCCGCAGGCGCGGGCGGCGTCGACTTGACCCGCAGGTACGGATTGCAGCCCGCCCCGTAGCGCTTCGCTCATGTACGCCCCGCTATTGAGCGCAATGGTTAGAATGGCGCACCGTGCGCCGTCGCTGAACAGCCACCACAGCGCGGGTTGTCTATGCACGAAATCGAGCGTGCCAACGCCGTAGTAGAGCAAGAAGAGCTGGATGAGCAGCGGCGTACCCCGAAAAATCGTGCTGTATGCAAAAGCAATACCCGAGAGCATGCGGTGGGACGAGGTACGCATCAACGCAGCAGCCATCCCGAGCAACGATGCGAACAGGATGGAAAACAGCCCGATGCGCAGGGTGATCCAGAACCCTTGCATCAGAACAGGGACCGCTCGTTCGAAGAGTCCCATCATGAGGTAGACCCTTTCATGCCGCGCCCGAAGTGACGTTCTGCCAAGGCAAACAGGCCTTGGCTGCCGGCACCAATCAAAAAATACAGCGCGCCTGCCAGCAGGTACAAGGTAAACGATGCACGGGTGGCTGCCGCTCCCAGGACTGCGGCACGCATGAGCTCCACGAGCCCCACCAGGGAGATAAGGGCAGTGTCCTTAAGCGCCGCCTGCCAGACGTTGTTGGCTCCGGGCAGCGCATACCAAAAGAGCTGCGGCAGCGTGATGCGCCACAGGCATTGGCGCCGGCTCATGCCGATGGCGCGTGCGGCTTCGATTTGGCCCGGGTCTATGGCCTTGAAGGCACCACGAAAGACTTCGACGCTGTACGACCCGGAAATGAGACCAATCGCCAAAATGCCGATGAGAACTGGGAATACCGAGCTGACCAATGCATCCCAATCCAGCCAGTCCGCAAGGTCTGAAGCCGCTTGCACCGTACCGAAGAAAAGCAAATAGATGATGAGCAGCTCTGGAATGCTCCGTATGATCAGCGTATAGAGGCTGACCAGACCGCGTGTCACGAAGCTGCCACGCGTCTTGAGCGTTGCCCCCACAATGCCGATAGTCATACCGAGCGCAATACCGCACAGGCTGATGAATATCGTCATGCCGGCGCCGCGCAGCAACATGCCGCCCCAGCCGGCACTGAGAATATCGTACAAGGAAGAGGTCATGGCGGCGACTGGATCAGCCTGCAAGGCAGGCTGACCTGTGGTTCAGAGCTTATTTGCAGGCCTTGTAGTTCGACAGATCGACTCCAAACCACTTTTCGCTGGAGGCCTTGATGGTGCCGTCAGTGATCAGCTCGCACAGTGCTTTGTCGACCTTCTGTTTGAGCACCGTGTTCTTGAGGTTGATGCCGGCGCCAATGCCTTGGCCCAGAATGGCCGGGTCGGCGCTACTCTTGATGACGACATCCGCCAGGGCGAACTTCCCCTTGCCCGCGGTCTTCAGAAATTGGCTCTGTGGCGTCACCTCGGAGAAGGTACCATCCAGGCGGCCAGCAGACAGGTCTATCTGCATCTGATCTTGGGTTTCGTAGGTCTTGAGCTTGATGTCGGGAGCGTGCTTCTGCAAGAACGCACCTTGCGTGGTGCCGCCTTGTACGCCCACCGTCCTGCCAGCCAGATCCTTGAGCAAGGCAGCCTGGTCGGGCGCCTTCACGAAGGGACTGTCGGCGGGCAGGACGAAGGCCGAGTCTTCCGTGGCGTACGGGATGCTGAAGGCGATGGCCTTTGCACGCTCAGCCGTGACCGAAAGCCCCGAGATGATCAGATCGAACCGGTCGGCCTGCAAAGACGGAATCAGGCTGTCGAAAGCCTGCACGATGAACCGGCACCTCATGTCGAGTTTCCTGCACAAGGCATGACCGACGTCTGCGTCAAAACCTGTTACTTTGCCACTGGCGTCGACCATGCTCCAGGGTGGATAACCCCCTTCGGTACCGATCTTCAGGGTCGCCGCCGTTGCGGCAGTGGCCAGACTGGCGAAGGCAATAGCAGCACAAAAGGCTGCCTGCCGTGCGATGGAAAACACCATGAGCAGGTCCTATGGGGGGTAATTTTGGAAGAGGCCATAGTATGACATAGGCGCCTTGCCAGCCCGTTACTCGGATGTGCAGAAAATAACAGCGGCTTCAGCGGCATGCTTGAGTGTAGATAAGTACTTTGGCATAGCCATTGCCGTAAAAATCTGGTAAAAACCCTGATGGATTTTCAAAAGTTTTCGGTGTTTCGGTTGTGCATTGCAACAAAAATTTGCGTTGAACCGCCGTTTCTCCGCTTTGTTCTCATTGCGTGATATGACTAGTTTGTTTGACCCGTTGCAGATCGGCGATGTGGCGCTGAACAACCGTATCATCATGGCACCGACGGCCTGCCTGCGTGCTGTACGGATGCGCGTGCCAGGCGACGACGCACGCGTGTATTACGCGCGCCGCGCTACCGCGGGACTCATCATCACGGACGCCACGTCCGTGTCGCCGCTGGGTGTGGGATACCCAAATACGCCGGGCATCTGGAATTCTGCGCAGGTGCAGGGCTGGCATGCAGTCACCGACGCAGTGCATGACCACGGGGGGCGTATTTTTCTGCGCCTGTGGCACGCGGGCCGTGTATCGGACCCGGAATATCTTTGCGGTGAGATGCCAGTGGCTCCCAGCGCCGTTGCCTGTGCGGGGCCGGGGGGATTCGTGGTTCCTCGCAGTTTGCATCTTGCAGAAATACGGCGAGTCGTCAGCGACTTCGACCTTGCGGCGCGACACGCCCGGCAAGCCGGTTTCGACGGTGTGCAGATTCATGCGGGCGACGGCTACCTCATTGATCAATTTTTGCATGACGGGTCCAACCTCAGGCAAGACGAATACGGCGGGTCAATCGCCAATCGCTGCCGATTCTTGCTTGAGATCGTTGATGCCTGCATAGGCGTCTGGGGGGCTGGTCGGGTCGGGCTGCACCTGTCACCTCGAGGCGACCGCCACGATATGCGCGATTCGGACCCCACCGCGCTTTTCAGCCACGTCGCCCGGGAACTTGGGCGGCGCCATGCGGCATTTGTCTGTGTACGCGAACATTCTGGCCAAGATGCGCTGACGCCTGTGATTCGCGAATCCTTTGGCGGGCCACTCATCCTGAACGAAGGCTATGACGCACAGTCGGCGCTGACTGCAATTGAGGCAGGCTTGGGCGAGGCCGTTGCCTTTGGCAAAGCTTTCGTCAGCAACCCGGATCTGGTCGAGCGGCTGCGCGTGGGTGAGCCCCTGCGCCCCACCGAGATCCACGAAGCAGTCGCCGGGTAGCCACACTAGCTGGCGAGGCGGGATTTCACCTGTGCCGAAACAGCGGACAAGTCGGCCCGGCCCGCAAGTGCCGCTTTGAGTTGGCCCATCACCGCTCCCATGGCGGCACCACCTTGCAAGCCCTTGGCCCGAACCTGCTCGACTGCGGCATCGACTGCTGCAGCGACTTCTTCTGGGCTGGCCTGCTGAGGCAGAAATTCTTTCAGGATTTCGAGTTCGGCCTGCTCTTGTGCGGCGTGATCAGGTCGCCCTGCAGATTCGTAGGCCGCAATTGACTCGCGACGCTGTTTGGCCTGCTTTTCGATGATGGCCTGAATCGCCACATCGTCGGGATCGATGCGCTCGTCGACCATCTTTTGTTTGATGGCCGCCTGGAGCAGACGCAGGGTCGACAAGCGCGTACTGTCATGCGCACGCATGGCTGTCTTGACGGCTTCGGTGATTTGGCTGGCAAGGCCTGAACTCATGATGCAATCTCTTCAAAGGATAAAGCGCTATTTTAGTCCGCCTGTTGCACCCGCCAATCATGGCGCTCGGTGAGCACCCCCATTGGGCCGTAGGACTGCTCGCTAAAGAGGGCGGTGCCATTTTGCGGGACAGCTACCAAGGTGGAGCATCGCGTCCCATAGGCCGGGCTCACCACAAAAGGACTGCTCAAGAGCAGCTCGAGATCGTCTGAAACTCCAGTTTCGGGCAACTCGGAAGACTCAGCTTGTGTAGTGTCGTGCAGGATCCTGAAAATAGTGTCAGGGTCTTTGGCCCAGCCGTCGGCCGGCACGGCTTCGAGGTTCTTGCGCAAGCGCCGGGCCTTAGGCCATGGAGTATCCAGCAAGTGGTTCGAAAGGATGTAGTGGCCCGGATCAAGCAGACGCGGACGGCCCGAAGGATCGCGGTTGCTCAAATACCAGGCGCCCAAGCGATCGCCAATGATCAGGTTGAATCCTGCCCAATCATCGAGATGGCTTGCGATCGCAGCCACATAAGCCTTTGCAGTGTCGTGTCCGATCAGGAAGTCACGAACCAGCACGCCGCGCGAGGGGGCCGAAGGGCTGGCCATCCTGCCGGGCTCGCGGTAGTTGGTCAGCAAGCCGTAGCGCCCTTGCAAGGTCCAGCCAAGCCAGGTGCCGCCGGCCACGAGGTCGCGCCCTGCAACGACCTCGGGGTGATCGGGCCAGGGGGCGGCTACCGCACTCTGGCGTGCGTGGAATTCGTCGCGGTTGGCGGCGATCAAGAGTGGCCACTGGGCGTGACCGATGGACAGATAGGCGATACACATGGCGCAGAAGCCTTGATGACAGCTGAAGTCGGGACGAGAATGCCGCAGGCTCCATACTCGCTGGTGCGCCTCATCGATGCAAGAGGCACCTGGGTCATCCGTACACTGAAGAGCTGCGCGCCATGCCGAACTTGGTGAAACGGCTCCCCAAGGACGTCGCGTTATACTACTTAGCTTATTTGAATCTTCTGCCTAGTTTTTCAGATCGGATGTCGATCAGATCCTGACGGAACACCATGGAAAAAAACAGCTATAACTTTGATGAACTGCTGGCCTGTGGCCGGGGCGAACTATTTGGCCCCGGGAACGCGCAGCTGCCGCTGCCGCCCATGTTGATGTTCGACCGAATCGTTCATATCGACGACAAGGGAGGCGCGCACGGCAAAGGAGAAATCATTGCCGAGCTCGATATCCGTCCTGATCTTTGGTTCTTTGGCTGCCACTTCGAAGGCGATCCGGTGATGCCGGGGTGTCTCGGCCTCGACGCCATGTGGCAGCTGGTCGGGTTCTTCCTGGGCTGCTGTGGCGGCCAAGGTCGTGGCCGTGCTCTGGGAGTGAGCGAGGTCAAATTTACAGGGCAGGTCTTGCCCACCGCGCATCTTGTGCGTTACCACATTGAAATGAAGCGCGTCATGATGCGCAAGCTCGTCATGGGTTTCGCCGACGCCCGCATGGAGGTCGATGGCCACGAGATCTACGTGGCGCACGACCTCCGGGTAGGGCTGTTCACACGTACTGACAATTTCTAGGAGATCCGATCATGCGTCGTGTGGTCGTCACCGGCATGGGTATCGTCTCCAGCCTGGGCAATAACCAGACTGAAGTACTCGAAAGCCTGCAGCAAGGTCGTTCCGGTATCACTTTCCAGCCTGAATACGCAGCGCAGGGCCTGCGTTCGCAGGTGGCTGGGTCCGTGCATCTTGACGCACTGGCCCTCATCGATCGCAAGCTGTCGCGCTTCATGGCCAACGGCCATGCGTACGCCTGGCTCGCCATGCAAGAAGCCATCCAGGACGCGGGCCTGACGCCCGACCAGGTCTCCAACCCACGCACGGGGCTCATTGTGGGCTCCGGCGGGGCTTCGCATTCCTCCATTCACGAGGGTATCCAGACGCTGCACGAAAAAGGGGTGCGCCGGGTGGGGCCTTACATGGTCACCAAGGCCATGGCCAGCGGTGTCTCTGCCTGCCTCGCCACGGGCGCACAGATCAAAGGCGTGAATTACGCCATCAGCTCGGCGTGTTCGACCAGCGCGCACTGCATTGGCAACGCGGCCGAGCAGATTCAGCTTGGGCGGCAAGACATTGTCTTTGCCGGTGGTGCAGAAGAAGAGCACTGGTCCCTGTCCTTTATGTTCGACGCCATGGGGGCCCTGTCCACGCGCTACAACGACACCCCCGAGCGAGCCTCACGCACTTACGACGCAGATCGCGACGGGTTCGTGATCTCAGGCGGTGGCGGTATCGTGGTGGTCGAAGAATACGAACACGCCAAGGCTCGCGGTGCCAACATCCTGGCTGAAATCGTTGGCTATGGTGCGACCTCGGACGGTTACGACATGGTGGCTCCTTCTGGCGAAGGTGCCATGCGCTGCATGCGCGAGGCGCTTCAAACAGTGCACACCCCCGTGGATTACATCAATACCCACGGAACCAGCACGCCCGTGGGTGACACCAAGGAACTGGCAGCCATCCGCGAGGTATTCGGGACACAGCAGCCCCATATTGCCTCTACCAAATCGCTATCCGGACACGCACTGGGTGCCGCTGGCGTCAACGAGGCGGTCTATTCGCTGCTCATGATGAAGCATGGCTTTCTGGCTGCCTCCGCCAACATCGAAAAGCTCGACCCTGCCGCCGAAGGCATGAACATTTTGCGTGAACCCCTGGCTCACGCCAAGGTCCAGACGGCCTTGTCCAACAGCTTTGGTTTCGGTGGTACGAACGCAACGCTCGTGTTCTCACGCGCGGGACTGTAAGCACGCAGCTCTCCTTTGGCCTTTGGCTGCCGATAAAAAGACCTGCTGCACTGAACTCACGGTGCAGCAGGTCTTTTTATCGGGAGTACAGGCCTTGTGAGTATCCTCAAGAGGCAGAGGGTTCGACCACCGTCGCCCGAACAAAGGCATTGCGTCCCGCATACCAACCCGCCAGCGCCGACCCCAATCCCAGAATGGCCAGCAGGCCTGTGGTGGCGTGAAAGCTGCCTGTCCACTGATACAGCAGACCAATCAGGAGCGGTCCCAGACTGGCCAGGATGTAGCCGGTAGTCTGAGACATGCTGGACAGATGCGCGGCCACGTGGGCGTCTTTTGAGCGCAATACGATCAGCATCAGCGCCAGTGCGAACATGCCGCCTTGCCCGACCCCCTGGACAATGGCCAGCGGCCAGATGAGAGCAAGCGGGCCGACTACCATGCCCATCAGGGCCAAAGTGGCGATCAGTGCCAGGGAAACTGCCAGCCAGCGCTGCTCCCGAAAGCGGCCTGCAATCATGGGCGTCAACAAGCACGACACCACTTGCAGAAGAATGGAGACGGAGGTGACCAGACCGGCCTCGGTTCCACTGAACCCGCGCGAACGCAGAATGGGCGCCATCCAGCCCATGACGCTATAGGCCAGCGCCGACTGGATGCCCATGAAAAGCGTGACAGCCCAGGCCAGACGGTCGCCGTGCAACCCCTGTACCGGCAAGATGTGTTGTCGGCTAATATTCTGGCCTCCCGCATGCAAGGCCACCGGCGCCCAGGCGAAAATGGCAAGCAGTGCAGGGACCACCCACATGGCGAGTCCGCCTTCCCAGGTCATCCCAAGGTGGTGCGAGAGCGGCAAAGTGGCTGCTGCGCCCAGCGCGGCACCACCAACCAGACTCATGGTGTAAAGACCCGTCATGAGCGCCGCGTATCGGGAATAATCCCGCTTGACCAGACTGGGCAGCAGGACGTTGCCCATGGCGATGCCGGCTCCCGCCAGCGCCGTGCCGACGAAAAGGCCCGTTGCACCAATGATCCCCCGCAGGGCCGTGCCTAACGCGATGCAGATCAGGACGAACAGCAGGGTACGCTCGATGCCGATGCGCTGTGCAAGCCGCGGCGCGAAGGGCGCGAAAAGCCCCATGCAGAGTACCGGGAGTGTCGTGAGATAACCTGCCTGTGCATTACTCAGTGCCAGCCCTTGGGAAAGGTCCGGCAAGAGGACCGACATGCTGGAAAAAAGCGGGCGCAAATTGGCTGCGAGCAGCAGCAGACTCGCCCCCGTGAGCCAGAATGCTGCGCGGTGGTGTGCGCCGCTCATGCCTTACGCTGCCGCATGTCGGGGAGCAGGAATGCCGCAAGCCCAAGCAGTGGCAGGAACGCACATACGTGATAGACGAAGGTAATGCTGGTCGCATCCGCCAGCTTTCCCAGCACCGCGGCACCGATACCGCCCAGGCCAAACGCCAGACCGTAGAAGAGTCCCGACACCGTACCAGTCTTGCCTGGCATCAATTCTTGTGCGTACACGATGATGGCAGGGAAGGCCGATGCAAGCATGAAGCCCGCACAAAAGACCAGGATCAGCGTCCAGTGCAGGTTGGCATAAGGAAGCAGCAGGGAAAAAGGTGCCGTGCCGAGGATGGAGCCCAGGATCACGCGCTTGCGCCCGACGCGGTCCCCGATAGGTCCTCCCACCATGGTGCCTGTCGCAACCCCCACCAGAAACACGAACAACGCGTACTGTGACTGCTGCACATCGAGGCTGAAGCGATCGATCAGGAAGAACGTGAAGTAGCTGCTCACGCTCGCAAGGTAAAAGTATTTGCTGAAGAGCAGCACCATGAGCACAGTCATGGCGCTGCGAACTTCGCGGCGACCGAGCCCGTTGTCTGCCTGGTGCAACGAGCTGCGCCCACGTGCGTTGGTCAGGTTAGCAGCATACCAACGGCTCACACCCAGCAGGATGCCGATGCCGACCAGGGCAGCCACCGCCACCCAGGCCACACTCCCTTGGCCACGCGGCACGATGAGGAACGCGGCCAGCAGCGGTCCGATGGACGAGCCCACGTTCCCGCCCACCTGGAAGATGGATTGAGCAAGGCCAGGGTGCCCTGATGACGCCATGCGTGCCACGCGGGACGATTCAGGGTGAAAGACCGAAGAGCCGATCCCGACGAGCATGGCGGCGATCAATACCGTAGCGAAATTGCCTGCCAGAGAGAGCAAAATCAAGCCGCAACAAGTCGAACTCATGCCCATAGGCAGGGAGTAGGGGAGCGGCCGACGATCGGTATAGCGTCCCACCAACGGTTGTAGCAATGAGGCGGAGAACTGATACGCCAGAGTGATGAAGCCGATCTGCACGAAACTCAGGTCGAAGTTTCCTTGCAGTACAGGGTAAATGGCAATCAGCACCGACTGCATCATGTCGTTGATGAGGTGCGTCGCACTAATAGCGCCCAACACCCTGAAAGCGACTCCCTGAGGGGGTGCGGTGCGCATCGGCGCTGGCGCCAGCGGGGCCCCTGGGTCCTGGGCGAGAGTGTCTTTCATGGTTCTGAAGTCGTATGCAAAGGGGGTCTGTCCTGATTGTACGCTCAGGAATGACGCGCCCTTATTCGATGTTCTGCGCCTGCTCGCGCATCTGTTCAATCAGGAGCTTGAGGTCGATCGCAGCCTTGGTCACACTGAGGGCCGCGGCCTTGGACCCCAAGGTGTTGGCCTCTCGATTCATCTCCTGGAAGAGAAAATCCAGGCGCTTTCCGCACCCCTTTGACGCGTGCCCATGGGTGTCTGACAGAATGTCCTGCAGCTCTTGCAGATGGGACCGCAGGCGCGTGAGTTCCTCGGCTACGTCGACGCGCAGCCCAAACAGGCTGGCCTCTTGTGCGACGCGTGCCGTGAGCTCTGCGCCACTGATCAGCGCAAAGCCATCAGGGCTTGCCGCCACCAAGGCTTCGCGCAGACGTTGGGCCACACGCTCTTGATGCTGAGCCACTACGGATGGCAACTCGGCCTCGACCTGATCGACGATGTGCGAGATTTCGGTCGCCATGGTGAGCATGGCCTGTGCAAGTCGCGCCCCTTCACGCTGCCGGTTTGCGGAAAACTCGGCCAATGCCTGTACGCAGGCTTGTTCGCATAAGGGGGACCAGACCTCGGGGTCCAGCCCGCCGCGTGCGTTGCCCTCGCGCGGCAGCTCGCCGAGCGTGGGCGCCGGAAGATCGGGAATCACGGCGCGCGCACGGGCAAGCTGTTGCGCCAGGTCTTGCAGCGCCTGTATGTCTATGGGCCTTAACCCTTCACGGTCGGATACGGCATAGCTCAGCTTGAGTTCGACTTTTCCGCGCTGCGCATGTTGCCCGACGAGTTCACGGATGCGCGCTTCGGCAAAGCGCAGATCTTCAGGGATGCGCAGGGTGAGATCCAGGTAGCGGTTGTTGACGCCGCGTACTTCGGCATTGAGCGTCCCGGGCTCGGCGTCCAGTCGGGCTGCCCCAAATGCGGTCATGCTGCGAATCATCCGGCTCGCCTCGTGTTCTCTACAATGGTGGCGTATTGTAATCTTGCCATCTCTGGATCTCGTTCATGACAGAAGCTTTTTCTTCACCTCCGACGGCGCGTCCTAGCGGGCGTTCTGCCAACACGCTGCGGGCCGTCCGGCTCATGACGCACTACACCCGACACGCCGAGGGCTCGGTGCTCGCCTGCATGGGCGACACGCAAGTTTTATGCAACTGCAGCGTACTTGATCGGGTGCCGCCTTTTTTGAAAGGGCGCGGTCAGGGCTGGGTGACGGCCGAATACGGCATGTTGCCCAGGGCAACGCACACGCGAGGCGATCGCGAGGCAGCACGCGGAAAGCAAAGCGGGCGCACTCAAGAGATTCAACGCCTCATTGGCCGCAGTCTGCGCGCCGTCTTTGACCTCAAGGCTCTGGGCGAACGCACGCTTCAGCTTGATTGTGACGTGCTGCAGGCCGACGGAGGCACTCGCTGTGCGAGCATCACGGGCGCTTGGGTGGCGGCTGCCTTGGCCATCAAGAAGCTCCAGGCACAGGGCGCCTTGCCTTCGAATCCGCTGACAGGTCAGGTGGCTGCCGTCTCCGTAGGCTTGTTTCACGGTACTCCCGTGCTCGACCTGGATTATCCCGAAGACTCGTCGTGTGACACCGACATGAACGTGGTGATGACAGACAAAGGCGAATTCGTCGAGGTTCAAGGAACCGGCGAAGGGGGAAGCTTTCAGCGTGCGCAACTGGATTTGTTGCTGGATCTGGCCGGTGGCGGCATTGTCGAATTGATTCGTCTGCAACGGCAGGCATTGGAGCAGGCATGAAGCAGCAGCGGGTAGTCCTGGCGTCGAACAACCCAGGCAAACTACGAGAGTTCTCCGCGATTCTGAGCACAGTCGGGCTCGAAATGGTGGCCCAGGGTACTCTGGGAGTCAGCGAGGCCGACGAGCCTTACATGACCTTCGTGGAAAATGCCCTCACCAAGGCTCGCCATGCCAGCCGCGCCACGGGCTTGCCCGCCCTGGCTGACGACTCGGGCCTGTGCGTACACGCGTTGGAGGGCGCTCCAGGAGTGCATTCCGCGCGATACGCCACGCAGGCCGATGGCGTCCGCTCGGATGCCGAAAACAATGCCAAGCTGGTGGCCGAGATGTCAGGCCGCACTGACCGGCGGGCTTATTACGTTGCCGTTTTGGTCTATGTGCGTAGTGCAGACGATCCACGACCCACCATCGTCGAGGGAATCTGGGAAGGCGAGGTATTGGATGCCCCTCGAGGAACACATGGCTTTGGCTACGACGCCTATTTCTTCTTGCCAGAGCTTGGCAAGACGGCAGCCGAACTTTCCCCCGAAGAAAAAAATCAGGTCAGTCACCGTGCGCGTGCGCTTCAGGGACTGTTGCAGGCGCTGAGCAACGAGCGCAACGCTCATTCAATGGCAAAGACGCTGTGAGAAAACTTGTTTCCGTGCCAGAGCTCGAAGAGGCAAAAAGCCACGGGCCTGGCGTACGAGGTCGGCCGGGCCTGGCGGCCTTGCCGCCGCTGTCACTTTACGTGCACGTACCGTGGTGCGTGCACAAGTGCCCTTACTGCGACTTTAACTCTCATCAGCACGACGGCAAGGTCCCCGAGGCAGAGTACCTGGCGGCGCTGGAATCCGACCTCGAACAGGCCGTTCCAGACGTTTGGGGACGTTCCGTCTCAACGGTATTTTTTGGCGGAGGTACACCCAGCCTGCTCTCGGCCGAGGCCGTAGATCGCATGATCACGCTGTTTCGCGCCTATCTGAATCTGCCGCCCGGAATCGAAATCACTCTGGAAGCCAACCCTGGAACCGCCGAGGCAGCTCGATTCCAGGGATACGCTCAGGCAGGAGTCAATCGAATTTCGCTCGGAATCCAGAGCTTCGACGACGACAAGCTCAAGCGCCTGGGCCGCATTCACGATGCCGCTCAGGCGCGCGCCGCGATCGAGATGGCACAAAAAGCGGTGAATCGCGTCAATCTGGATCTGATGTTTGCATTGCCGGGGCAGACGCTGGAACAGTGCGAAAACGACGTGCGCGAGGCGATCTCGTTTGGCACAGGTCATTTGTCCCTGTATCACCTCACCTTGGAACCCAACACGGTATTTGCAAAATTCCCCCCCAAGCTGCCGACTGATGACTTGAGTGCGACGATGCAAGACCGTGTGGCAGAAATCGCCCAAGCCGCTGGCTTTGATCGCTACGAGGTGTCTGCCTACGCAAAGCCTCATCAGGAATGTCTGCACAATTTGAACTACTGGATGTTTGGCGATTACCTGGGCCTGGGGCCCGGCGCCCATTCCAAGCTCTCGTTTCAGCATCGGATCACGCGTCAGGTACGCGCAAAGATGCCCGAATCCTGGATGCGTCTCACGGGCCTGCGGGACGGCTCCCACATCGTTGAGCGGCGCGAGTTGAACGCCAGCGATCTGGGGTTCGAGTTCATGCTCAATGCCTTGCGCCTGCGGCAAGGGGTGGAAGGGGGGCTGTTCATCGAGCGCACAGGACTCTCGCTCATGTCTTTGCTCCCGAAAATGCGCCACGCAGCCGAGCGCGGTCTGCTGGTTCCGGGCCTCGAACGCGTCTGCGCCACACCCAGGGGCTGGGAATTTCTGAACGAGCTCCAGATGGAATTTCTTGCCGAATAAAACGGTTCATATCAGGGCGATTGCACTATTATGGCGCATGCCCAGGCGCCTGGCGCTCCCTTGTGGTGCATGCTATTTGAAAATCAACACCCCATGGTGCAGCTAAGAGGCATTGGCGCCGGTTTAGGGCTGGCACGATATTTGCTTAATGAATACCGACGGCTCATGCATCCGTGAGCCATCCCGTCAATCGATACTTTGCCAAGAACAGGCACAGGAGCCTCTCATGTCCACCCCTGAAAATGTTGTACAGATGATTCATGATCGCGAAGTCGCTTTCGTGGATTGCCGTTTCACCGACACGCTGGGTCGCGAGCACCATCTCACCGTTCCTGCGAGTCAGATGGACGAAGACAGGATGGAGTCTGGGGTGGCGTTCGACGGGTCGTCGCTACCCGGCTGGAAGGGCATCGAGGCTTCGGACATGTTGCTGGTGCCGGATCCCACGACGGCCCGCATGGATCCGTTCCGCGAAGAAACAACGCTGATTCTGACGTGCGACGTTGTCGAGCCGTCTGACCTGAAAGGATACGATCGCGACCCGCGGTCCTTGGCACGCCGGGCTGAAGCCTACCTGAAGTCCAGCGGCCTGGGCGACACGGCCTATTTTGGGCCGGAGCCCGAGTTTTTCGTTTTTGACGGTGTCAGCTGGAACGCCGACATGTCTGGCTCATTCGTGAAGATTCATTCCAGTGAAGCCGCCTGGGCCAACGCCGAAGACAACAATGGCAGCAATTCCGGCTACCACCAGGCGGTGAAGGGCGGCTACCTGCCCGTGCCTCCCATCGACTCCTTCATGGACATGCGCTCCGAAATGTGTCTGCTCATGGAGCAAATGGGTGTACCAGTCGAGATTCACCACCACGAAGTCGCCAACGCGGGACAGCTCGAAATCGGAACACGCTTCAGCACCTTGGTGCAGCGCGCCGACTGGACTCAAATCGTGAAATACGTCGTGCGCAACGTGGCCCACACATATGGCAAGACGGCAACCTTCATGCCCAAGCCCATCGTGGGTGACAACGGTTCCGGCATGCATGTGCACCAGTCGATCTGGAAAGAAGGGCAAAACCTCTTTTCGGGTAACGGCTACGGCGGCCTGTCTGAATTCGCGCTGTATTACATTGGCGGCATCATCCACCACGCCAGAGCCCTCAACGCCATTACGAACCCTGGCACGAATTCGTACAAGCGTCTGGTCCCGCACTACGAAGCGCCGGTGAAGCTCGCCTACTCTGCGCGCAACCGCTCGGCATCGATTCGTATTCCCTATGTCGGAAATCCCAAGGCACGCCGTGTCGAAACGCGCTTTCCTGATCCTCTGGCCAACCCGTATCTGGCCTTCTCGGCACTGATGATGGCAGGGCTCGACGGGGTGCAGAACAAGATTCACCCGGGCGATCCGGCTGACAAGAACCTATACGATCTGCCGCCTGAAGAAGACGCGAAGATCCCCACCGTGTGCTCGTCGCTGGAACAGGCGCTGGAAGCACTCGACCACGACCGCGAATTCCTGACACGTGGCGGCGTGTTCAGCCACGAATTGCTCGATGGGTATCTGGATCTGAAATCTCGTGAGCTTGATCGCCTGCGCGTGACGCCTCACCCGGTGGAATTCGACATGTACTACACCCTGTAAAGGCCCCATGGACACATCAGGCTACGACCTGCTGCAGACCGCAGTACTGCTGCTCGATGAGTCCTTTCATGTGGGATATGCCAACACGGCCGCCGAGGAACTGCTTGGAAGTTCCCGGCGGCAGATGGTGGGACAGGACGCTCACACCTTTCTCGCAAAGGTGCCCAGTGCACTCAAATCTGCCTTGGAGGACGAGCCCTGGGCCTGGCTGATCGAGATTCCAGCCCATCAGGTGCAACGCCTGGATGACCTTCAGCAAGCTCGTTCTGACCGTGCGGCACAACGAGAAATTCTGCGCAATCTGGCGCACGAGGTTCGTAACCCGCTGGCTGGGCTGCGCGCGGCGGCCCAGCTGCTTGAAATGGAGCTGCCTCGCGATGACTTGCGTGAATACACACAAGTCATCGTCGCGGAAGCCGACCGGCTTGCCAATCTGGTGGATCGTCTGGCGTCGCCCAGCTCATCTCCCGTAAAGGTGGTTACGCAGGTCGTTAACGTGCACGAGGTGTGTGAACACGTCTTGGCTCTGGTGGGCCTGGAATTCGGCAAGGATCTGGCGCTGGTGCGTGACTACGATGCTTCGGTGCCAGACCTTCGTCTGGATCGCGATGGATTGCTGCAAGCGCTCCTGAATGTGGTTCGCAATGGTGCGCAAGCGCTGATGGAGGCCCCGTCCCGTCACGCCCCCACGTTGACGCTGCGCACCCGCATCTTGCATCGGCCGCTGCTCGTAGGGAAGCAACCCCGCATGGGCATTCTGATTGCCGTCGCCGACAACGGTCCGGGCGTACCCGATGCCCTGAAAGACAAGCTGTTTCACCCTTTGGTCACCGGGCGAGCCAAGGGAACTGGACTGGGCCTGAGCTTGGCACAGGAGTGCTTGCAGGCCATGGGTGGCCTTCTGGAATATGACTCTGAACCTGGCCACACCGAATTTAGGCTGCTGTTGCCGTTGGAGGCTGCATGAGACCCGTCTGGATTCTTGACGATGAACCCGGCATGCGTTGGGTGCTTGAAAAAGCGCTGCACAAGGCGGGCTGGTCGGTACGGTGCTTTTCCGAGAGTGCGGCCCTGATGGAAGCTTTGTCTGCCTTGGACGAAACGGACGAATCACAGGTGCCCGCAGTGCTCGTCTCGGACGTGCGCATGCCGGGACTGGACGGCCTGGGAGTCCTGGCCAAGGTACGCCAGCGCCTGCCGCGGTTACCCGTCATCATGATGACGGCTTTCACAGACTTGAAGACGACGGTGACGGCCTTCGAGCAAGGGGCCTTCGACTACCTGTCCAAACCTTTCGACATCCGCACGGCGGTTGATCTCGTGGGTCGTGCAGCGAGTGCCGCCACACAAGTGGCCGATATGCTCTCGCCTGAAGCCAGGTCCGAAGAGGAAGACGGCATGGTGCTGTCCCACTCCCAGACCATGCAGCCCGTCTTTCGCGCCATCGGGCGCTTGTCAGCTTCGAATGCCACGGTGCTCATCACCGGCGAATCGGGTACGGGCAAGGAGCTCATCGCACGTGCACTGCACCGTCACAGTCATCGTGCAGACAAGCCCTTCGTGGCCGTCAACGCGGCTGCAATCCCCCGTGACCTGCTCGAAGCCGAGCTCTTCGGGCACGAGAAGGGCGCGTTCACCGGAGCCTCGGCCATGCGCCGTGGCCGTTTCGAGGAGGCTGAAGGCGGTACGCTCTTTCTCGATGAGATCGGCGACATGCCCGCCGAGCTGCAAACACACTTGCTGCGTGTCCTGGCCGAAGGCTGCTTTTACCGAGTAGGTGGAACTCGTTCCATTCAGGCCGACGTGCGCATTGTGGCGGCAACGAATCAACCACTGGAACAGCGAGTTCAAAGCGGTGAATTTCGGGCGGATCTGTTTCACCGCCTCAATGTCATCCGCCTGCGCTTGCCGCCGTTGCGGGAGCGGCGAGAGGACGTGGAAACACTTGCGCAGCATTTTCTGCACAATAGTGCGGTTGAATTGGGAGTGCCCGCAAGACAGCTAAGTCCGGCCGCGCTCGAGGTCCTGCAGCACTTTGACTACCCAGGGAACATTCGCCAACTCGAGAATATCTGCCAATGGCTGACCGTCATGGCGCCCAGCCCACGAGTAGAACGCGATGACCTGCCGCCCGAGGTCATGGTCATGGCGGGTAGCGAACCGGGCGTGCATGCAATAGAGCCTCCCGAAAGTGGGACGGCATTGGCGGGCTCCGCGCGAGCGCTGCCTACCCCGACCGAGGTTGTCGATGCAGGGTTGCCTTCTGATTGGCGTCGTGCACTGGAGGCTGAAGCGTGCAGGCGGTTATATGCAGGCGAAGCGGAGTTGATGGATCGCCTGCAGCAGGATTTCGACCGCACGTTGCTGCATGCAGCGCTGGATGCTTCTGGGGGGCGCCGCGGTGACGCAGCTCAGAAACTGGGCATTGGCCGCAACACGCTGACGCGTAAATGTCACGCGTTGGGTATCGACGGCAGTGAGTCCGACGTTTCTTAACTCCCGTGGAATTTCCGTGTGCTGCGGCGGGGCTCTGGTCAAGAAAACGATGGCCCCGCGTACAATACAGGGTTTGACCGCTTTGTGACCGGCATGGCCGGGTTCAACTGTAATTTTTGCCATGGCAGCCTTTCTTTCTGAACAAGTTCTCAGCGTCCGACACTGGAACAACACGCTTTTTTCTTTTAAGACCACGCGAGACCCGGGCCTGCGGTTCCATAACGGGCATTTCGTCATGATCGGGCTCGAAGTCGAGGGCAAACCCCTCATGCGTGCATACAGCATCGCGAGCGCCAACCATGAGGACAACCTTGAATTCTTCAGCATCAAGGTTCCCAACGGACCCCTGACATCGCGTTTGCAACACCTGAAGCCTGGCGATTCAATTCTTATCAGCCGCAAGCCGGTTGGCACGCTGGTTACCGACGACCTCAAGCCCGGACGCCACCTGTACCTTTTGGCGACGGGTACTGGCCTTGCACCTTTTCTGAGCATCATCAAAGACCCCGATGCCTACGAACGCTTCGACAAGATCATCCTGATGCATGGCGTGCGTTTCGTGAGCGAGCTTGCCTATGGCGACTATCTGCGCACTGAGCTTCGAGAAGACGAATACCTCGGCGGCATGGTGCGCGAGAAGCTGATTTATTACCCCACCGTGACACGCGAACCGTATGAGCACCAAGGGCGGCTGACCACGCTCATCGAAAGCGGAAAGGTCTTTGACGATATCGGGCTGTCTCCACTCGATCCGAGCTGCGATCGCGCCATGATCTGCGGCAGCCCTGCCATGCTGGCAGACCTGCGCAGCCTCCTGGACGCTCGTGGATTTGCGGTGTCCCCCAGTGTGGGGCAACCAGGAGACTACGTCTTCGAACGCGCCTTCGCAGAAAAATAGCGCTTTACTTTTCGCTATTGATCTGTAAACTCTGATAGTTCGACAACACGTCTTTCAGGGATGTCACCATGAGCAAGGCAATCATCCATACCGATGCGGCTCCTGCAGCCGTCGGGCCTTATTCCCAAGCGGTAAGTACCCAGGGCGGGCGGCTCGTCTTTCTTTCGGGACAGATTGGCCTGGAGCCTGGCACCGGCGAACTGGTGTCCGAAAACTTCGAAGGGCAGGTCCGGCAATCTTTTGCCAACATGCAGGCCGTCATCGAAGCAGCCGGTGGCACGCTGGACAACATCGTCAAGCTCACGCTCTTCCTGACGGACCTGAGTAAATTCGCGAGTGCCAACGCCATTATGGCCGAGATCATTCCCCAGCCTTATCCGGCGCGTTCTACACTGGGAGTGGCCAGCCTGCCCAAAGGCGCCCAGTTCGAGGTCGAAGCCGTCCTGTCGCTCTGACCCTGGGGGCACCCGTGGCTGTTGCGACCGGCGCGCGGCGCAAGCCCAAAGAAGTCAACGCGTCTTCCAGCGCCACGATCAAGGCATTCGAACGCCTGGGGCTCAGAAATCCAGGCGATTTCGCGGTTCACCTACCGTTGCGCTACGAGGATGAGACTCGCATCACCCCGATTGCAGACGCAGTGCCCGGGCAGTGGGCGCTATTCGAGGGCACGATTCTCCACAGCGAGGCACGTTACCAGCCTCGCCGTGAACTTCACGCAGTGCTGAACGATGCGTCGGGGCATCTGAACCTGCGTTGGCTCCATGCGTATCCGGGCCAGCAGGCTCGGCTAAGTGCAGGTAGGGAAGTTCGTGCGCGAGGCGAGGTGCGGGCAGGATTTCGCGGGCTCGAAATCGTCCATCCATTGATCACCGAGCCGCACGCGGCGCTGCCTGACACTCTTACTCCGGTCTATCCCACGACCCAGGGCCTTTCCCAGGCCAGTCTGCGCAAGGCCATTGCCCAGGCGCTGAAAGAAACCGACCTGAGCGATACGCTGCCGCCCCCCGTACGTGAGGCGTACGACCTGGCCGACTTTGCACCTTCCCTGCGGCTGCTGCACCACCCGACACCTGACATCTCACTCGAGTCTCTGGAACGACACGAGCATCCCGCGTGGCGGCGGATCAAGTTCGACGAGTTGTTGGCGCAGCAACTGGCACTGGCTCAGGCACGCGATCAAAGGCAGCGGCAGCGTGCGTGGCCGCTGGCCGCAAATCCACGGGTCAAACGCTTTCTTGAGGCTTTACCGTTTACACCCACGCGGGCCCAGTGCGGCGCCATCGCACAGATTCAAGCCGACCTGCTCAAGCCGCACCCCATGCATCGGCTGCTGCAAGGCGACGTAGGAAGTGGCAAGACACTGGTGGCTGTGGCTGCCGCCCTGCAGGCAGTTGATGCGGGCGTGCAAGTGGCCGTCATGGCACCCACGGAGATCCTCGCCGAACAGCTGTGCCGCAAGTTTTCCGAGTGGTTGACGCCAATGGGCATTGCCATCGTCTGGCTTGCCGGTAGCGTGTCAGCCCAGGCACGCCGAAAGGCGCTGCGGGCTATTGCGTCAGGCACCGCGCACCTGGCCATCGGTACACAGGCGCTGATTCAAGACAAGGTGGTTTTTGACCGGCTGGGCCTGGTGATCAGCGATGAACAGCATCGCTTCGGGGTCAATCAGCGCCTCGCTCTGAATCACAAGGGCGACCAGACGGGACTCAGGCCTCATCAATTGAGCATGAGCGCCACGCCCATTCCCCGAACACTCGCCATGGCGTTCTTCGCCGATATGGACGTGTCCGTCCTCGACGAATTGCCACCCGGTCGCTCGCCCATCCAGACGCGGCTCTTCGACGACCGCCGCAGGGATGAGCTGCTGGCCCACGTGGAGCAAGCAGTGCGGTCGGGCGAGCAGGCCTACTGGGTGTGCCCGCTGGTCGAAGAGAGCGAAACCTTGCAGCTGCAAACAGCCGTCGATACGTACGACCACCTGTGCGCCGCCTGGCCCGATTTGCGCATAGGTTTGATGCATGGCCGTCTGCCGGCTGCCGAGAAGTCTGCCACCATGTCAGCCTTTCGCGCCGGTGAGGTGGATGTCCTGGTGAGCACCACGGTGATCGAGGTGGGCGTCGACGTCCCTAATGCGAGTCTCATGATCATCGAGCATGCCGAGCGTTTCGGCCTTGCACAGTTGCATCAGTTGCGAGGCCGTGTCGGGCGAGGGACGCGCCCGTCTTCCTGCGTGCTGCTCTACCAAACGCCCTTGTCACTGGTCGCGCGCGATCGCCTGCGTGCAATGTTCGAAACCACGGACGGCTTCGAGATTGCCCGCCGCGACCTGGAGCAGCGCGGCCCTGGAGAGCTCCTGGGCCTGCGGCAGTCCGGGCAGGCCCTGCTGCGCTTCGCAGACTTGAATGCTGATGGGCTCTTGCTGGAACAAGCCCGTGAAGTGGCGGCGCTATTGGCTCGCGAATACCCTGAAAGTGCGCAGGCACACCAGCGGCGCTGGATGGCCGGCGCGTCCCAGTATCTACGTAGCTGAGCGCGTCGAATCGACTTTCTCCCGGAGATGTTTTCATGACCTTGACCGAATTGAAGTACATCGTGGCCGTGGCGCGTGAGCGCCATTTCGGCAGGGCCGCAGAAGCGTGCTTCGTAAGTCAGCCGACGCTTTCAGTGGCTATCCGAAAGCTGGAAGAAGAACTGGGAGTCGTACTCTTCGAACGCGGGGGCGCAGAGGTCGGTATCACCCCGATAGGGCTTCGGATCGTATCTCAAGCCCAGAAGGTCCTCGAAGAAAGCGCCAACCTGCGCGAAATCGCGCGACAAGGGCATGATCCGCTTGAGGGTCCTCTGCGTGTGGGCATCATCTACACAGTAGGACCTTATCTGTTGCCATACTTGGTACCTGAGCAGATCCGGCACACGCCCCAGATGCCCTTGCTGCTGCAGGAAAATTACACGACACGGCTTCTGGAACTGTTGCGTCAAGGAGAAATCGACTGCGCCATTGTGGCATTGCCACTTCCGGAAACCGGCTTTGCACAGTGCCCTCTGTTCGATGAGCCCTTTTTCGTCGCCTTGCCGCACCACCATCCCTGGGCCAATGAAAAGCAGATCGATTCGCGACGGCTCAAGGACGAGACCATGCTGCTGCTGGGAGCCGGGCATTGCTTCCGTGACCAGGTCCTGGAAGTCTGCCCCGAGCTGTCACGGTTCTCGGCTTCCAGCGAAGGTATACAACGCACCTTCGAAGGCTCTTCTCTTGAAACGATCCGGCATATGGTGGCAGCTGGGATCGGCATCACGGTGCTGCCCGCCAGTGCATTGGGGGTTCAAGGTGCAGAGAGCCGCCTCTTGAAGTTCGTCCCTTTCAAGCCTCCAGTACCGGATCGGCGTGTCGTGCTGGTTTGGCGCAAGAGTTTCCCGAGGCTGGCGGCCATCGAGGCACTGACACGCTCTGTTCGTCGCTGCAAATTGCCGGGGGTTTCCATGCTGGAAGAAGCCGTCGAAGCAGCCGCTTGAAGCCAGGCAATCGAAAACCGCGTAGCCCCACAGAGCCTTTCATGGGGGAAAACCCCTGTGTAACGATAAGCCCAATTAAGAAACGTTTCGTGTATTCTTTTCGGGTCTTTCACAGGAGGTGTTATGAATATTCGCTTTACGCCGATGGCGGCCGCACTGGGCCTTGCTGCCGGCATGATGCTTTCTTCCGCTGCGAATTCTGCCACAATCAAAATCGCAGTCGCGGGGCCTTTTACCGGGGCTTTGACGCAGTATGGAGACATGGTCAAGGAAGGCGTAAACACGGCGATCGAGACTATCAATGCCAACGGTGGCGTCCTGGGCAACAAGCTTGAAGCAGTGCTCATGGACGACGCGTGCGAACCCAAACAGGGTCCGGTTGTGGCAAACAGAGTAGTCAACGACAACATCCACTATGTGGTGGGTCACGTCTGCTCAGGTGCCACGATTGCAGCTGCGCCCATCTACAACAACGAAGGCATTGTCATGATTTCGCCGTCCGCCACTTCACCTCTGGTGACCGACGGCAAGAACTATGACACGATTTTCCGTACTATTGGCCGCGACGACCAGCAGGGGCCAGCAGCCGCTGACTTCATCGTCCATCATATTCACCCGAAAGCCGTTGCCGTGCTGCACGACAAGCAATCATACGGCCAAGGCATTGCCACAGCCGTTAAAAATGCACTCGAAAAATCGGGCGTCAAGGTCGTGCTGTTCGAGGGCATCAATGCCGGCGACAGCGACTATTCAGCGGTCATTACCAAGCTGAAATCCTCGGGCGCCGACTTCGTTTACTACGGTGGCTATCACCCAGAAATGGGCCTTCTGCTGCGCCAAGGCGCTGAACAAGGGCTCAAGGCCAAGTTCATGGGCCCAGAAGGCGTGGGGAACCCGGACATCAATGCCATCGCCGGCCCGGCCGTTGAAGGCATGCTGGTGACCTTGCCGGCGGACCACACGGGGGATGCCAGCAACGCTGCCGTCGTGAAGGCGTTCAAAGACAAAAAGCGTAACCCAGGTGGCGCGTTCCAATTGACGTCCTACTCGGCCGTCGACGCGATCGCTGCCGGCATCAAGGGTGCGGGCAAGGATGACCCGATCAAGGTAGCAGCCTGGCTGCACGCCAACTCGGTTCCAACCCCGATCGGTGATTTGTCGTGGAACAAGCAAGGCGACCTGAAATCCTTCAAGTTTGACGTGTTCACGTGGCACGCCGATGGCTCGAAGACGGTCTTCAAGCAGTAGATCCCACTGCTGTGCGAGCATCCTTCGTGGGTTGCCTGCACAGGAAATGGAAACAGCGCCGTCAGGCGCTGTTTCCATTTCTGCACCCAGGCGCAGGGACGAGCGAAGTATTTCAGGAATCGATACGCTGGCCTGTTTCGGCATCGAACCAGTGGACGGGATGCTGCCCATAAGACCCCAGGATCACGGTGTCGCCCACCGCAATTGGCCGTACACGGGTTTCGGCGACGGTGCATCGCAAGACCAGAGCCTGCTCGCCCCAGCGCATGTGCACCAATTGCTCCGAGCCCAGCACCTCGATCATTTCAATGCGTGCCTTGATCCCTTGTTCGGCATGCAAACGAAGATGTTCCGGCCGTAGACCCAACATCAATTGCTTGGCATCGCTCTCAGGCGCCTGGAAGGGGAGCGAGCGGCCCTCGGGATCCAGCGCGCGACCCTGGTCATCAATGGAGACGTGCAACAGGTTCATCGGGGGAGATCCAATGAAGCCCGCTACGAAGACTGTAGCCGGCTTTTCGAAGACCTCGGCAGGGGTTCCAATCTGTTCCGGAACTCCACGATTCATGACCACCATGCGATGCGCGAGCGTCATGGCTTCGACCTGGTCGTGGGTGACATACAGGCTGGTCGTCTTGAGCCTTTGATGCAGCTTCTGGATTTCGAGACGCATCTGGACCCTGAGCTTTGCATCCAGGTTCGACAGCGGCTCATCGAAGAGAAACACAGCAGGTTCGCGGACAATGGCACGGCCCATGGCAACCCGCTGGCGCTGGCCGCCCGACAACTGGCGTGGACGCCGCTCGAGCAACTGGTCGAGCTCAAGGATACGGGCCGCGCTTTCGACCCGCTTGCGGATCTCGTCCTTGTCGAGCTTGCGGATCTTCAACCCGTACGCCATGTTCTCGAACACGCTCATGTGTGGGTAGAGCGCGTAGTTTTGGAACACCATGGCAATGTCGCGTTCGGCAGGCTCCAGCGTGTTCACCACGCGATCACCGATACTGATCTCGCCGTCGGTCACGGATTCGAGCCCCGCAACCATGCGCATGAGCGTGGATTTGCCGCAACCCGAAGGCCCCACGATGACGACGAATTCGCCATCAGCAATGTCCATCGATATCCCGTGGATGACGGCAACACCACCAGGGTAGGTCTTGCGAACGTCGCGAAAACTCAGGGTAGCCAAAATGTGATTCCTATTTTTCGGTGTCGACAAGGCCCTTGACGAACCATCTCTGCATCAGGATGACCACGGCAGCGGGAGGCACCATGGCGAGCATGGCAGTTGCCATGACCAGATTCCATTCCGTCACGCTATCGCCACCCGCAATCATGCGCTGGATGCCGACCACGATCGGATACATGTTTTCGTGAGTCGTAATGATCAGCGGCCAGAGGTATTGATTCCAGCCGTAGATGAACTGGATGACGAAGAGGGCGGCGATGCTGGTGCGGGAAAGCGGCAGGAGAATGTCCTTGAAGAACCGCATGGGACCCGCGCCATCGATGCGTGCGGCTTCGACGAGTTCGTCCGGCACCGTCAGAAAGAATTGCCGAAACAGGAACGTGGCGGTTGCCGACGCGATCAGCGGAAGTGTCAGGCCGGCGTAGCTGTTGAGCATGTCGAGGCCAGCGACCACAGCGTAGGTGGGTGCGATCCGGACTTCGACTGGCAACATGAGGGTGACGAAGATCATCCAGAAGCACAGCATGCGAAATCGAAACCGGAAATACACCACAGCAAAAGCCGACAGCATCGAGATCAGGATCTTCCCGATGGCAATCGCCAATGCCATGAAAGTGCTGATCCACAGCATTCGGCCCACAGGCGGAGCATTGCTTCCTGCCCCCACCAGCACCGACCAGTAATTGCTGAGAAAATGCCCTCCAGGAAGCAGCGACATGGGGGCGTTGGCGACCTCTTGTGCGGTCTGGGTGGACGCAATGATAGCCACGTACAGGGGGAAAGCGACAACCATGACCCCCAGGATCAGCACAGCGTGCGTGAAGAAGTCCAGTAATGGACGGCGTTCAACCACGGAGCGACCTCGTGTCAGAAATAGGTTGCATCATGAGTAGTTCACCTTGCGATCGACGTAGCGAAACTGCAATGCAGTCAGCACGATGACGATCCCCATCAGGACGACGGACTGCGCAGCCGAAGAGCCGAGATCCAGGCCCTTGAAACCTGCGTTGTACACCTTGTAGACGAGGATGTCGGTTGAGTGCCCTGGCCCCCCTTGCGTCATGATGTCGATCACAGCAAAGGTATCGAAGAAGGCGTAAATGAAATTGATGACGAGCAAGAAGAACGTGGTGGGGGACAGCAGCGGAAAGACGATGGTCCAGAATCGACGAGAGGGGCCCGCGCCGTCGATCGCTGCGGCCTCGATGAGCGATCGTGGTATGGATTGAAGCCCCGCCAGAAAAAAGAGAAAGTTGTACGAGATCTGTTTCCAGACCGAAGCGAACACCACCAGCGCCATGGCATCAAAGCCATCCAGCCTGGGGTTCCAGTGCAAACCCAGCTTGACCATGAAGACGGCCAGAATGCCCACGGACGGTGAAAACAGAAAAAGCCACAGCACGCCGGCAACAGCAGCAGCAACGGCGTATGGCCAAATCAACAGCGTCTTGTAGACGCCAGCCCCCCGAACGACCCGATCGGCCATGACGGCCAAAAGCAGTGAGATCGACAGCCCAAAGAAGGCGACCAGCGCCGAGAAGACGGCGGTCGTGCGAAACGAACTCAGGTAATCAGCGTTGGAAAACAAATCGACGAAATTGGCGAGCCCCACGAATTGCGACGAAAGGCCGAACGGGTCTTCCAGCCGGAATGACTGCCAGAGCGCTTGCCCCGCTGGCCAGAAGAAAAAGATCAACGTGATGGCCAGTTGGGGTGCAAGCAGCAGCCAGGGCAGGCTGCGATGATGGAAGACGACGCGTTTTTCCATTGACCTACTTGGTTGTTCATCAAAAAATTACACCACCGGCCCCTGAAGGCCAGTGGTGGACATCCAGGAAAGGGCGCTTAACGTACGCTCTTCTGGAAGCGTGCAAGCAGTTCGTCGCCACCGCTGACCATCTTCTTCAGGCCGGCCTCGGGCGTGATTTTGCCGGCGAAGATCTGTTCCAGGGTGGCGTCTTCGATGTCACGAATCTGCGGCAGATAGCCCAAACGAATGCCACGAGAATTGACCGTCGTCGTGGCGTCGAGCTGCTTCACTGCGATTTCGGTGCCCGGATTTTTAGCATAAAAACCGGATTCTTTGGTCAGCTGGTAAGCCGCCTTGGTGATGGGAACGTAGCCGGTACCCTGGTGCCACGCAGCGGCCTGAGGTGCACTGGCCATGTATTTAAAGAACTTGATGACCCCCTTGTAGACCGGCTCAGACTTGCCCGAGAAGACCCAAAGCGAGGCGCCGCCAATGATCGAGTTTTGCGGGGCACCCTTGACGTCGGGGTAGTAAGGCAGCGTGGTGGTGCCAAACTTGAACTGGCCATTTTTGAGAATCGCAGCGCGCATGCCGCTGGACCCGGTGTACATGCCACACTTGCCGGAAATGAATAGTGCGTTGCCGGCGTCACCGCGGCCGCCATAGGTGAACGTGCCTTCTTTGGCCATATTCGCCAGGAAAGTCAGGTGTTTCTTGAACAAGGGTGTATCGAGCAAAAGCCGAGCGCCCAGGCCCCCGAAACCATTGCCTTCAGACGCATAAGGGACATTGTGCCAAGCGGCGAAGTTCTCGAGGAGCACCCAGGACGGCCAGGCGGTCGAGTAACCGCATTCCATCCCGGCAGCCCGCAGTTTTTTGGCGGCTGCAGCCACTTCGGGCCAGGTCTTGGGGGGTTGATCAGGATTCAGACCCGCCTTCTGGAAAGCATCCTTGTTGTAGTACATCACGGGTGTCGAGCTATTGAAGGGCATGGAGACTAGCTGACCCTTGGCAGAAGAGTAATACCCCGCAACGGCACCCAGAAAATCTGCCGGGTTGATGGGGTCACCTACCTGGTCAGAGAGTTGCTGCACCGGCTTGATGGCCCCCTTGGCGTACATCATGGTGGCAGTGCCGACTTCGAAAACTTGCAGAATGTCGGGTGCGTTTCCAGCGCGGAATGCAGCGATTCCGGCATTCATGGATTCCCCGTAGTTGCCTTTGTAGATGGCGTGGACCACGTAATCGGATTGGCTGGCATTGAAGTCTTGGGCGATCTTTGCCACCCGTTCGCCCAGTGGGCCTTCCATGGAATGCCAGAATGTAATGTCGGTAGCGGCCTGCGCAACACCAGCACTTGCCATCAGCACAGCCAGAACCGTAAGACGGGGAATCGAGCGGGTCATCAGTCTTCTCCAGTGAAAATCACCCGAACCTCACGAGTGATTGCGAGGGCATTATACGGAGTCGTCATGACGGCCCCGTGAACCTCGAAAACGCGCAGGGACATTGGCTTTCACGCCCTGTCGCATGCTTGTGTGCCGAGGATACCCGTATCGCGGGATTCAGGATATCCGTTTCTATCCTAGTTTTCTGAATCCACCTGTTGCCGACCACGCGCCACTTGATCGTACAATATCGCCCCATGAAAGAACGACTGACACTCGCCTTGATTGGCGGCGGCAACATGGCAAGCGCACTTGCCAGCGGACTCATCGGGCGGCGCTGCACAGCAGCCGACGTTCACGTGATCGATCCTGGAGAAGACAAGCGGGCACATTGGTCAACGCTGGGCACCACGGTTGCGGCAGCGCCGGATGCGCGCCTGTCGGACTGCAAGGTCTGGTTTTTTGCCGTCAAGCCCCAGGTCATGGCCGAAGTCGTGCAGCAATGCCAACCGTGGTTGAAGCCGGGCACGCTGGTCATCAGCATTGCCGCAGGCATCCCCGGGGCCGCGATCTCTCGCTGGCTGGGCCACGAAGCCAGGCCCTATACCCGAATCGTCCGCTGCATGCCCAATACGCCTGCCCTCATTGGGTGCGGGATGACGGGGATGACGGCGCTTTCCGGGGTGACCGATGCAGACCGCGTCCAAGCTGAAGAGTTGCTGCGTGCAGTCGGTGAAGTGCTCTGGGTGGCAGACGACGCCGCGATCGACGCGGTCACCGCCGTGTCGGGCAGCGGACCTGCCTACGTCTTCCTGTTCCTCGAAGCGCTCATTTCAGCTGGCGTGAAGCAGGGACTGACCCCTGAGCAGGCGCGCCAGCTTGCGCTGGGAACCTTTCACGGGGCTACTCAGCTGGCGATGCTCTCTCCGGATGAACCCTCAGTGCTACGAGAACGGGTAACCTCCAAGGGCGGCACGACGGCTGCAGCGCTGGCCGTGTTCCAGGATCGAGGACTGCCTGAGATCATGCAAGCCGCTGTGGCGGCTGCGGCACGGCGCGCGGGAGAGCTGGCCCAAGAATTCTCGTCCTGAAAGAACAGTTCTAGCACCGCTCTTCAGCACCGCGCGTCACGTTCCAGCCTAGGGATTAACCGTAGTGACATCCACTGGGTGAGTCGTCAGAATACGCGTGCCGCTGAGGGCAGAAGCGCAGAGCTGCAGCTTGACGCCCATGGCACAGCATCCTGATCGGGTCGAATTTTGCTGGCGGCGCCTCTACCGGAGACTATTGCATGAGTCTGAAATTGCACACCATCCTCTTGGCTGCCACGTCCATGGCGACGCCACCGATTCAGCCCTGATACGTCCGAACTGCGCCAGCCTTGGCCGTTGTTTTTGCCAGGTCCGTGCTGCCAACGCCCCAGATTCCCTTACCAAAGTCTTCTCATCATGTCTGATTTGCTTCCTCTGTTGACGCAACAGCTCTTCAATGGCTTGTCGCTCGGTGCGATCTATGCGTTGATCGCCATCGGCTACACCATGGTGTACGGGATCATTGGTCTCATCAATTTTGCCCACGGCGAAATCTATATGATTGGCGCCTACACGGGGCTGGTCACGCTGTCGGCCATCGGCCTGGGCAGTGGTCTGCCGCTCCCCATCATGGTGCTCGCCATGCTGGTGGTCGCGGCCGTGGTCACTGCCGTGTATGGGTATGCGGTGGAAAAGATCGCCTATGCGCCGCTGCGGAGCAGCCCGCGGCTGGTGCCTCTGATTTCGGCCATCGGGATGTCCATCTTCTTGCAAAACTGGGTGGCCACAGGGCAGGGGGCACGCGACATGGCCGTGCCGGCGCTGATTTCGGGCTCGATCAACTTCACGATCGGCAATAGCCCCTTCACGGTCACTGCCCCTTACTCGCGCATCATGATCATCATCGTGACGGTCTTTGCCATGCTGGGGCTGTGGCTGTTTATCAAGTATTCCCGCACGGGACAGGCGTCACGGGCATGCGCGCAAGACATCCATATGGCCAACCTGCTGGGCATCAACACCGACAAGATCATCTCCTTCACCTTCATGATCGGCGCCATGCTGGCCGCCGTGGGGGGGGTCCTGATCGCGTTGGCCATTGGCAAGCTCAATCCATTCATCGGTTTCATTGTGGGGATCAAAGCGTTTACCGCAGCGGTTCTGGGGGGCATTGGCAGCATTCCGGGCGCGATGCTGGGCGGGGTGTTGCTGGGCCTGGCGGAGACCTTCGCAGCGGCCTTCATTTCCTCTCAATACAAGGACATCGTAGCGTTCCTTCTGTTGGTGTTCATCCTGCTATTCCGTCCGACAGGCCTGTTGGGCAAGCCTGAAGTGGAGAAAGTCTGATGGCTGGCACCCTGAAAAGCGCTTCCATTGCAGCCGTCATGGCTGGAATCATCATTGCCCCCGTCTACGGCCTCCAGATTTTGCGTCGAGGCCAAGAGACTTACCTCCAGGCCGATTGGAAGATGATCTTCGGCGGCATGGCGCTGGTCTTTCTGGTGCAGCTGCTGCGACCTCTGCTGCATCGCCGCAAGGTCTCGGCGCCTCGCTTCAAGATCCCGGCCATGACCGACAAGGTTCGGCAGAAGATCATTTTCGTATTGATCCTGTTCGCCATTGCCTGGCCTTTCTTTACGGGCCGTGCACAGGTGGACCTCGCCACCCTGGTGCTGATCTACGTCATGCTGGGGCTGGGTCTGAACATCGTGGTGGGGTATGCAGGTTTGCTCGATTTGGGATTCGTGGGCTTTTACGCCACGGGTGCCTACACCTACGCGCTGCTCTATCACTGGGCGGGCTGGGGGTTCTGGCAGGCACTGCCATTTTCTGGCCTGATGGCCGCGTTCTTCGGCTTCCTGCTCGGATTCCCGGTGTTGCGCCTGCGGGGGGATTACCTGGCCATTGTTACCTTGGGGTTCGGTGAAATCATCCGCCTCATGCTTATCAATCTATATGGGTTTACTGGGGGGCCAGACGGAATTTCCGGTATTCCGAAGCCTTCATTCTTTGGCTATCAGATGGCGCGGCGCTCCACCAACGGACTGCCTACCTTCCATCAGCTCATGGGCTGGAATTTCAACAGCGACGACGTGGTGGTTTACCTTTACCTGATGGCCTTCGTCCTGGTGTTACTCACGCTGTTCTTCACTAGTCGATTGATCCGCATGCCCATTGGGCGTGCCTGGGAGGCACTGCGTGAAGATGAAATTGCCTGCCGTTCGCTGGGCTTGAATCCCACAGCCATCAAACTCTCAGCCTTTACCATGGGGGCGATGTTTGCCGGCTTTGGTGGTGCTTTTTTTGCAGCACGGCAAGGTTTGGTGAACCCTGAATCCTTTACTTTCATCGAGTCTGCACTGATTCTGTCCATTGTGGTTCTAGGGGGCATGGGCTCTCAGGTGGGGGTGATCCTGGCGGCGACCTTGCTTACGGTGGTGCCAGAGCTGGCACGTGAATTCGCGCAATACCGGATGCTGATTTTTGGTTTGGTGATGGTGGTCATGATGGTCTGGCGGCCACAAGGATTGCTTCCCATGAAACGCCCGCAGGTGGAACTGGAATCATGAGTGATGCATTGCTGACGGTCAGCGGGCTGACCATGCGTTTTGGCGGCCTGCTGGCGGTCGATCAGGTTGAATTCGAGGTAGGTCACAACGAGGTCTTTGCGATCATTGGGCCCAATGGCGCGGGCAAGACGACCGTCTTCAATTGCGTAGGCGGGTTCTACAAACCGTCCACCGGTGCCATCCGCATGGATGGGGTAGATATCACCGGCCAACCCAGCCACAAGGTCGCGCGTCACGGGCTGGTCCGAACCTTCCAGAACGTGCGCCTCTTCAAAAATCTGACGGTGCTGGAGAACCTGCTGGTCGCCCAGCACACCCAGATGGAGACAGGCTTGCTCAAAGGCGTGCTTGGATTGCCGTCTTTCAGGCGATCCGAGTCCGCAGCCAAGAAGCGGGCCGCGCAATGGCTGGATTTCATGGGTATTCGCCAGTATGCCAATCGCGAAGCGGGCAATCTGGCCTACGGCCATCAGCGCCGGCTCGAAATCGCGCGCTGCATGATCACCCAGCCACGCCTTCTCATGCTGGACGAACCAGCCGCGGGGTTGAACCCACAAGAGAAGCAGGATCTCCAGGTGCTGATCGATCAACTGCGCCGAGAGTTCAACGTAGCCGTTCTGTTGATTGAACATGACATGAGCTTGATCATGGGAGTGTCCGATCGCATTCTCGTCATGGAGCACGGCAAGCCCATCACGACTGGGTTGCCAGAAGAGGTACGCACGGATGCGCGCGTCATCAAGGCCTATTTGGGAGAGTGACCGTGCTCAAGCTTGAGAACATCAGTACGTTTTATGGCGCCATTCAGGCTTTGAATGGCGTATCCGTCGACGTGAACGAGGGAGAGATCGTCACCTTGATTGGGGCCAACGGCGCGGGCAAGACGACTTTGCTCATGTCCACTTGCGGCAACCCGCGTGCGCGGGAGGGCAAGATTTCGTTCCTCGGCGAGGACATCACCCAATCCAAGACGCACGAAATCATGCAGCGCGGGATCGCGATCTCGCCAGAAGGCAGGCGCGTGTTTTCCGATCTGACAGTCACGGAAAACCTCAATATGGGGGCGTTTTTTCTGGACCGCGAGCAGACCGAAGAGAGCATGGCTCACATTTTTGACCTGTTTCCCAGGTTGAAAGAACGGGCCACACAACGAGCCGGCACGATGTCAGGAGGAGAACAGCAGATGCTCGCCATCGGGCGTGCCCTCATGACTCGTCCCAAGCTGCTGCTGCTCGATGAGCCTACGCTGGGCCTTGCACCGCTCATCATTGCGCAGATTTTCGACATCATCCGCACGATTCGAGACGAAGGCGTGACCGTGTTTCTGGTCGAGCAGAACGCAAACAAGGCGCTGCAGGTCGCCGATCGCGGCTATGTACTGGAAACCGGCCGAGTGGTGTTGCATGATACCGGCGCCAACTTGCTGAAGAATGACGCTGTTCGTAAGGCTTATCTGGGAGCTTGATTCCCCACCCTGGAATCCGCCTGCAGGCGTCAAATTAGTTTCCCCACCCTGGAATCCGCCTGCAGGCGGATTCCGTTGATCTGTACCGAAAACGGCCCGCAGGGGCCGTTTTCTGTCAGATCAACCCCTGGGCTTTCAGGGCGGCTTGGACGCCTTTGTCCTGACTCATCTTCTTTTGGAAGCGGCGCAGATCATCCATCCCGCTGAGGTCCAGCTTCTTCGCGTCTGCCCATGAAAGCAGCACAAACAGGTACGAGTCGGCGACTGAACGATGGCCGGTGAGCCAATCGCGGCCCTTGAGGCGATCATTCACGATCTTGAAAAAGCTCTGTAACTTGACGAGCCCGTTCTTGGCAAGAACTTGAGCGATCGCATCGTCTCCTCCGGCAAAATAACTGGCACCGAAAACCAGGCCAAAGGTGCGGTGGATGTCCGAATTGCACATCGACAGCCAGCGCCGGGTTTCGGCTCGAGCCTTGACGCTGTCCCCCATCAGCTTGGCTTCAGGGTGCAGTTCTGCCAGATATTCCAGAATGGCGGCGCTTTGCGTCAGGACGAAGTCGCCATCCACCAGAGTAGGCACCGCCCCCGCGGGATTGAGCTTCAGATAAGCGGGCTCTTTGGTCTGCTCGCGTGTCAGGCGCTCAGCTTCGTAGGGCTTGCCAATCCATTCCAGCACGATATGCGTGGCTAGCGGGCAAGCGCCTGGGAAATAATAGAGTTTCATGATGTTCCTAGATGAGATCCAACAAATCCTGTTCGTTTATACCACCGCAGCGCCCCACGGGCCGCTTGCGGCACCCATTCCACTGCAGACCTGTGCGAGCAGCGAGCACTCACTGCATGCGGTAGACTGGCGACAGACATCAAGAGTGGAGAAGTTTGACCATGGAGAAGCGCCGCGTCGTCTTCCTGGATCGCGAGGCCCTGCCTGACTGGCTGGATTTCGAGGCATTGTCGGTCCCGCACGAGTTCGTGTTTTATCCGCACACGGCGCGCGACGAGGTGGCAGCCCGGATTCAGGACGCGGACGTCGTCATCGTCAACAAGGTCAAAATGGATGCCCAAGCACTGCAACAGGCGCAGCATCTCGACCTGATTGCGCTGGCGGCCACCGGAACCGACAACGTCGATCTGGACGCGTGCCAACGCCTGGGAATCACGGTATCGAACGCCCGCGACTATGCAAGTCACACGGTTCCAGAACACGTGTTTGCCCTGATGCTTGCCCTCCGCCGCAACCTGCTGGCATATCGCGAATCCGTCAAAGCCGGGCGTTGGCAAGACAGCGGGCAATTCTGCTATTTTGATTTTCCGGTGCAAGACCTTGCCGGTACCACGCTGGGTATCGTGGGGCGGGGCGCCTTGGGCGAGGCCGTCGCTCATCTTGGGCGAGCCTTCGGCATGAAGGTTCAATTCGCGGCACGCCGGGACGCCAATGCTGCTGCCGAAGACTACACTGACTTTGGCCACTTTCTGCGCAGCAGCGATGTCATCAGCCTGCACTGCCCACTCAACGCTCAGACTCGTGGCATGATCGGTGCGGCCGAATTCGCGCTCATGGAGCGCAAGCCCTTGCTGATCAATACGGCACGCGGTGGCCTGGTCGACGAAATGGCGCTCGAACACGCATTGCAATCGGGACAGATCAGTGCTGCCGGATTTGACGTCGCTTCACAAGAACCGCCTGACGCAGGGAATCCCCTGATGCGCCTGCTCAAATACCCAAATTTCATCTTGACCCCGCACGTTGCCTGGTCCAGCCACGACGCCGTCTCGGCGATGGCTCGACAGGTCATTCACAACATCGAGGCCTTTTATCGCGGGCAGCCGCGCAACGTGGTCGCTGGCCCGTTGGGCTGATACCTGCCGATTTTTTCTGGACTGCTGCTCATGTCATCTCCTTTGCGTGTCGCCATCAATGGCTACGGCCGGATCGGTCGCTGCGTGTTGCGTGCCTTGATGGAGTCGCATGATCGTGACTCCATCAAGGTTGTTGCCATCAACGAGCCCGCCGATCTGGAGTCCATGGCTTATCTGACCCAGTACGATTCGACTCATGGTGTGTTTCCGGGCCGGGTCCAGGCGTTCGACCATGGTCTGCGAGTCAATGGTGAAGATATTCCTGTCTTTCATGCTGCCGACCCAGCACGGGGGCCATGGAAATCGCTCGATTTTGACCTGCTGCTCGAATGCTCAGGCGCATTTGGCACACGGGCCAAACTGCAGCCCTTCATCGATGCAGGCTGCCCCCGCATCCTGGTATCCAATCCCGGTCACGGAGCGGCCGAAGTGGATTACACCGTCGTGCACGGCATCAATGACGGCGGTCTGAACGCTGACCAGCGTATTGTGTCAGCGGCATCCTGCACCACCAATGCTGTCGTCCCGGTACTGGACCTGCTGGATCGAGGCCTGGGGGTGCGAAGCGCATTCCTCACCACGCTGCATTCGGTGATGAACGACCAGCCAATGATCGATGGATACCATCACACTGACCTGCGCCGTACCCGCTCAGCCATGCAATCGATCGTGCCGGTGGCAACCGGGCTGGCGCAGGGTGTGGAACGCATGTTGCCGCATCTGGCAGGGCGTATCCAGGCCAAAGCTGTGCGGGTACCTATCCTGAACGTCTCCGCGATCGAGGTGTCGGCCAACCTTGCCCGCCCGACAGACCCCCAGGCCTTGAAGACCTTGTTCATCGAGGCGGCCCGAATACAGCCAAACCTTCTGGCGTGCACCGATCAACCGCACGCATCAATTGATTTCAACCACGACGCACACTCTGCAGTGATCGATCTGGGCCAGATCCGGGTGAATAATGGCGACTTCGCCAATCTCCTGGTCTGGTTCGACAACGAATGGGGCTTTGCCAACCGCATGCTGGACGTCGCACAGGCGTGGGCAGGTCAATTCAGCGATAATCCAGACCCGGTTACCGCAGAGATTGCGCAAATTTCATCTTCAGGAGCATGATTCATGGCCGACAGCCGCACCGAAACCGATTCCATGGGCGCCATCGAAGTGCCCGTCTCCCACTACTGGGGTGCGCAGACGCAGCGTTCGATCCAGAATTTCCCCATTGGGGTTGATCGTTTTCGCTGGACCGCGCCTATCATCCGCGCATTGGGCGTTCTGAAGAAGGCGGCAGCACAGGCCAATTCCGAGCTTGGCGAACTCCCTGCCGAGATTGCACAGCTCGTGGTGCGGGCTGCCGACGAAGTGATCGAAGGCAAGCACAATAGCGAGTTCCCTCTGGTCGTATTCCAGACCGGTTCAGGCACTCAGTCCAACATGAACGCCAACGAGGTGATCTCGAACCGGGCCATCGAACTGGCCGGTGGCGTCATGGGCTCCAAGAAACCGGTGCACCCGAATGACCACGTCAACCGTGGCCAATCCTCCAACGATACCTTCCCGACGGCCATGCACATTGCTGTAGCGACCGAGCTTTCGGACCGTTTCTTTCCGGCAGTCGGTCGCCTGCGCGAAACGCTGGACGCCAAAGCCAAGGCCTACCAAGGGATCGTCAAGACCGGGCGCACCCACCTGCAAGACGCCACGCCGATCACGGTGGGCCAGGAAATCAGCGGCTGGGTGGCGCAACTGGACTTTGCGCTGGATTCGGTGCAGGCTGCCTTGCCCGGGATCTACAACCTCGCCATCGGCGGGACAGCGGTCGGCACCGGCCTGAACGCGCACCCACGATTCGGTGAGCTCGCTTCTGCGCGCATTGCCGACATCACCGGTCTACCGTTTCGCAGCGCTGAAAACAAATTCTTTGCGCTGTCGGCGCATGACGCACTTGTAAACCTGTCGGGAGCTCTCCGCACGTTGGCCGCTGCACTGATGAAAATCGCCAACGACGTTCGCTGGCTGGCAAGCGGCCCCCGCTGCGGGATTGGCGAGCTCGTCATCCCTGAAAACGAGCCAGGGTCTTCGATCATGCCAGGCAAGGTCAACCCTACACAATGCGAAGCCATGACCATGGTGTGCGTACAGGTCTACGGCAACGATGCTGCTGTTGCGTTCGCAGGCTCGCAAGGCAATTTCCAGCTCAATGTATTCAAGCCCGTCATGGTGCACAACGTAATCGAAAGCATTGAACTGCTCTCTGACGCCTGCCTGTCGTTCGATGAACACTGTGCCAGCGGAATCGAGCCCAACCTTCCTCGCATCGAAGAGAATCTGACAAAGAACCTGATGCTGGTGACGGCGCTCAACCGCCACATTGGTTACGACAAAGCCGCCGCCATCGCGAAGAAAGCGCATCACGAGCACACGACATTGCGCGAAGCCGCGCTGATACTGGGATTCCTCACAGATGCGCAGTACGATGAATGGATCGTCCCTCTGGACATGACGCATCCCAGCAAAGGCTAAAAAAATGACTGTGTCTGTGCACATCAAGCGCGCGTATGAGGCATCCGCCGATAGCGACGGCTTTCGTGTGCTCGTAGATCGACTCTGGCCGCGAGGCCTGTCGAAGGCAAGCTTCAAGTTCGACAAATGGTGCAAGGACTTGGCCCCCAGCTCCGCGCTGAGGACCTGGTTCGGGCACCAGCCCGAGCGCTGGGACGGCTTTCGACGTGACTACTCGGCCGAACTCGAGAGCGAACAGGCACAGGCTCTCATGGCCGAAGTTCTGGCCGAATCCCAGGGCAGGGCGATCACACTGGTCTACGGCGCCAAGGACACAGAGCATAATCAGGCCGTAGTCTTGGCCGACGAACTCGTCGCATACGCGGCACGTCACCGACGCTAAGCGTTCAAAGGCCCACCATGTTGCTGGTTTATTTCAGCTCGCAATCGACTTGGGCCCTGGTCATGCTGGGCCTGATCATCCTGCTTGGGGTCATCTTGGCCATCCAGGCCCATCGCGGCCGGGCCCGCGGCGGCAACGAAGAACTTCCAGGTATGACAGGCGAAGTCACGCAGCCGTCAGATGAACGGGGTCATGCGTGGGCCATGGTGCGCGGCGAAGCGTGGCAGGTTCACGCGACCACGCCGCTGGTGGTCGGGCAAACGGTTCAAGTGCGGGCAGTGCATGGACTGACGCTCGAGGTGGACGCTCAGCCAAGCGTATCAACGCATGAAACACAAGGAGAATCCTCATGATGTTTCTGGACCTGGGATCAGGGGTGAGCTTCATCGTCCTGATATTCCTCCTCATTTTGCTGTTCAGGTTGTTTCACGTGCTGCGCGAATATGAGCGTGCGGTCGTTTTCACGCTCGGGCGCTTCGCTGGCGCGAAGGGGCCTGGGCTCATCATCGTGATTCCCTTTCTGCAGCAGATTCTGCGGGTGGACATGCGGGTCATCACGCTCGATATCCCGCCGCAAGACGTGATATCGCGCGACAACGTCTCGGTGCAGGTCAATGCCGTGGTGTATTTCCGCGTTGTTGACCCTGGCAAGGCGATCATCCAGGTCGAACATTACCTCGAAGCCACCAGCCAACTTGCGCAGACCACTTTGCGGGCAGTATTGGGCAAGCATGAACTCGACGAAATGCTGACTGAACGCGAGAAGCTGAACCAGGACGTGCAGACCATTCTGGATGCGCAGACCGATGGCTGGGGCATCAAGGTCACCAACGTTGAAATCAAGGACATAGGCCTGAACGAGACCATGATCCGAGCCATGGCTCAGCAGGCTGAAGCCGAGCGTGAACGTCGCGCCAAGGTCATCCATGCCGAAGGTGAGCGTCAGGCTGCACAGGCGCTGGCAGACGCCGCGCATACGCTGTCACTCGAGCCATCATCCATGCAATTGCGCTACCTTGAGACCCTGAGTCAGGTGGCGGGCGACAAATCTTCCACGCTGGTCTTTCCCCTCCCCATCGACCTCCTGAGCGCATTCATGGCAAAGCCACCTGCCGCTTCGCAAGCGTCCGAAGATCCTTTGAAGAAGTAGCTGCTGACTTCAGGTACCACTGGTTGTAAAGCTGGCGTCAGCCTCGGCCACAAGTTGACCAATCACCGCGCCGGCCCGCAAATCGTCAAGTTGCCCGAAGTGCTGCAAACGCACGTGTCCCTGGGCGTCCAGAATGATGAGTGTCGGGGTCCCTTCGAGATGCCAGGCCTGCATGGTCAAGGGAAGTGGGTTGCCTCGCGGGTCAGGGCGGTCGATTCCCACCGGGAACCGGATCCTGTATTCATACAAAAACGCCTTGAGCGCCGTCTCATTCATGGATTCGTGGTGCTCAAACACGGTATGCAGGCCGATCACCTGCACGCGACTTGGTGGAAACGCCTGCTGAATGGCCTTTGCTTGCGGGATTCCGTGCGACACACAACCCGGGCATAGCATCTGAAACGCGTGCACGACCACCACGCGACCTCGTAGATCCTGCAGCGTCAGTGGATTGTCAGTGTTGAGCCAGGCCCGGACATCCCAATCAGGCAGCTCATGACCATTGATCATGGTGAAAAACTCCCTTATCCGTTGATTCCATGATAGGCCGCAGGCCCGAGCTGGAACAAGCGCAAGCGTAGAAGTTGCAGGCAAGCGCGTCATACCGAGAAAGAGACCGCGATCATCACCTGTTGTACTTAAGAAGCAATATCTCTTGCAGCGCAACTAGGGTTTACCCTATAATTACAAGCAGAGCGAAACGCTCTTTTCACGCAAGAGGAATGCCATGAAAAAATTTGAATATCTTTCAGCCGACACCCGCCTGACCGATGAGCTTGAGCGCCGGCTCATGGAGGAAGAACTCTGGGATCAGGAAGGATACGATCTGGCAGGCGCTCTGCGCAAAGCCACGTGTTACGCGATGGCTAAAATCGCAAGTCTGCTGAGCGCTCCGCGCAAGAGCAAGGGCCTGCCCGGCGAATATCTATTCTCATAAGGCTCCATTCGTTCGCTACGAACGCAGTACAAAGCCCCATCCGATCGATGGGGCTTTGCGTTTCATCGGCACACAGTGCCTCCGGCGCGCAGTGCGCCTCAACGCCAGGTGCCCTTGGCAAAATGCTCAGCGACCTCGCGGTGATCATCGCCCGAAGGAGGAGGGCAGGCAACCGCCAACGCAATCGTGCGCTGATCGGCACGCAGTCCCCGAGCTTGTCCCGCAGCGGCGTGCAGCAGAGCGCCAGGACCTGCGTGCTCAAGATCCTGGTCTCCTGACACCAGAGTCGCTTGCCCCTCGAGGATTGTGATCACCACATCGCTGCCCGGGTGGTGGACCGGGATGGCCTGCCCAGCTTCCAGGCCGATCACCATGACGGCACATTTTTCATTCTTCATTAACGGGGTGGCTTCGAAGTGCTCTTTTCCGAAACGAACCTTTTCCTTGACTGACTGAATCAACATCGTCCGACTCCATCGATATCGCGGGACATCCGCATGCCGTCCATTGTCGCCAGGCAGGGGACCGGAATGGCACGGTAGTCAGGTCGAGAATCGGGTCTTGAGCCGCCGCAGGCGACCTATACTGAAGCATCATCCAATGAAGTTGAACAAGGAGTTGAACAATGTCGATTTCGCAGCGGCTGGATATCCATGCGGTAGACCCGGAAGCCTACAAGCCCATGATGGCCCTGGAAAAATACGTGCATTCCGGGTCTTTGGGCGAGGCCTTGATCGGATTGGTGAAATTTCGCGCCTCACAAATCAACGGCTGCGCCTACTGCCTGGACATGCATGGCGATGAGTGCCGCAAGGCAGGGGTGGATCAGCGCAAACTGGATGTGCTGAGCGGCTGGCACGAAGCCCCCGCCTTGTACTCAGAGCGTGAGCAGGCGGCATTGGCACTGACTGAAGAAGTCACCCGCATCAGCGAACACGGGGTCTCGGATGCCACCTGGCTGCGTGCCCACAAAGCCTTCAGCGAGAAGGAACTGGTCCAGCTGCTGATGGGAATCTCCGCCATCAACGTATGGAATCGCCTGGCGATCACAGTTCATCTGGATCTGCCGGCCGCCAAAAAGTAGATTCTCCAAGGCTCACGCGGCGCGTTGTCGTGGCTGATCACGCTTCGGCATGTTCACCGTTTGGGCCTTCTTCACCTGAGCCCTCGATAGATGCTGACAGGGGCGGGGTTCACGACTCGCTGGCTCGTTCTTGTCATTCGCACCTTGGGCTCAATCTTAAACTTTACATAATATGCATTATGCGTATTTTATTGCCCCATATTTCATTGGCCCAAGTACCAGCGCCAAATGTGGCAGATGGCTAAATACCCCTCTGTTCCCCCGATCGAAACTTTCGGAGCGCCCGTAAGATAGGTTCTTCCCGCCCGACTTCGTCTTCGTTCCATGGCCGTCCGCATCAACCCATCCACGCTCATTGGAATCCTCGCAAGCATCGTGCTGCTTGCCGTCGTGCTTTTCCTTTCGGCGACCAGCCCACGACTGTTCATCGATCTCCCTGGGCTGGGCATCGTTCTGCTGGGCACGGCGGCCGCGACATTCATCGCCTATCCTTTGCGCGAAGTCATGCGCATCTTTGGCCTCCTGCGCACTGTGCTGCATAGTGAATATCTGCCCATCGATCAGGATCTGGAAGATCTGAGCACCGTGGCCCGTGTCTGGATGCAAAGCGACGTCCGCGCCGTAGAAAAGTCACTCGAAAAAGTCTCGAACCCGTTTTTGCGCACTGGCGTGCAACTCGTGATCGACAACGTGCCTGAGCAGGACATCATGGATCTGCTGCAGTGGCGGATCGCACGGGTCAAGGCCAAGGAACACGCCGAAGCGCAGCTGTTCCGCGTCATGGCTGGATTCGCACCCGCCTTTGGCATGGTAGGAACGCTGGTCGGCCTGGTCAATCTTCTGTACCTGCTCGGGAGTGGAGACATGACCGCCATCGGCCGCGAGATGGCGCTGGCCCTGATGACCACTTTTTACGGGGTGCTGCTGGCGAACCTGGTTTTCAAGCCGGTGGCCGTCAAACTCGAGCGCCGTACGGAACAACGCCTGATCCTCATGAATACCCTGGCACAGGGCATTTCCATGATGAGTCAGAAACGTAGCCCCGCCCTGATGCGCGAAACGTTGAAAGCCTTCATGGCCGAGGTGCAAGACGACATTCACGAGCGCCGACAGCCTGCGTTGGCCACTTCGCGCACTACCGAGCACGTCGGCTTATGAGGCGCTACCCCGGCGAGTTGCAGCCGGCACAAGCCATCGCCCAACGCATGCAGTCGCTGCAGGCGGAACTGCAGCAGGCGCGGCGTCATTTGCAACGCGAACGGCGCAACCAGGAGCCTGGGGTACGCTGGGGCCTCGGCTCGGTGGACTCGCAACCACAGGGCGAAGAGTGGCTGATCACCTATCTGGATATGGTCACTTTACTGATGGTGGCCATGATCATGATGCTGGCCCTGTCGGGTTCTCTCCACAAGCCTGCCGAAGCCGCCTCCTCAGCAAAGACCCCGCACGGTCCAACCCTTTCCAGCGACCTGCGCACGGCCCCGCCAAGCCTTGTGACTCCAGGCCCGGAAACCGAGGCGCACCATACCGCTGCCCCCGCAGACCCCCCGGCGCAAGAATCGGATCCTGCCGTGCCGACACTCGCGCCTCTTGCCGGCACGTTCCCTGACCCAACGCTGCCCTTGCAGCCCAATGAACCCGAAGTGCTCACGCCGACTCCCTCAGAAGAGGCTTTGCCCTCCTCGGAAAAGGCTCTGCCACCCGCAGAAGAGGCTTTGCCCCTCCCCGCCCCCGCACCAGCAACAACACCAGAAGCGACGGCTCCGCCTCCTTCGGCACTACCGCCTGCGGCTGAGCCTGCCGCGGTAGAGCTCTCCGAGCCGACGAAATCCTCATCCCCTGTTCCGGCACCTGCTGCCTCCGATGCCCAGACCGAAGGCGAGACGGTTGCGGCTTCTCTTGCACTCGGAGAACTGGGCAAGGACGTCGAAGTCGTCGTCAACAAACGCTCGGTCAGTTTTCGCATCAACAGCGAGATCCTGTTTGGCACGGGGCAGACAGATTTGAGTGACGAAGGGTTGGCCGTATTGAAACGGACGGCGCAGGTCCTGGTCAATGCAGGCTATGACATTACGGTAGAGGGACACACGGATTCCGTGCCGTTGCGCAGCGGCGCCGCCTATCCGTCGAACTGGGAGCTCTCCAGCGCGCGTGCGAGTCGCGTCGTCCGGTACCTGCAAGCCAATGGCATCGCGAAATCGCATCTCAAGGCCGTGGGGTTCGCAGATTCGGACCCTATTGCAGATAACGGTACCCCCGAAGGCCGGGCGCGCAACCGGCGCGTCGAACTGGTCGTGGCCAAGCATCGCGACGAATGAATCAAGGGGTCAGCCTGACCACAGGTCTCTCAGATCTGTTCGAAGCGCTCGTAGCGGCGGTCCGTCGTGACTTCTTCGTGTGTGACATCACTGACGCGCGCCAGCGGTGGGCCTCGCAGCAACCAGGACAGCATGCGGTCGATGGCGTTGCGATCGCCTTGAAGCAGTGCCTCGACCCGGCCGTCAGGCAAATTGCGCACCCAGCCACCGAGCTTGAGAACATGGGCCTGGCGTACCGTCGCCGCCCGGAACCCGACGCCATGAACTTTGCCGCTGATGAAGACGGACAAGGTTTCAACCTCGTGGCGTTCACCCAGTGATTTCACTTCAGTAATCCTCGTATGCGCGCGGTGCAGCCACGGTGATTGTGGTAGATTTTCACCATGGTGACCGCGTCTGAAAACGCTACATTATCCCCGATTCGGGGGGTGCAGCTGCGGTCATCCGATTTTGTTCCCTGGACCACCATGACTCTCGCTTCGCCTCTTTTCCCTGCGTGCCGAACACTTCTGGCGGTGACGGCTGCGGCCACATTATTGGCCGCTTGCGCCAGCGGCCCCACGGCCGACCTGAGCCTGGTACCCAATGCGGTCAATTCGCAGACGCAAAAAGTCGGGCTGTTTACTCAACCAGTTCGATGGACTCAAAAACAACCGGGCTGCGAGGGTGAATGCCCCACCATGGTAGTGGATTCTCTGGCATTCCCCGGCCATCCCAAACTCACGACTCTGGTGGACCATGCGCTGGCCCTGATGACATGGCTCGATGACTCACGCTCGCCACCCTACGATACGATAGCCGGGCTGCGCACCTACTTCTGGAAAACGGCAAGTGCCAGAGACAGAATCCAGCTCGATGCCCGCACTCGGTACCGCAACGCGCACCTCACGGTGGTGGAGCTGCAAGCCGGCACGTATCGCACCGGGATGGCTCATGGTATTTCAGGGTCAGAGTTCATCATCTGGCGAAATGACATCCAGAAAGCGGTCACCCTGAACGATCTGCTGATGCCAGGCGCCCGGCCCGCCTTCGACGCTGCCCTTCGTGCAGCTCATGATCAGTGGCTGAGTTCCAGTCCCGCCGCCCGCGAAGATCCCGAAAACTTCAGCCGCATGTGGCCTTTCGTCACCAGTGACAACGTCGGGCTCACTGACACCGGTGTCGTTGTGAAATACCAGCCTTATCAGATTGCGCCCTATTCTTCTGGCCAGCCTGAATTACTCATTGCCTACCCGCGCCTGCAAGGAATCCTCAAGCCGGAATACCTGCCGCAACCTTGAACCAATCGGGTCAAACAGGCCTGCGCTCAGCGCGTGGGCTCGCTGGATTGCTCGAGGTCAAAATAACGGGAAAACGAGCTCTTGTCGTCCGTGCCCTTTGAAGGCGGCGCGACGGGGGTCCCCTGAGAACCCGCAGCAGTCGATGCCGGCGCTCCGGCGTCCGGCAATTTCGCAGGCGCGTTCGAATCTACCCCCAGTTGCCGCTCGGCTTGCCGTTGAGCGGCCGCATCGTCGAGGCTTTGTGCCAGGTTGGTGTATTTGCGCTTGCGTGCGAAGTCTGCAGCGGTTTCGTGGGCCAAATTGAACATCGTCGGGTCGGCACCGTGCGCAAGGAGCAGGTCGACCATCGCCTGGTTGCCCGAAAGCGCCGCCATCATGAGGGGCGTCGTCCCGTCGGGGCCTGGAGCGTTGACGATTGCCTGGTGGGCCAGCAGCATCTTGGCCACCTCCACCCGTCCTTTGGATGCCGCATAGTGCAGCGGCGTCCATCCCAGGCGATTGACCTGAGCGCCGGCGGCAATGAGTGCTTCGGCCCGCTGGGTCTGCCCTTCGATGCTCAAATACATGAGCGCAGTCTCGTTATGAGCATTGGGCTCGTCGATCTTCACGCCAGGTGTCACTCGCAGAACGTCGAACACCTTCCAGGATTGATCGCGGGCGGCCTGGATCAGCGCGGGGTTCCCCATCTTGTTGAAAGCATTGGGGTCGACGTTGCGAAGCAGCAAGCCTGTGGTGGTCGAGACGTCATCCTGGCTGATAGCGGTCCACCAGTCCGGCCCCGGGGCCTGTTGAGCCCAAGCCAGGTTGCCCAGTCCCAACGAAAGCCCGAGTGATGCTGCGACCAGCCAACGGCCGCAGCCCCTTGAAATTGAAACACGCGTAGTCATGAGAGATGCTCCGTCAAGCTGCTGCCTTGTCGAACAGCGTGAAGTAGTTGTCGGCCGTTGCGCGTTCGATGGTCGCCACGGGAACTCCTCGCAACTCGGCAATCTTTTCGGCAGTATGGATCACTCGCGAAGGATCATTCATCTTGCCCCGATACGGAACAGGCGACAGATAGGGAGAATCAGTCTCGATCAGCATCCGATCCAACGGAACCTTGCGAGCGACGTCTTGCAGTGATGCAGCACTCTTGAAGGTCACGATGCCGGAAAACGAAATGTAGAACCCCAGATTCATCGCCGCTTGCGCTACTTCCCAGGATTCGGTGAAGCAGTGCATGACCCCGCGCGTGGCATGCCCTTCGCCGAGGATGCGGATCGTATCATCAGCGGCGGCACGCGTATGGACGATGAGCGGCAGGCCCGTGTCGCACGAGGCCTGGATATGAAGCCTGAACCGATCGCGCTGCCACTCCAGCGGCTCAGCCTGACGGGAATAGTCGAGCCCGGTTTCACCGATGGCCACGACCTTGGGGTGCTGCGCACGTCTGAGCAGGTCGTCCAACGAAGGCTCACGACCGTCATCGTCATCTGGATCGTTGTCGGGATGCACCCCAACCGACGCCCTCAGGTGAGGGTATTGTTCCACGAGACTGATCAAACCGGGCCAATCGCGCAGGTTGACGGCGACGACCAAAGCATGCCCTACCCCCGCGGCCCGCATACGAGCGAGTACGTCTGGCAGCTGAGCAGCCAGATCTGGCAAGTTCAAATGGCAATGCGAATCGACATACATGACGAAGTCACTCAAATAGAGGCATGAAAGCGGGTTGCAAGCACACGTTTCAGACTTTGCGCACGGCAGAAAGAAGCACCTGCGCCGCGTAATCCGCCAAAAATTTAGGATTCAGCGGATGCTGTGCCAGCCGACGCTGCTCTAGCAGCCAGCTCGCGCCATCGGCCAGCGCACGAGAATCCAGAGACTGCGCCAGAACCTCGATGGCATCAGCCTTTCCGGGATAATACCGTAGCGGAAGCCCGCGGGCGGCCAGAGCAAGGTCGAACCACAGGCGCTGCGCGGCATCGAGCCAGACGGCAGGCTCTTGGACCAGCAATGCGTCGGCCAACGCCCCTGTCGCCCCGCTACCCTGCGAGGCCTGATTCAGAAAGGTCTCCAGCCAGGCAGGGACGGGGGTGGTGCCCGTTGCGGACATCTGTTGAGCAAGGACTGGAGCTCCCCCGGCCGCGGCCAGCCACCCACCAGCCTCTGCGACACCTTGACCTTTGAGCCAGTTCTGCGCCCGATCCAGCGCTGGAATCGGAAGCGGCAGGCGCCTGCAACGTGAAACCAGCGTGGCCAGCAACCGATCGGGGGCGTTGGCGACCAACAGGAACACCGTATGGGCCGGAGGCTCTTCGAGTATCTTTAAAAGCGCATTGGCGGAGATCGTGTTCAGCGCCTCGGCCGGGTAAATCACTGCAACTCGCCAGCCCCCGCGGTGTGACGCCATATTGAACCATGGCAACAGCTCCCGGATCTGTTCAACGCGAATCTCGCGAGAGGCCTGTTTCTTGCCATTACCTTCCTGTTCAGCATCACCCTCCTGAATGGCTTGAGCCTCGGGCCGGATCCGCCGCAAATCGGGGTGATTACCGTTGGCTACCCAGCGACAGGCCTCGCACTCGCCGCACGCCAGCCCCGAACGGGGAGACTCGCATAGGAGACTGGCAGCACCTGCCAAGGCGAACGCCAGCTGGCCGATACCCGGCGTACCATGAATGAGCCACGCATGCGCAAAACGCGTACGGTTGTCCAGCCACTGCCGTGCGGGCGCGAGCTGCCAAGGCAAAAACTGCCAGACGTGGTTCATGGCGCCACCGGTGCGATACCATGGCTACGCATCACCTCGTGCAGGAAGCAGGCCAGATCAGACCGCACCTCTGCAATGGCTTGCCGCGCATCGACAACATGAAACCGGGTGGGGTCTTCAGCCACGCGTGCCAGATAGGCTGCCCGGGTCCGTTCAAAGAAGGCGGCACCCTCGCGCTCGAATCGGTCTGCGTGTTCTCGACCCCGCTCGAGCCGCGCGCGGGCAACTTCGAGGGGGATGTCGAACAGGATGGTGTGATCAGGCTTGACCCCCTGCAATGCCCAGTTTTCGAGCACTTCGATCGCAGGCGCTCCGAGGCCGCGGCCTCCCCCTTGGTACGCGTACGACGCATCTGTGTAGCGATCGCAAAGCACCCATTGCCCTCGGGCCAGCGCTGGTTGTATGTGCTGATACCAGTGCTCGCTGCGTGCGGCGAACATCAGCAGAGTCTCGGCCCGCAGATCCATGGCGTCACGCAGGAGAATTTCACGCAGGCGTTCTCCCAGCGCAGTGCCTCCTGGCTCTCGCGAACATATCAGGTCCACGCCTGCTGCTCGCAGCGTGTGCGCGATCCATTCGATATGCGTACTTTTTCCAGCACCGTCCAGCCCTTCCAGGGTCATGAAGCAGCCACGTGTGGTCATGGGTTGGCGCTCCGGTTCAGGATGTACTTATTGACGGCCTTGTTGTGCTCGGCGAGCGTGACGGAAAACTCGCTGGTGCCGTCGCCTCGCGATACAAAATACAAATAAGGGTCATGGTCAGGATGGAGCGCCGCCAGCAACGCCGCCTTGCCAGGATTGGCGATTGGGGTGGGTGGCAGCCCCGGCCGGGTGTAGGTGTTCCAGGGGGTATCGCGTTCAAGGTCCTTCTTGCGCAGGCGACCCTGGTAGGCAGCCCCCAAGCCGTAGATGACGGACGGGTCCGTTTGCAGTGGCATCCCTATCTGCAAGCGGTTGATAAATACCCCAGCGATTTTCGCTCGGTCCGCGCCGCTCCCGGTTTCCTTCTCAATGATGGACGCAAGAATCAGGGCCTGGTAGGGGTCTGTAAACGGCAGGCTGGGGTCACGTTGCGCCCAGAGCCTGTCGAGGGTCTGGTGAGCTGCCAGTGCAGCGCGACGCAAGATATCCAGATCCGAAGTGCCAGGCCCGAAGACGTAAGTGTCCGGATAGAACAGGCCTTCAAGGTGACTCGTACTCAACCCGAGGCGTTGGGCGATCTCTGCCTCAGTCATGCCCAGGGTATCGTGGCGCACCTCCGGATCGGCGTCCAGTGCCGCGCGCATTTGCGCGACGGTCCAGCCTTCTGGGAAGGTGAGCCGGGTCTGCGTCATGTCGCCGTTGGCCATGCGCTCGAGCACCGTCCAGGGTGTGTCTCCCTGGCGCACCTCGTAGGCCCCGGCCTTCAAAAGTTTGTCACGCCCGCTCAACCGCGCCAACCAGGTGAACCCACGGGTTGAAATGTGGACCCCTGCTGCATTCATCGTCTGAGCGATCTGGCGCGGTGTGCTTCCCGGATCGATCAGATAATCCACCACCGGAGCCTGCATACGCAGGGGCTGCTTCCAGCCCCACCACGCCGCCGCGGCGATGGCGACAGCCACCGCCGCGAGGCCGATGATCAGCAGCCACAAGAATCCACGCAGCGTTTTTTTCATGCCCGCCAGTTTAACTGGAACCGGGTATGTCAGTCTGTTGCGTTAGAGACTGCCCATGGCAAGCTGCACGGCCAGACTGCTCAATGAAACCGCCGCCCAGACACCCAGCCCGAGCAGGATTGGCCGAGCCCCCGCCAACGCCATGCGCCGCAAGTCTGAGGATAGGCCGATCGCCGTCAGTGCCATCACGATCAGGAATTGTGAGCCAATATGCAGCGGCCCGATGAGCGCACTGGGGATCAGGTCGAGACTGCGGATGCCTGAGGCCACCAGAAACCAGAGAATGAACCACGGGAAGATCTTGGCGAGGGATACCTTGGTCTCCGAATGCTGGTTGTGCCAGGCTACCCATAGCGCAATGATGATGCACACAGGGATGATCAGCGTGGCGCGGGTGAGCTTGACGATGGTCGCGATGTCACCTGCTGCGACGCTGTAGCTATAGCCAGCAGCCACCACCGACGACGTGTCGTTGATTGCAGTGCCTGCCCACAGACCAAAGCCGTGATCACTCATTCCCATCCAGTGCCCCAGAGGGGGAAACAGCAGGACCGCGATGACGTTGAACAGAAAGATGGTCGAGATGGACAGCGCTGTTTCGTGGTCGTCCGGTTTGATGATGGGGGCCACGGCGGCAATGGCCGATCCACCACAGATGGCGGTGCCCACGCCGATCAGCGTGCACAGGTGCCCTCCCAGCTTCATCCAGCGGCCCAGCAGCCACGCAGAAACGAATGCGGTGGTCAGCGTGATGGCCGTAACGGCGAGCGAAGAGGCACCGGTGTGCAGCACCTGGCCAAAGCTCAACCCGAAACCAAGACCGATGATGGACCATTTCAGCACCTGGCGGCTGCTGAACACCACACCAGGCCCAAAGACGGGGGACAGGCCCAACACGTTACGCCAGACCATCCCCAGCAAAATACCGAAGACGGGCCCACCGATGAGAGGAAAACGGTCGCCAAGCCACCAGGCCACCAAGCCCAGCCCCGCCGCCAGAAGGACACCATACCAGCGCGAGGGTGTGCGTGAAGAGCTTTTGGAGGCCTTCGAGCGTTGCGAGCCGACGGCGGAAGGAAGTGGATGCGGGATGGCAGAGATAGGAGGCATGAGGCACCTTTGGCGCGAGTAAGAACCGTGCGCTCATTCTAAGAAAAAGTAATAAATAAAAAAATTCAACTCTTTTTAGATCATATATAAATAATATTTATAGATATGTCGGGAACAGGATGGCTCTGTGTTGGCGAGTCCTTCTTCCACCGGGATGAGCCCGACGAGATTCCGGGTGGGGGCTCAGCGGGTTGCGGTATCCTGTAGCGCCCTGCCACCCACAAAAGCCCACCCCACAATTCACCATGGCATCGATCGGCCTGAATTTCATCTATGGTTCCGTGCTGGTGGCCGCGTTGTTTCATGCCCTCTGGAACGCGCTCATCAAAGGCAGCCCCGACAAGCTTTTGAGTGCAATAGGGATCACCGGCTTTGCCACCCTGCTGGCCGTGCTGAGCCTTCCATGGATGACCCAGCCTGCTTTGGCGAGCTGGCCGTGCCTGGCGACGTCATTGGTATTGCAAGTGACCTACATGCGCCTGGTCGCCAAGATCTATCGCGAATCCGACATGAGCGTCAGCTACCCTGTCATGCGGGGAACGGCTCCCTTGCTGGTGGCGCTGGCATCGGCCGCTTTCTTTCAGGATGCACTGAGCCCCGCAGCCATGGCAGGAGTCGGCACGATCTGTGCGGGGATTCTATGCCTGGGATGGCCGTCTGACCGCGGATCGAGCAGGCCTTCCAATCTGAAGCTCGCGCTCCTGAATGCGCTGGTGATAGCCAGCTATACGCTGGTCGATGGCACAGGGGCCAGGCTCTCGGAAGCGCCGGCGAGCTATACGATGTGGGTCTTTCTGCTACAGGGCACGGTCATGGTTGCCATGGCGATGCCGAAACATCGACAAGCCCTGTTCCTGCACGTCCGTACCTACTGGAAGGCGGCAGTACTGGGCGGCTTCGGGACAGTGATTTCGTACGGTGTGGCGCTCTGGGCAATGACGCTCGCCCCGATTGCCATCATCGCCGCCCTGCGAGAGACTTCAATCCTGTTTGGCGTCCTCATTTCGGGAATCTTCCTGCACGAGCGGCTGACCGCCGCCCGAATGGTCGGCGCTTGCATTCTGGTACTGGGTGCGATTGTGCTGCGGCTGGCACCCTGAGGCATTCTTGGCGCCAGTCCAGCCACACGGCCGCTGGGCGGCCTGCCTCCTCCCCGTTGGTCTGGGTCCAGACTTCGCAAGATATCAGCATTTACCCCTAAGGCGCTTTACTTCCAATGCGGGTAATTTTGATCAAATGCCAGCATTCATGCGCCTCTCGGGTCTGCCTGGCCCACTGAGCTGGCCCTTCTGGCCCTAAAACTTCAACATAACTGGACCTAGTTTAAGGGCATGACTATAGGCACCATGGACGAACAAATGATGCTCTGGGGCCAACTTCATGGCCCACCTCAGGCGCATCACCTACCGAGGAGACTGCCGTGAAACCATCGTTTCGCTTCATCCGTAAGCTGACCGTGCTGGGCCTTGCTGTCGGGGCTGTAAGCCTGGGCAGCAGCGCATTTTCTGCCACCAAGGTGGTCGTTGGCTATCAACAGATCGTGGGCCCTTTCGTCAGCGCCATCGCCGATGGCACCTTTGACAAGGCCCTTAAGAAAGAAGGCTATGAAGTCGATTGGCGCCAGTTCAGTTCAGCCGGCGACATCTCAAGTGCGTTTGCCTCCCGCGACGTCCCGGTAGGAGTCCTGGGATCGACGGGCATCACGGCGGCAACAACCCGTGGGGTCAACATGGAGCTGTTCTGGATCCTGGACAACATTGGCAAATCCGAGGCGCTGATCGCACGCAATGGTTCGGGCATCAAGACGCCGCAGGACCTGGTCGGCAAGAAGGTCGGTGTCCCCTTCGTGTCCACCTCGCACTTTCACCTGCTGCTGGCTCTGAGCGATATCTGGCACATCAAGCCAAGCAGCGTACAGATCCTGAACATGCAGCCGCCCCAGATCGTAGCCGCCTGGACACGAGGTGACATCGATGCCGCTTATGTGTGGCCGCCTGCCCTGACGGAAATCATGAAAACCGGCACGGAGATCACCAACTCCGAAATCGTTGGCAAACAGACCGTCCCGACCTTTGACGGCCTGGTGGTCGACAAGGACTGGGCCGCCAAGAATCCGAAGTTCATGGCAGCCTTCACGGATGTCCTGGCCAAGTCGTACCAGGGCTTTGATGCTCGCAAGGCTTCACTCACCCCCGATTCTCCCGAGATCAAGGGGATCGTCAAGATGATCGGCGGCTCACCTGCGGACATTGTGAGCGCATTGAACCTGCTGCTCTATCCGGATGCCAACGAACAGAAGTCTGACCGCTGGCTTGGCGGGGGTGAGAACAGCGGTGCAGTCAAGGCGTTTACGGCCAGCGCCAAGTTCCTGAAGTCGCAACGCCAGATCAACGCCCCCTTGAAGAGCTACACCCCGTTCGTGACGGCATCCTATGCAGATGCAGCTGCGAAGACCGTGAAGTAAAGCAATGCAGCGGGCCACGTCGGCCCGCCTCTATTTTCGCGGAGCGTTGTTCCAAGGCAGCTCCGCGACTCGCCGCACACAAGGAGTTCATCATGGCTTCCATGGCCAATCTCAGCGTCCGCAACGTCAGCGTCACCTACCCATCGCAGATGATGGGGGGTGCCGTCACGGCCCTGAAAGACGTCAATCTTGAAATCTCGCCCGGAGATTTCGTCGTTGCACTGGGAGCCTCGGGCTGTGGGAAGACCACGTTGCTGAGTGTGATTGCCGGGTTCCTGACCCCCACCGAAGGCGAAGTACTGCTGGGCGGAAAGCCCGTCAACGGCCCGGGCGCAGATCGAGGGGTCGTGTTTCAGAAGCACGCGCTATTACCCTGGCTCAATGTGATCGACAACACGGAATTCGGTCTCAAGCTTCAAGGCGTTCCCAAAAGCAAGCGGCACCCGATTGCCGCCAGGAACCTCGAGCTGGTGGGCCTGCAGGATTTCCACAAGCACATGATCTACCAACTTTCCGGCGGGATGCAGCAGCGCGTGGGGATTGCGCGCGCACTGACCTGCGACCCTGCCATGCTGCTCATGGACGAGCCGATGGCCGCTCTGGATGCGCTGTCGCGTGAAACGATCCAGGAGCTTTTGCTCGACGTCTGGCAAAAGACGCACAAGATGCTCTTCTTCATCACGCACAGCGTCGAAGAAGCCTTGTTTCTGGGCACAAAACTGATCGTGATGTCACCGCGTCCTGGACGTGTCACCAACACCTATGACCTCGATTTCAATCAGCGCTATCTCAGCGGCACGAACGCGCGCGCCATCAAATCCAGCCCTGATTTCATCAAGATGCGGGAAACCGTTCTGGACATCATCTACGGCGACGAACGGGCAGCGGGCTCGCCAGAGCACAACATCGCCTGAATCTCTTTTCAATCGTTGAACCGGAGCCAAATCATGGCGATCTCGCACAAACGAAAGACACGCGCCGCTCAGCCGGGGCAAGTCTACGGCGCCCCTGGCGCCGGCTACAGCGGCCACATCAGCGCAATGACAGCCATCGCACTCATCGCACTGTGGTTCCTCGTGACGGGCATGGGTTGGATCAAGCCCATTTTTCTGCCCTCTCCTTTTGCCGTCTATGACAAATTCATAGAGGCGGCCACGGTGGGCGTTGCCAACTCCACGCTGGCCCAGCACACCCTGGTCAGCTTGGGGCGCGTCATGGGCGCGTTCGTGCTGGCACTCGTCACGGCAGTGCCCATCGGCATCCTGATGGGGGTGAACCGGGTCGTTCGAGGCCTCTTTGACCCCATCATCGAATTCTACCGACCACTGCCCCCGTTGGCCTACCTGCCTCTGGTGATCATCTGGTTTGGCATCGGCGAGTTCCCGAAGGTCTTCCTGATCTTTCTGGCGATTTTCGCACCCATGGCTATTGCAGCACGAGCGGGCGTGAAATCGGTTTCGATCGAGCAGATCCATGCCGCCTATGCCATGGGGGCCAGCAGCACCCAGATCATCTTCCATGTGATTCTGAAAGCGGCCATGCCCGAGATCTTCACCGGGATGCGCATCGGTATCGGCGTGGGCTGGACGACCTTGGTGGCAGCTGAAATGGTGGCTGCAGCACGCGGTTTGGGCTTCATGGTCCTCAATGCCGCCCAATATCTCGCCAGCGATACCGTCATCATGGGCATTATCGTGATTGGGTTCTTCGCCTTCTGCTTTGACCTTCTGTTGCGCTATCTCGAGCGCGTTATGATCCCCTGGAAAGGCAAAATCTAAGGGTCCCCGTTCATGCCAGAAAGCGGCTCTACAAGCTCGGTTCAATGGTCGGCCCTGTTCGAACGGGTGGATGACTACAACCTCAGCCTGCAGGGCCGCATTCGCAAGATGCTGGTGTCCGCCATCCTGAGCGGGCATTTGCCGCCCGGCTCACCCATCCCATCGAGCCGCGAACTCGCCAGGGCCTTGGGAGTGGCGCGCAATACGGCAGTCTTCGCCTATCAGCAGCTCGTGGTCGAGGGGTATCTGGAATCACGCGAGCGTAGTGGCCATTACGTGGCCGAGGGCTTGAACACCCAGCATGCACCCGCTTTTCAAGAAGCGCCTTCTGCACCCGCACACGGCGCCACGGATTGGTCCAAGCGCCTGGTGTTTCATCCGTCTTCTCAGCGCAACATCATCAAGCCGGCCAATTGGCAGAGCCAGCCCTATCCGTTCATTTACGCACAATTCGATGCCAAGCAGTTTCCGACCGTCGAATGGCGCGAATGCTGCATGCGCGCGCTCTCGGTGCTGGACATCCGCATGTGGGCTCCTGACCTGATCGCCAACGACGATCAGGCGCTGGTCGAGGCCATCCGCAATCAGATCCTGCCTCGGCGCGGGATTTGGGCTGAAGAAGACGAAATCATGGTGACCATGGGGGCACAGCACGCGCTGTACCTGGTGGCCAACCTGCTGGTGCACGGCCACACCGTGGTGGGCATGGAAGACCCGGGCTACCCGGATGCCCGCAATACGTTTGCGCAGCGCACAGACCGTCTGGTGCCACTACCTGTCGACGACGACGGCTTGCTGCCGTCCCCCTTGCTGCAGCAGTGCGATTATATTTTCGTCACCCCAAGCCATCAGTGCCCCACGAATGCAACGCTTTCGATGGAGCGGCGGGTCGCCCTTCTGGAACTTGCGAGCCGCACGGATGCAATTCTGATCGAAGACGACTACGAAACCGAAAATCGCTATGACGGACATCCTTCGCCGGCATTAAAGAGCCTGGACAGACATGGCAGGGTCATTTACATCGGCAGCCTTTCGAAGAGCTTTGCCCCTGGCCTCAGGCTGGGATACATCGTGGCACCTCGCGAAATCATGGTGGAACTGCGCGCTTTGCGGCGCCTCATGATCCGGCATCCCCCCGCCTACTTGCAGCGCGCCTTTGCGCTCTTCATCTCATTGGGCCACTACCACGCGCTGCTGCGCCGTCTGTCACAGGTCTATGCCGAGCGTGCACAGGTGCTGCAAGATGCGGTGCACACCTATTTGCCGGAATTCCATGGCCGCGTCATCCACGGTGGCTCGTCCTGGTGGATCCAGGGCCCCGAAGACATCGATACCGACAGACTGGCACGGGCCGCACTGCAATCCGGCGTCGTGATAGAGCCTGGTCGCGTCTTCTACCATGACCCACAGTCGCGCGACCGGCAGCACATCCGGCTGGGCTTTTCATCGATTGAAAGCATCCACATCCCGGACGGCATTCAAGAACTCGCCCACGTGGTGCAGCATTTCGAATAGCCTGCTGTCAATCGCACGGGGTGCCTGATTTCAGGCACCCCGCCGGAGTTTCGGCGCTCAGGCTGCCGCCTGTCCCAGGATGAGCTGATCCATTTCGGCCTTTGACGTATTGCTATATTCGCGCCCCAGGAGCACGTAGAACACGAGCCCCAGTCCTGCCCAGCACAGCAATGCAATCCAGGCAGGGGTCTCCAGGAAGCCCGGTGACCCGGGGACCAGCAACAGCGCGAGAAAACCCATGCTGCAGACCATTCCACTCAATGCCACAAGCTTTTTGATGGGCGAGACTTCCTTGCAGAAGGAAGGGCATTGCTGCGCGGGATGCCATTTGAACAAACGATAGGCCACTGCACAGTAGTAAATGAAGGCGATCGAAATACCGACCGCCGACATGTCTACAACCCAGAGGAGCACTGAGCGGCCAAACCAGGGTGCGACCAGGCAGATCGCGCACACAAAGACAATGCTCGCATAGGGCGTGCAATGCTTGTCGTGCAGGCGGCTGAACAGAGGCGGAAGCGCTTTGGCCCGACTCATGGCAAACATCAGCCGGCTGCACGAGATGTAGAACCCGATCAGCCCGGTGAAAATTCCCATGCACAGTGCCACGACCAGGGCTGCCAGGCCGACGCTGCCAAGCACGTCGAATATTGCCTGACCAGTACCCCAAAGGTCATGGCGCCCCACCAGATTCATCCAGGGCATGGCGAGCGCAGTGGCGAGAATCATGATGGAATAGTGAGAAGCGGCAACGGCAAGGGCGGCAATGATCAGAAAGGTGGCCTTACCGGGGGAAAAGCTGAATTCTTCAGCGGCCTGCGGCACAGTATCGAAGCCCACGTAGGCCCACGGAGAAATGGCCACGATTGCCGCGACCGCCGACCACGAAGGTATGCCAGGCTTGTACAGGGGAACCATGTTGGAAAAGGCCGTGGCTGGTGAAGCCACCATGGCGGCCGTCACACCTGTCGCAGCCGCAATCAGGAGGACACAAAAATAAAATTGGGTGCGAGCCGTCGCGTCTGCACCACGAATGTTCAGCCATGCAAACAGAATCAGGACGGCGCTGGCGATCAGGACTTCCATCAGATAGACGTCCCATCCAGCCACGCTATACAGAAAGCCCACCTTCATGAACTCGGGGACCAGGAACTTCACCATCAGGGCAAAGGCTGAAGCATTCAAGGCAACAATGGCGGCGTAACCCAGGATCAAAAACCAACCGCAGAAAAAAGCGTGTTTGCGCCCAAAGGCCAGATACGCGTAGGTGAATGCCCCACCGGTGATGGGGTAGGCTTTGACCAGAAATCCGCAGCTCATGCCCACGAGGCTGAGGACCAACGCACCTATCCAAAGGCCAATGATGACGCCGAGCGGGCCCGCCATTTCCATCCATTCGGTGGGCAATACGAAACTGCCCCAGCCGATCGCCGAGCCAAAAGCGATAGCCCAGACCCAGTGGGGCTTGAAGGTTTTCTCAAGAGTGATTCTCTCTGGCACTGCAGTCTCCAAAACATCGTTTTTTATTAATATTTGTCTCGGTAATCGAGACGATTGAAACGAGTCTATCGGAAACGACGCAAGCGTCATAGGACCAAAAACCAGCTGGTGATAGGGCCAGAAAAATATGATCGGTTGCCGTTGCAACGAGGTACTGCCTGGCTCGCGTAACGTCCGGCGAGGTGTTGCGCGCCCTTTCCACCATGAGGCCCAAGCGAAGCACCCCATACACGCTGGTCGTGTGCACGACCAGCGGCCGGACGCCACTAAAAAAAAGGACCATCAATTCGATGGTCCCTCTTCTGCCGGCCGAAACGCCGCTTAAAAAATTTCGTCGCGCAGGTAGTAATACTTGTAGAACATGGATTGACCCAAGCGACGGAACGGGGCAAACGGATGCCCGTTCAGTGGCGAGTTATAGATGGGAAGATCCCATTGTTTACCCGGCTTGCCCACGATGCGCTCTGCCAGGCGACGCCCTGCCTGCGCAGAGAACGAGACTCCGTTGCCACCGTACCCGATGGCGTAGTAGATCTGCTGGTTGGGATCAGGCTGCGTGATGTGCGGCATCATGTCATGGCTCACATCGACCCACCCCCACCACGAATACTTGATCGGGATGTCTTTCAATGCCGGAAACTTGCGCGCCAGGCCCAACTTGAGCAAATCCAGGTGCTTGGGGTTTTCGGCATCTGCACCCTTGATGGAACTACGGCTACCAATCTGCATGGAGCCATCTGGCATCATGCGGTAATAAAACCGCAAGGTACGGGTGTCCGTAAAGAAAGTGGTGGACTTCAGCCCTGCCGCTGCCTGCTCTTCTTTGGTGAGTGGGCGCGTCACCATGGAGTTCGACAAAATCGGCATGATCTTGTTGGTCAGAAGCGGATGCAGGCCTTGTGGCGTGTAGCCACCAGTGGCCACCGCGACCCGGCGAGCCCGGACGATTCCGCCCGGCGTGCGCAGGTGATGCACGCTGCCCACGGTCTCCCACCCAAGAACCGGGCTTGCCGTGTAGATCTTTACACCCAGCTCACGCAGGCGACGGATGTACTGGAAGGCCAGTTTGAGCGGGTGAATGCCCACGCCGTCTGGCTCGTGCAGCGCACCCACGGCCTCGTGGTCTTCAGCGTAGCGCTCCCAGAGCTCTTCGCGTGTCAGCATCTTGGTGTCGTACCCGAACACGTCGTGCATGACACGGCATTGCGTCTCCAGAAAGGCCATCTTCTTCTGGCGGTGCGCCGTGTAAATGTGCCCACCCGGCTGTGCGTCGCAGGGAAAGCGCGCCACCATGCTCTTCCAGTATTCAAAGCCGTCGTGGATTTCACGATCCAGCCGTTTGGCGGTTTCCAGGCCCCAGCGTTCGATCCACTGCGTGCGATACAGGCGCCCGGAGGCGTTTTGCCCTTGTCCGCCGTTACGGCTGGTGCAGCCCCAAGACTCTTGGTTGGCCTCGAGAATGATGGGGACTACACCGTGTTCTTCGGCCAGATTCAAGGCCGTGACCAGCCCCGTGAAGCCGGAGCCAACCACCACGACGTCGGCATCCATGTCCTGCGTGACGGGGCCGTCGTCTGGCGGAGGGTCACCTGCGGTGCCAACCCAATAGGTAGGCGCATATTTCTGGCCGCAGCCCGAAGGCGAAACCAGCGGGTCGTAGCAAGGGTCATAGGGATTGGAACGACGAGGCATGGTGGTGGAATCCGCCTGTGCTCCGTTCGCCGCAGATGAGGTCATAGTAGCCATGTTGTCTTCTCCTGTAGACAGATAAGGCCCAGCGCGAGCAGTTCAGGCTTGTGCAGGCAAATGAGGACGTTGTTTGCGGAACGCATTCTTGAGCACGATCTTGCCGTCCTTGAAGACCAGGAGGTCGACCATGTTGGCCTCGATGCGTGAGCCATCGGCCGCCGTCCCGGTGAAAGTCGACTCCATGACGCCCCGGTCCCCGGACACCCAGCAGCGCGCATTGCGCCATGCTGCGTCGGGGATCGTCTGCCAGGCCGACTCGAAAGCCTTGCGCACGGCCACGAGCCCCTGATGGCGAGTTCCATAGACCTCGGCACCCGCCACACCCTCGAAAATGCAGTCTTCGTGCATCGCCGACATGAGCGCATCGATGTCGTGACGGTTCCAGGCCGCTCCGAAGGCCTCCAGTGTGGCGAGCAACTGCTCCTGATTCATGAAAGAGTCTCCTGTCGAGTTCCAAGGTGACGAAGCGAATGATCTCTGCTTCGCGAATGTCTCTAAGGTAGGAGAACCGCCGTGAAGGGTCTAGGGCCAGTCGCCAGGTTTCGCTTGCGCCAGATCGGCCTTCTGGCCCAATCACAGGATCTATTCATACGAGACGATTGGTTCCAGTTTCAGAAATTCTAGTTGACAACATCAAAACCCTGGGTAGAATCTCAACTACGCGATATCGAAATGATTCATCTCGATATTTGAAATTACTAAATACGCGGACTCCGTGCCGCACCCCTCAGGAGACACACCATGGCAGTCGATTCTCGCCAAGTCGTGCAGGGCGTCCAGGAGATGACGCCGTCCGAAGCTTTCGTCGAAACACTGGTCGCCAATGGCGTCAAAGAAATGTTCGGCATCATGGGCTCGGCCTTCATGGATGCAATGGATATCTTTGCGCCCGCCGGCATCAAGCTCATTCCCGTCGTGCATGAACAAGGCGCTGCGCACATGGCCGACGGCTACGCTCGCGTCAGTGGTCGCACCGGGATGGTGATCGGGCAGAACGGCCCAGGCATCAGCAACTGCGTGACGGCCATCGCCGCCGCCTACTGGGCCCATACGCCGGTTGTCATCGTCACGCCTCAGGCCGGGACGAACGGGATAGGGCTGGGCGGCTTCCAGGAAGCCAATCAACTGCCCATGTTCCAGGAATTCACCAAGTATCAGGGGCACGTCACTCATCCGGCGCGCATGGCCGAATACACGCAGCGGTGCTTTGACCGTGCTCACGCCGAAATGGGTCCCACGCAGCTGAACATTCCGCGCGATTACTTCTACGGCAAGATCAAGTGCGAAATCCCGCATCCGCAGGTGCTGGAACGTGGAGCTGGCGGTGAACACAGCCTGGACGCGGCAGCGAAGCTGCTGGCAGAGGCCAAGTTCCCGGTCATCATTTCGGGCGGTGGCGTGGTCATGGGCGACGCCGTCGAAGAGTGCAAGGCGTTGGCCGAGCGCCTGGGCGCCCCAGTGGTCAACAGCTACCTGCACAATGACTCCTTCCCCGCCAGCCACCCGCTATGGTGCGGCCCGCTGGGCTATCAAGGATCAAAGGCCGCGATGAAACTGATCGCCGACGCGGACGTCGTGCTGGCGTTGGGCACGCGCCTTGGACCCTTTGGCACCTTGCCGCAGCACGGCCTGGACTACTGGCCCAAGAACGCCAAGATCATTCAGGTGGATGCCGACAGCAAGATGCTCGGCCTGGTCAAGAAGATCACAGTGGGCGTATGTGGCGATGCCAAGGCGGCCGCCAAGGCGCTCAGCCAGCGCCTGGCCTCGATGAAGCTCGCTTGCGATGGCAACAAAGCGGAACGGGCTGCCCGCATCAAATCCGAAAAGGAAGCCTGGGAAAAAGAACTGACCGAGTGGACGCACGAGCATGACCCGTTCAGCCTCGACATGATCGAAGAGCAAAGCAAGGAACCGGGCCGCTGGCTTCACCCGCGCCAAGTCCTGCGCGAGCTCGAAAAAGCTATGCCAGAAGACGTCATGGTATCCACCGACATTGGCAACATCAACTCCATCGCCAACAGCTATCTGCGCTTTGAAAAGCCCCGCAGTTTCTTCGCCGCCATGAGCTGGGGCAATTGTGGCTATGCCTTCCCCACCATCATCGGGGCCAAGGTGGCTGCACCCGATCGCCCAGCTGTTTCCTACGCCGGAGACGGTGCCTGGGGCATGAGCATGAGCGAGATCATGACCTGCGTGCGCCATGATATCCCGGTCACGGCCGTCGTGTTCCACAATCGCCAATGGGGGGCGGAAAAGAAGAATCAGGTCGATTTCTACAATCGCCGCTTCGTGGCGGGCGAGCTGGAAAGCCAGAGCTTTGCCGGCATCGCCAAGGCAATGGGGGCTGAAGGAATCGTCGTCGACCGACTCGAAGACGTAGGTCCCGCGCTCAAAAAGGCGATCGATGCACAGATGAACGATCACAAGACCACGGTGGTCGAGATCATGTGCACCCGCGAACTGGGAGACCCTTTCCGCCGTGATGCGCTGGCCAAGCCAGTTCGTCTGCTCGAAAAGTATCGCGATTACACCTGATCGCAGCCTGCCGGAGCCCTCTCATGCAAGCACTGGACGATCTGCTCGCCGCTGCACGCCGCACCACCAAGCGTATCGTCCTGTGCGAGGGGGATGATCCCAGGGTCCGCGAAGCAGCCTTCAGGGCCGCTGCGGATGGCCTGGCTGAGGTCCTCGTCATCGGTGAGCCGGACCCCGGCGGCCGCTTTCAGGCCATTGACCCGCAGGGCAGTGGCTGGCTGGATACCTTCGCCGAAGAGCTCTGGACACTGCGCCAAAAGCGCGGAATGACGCCCGCACAGGCCCAGGTAGCCGTACGCCAGCCACTCGTCTTTGCCGACCTGATGGTTCGACTGGGCCATGCGGATGGATCGGTTTCAGGGGCCGTGCACACCACGGCAGATGTCGTCCGTACCGCCCTTCAGGTGATCGGCAAACAGCCAGGCGTGCACACGATTTCCAGCTTCTTCATCATGATGCGAGAAGAACCCTTCCCCACCGGTTCGCACGCCATGATCTTTTCTGATTGCGGCCTGGTCATCGATCCCACCGTCGACGAGCTCGCCGACATTGCCGCCGCGTCGGCGCAGAGCGCAAGCGCTCTGCTGGGGCTGGAACCGAGAGTCGCCATGCTGTCGTTTTCGACTTTCGGCAGCGCCGCGCACGAACAGGTGGACAAAGTGCGCCGCGCGACCGACCTGGTCCGCCTGCGCTTGCCGCAGCTTATCATCGACGGCGAAATGCAGCTCGACGCCGCCATCGTGCCTTCGGTGGCCCAACGCAAGGCAACGACTTCAAAGGTAGCGGGCCAGGCCAACGTGCTGATTTTCCCGAACCTCAACGCAGGCAACATTGGCTACAAGCTGACCGAACGCCTCGGGCATGCGGTGGCCCTGGGTCCGATTCTGCAAGGGCTGGACAAACCCGCCAACGATTTGTCGCGTGGCTGCTCGGCCGAAGACGTTTACAAGGTGATCGCCGTGACGGCGGTCCAGGCCGCCCAACGACGCACCGCAGGCTGACGCCGCGCCCACGGCGGCCTCTGGCTTCAGACGGTCGCAGGCCGCTCCAGTGTGTGGATCAAGTCCAGGAGCGCGTGCATCCCCACGCCGTCGTCCAGGTTCAGGGCACAGGAATGCGGATAGTAGGCGCTCAGATCCTGTCCGACTCCCACACCCAGTATTTCCACTCCGTTTTCACGCATCTGATGATGCACGACACGGCGCAAATGGGCGTCCAGAATGCCGGGGGGATTGGCCAGCGAGGTGGCGCCGTCCATAGGCCCTCCATCAGACACCACCCATAAAATCTTGCGCTCGGCCGCAGACCCCGACTGTTCCAGCAAGCGGCCACAAGCCCACAGAACTGCTTCTCCGTCGATTCCTTCGCGGAACAGTTCGGGCTTCATGACCGCAGTCAGACCAAGGCGCCCCTTCTGACGAGACTGGCCTTGCGCGTGGAAGATCAGATGCTGCAATTCATTCAGACGCCCTGGCTGAGGTGGCGTTTGGCCACGCGAAGCCCACTCACGCGCGGGCCGACCGCCATTCCAGGCGCCCGTCGTAAAGCCCAGCAATTCGTAGGGCACCCCTGCCCGCTCGAAGGCGCGGCTCAGAAGATCCATCAGCAGCGCCAGATGAAATCCGTGGTGACGCATCGAGCCGGAACAGTCCAGCAGCAGCGTGATTCGAGCGCGGACCGACGGTTCAAGGCGCTCGCGAAAAAAGATGTGCTGATTGTGAGGCGAGCTCACCAACTGGGCCAGGCGCCGGCCGTCAATCAGCCCTTCGTCTTGCCCCAGCAAGCGACCCTGAGGTTCGGGCCTGAAAAGCGCTCGATGCAAAGCCTGGACCAACCGCGCGAGTGACCAGGATTGGCGCGCGACGTGGGCATCCAGGCGCTGGCGATATTCGAGCAACAAGGCGGGCCGTACCAGGCTGTCCGCATCGACGATGCGATCATACAACCTGGTCCAGACGGAATAGCCAGAGCGATCCGGGGTTTGATACGCAACCCCCGACACATCGGCACGTCCCTGCGTCCCCTCTGCCGCCCTGGGTGGCAACAACGAAATCGAAAAATTCAGATGCCGCAGCGGAGGCGGAGCGTCCTCTGCGGCCACCAGGTCGTTGAACCACTGAGCAACCACCCTTGACAGATCTCGCGCGACCGATGCATATCCGACCTGGTCGTGACGCAAGCGTCGCAGGCGAGCCAGGGGCGCAGCCAGGAAGGGCCCCATGCGGTAATGTGCCGATTCGATCAAGTCCTCGAGCCTGTCCGCAACAGGCTCCGCAAAAAGCCGGCTCTGCGCCATCAACGCAAAGCAGAAAAGATGTTGTCCGCTTCGTGTCTCGAGCAATCCCGAGCCTTCGAACAGGAAGATCCAGCGATGGAGGCGCCGTTGCAGGTTTGCGGAAATGCCAGGCCAGCGCGCCGGCGCGATGCACTCGACACGCCATTGCTCCAGCCATTCGAAGATCAAGGCTGCCACCGGGTCTTCCCCCGGCAGCTGTTGCGCGTGGATCTCATTGCTCGATAGCAGGACACGCAAAGCGACCGAATCGGCCAATGCGCGATACGTCGCAGCATCGTCCAACCCGGGCTGGCGTTGCAGGTGAGGCGCATCATCGGCGAGCGGGCGGTCACCGTCCCAGAAGTGCCCGGATTCAAAGTGAATCCCGGGGTGATTCGTCAGCGCTCGAACCATGGCCGCGGCCCGCGCTTCCAGAGCGTGGCGCCGCGTCCAATCCATCTGGTCAGACATGCTCGGGAGGGGCCGCCGATTCCAGCGGCAATTCCTCTCCGACACAGCGCTGGTAGTATTCGGCCACAACGGACTGCTCCGACTCATCGCACTTGTTCAGAAAGGCGTAGCGAAACGCTCGCGCCGGCGATTTGAAGATCTGCAGGTTTTCCGCCCACGAAATCAAGGTGCGAGGTGACATCAGCGTGGAGACGTCGCCATTTCGAAACCCGGTGCGGGTCAACGCAGCCACCTCGACCATCGCGGCCAGCAAGGGCCGTTCGGCAGGGCCAGCCACAGCGGGCACCTGTGCGGCCACAATATCTGCCTCAGTCTGTGGATCAAGATAGTTGAGCGCTGCCACAATGTTCCAACGGTCCAGCTGGGCGTGATTCAGACGCTGGACACCGTAATACAGGCCATTGGTATTGCCCAGCCCCACGCTATTGGCCGTGGCGAAGAGACGAAATCCGGGATGGGGCTTGATGACGCGATTCTGGTCCAGCAAGGTGAAATGCCCGTCGCGCTCGAGGATACGCTGCAGCACGAACATGACCTCGGGGCGGCCTGCGTCATATTCGTCCAGGACCAGAGCCATGGGCCGCTGCAGCGCCCAAGGCAAGATACCCTCTTTGAACTCGGTCACCTGGGCACCGTCCCGCAACACGATGGCGTCGCGCCCGACCAGATCCAGCCGGCTGATGTGCCCATCCAGATTCACACGGATACAGGGCCAGTTCAAACGTGCCGCCACCTGCTCGATGTGAGTGGACTTCCCGGTCCCATGCATACCTTGGATGAGCACTCGTCGATTGCAGGCGAAGCCGGCGAGGATGGCGAGCGTCGTGTCGGGATTGAATCGATAATTGGGATCGACTTCCGGCACATGGTCGCTGCCCTCGGCAAACGCCATGACCTGCAAATCACACTTCAGCCCAAAGCGTTCCTGTGTGTCGACCAACTGCATCGCCGGGTCTGCATCCTGAGAGGTCATGAAGCCTTCCTTGTACGTTGGCCATCACTCGTACGGTGGCTCGCACGCGACGGGTAACTGTCGGCCTCGATCTCTGCCAACGCCTGTGCCGCACGGCGCAAGGCCGGAAGACACGACGTAATGTGACGACCATGAAAGCGCATCGTGGGGGCCTGAATCGCCACCGCCAGATTGGATTTTCCGCTGGCCATCGGCACCAGCATGGCAATGCAGGTGAGCCCTGGCAGGAATTCTTCGTTGTCCATGGCATAGCCGTCGGTGCGCGCAGACCGAAGCTCGGCCTCGATGGCATCCAGGCGAGTCAAGGTCCTTTCGGTATAGCGTTCGAGACTGGTCGGCGTGAGCAGTCGCTTGCGTTGTGCCACAGCCATTTGCCCGAGGAAGAGCTTCCCGCTCGCCGAGCAATGCAACGGCACACGTGAGCCAGGATGCAGGTAAAAGCGCAATGGGGCCGGTGTTTCGACACGGTCCAGATAGAGCACTTCATTGCCGGAACAGCTGGTGAGGTTGCCGCTTTCCCCGACTTCGGCCACCAGCGTACGCAGCACATTGCGGCGCGCTCCGTGTACGGTATTATTCAGCAGCAGGTTTTCTGCGATGCGGCGCAGGCGCACGGCAGTGCTGTAGTGACGGCCGTCCCCGTCACGCTGAATCATTCCGGCACTATCGAGCTGCTGCAACATCCGATGCAGCGTGGGCTTGGGAAGCCCCAGTTCTTCAACCAGGCTCTGCAGCGAGAAATAGCGATCCTTCTCGGCAATGACCTCCAGCAGAGCAAACAGCCGAATGGCCGGGGTATCCCCGTCGAGTCGAGGGGCCGTGGAATCGGGATGGACTGGACTCATGGCACACTAAGTTTTATATTTCAATAACAGGAACTTATTGTACCGATTTCTATAATTTTTACTAGACATATAATGCAGATTGGAATTGCAGGTGCCGGCGTATTGGGCCGTCTTCTGGCCTGGTGCCTCAGCCGCGAAGGCCATGCGGTGACCGTCATCGATCCTGCCAGCGGACCGCTGGGCAGAGGGGCTGCAGGCTGGACCGCCGCAGGGATGTTGTCGCCGTCGGCCGAACTCGAATGTGCGGATCTCACCGTCTTCCAGGCCGGGCTGGATTCCATCGGCATGTGGGGCCGTATTATCGCCAGCCTTCCGGGCGCACCCGACTTCGACTGCCACGGAAGCCTGTTGCTCGCCCACCGGGGCGATGAAGGCGCTGCACACCATCTGGTCGACCTGATCGAGCACAAGGCGCCCGAAGGGCACCGACCCCAGTCCATGACCATTCGGGATCTGACCCGCCTGGAGCCAGACATCCATGGACCCGCTCACGCATGGATGCTTCCGCACGAGGGTGCGGTCAATCCCGTGCAACTCATGCAGGCACTCTGCGAAGGCGCTTCTGGCGTGCACTGGCTCTGGAATCAATCGGTGGACACAGTGGCTTCGGGTCTGCTGCAGACCCGCGACGCAAGTTCCCATAAATTTGATCACGTGTTCGACGTCAGGGGCCTGGGCCAGCGCCCCGCTGACGGCCCGGGCAGCGGCTGCGCACAGGTACGCGGTGTCCGCGGCGAAATCTTTCTGCTGCACGCGCCCGAGGTGGCACTGAAGCGGCCTATCCGGCTTCTGCACCCACGGCATCGGGTCTATATCGTCCCCAGACGGGATCATCATTACATTGTGGGTGCCAGCGAAATCGAAAGCGAAGACCGTTCCCCAGTTTCTTTGCGGACGACCGTCGAACTGCTGTCAGCCGCCTACAGTGTCCTGCCGGGGCTGGCTGAGGCAAGATTGATCCACACCGAGACCAACCTCAGGCCCGCCCTGCCGGACAATCTGCCATTGATAGAACAGGCACCCGGCCTGACTCGCATCAACGGTCTGTTTCGCCATGGGTGGATGATTGCTCCAGCCATGGTCACAAAGGCACTTCACGGTGCCAGAATCCCGGCCGAACTTGCCCCCGCCCCTGCACACTGAACATCATGCTCATTCATCTCAATGGCACCCCTCACGATGTGCCCGAAAAAGCCACCCTGCATCAGGTGCTCGCGCTGCTTGCCGTCCCTGTCGACCAAGCCGACGCACCCGTAGCCACGGCCTTGAACGGTGTGCACGTCGCTCGGTCCAAACGTGATCAAACGCTGCTTGCACCGGGCGACCAAATCACGACATTCGAACCTATCACTGGAGGCTGACCGACCATGACCTGGAACGTCGCACAGACCACCCTGACAAGCCGTTTCCTGCTGGGAACGGCCAGCTACCCTTCTCCCCAAATCATGATGGACTCGGTGCGTGCCTCTGGCACCGAAGTGATCACGGTCAGCCTCAAGCGCCAGGCGGCCGCTCAATCGTCCGATCCGGGCGGGCGTCCCTATTTCGCCATGATTCGCGAACTTCACTGTCACCTGCTGCCCAACACGGCGGGCTGTCATACCGCCGCCGAAGCCATCTCCTTGGCTCATATGGCACGTGAAGTCTTTGACACACCCTGGGTCAAGCTCGAGGTCATCGGCGACCAGCACACCCTCCAGCCGGACGTGTTCGAGCTGGTCTCGGCCGCCGAGGCCTTGGTCAAAGACGGATTCCAGGTGTTCCCGTACTGCACGGAAGACCTGGTGGCCTGTCAACGTCTGCTTGACGTGGGGTGCACGCTTCTGATGCCATGGGCAGCGCCGATAGGCTCGGGCCAGGGCCTGGTTCACCTGTCGGGGTTGCGCACTTTGCGCGAGCGCTTGCCGGACGTGCCTCTGATTGTCGATGCCGGGATAGGCTCGCCCATGGACGCGACCCAGGCCATGGAGCTGGGCTTCGATGGCGTATTGCTGAATTCGGCCGTGTCACGGGCATTGAACCCCGTGCAGATGGCCGAAGCCTTCAAATGGGCGATTCATGCCGGCCGACTCGCGTTCGAGGCTGGCATCATGGCAGAACAGGACATGGCGATGGCCACCACCCCGGTGACCGGACGTCCGTTTTTGATTGGGTGAGCTCTGACGTTCAGCGCCCAGGGCCGCGAACGATTCCGCAGCCCTGAGTCCCGGACCGATCAATAAGCCAGTTGCGGCTTCGTGCTGCTGCGCCCGATCAGCCACGCGCTGAAGGCCGATACCACGCCGGCAAAGATCGTGTACGCGACGATGAGCCAAGGCTGCCCGCCGTTTGCGTCCAGCAGTGCCGTGGCGATCATGGGTGTAATGCCAGACGCAAAGATGCCGGAGAACTGATAGACGAACGAAATCCCCGTATACCGGACCCGCGTGTCGAAGAGCTCACAGAACAAGGCGGCTTCGGGCCCGTAGATGCTGGCGTAGAAGATCCCGAACGGAATAACGATGGCCAGCCAGACGATCAGCACCTGGTCAGGGTAATAGTGCATGAGCGCAAAGGCGGGAAGCGCAGAAAATCCGGTCACCAATGACCCCCACATGTACGTGCGCGTACGCCCGACGCGGTCCGACAATGCTCCAAAGTAGGGGATGAAGAAACACATGACCACGGCAGCAGCCATGACACCCGCCAATGCGTCGGTACGATTCAGGTGCAAAGTATTGGTCAAATAGACAATGACGAAAACGGCAAAGATATTGAAGAACACACCGTCAATATAGCGAGCACCCATGCCCTTCATGATGTTGGCGGGATACCGCTGTGCCATCTCCACAAACGGGATGCGTGACTCGGCGTTTGCCTCCTTTACTCGAGCAAATTCGGGCGTCTCGTGAATCGTCAGCCGAATATAGAGCCCCACGAAGACCAGCCCGGCCGACAGCATGAAGGCGACGCGCCAGCCCCAGGCGGAAAATGCCTGATCAGTCAACGTGGCCGAGAGCAGGGCCACGACGCCGGCTGCCATGCACAGGCCAATGGACAAGCCGATCTGGGGCAAGGAGGCATACAGGCCCCGCTTGTGTTTGGGTGCATATTCGTACGTCATGAGCACCGCCCCGCCCCACTCCCCACCAAGCCCCAGTCCTTGAACGACACGACAGATCAGCAACAGGATGGGGGCCCAGATACCGATGGATTCGTAAGTGGGGATCAATGCGATCAGGAAAGTGGCGATCCCCATCAGAACCAGAGTGAAGATCAGCATGCTCTTGCGGCCAATGCGGTCTCCAAAGTGTCCGAACAGGACACCGCCAAACGGACGTGCAACGAATCCAACCGCAAACGTCGCATAGGCAAGCATGGTGCCCACGACGGGGTCGTGGCTGGGGAAGTACTGCTTGTTGAACACCAGACCGGCAATGACTCCATAAAGAAAGAAGTCGTACCACTCGATCGTGGCGCCTATCAAAGATGACGCCACGACCTTTCGAATCGCAGAGATGGACGCGGCGGATGAATCGGACGAACTGGACATGGATAGTCTCCTGGTAATGGGACCACTCTTGACGATGATCCTCAATGCTTTGAACAGCGCACGGTCACATATAGGTCTGCCGGGTGCTGCCGTGTGTTCAGAGGCGGGCGGCATCTCCCAGAATGAAGTCGGAGGCGCGCTCTGCAATCATGATGGTGGGCACATTGGTGTTGCCCGACACGATGGTGGGCATCACCGAGGCGTCCACGACACGCAGCCCGTCCACTCCATGCACCCGCAGGTGGGCATCGACGACCGCGTGACGGTCGCTGACCTGCCCCATGCGCGCAGTTCCAACCGGATGGAAAATGGTGGCACCATGCTCGCGGCAGAAATGCAGAATCTCGTCATCGGTCTGCACCTCATTGCCCGGCCGGTATTCCCGCTTCATCAAGCTGTCCAAGGGGGCAGTTCGTGCCAGTTCCCGTGCGTATTTCACCCCTGCAATCGCCGTTTTGCGATCGCGGTCACTGTCCAGATAATTTGAATGAATGGACGGCGCCTCGAAAGGATCGGTCGACCGAATGTGAATCGATCCGCGCGACTCGGGGCGCAAATCGCACATGGAATACGTGCACCCCGAAAAATCATGCACGGCCCCGCCGGCCATGTCGGCGGAGAGGGTCCCGAAGTGCAGCTGCACGTCGGCGCTTGGACTATCGGGCAGCGCACGCAAAAATGCTGCACCCTGGTTGATTCCTATGGCCAGCGGCCCACCGCGAAAGAGCAGCCACTGCAGGCCGATAGCCGCCTTTCCCCACAGCGTGCGCAACTGGTCGTTGGTCGTGATGGGACGCGTGACTTCGTAAATCAGACGAACCTGCAGATGGTCTTGGAGATTCTCGCCTACTCCAGGCAGATCTTTGACAACCGTCACGCCCCGCTGGGCCAGAAGCTCGCCAGGACCAATGCCCGAGAGTTGCAAGATTTGAGGGGATTGAATGGCACCCGCCGAGACAATCACCTCACGGTTGGCATTCAAAACCCGGTCCTGACCGTTCTTCCGGTATCGCACGCCTCGCGCCCGCGGGCCTTCGAGGATCAGGCCCGTGACTTGTGCGTCAGTTTCGATGCGCAGGTTGCGTCGCCCCCGCGCGGGGTCCAGGTAGGCAACCGCCGTCGAGCAGCGCTTGCCGTGGCGCGTGGTCAGCTGGTAATACCCAACCCCTTCGTTATCGCCTTCATTGAAGTCTGTCTGGTGCCTCAGGCCAAGTTTTCCTCCAGACTGAATCAGGGCTTCGACCAGCGGGTGGCGAGTCTTTATCGACGTGGCACTCAGCGGACCTGCTGTCCCGCGCGTAGGCCCTTCTCCCAGATCGTTGGTTTCAAGCTTGCGGAAATAAGGCAGGCATTGCTCCCACCCCCATCCCGAGTTCCCCAAAGCTTCCCAGTGATCGTAATCACGCTTCTGGCCCCGAATGTAAATCAGGCCATTGATCGAGCTGCAGCCGCCCAAGGTGCGGCCCCGAGGCCAATAAATCCGCCGCCCCAGCATGTTGTCGTCGGGATCGGTATAAAACCCCCAGTTCAGCGTCCTGTGGAACATCGTTTTCCCATACCCGATGGGAATATGAATCCAGGGATTGCTGTCACGCGGACCAGCCTCAAACAGACAAACCGTATATTTGCCGTTCTCACTCAGACGATTGGCTAGCACGCAGCCTGCCGAACCAGCTCCGATCACGATGAAATCAACAGCTTCAGACATGAACGCCCCCACCCAAACACATGAAACTCCGAATGAATCTATTTAGAGTCAGGCAAGGGCCACGCTCAAGATAAAATAGTGCGGCGTTTCACTTGTAGAACAGAAAATTCCAATCTCATTTCACCGGCGGCTTGCATGGACGACTCGGACACTCGATACCTGCGTGAGCTATGTGTGCTTGAACAGCTCGCGCGCACCCAGCATCCCCAGACGCTCTCACAACTGGCACACCGCCTTGAACTTCCCAAGACTTCGCTGATGCGTATCCTGGCCACCCTGGTAGAAGCCGGCTTTGTCGTCAAAGCTCCGGGAGAACGGGGTTTCGTCCCTGGCCCCAGAATGACTCGTCTTGCGCTGTCCGTCCTGGGCACACCTCATTTCTCGCGGACATCACGCGCCATCCTGGCCCGCCTGGTCGACGCTACGGGCGAAAGCTGCAACTTGACGGCCCTCGAGGGCGACAGCATGCGCTACCTGGAACGCGTGGAAACGCGCCAGCCACTGCGCCTGAGCATGGACGTAGGCTCCCACGTGCCGCTGCACTGCACGGCCACCGGAAAGCTCATGCTGGCCCTCATGGACGCCCCACTTCGCAAACAGACACTGGACCGCATCAGCCTGGCCGCATACACCCCGCGTACTCTGACTGATCGCGCCGCGCTCGAACAAGACCTGGCCGTGATCCGCCAGCGACGCGTGGGCATCGACCGGGAGGAGTTCGTCCTTGGCATGGTGGCCGTGGCCGTCCCCGTGCTCGACGACAAGGGGCAGACGATCGCGGCACTCGCCAGCCACGGGCCAACTGCACGAGTGTCGCTGGACTTCCTGCTCGAGCAAGTATCAAAAATGCGCGAGGCCGCCACCGACATGAGCAAAGCGCTCAGCAAGGTATGATGGGGCCGATTTCACACAGCGGACGTCCGATGGAAAAATTTGACCAGGAAGGAAGCTGGTGGCTTCGGGATCTGACAGTTCTGTCCCTCAGCGGTGCAGACGCCCTGCTGTTCCTGAACGGCCAACTCACTTGCGCGGTGGGCGAATTGGATGGTTCGCAGGCGTTCACCAGTGCCTACTGCAATGCTCAGGGCCGCATTCTGGCTAACGGCCTGCTATGGTCCACCCCTGACCATGGCGTGTACTGGGCAGTCTGCAGTGATCTCACGGAACAGATCGCTCAGCGGCTGCGCCTGTACGCGCTGCGCCAGGAGGTGACCATACAGCGGCTCGACACGCGATCCGTCATGGGTCATCGAGGTAAAGACTGTGTGCCCACGGCACTGCACCAGAGTGCGCCGTGGTCATGTGTCACCCTCGGAGGCGGCGACTGGATCGTTGCACCCATGTCCACCCCGGAGGTCCCCGCCGCGTGGCATATCACCGATGCCCCTGATGCGACCTCACCAGACGCATCCGCCTGGAACGCCACACGGTTGGCTGCAGGCTGGCCGAACATCGGCGCAACCGCTTCAGGGCAATTTCTGCCGGCAGCACTGGATATGGACTTGAATGGCACGATAGCTTTCCACAAAGGATGCTATCCCGGGCAAGAAGTCATTGCGCGAATGCATTACCGGGGCGCAACCAAGCGCCGCCTGGCTTACGGAACGGGAACGCCATCTTGCTCGCAGGAGCTGCCGAGCCCGCTGACCGACTTGTATCGATGGCAAGCCCATGATGATCGACCTGTGGGCCGAATCATCGAAGCGGTATCCCTCCAGGGGCAGACGCATATCGCCGCCGAGATTCTGCTGTCTGAGGGACCTGAATCACGCTACGCCCTTGGGAGCCCGGACGGACCCGACGCTGTGCTGCGATCCATCCATCCAGCTGCCGCGCCGGTCTGAACCAACGCGGCAGTTACGGGCTCTATTTTCGGTACAGCTTCAGAATGCTGGAAAAATCCAGTTTTCCGTTGCCTTGTGCGCTGTGCAGCGCGAACAGGTTGCGGGCGAGTTCCCCAAGCGGTGTCGATGCCTTGGCGTGCATGGCGGCCTCGGTCGCCAGGCCCAGGTCCTTGAGCATCAGGTCGACGCCAAATCCGCCTGCATAATCGTGCGACGCAGGTGCGTGTTCCATCACGCCAGGCCACGGATTGTAGAGTTCCGTTGCCCAGTTCCGACCCGAACTTTTGGCGATGATATCGGAGAGCGTCTTGGGGTCCAGGCCGCTCGCCACTCCTAGAGCGAGCGCCTCGGCTGTGCCCGCCATTTGAATCCCCAGCACCATGTTGTTGCAGATCTTCGCCACCTGCCCCGCCCCTGCACTTCCAGCGTGAAAGATGTTCTTGCCCATGATCTCGAGATAAGGACGTGCTGCTTCGAGGTCCTGAGCCTCGCCACCCACGATGAAGGTGAGCGTGCCCGCAGCCGCGCCTGCAGTGCCGCCCGACACCGGAGCGTCCAGCATGCGAACGCCGTGTTCGGCGGCGGCCTTGGATACCTTGCGTGCCGACTCGGCCGCAATCGTGCTGCACTCCAGAACCAAGGTTCCCTGGGCAATGAATTTCAGCAGCTTGCCTTGTCCAAGATACAGATCTTCGACGTGGCGGCTCGCCGGCAGCATGGTAATGACCAGATCCACTCCCTTCACCGCCTGCGCCGCAGAAGCAGCCGCCTGGGCGCCTTCTTTTTCCAGCGAGGCGACCGCTTCGGGAACCAGATCAAAAATCTGCAGCCTGTGACCTGCCTTCAGCAGGTTTCTTGCCATCGGCCCGCCCATGTGACCCAAACCAATGAATCCTATCGTGCTCATGAATGTCTCCTTGTGTTGTTCTTTGATTGTGCTCGGGTGGTTCAGCGCCCGAGATCTGCCAGTGGATGACTGACCTCAGCCGGCCATGGCGGCACCAGGAACCGGCGTACCCACTGGGACGATGCATCTTGCATGCTTGAGGGCTGCCACCGGGGCGTTCTGTCCTTATCGATGAGGAGCGCCCGAATGCCCTCTCGAAAGTCAGGTTCGGCACAACAATGAAGCGACGCGACATATTCGGTGCGAAAGGCGTCCGCCAAGGACGCGTGGCGGCCCAGTGAAAGCAGGGTGTGGCTCAGGCGGGCTGAACCCGGTGAGCCCGCCAGAAAAGTCGCCGCAGCGCGAGCAAGCCAGGGATCATCGTGATTTTTCCACCGGCCAATCGCCTCGCCGATCTGGACAAAATCGGAGCCTTGGCAGGCCGCGCGAATCGCGCCGGAATGGCGCTGCAGGGGCCCGATCTGCGTTCCGGCCTCAGACCTGGACTGCAAAAGTGCATCAATCTGGACTCGACGACGGTCCGCATCGTCAGCCCACTCCAGCCCCGTGAGCGCAGCTAAAAATTCTTCTTGGGTCGAGGCCGAACATTGCCAATCGGCGAGCCCGAAGTGCAGACAATCGGCAGCGCCCAGCTGAGACCCTGTAAACGCAAGAAAGGCACCTATTCCCGCCGGCATACGGCTCAGCATCCACGTGCCCGCGACGTCGGGATAGAGCCCTATGGTGACTTCAGGCATTGCAAATCGAGTGGTTTCGGTGACGATCCGGTGGCTCGCTCCCAGCAACAGTCCTACCCCGCCCCCCATCACGATGCCGCTTCCCCAGCAAAGAAGCGGTTTTGGGTAGGTATGGATAGAAAAATCCAGCCGGTACTCTGCCTCGAAAAATTCGCGCGCCAGCACGTTGGCCCAGGCATCACCCACCGGCGCAGTCTGCATGCTGTGGTAGAGCGCATGCAGGTCGCCTCCGGCGCAAAACGCCTTCTCGCCCGCGCCGCGCAAGAACACTGCCGCCACGGTGCCGTCGTCGGCCCACTGGCGCAATTTTGGTGCCAGCAAGCGGCACATCGGCAGTGACAAGCCATTCAGGGTTTGCGGCGAATTGAGCGTTGCCAGCGCGACGCGGCGGCCGCCACGCGCAGGGATCTCGTCGAAAATGACTTCGTCGCTCATCGCAAATCGGCTCCCTGAGTCAGGATATGGCGCGCTACGATCACGCGCATGATCTCGTTGGTTCCTTCCAGAATCTGATGCACGCGCGTGTCGCGCACCAGGCGCTCCAGCGGATAGTCCTTCAGGTAACCGTAACCCCCGTGGATCTGTTGCGCATCGAGACACGACTGAAAGCAGAGGTCCGTTGCCAGCCGCTTGGCCATGGCGCAGTAGGCCGAGGCCTGTGGATCCTGTTCGTCCAGCCTGGCCGCCGCCAGGCGCACCATCTGCCGGGATGCCACCACGTTGGCAAGCAGGTCGGCCAACTTGAATTGAAGCGCCTGAAAGTCCGCCAATGGACGCCCGAATTGCCTGCGTTCGGTCATGTAGCGCCGTGCCGCTTCATAGGCGCCTTGCGCCGCACCCACCGAACACGCGGCAATATTGATGCGTCCACCATCAAGCCCCTTCATGGCAAAGCGAAACCCTTCGCCTTCTTCTCCGAGGCGATTCTCTACCGGGACCTGCACGTTTTCAAATGTAATGGGGCGGGTAGACTGGCTATGCCAACCCATTTTGTTTTCTTTGCGACCGTAGATAATACCGGGAGCGTCCGCGGGTACCACCAGCGCCGAAATGCCACGAGGTCCTTCACCCCCCGTGCGCGCCATGACCACCAGGACGTCGGTATCGCCCGCCCCCGAGATGAACGCCTTGGCGCCATTCAGAATGTATTTGCCACCCTCGCGGCGGGCGCTGGTGGTGAGCGATGCTGCGTCTGAGCCCGACCCGGGCTCGGTCAGGCAATACGAGGCGAGCTTCTCTCCCGTAGAGAGCGCTGGCCCCCAATAGTCTCGAACCGATGCTTGCGCCCAGGACCCTATCATCCAGGTCGCCATGTTGTGAATCGTGATGAAAGCCGTGGTGGACGGATCGACAGCCGCCATCTCTTCGAATACCAGCGTGGCATCGAGTCGAGGAAGCCCCAGGCCTCCTACCGATTCGGGGGCATACATGGCACAGAACCCCAGCGCACCCGCCTTGGCAAAAGCGTCGCGAGGAAAGATGTGCTCCTCGTCCCAGTGCGCCGCATTGGGTGCGAGTTCGCCCTGCGCGAATTCGCGCGCTGCTTGCGCAAAGGCCTGTTGTTCTTCGCTGAGGCGAAAATCCATGTCGATTGTCTCCGTATTGGACAGTGGAAGCCGTGAATCGCTTGTGGCAAAGCACGACATAATGCGCTCGAGGTCGCCGGCTCATCATTCGTTTCACTGTAGCACCAGGAGGTGCTGCCTCACCATAACGCGCATCCTGCCACCGGCTCTGTCGCACCCATGACAATCAATGTGCTTTCAGCGTTTCGTCGGTTTACTCTTGCGATGGACGGCCCGGCGCCGCCGTGACTCGAGAGGATCGAAGACCAGCGGCCGGTACAGCTCGAGCCGATCCCCGTCATGCAAGCCCCTTTCGGAATCGCAGCGCTCTCCATAGACACCCATGGCCAGCGGGTGATCCGTGTACTCGGGAAAACGGCGAGGAAATTCGCTGAGCGCTACCGCCTCGCGGGCCGTCGTCCCTGTCGGGACCTCAAGCGTCTGCTGCCAGATCGCCATCGGTGCCGCAAACGCAAGACTTATTCGCATCCCGGTGCCTTACCGTTCGGTGCCATACACGGCGCGTGCTCGCTGCGTGAAGGAGTCGATGAAGCTGGTTGCAATACGGTTGAAGACAGGTCCGATCACGGCCGACATGGCGCGGCTCGAAAATCCGTATTCCATGGTGTAGGTGACCTTGCAGCCGTCGTCCCCCAGAGCCTGGAAGACCCAGTCGCCCGTCAGGCTGGAAAACGGTCCGTCCACCAGGTGAAAAACGATTCGATGCGGGAACTCGTGGTCGTTTCGCGTGGTGAAGCTCTGGCGAATGCCGGCAAAACGGATCTGCACCGTGGCCTGCATTCCCTGGTCGTTGCTCCACTGGATTTCGGTGCCACCGCACCACGGCATGAACTCCGGGTAACGCGCGACGTCCGCGACGAGCTTGAACATCTGTTCGCAACGGTAAGGAACCAGAACGGAGCGTTGTATGGCAGGCATCGACAAGGCAGGGGGATAGGCTAGAATGATTAGATTTTACCGAGTCTTGTTCCGCGCGGTTTTCAGGCCCCGGAAAACCCTTGGTGCCCCCAAAAAGCAACAGAGCGCATGAGCATTGTAGAAAACCGCAAGGCCACACACGATTACTTCATCGAAGACCGCTTCGAAGCGGGGCTCGTGCTCGAGGGATGGGAAGTCAAGGCAATCCGTGCAGGGCACGTCCAGATCAAAGAAAGCTACGTGATCGTGCGCGACGGTGCCATTTGGATACTGGGCATGCACATCAGCCCCCTGCCGACGGCGTCCACCCATATTTCGCCGGCCGCCACGCGCACGCGCAAGCTTTTGCTGCATGCCGAAGAAATCAACAAGCTCATCGGCAAAGTCGAGCAACGCGGGTACACGCTCGTGCCACTCAACCTGCATTACAAGGGTGGGCGGATAAAGCTGGACTTTGGGTTGGGTCGCGGCAAAAAATTGCACGACAAGCGCGATACTCAGCGAGACAAAGACTGGGCCCGCGAGAAAGAACGGATAATGAAACACGACACGCGCCAGCACAAAGAGTGATCTTGCACACCACGTGGACCTGAACGCTACTGGATCGTCAGCCCTTCCAGCTGCAAAAGCCTCAACTTGCGATCGAGGCCGCCGCCGTAGCCGTTCAACGTCCGGTTACGCGCCAGAATACGGTGGCAAGGAATCACGATGCTGATCGGATTGCTGCCGACAGCAGTCCCCACAGCCCGGCCGTGCCCGTCACCCAAGCCCGCCTGCACGCCCAGTTCGCCATACGACAAGGTGCAGCCGCAGGGAACATCGAGCAAGGCCTTCCAGACCTTCTGCTGAAAAGGAGTACCCTGCGGCGCCAGGGGCAGATCGAAGACCTTGCGTTCACCACGCCAGTATTCTTCCAGCTCGCAGCAAGTCTGCTCAAAAACGGCCCGAGCCTGCGCGGGCGCATCGAGTTCAAGCACCTGCGGGGCCCCTTTGTGGGCAGGCGATCCGGAGTGAACGGCCTGAGGTCCAGACCGAAAAGGGAGATCGCCTGCGACGGGGCCATCGATCGAAGACATCACCTTGAGACTTTTGGTGGCCCTTCCATGCCAGGAGCCTGCGGACGGCTGGGTAACTACCTTGCGTGCAGCCGCGAGCCCTGGCACCTGCGGGCAATCTCGCTGATCGGTGAAGTACAGCCCCTCGAGGCCGCGACCGCCGGCCACCAGGAGAATGTCCCCCAATGGAGACGAAATGATCGCATGGTATGACATGGAAGGTTGCAGCGCTCAGTCTTAGGCGGCTACCTCGGTCTTGGCCAACCGCTGCCAGGTATCCACTACGGTGTCCGGGTTCAACGAAATGGACAAAATGCCTTCATCGCGCAGCCACTGCGCGAGGTCGGCATGATCGCTGGGGCCTTGACCACAAATCCCGACATACTTCCCGGCCTTCAGGCAGGCCTGGATAGCGCGTTGCAGCATGAAGCGTACCGCTGCATCGCGCTCGTCGAAGTCGGCAGCCAGCAGTTCCATGCCCGAGTCACGATCCAGTCCGAGGGTCAATTGGGTCATGTCGTTGGAGCCAATCGAGAAGCCGTCAAAGTACTGCAAGAATTCGTCGGCCAAGATGGCGTTGGATGGCACCTCGCACATCATGATGAGGCGCAGGCCATTTTCGCCACGCTTGAGCCCGTGGGCCGCCAGCAGCTCCACCACTTTCCTGGCCTGGTTCAGCGTGCGTACGAACGGCACCATGACCTCGACGTTGACCAGCCCCATTTCGTCGCGTACTTTCTTCAGCGCTTCGCATTCCATACGGAAACACTCGGCAAAGTCGTCGGAGATGTACCGGGACGCCCCACGGAACCCCAGCATGGGGTTTTCTTCTTCGGGTTCATAGCGGGAGCCCCCCACCAGCTTGCGGTACTCGTTGGACTTGAAGTCGGACAGGCGCACGATCACGGGCTTGGGGTAGAACGCTGCAGCAATGGTTGCCACCCCTTCAGCGACCTTGTCCACGAAAAACGCGCGCGGGCTGGCATAGCCTCGAGCGGCAGACTCGACGGCCTTCTTGAGATCGGCATCCACATTGGGGTAGTCGAGAATGGCCTTGGGGTGCACGTTGATGTTGTTGTTGATAATGAATTCGAGGCGGGCAAGACCAACACCGGCATTCGGAATCTGTGAAAAATCGAATGCCAGCTGAGGATTGCCGACGTTCATCATGACCTTCAGGCCAATCGGCGGCATTTCGCCCCAGCGAACTTCTTCGACCTCGGTTTCAATGAGTCCATCGTAGATGCGGCCTTCGTCGCCCTCGGCGCACGACACAGTGACCTCACGCCCGTTGGCGAGCACGTCCGTCGCGTCTGCACACCCCACGACAGCGGGGATGCCCAGTTCACGGGCAATGATGGCCGCGTGGCAGGTCCGCCCGCCCCGATTGGTGACAATGGCCGAGGCGAGTTTCATGACGGGTTCCCAGTTGGGGTCGGTCATGTCGGTCACGAGAATGTCACCCTGGCGCACCTTGTCCATTTCGGAGGCGTCGCCTACAACCCGCACCGTGCCGGAGCCGATTTTCTGGCCAATGGCCCGCCCACGCACCAGGACCTCGCCGGTCGCCTTGAGGCGATAGCGCTCTTGCACATCATGGTGACCCTGCTGCGATTTCACGGTTTCGGGCCGTGCCTGCAAGATGTAGAGCTTGCCGTCGATGCCGTCCCGACCCCACTCGATGTCCATCGGACGCTGATAGTGCGATTCGATAATGGTTGCGTAACGCGCGAGCTCGATGATTTCTTCGTCAGTGAGCGAATAGCGATTGCGCTCGGACGCAGGCACCTCGACCGTACGCACGGCATGGCCCGAGGCACGCTGCTCGTCGAATTCCATCTTGATCAGTTTGGAACCAATGCGCCGACTGATGATCGGATAATGCCCCGAAGCCAGCGTCGGTTTGAAGACATAGAACTCGTCGGGGTTTACAGCCCCCTGGACGACGGTTTCGCCCAGGCCATAGGATGAGGTGATAAACACGACACCCTTGAACCCGGATTCGGTATCCAGCGTGAACATGACGCCTGCACTGCCTTTGTCGGAGCGCACCATGCGTTGGATGCCGGCAGAAAGCGCAACCTCGGCGTGGGCATACCCCTTATGGACCCGATAGGAAATGGCGCGGTCGTTGTAGAGCGAGGCAAAGACCTGCCGGATTTTTTCCAGCACGTCGTCAATACCCACCACGTTCAGGTACGTTTCTTGCTGCCCGGCAAAAGAGGCGTCCGGCAAGTCTTCGGCCGTCGCAGACGAACGCACGGCGAAGGAACCCTTGCCATCAGAGTCCAGCTTGGCAAAGGAATCACGAACGGCCGCTTCGAATTCGGCCGGAAATGGAGCATCGATCACCCATTGGCGAATCTCGGCGCCTGCGGCTGCCAGCTCACGTACGTCTTCAGCATTGAGGGAAGCCAACCGCTGATTGATGCGCTCGTTCAAACCGGAAGTTTTCAGGAAGGCACGAAAAGCATCGGCGGTGGTTGCAAACCCACCCGGGACGCGAACGCCGGCCGTGGCCAGCTGACTGATCATTTCACCTAGGGAAGCGTTTTTACCTCCGACCGAGTCTACGTCCGTCATGCGGAGCTGCTCGAATGGTACAACGTACGACATGATGTCACCTTTAAGATAGAGAAAGCGTGTTTGCCCGATGCACGCCGTATCAACAGAGTTATTGCAATGCAATAACCGTCGTCGCGTGCACCCGGCAAACCAGCCTTGCCTCCACCTCGAGGGACTGGTAACCTTTGGCGGATTGTACCGTTTCTGACGCTGGATGGATCAAATTGATAGACGAATCTCCTCTGGAGCGCACCGTATTCATCGTGTCCGACAGCACCGGGATCACGGCTGAAACCTTCAGCCACTCAGTTCTTTCCCAATTCGAGACCATCGCATTTCAGGCGGTTCGCCTCCCCTTCGTGGATTCAATCGAGAAGGCCGATGCGGCAGCGCGCAAGATCGCCCAAAAGTCGTCCGAGGGTGGCCCACCGCCCCTGGTATTCAGCACATTGGTCGACCCTGAAATCGCCAGCCACATCCGCTCGGCACCCTGTATCTTTCTGGATCTTTTCGGCGCCTTCGTGCATCGCCTCGAACGCATCCTGAACGCCAGCGCCAACCGTTCAGTGGGCCGATCCCATACCAATGGCCTCAGCAAGCAGTACAACAACCGGATCGAGGCCATCAATTTCAGCCTCGCACACGACGACGGGCAATACATTCAAGGCTTGGAGCAGGCCGACGTAATCCTGGTCGGGGTTTCGCGTTGTGGCAAGACGCCGACCAGCCTTTACCTTGCAATGCAATACGCGGTCAAGGCGGCAAACTACCCCCTCATCCCCGAAGACTTCGAACGTGCCGCCTTGCCGGCCACGCTGCTGCCCTTCAGGCGCAAGCTGTTCGGGCTCTCGATCCAGCCAGAACGGCTGGCCGAAGTCCGCAACGAGCGCCGCCCCAACAGCGTCTACGCATCATTGCGGCAATGCCGCGACGAAGTCGCTAATTCCGAGCGCTTGATGCGGATGGAGAACATCCCTTGGCTGTCCACGACGACGCGATCCATCGAAGAGATCTCGACCAAAATCATGGACGAAGTGGGCCTGGATCGGATGACGTACTAAGCTGCTGGCGGCGCTGCTCGAATAGACAGATCGCAGCTGCCGCGGCCACGTTCAAGGACTCCACCTGCGGCGCTTGTGGAATACGTACCCGGCGCGTTGCGCGTGTCTGCCATTGGGGTGCGACGCCTTGCCCTTCATTGCCAAACAGCCAGGCGCAGGGCCCGCGCAGGTCCAGGGCATAGAGCGAATCAGCCCGATCCAGCGTTGTGACCGCCAAAGGAACTGCCAATCGCTCGAAGAGCTCGGGCAGTTCAACGCGCTCATGAATCGCCAACACAAAGTGTGCGCCTTGTCCGCTGCGCAAGACCTTGGGCGCCCAGGCTTGCACGCAGCCTGTCGACAGAAAAATCTGTCTGAGGCCTGCCGCCGCTGCAGTGCGCAGGAGCGTTCCCAGATTGCCCGGGTCCTGAACCCGATCCAGACACAGGCAGGACTCATGAATCTCAGGGGGCAGTTCAGGCGCCGGCGGTCGCACGATGCAAAACACGGCTGGCCCCTGCTCGACCCGAGAGAGCTCTCGCGCCAGGGAATCCTGAAGCACCACACGTCGTGCCGATGCACACCTTATCCACAAGGATTGCACCCACGGGAGTGTTTGGGCGGCCTCCCCCACGATGAGCATGTCCGGCATGCCTTGTGCCTCACACCAGGCTTCGCACAGGTGCTGCCCCTCCAGCAGCGCAGCGCCACGCCCTCCCCTACCCTGTGAAAGCTTCATCCAGACACGAAAATCAGGATTCTCGCGTGAGGCAATGTGTCGCGTCGAATCGGTCGTCACTGGGGGTCCCCAAGGTGTTGCTCATACCAGACCCTGACCGGCGCAAAACTGCGTCGGTGCGCCGGACACGGACCATGGAGTGCCAGCCGCGCCAGATGCAAGACCGTCCCATATCCTTTGTGCTGATCAAAGGCATACTGCGGGTATTGCTCATGCAACCGCAAACACCACGCATCGCGTGCAGTCTTTGCCAAAATAGAGGCGGCCGCAATGGCGGCTTCGGAACCATCGCCCCCTACCACCGCCTGGGCCGGGGCCGGAAGTCCTCGTGGTAGCCGATTGCCATCGACCAGGATCAACTGGGGTACGCGAGACAGAGCCAGACACGCGCGGCGCATGGCGAGCAGGCTCGCCTGCAGGATATTGAGGCGGTCGATCTCTCCGACAGAGGCCGTCGCGACCGCCCAGGCGAGCGCACGTTGACGAATTTCTTGAGCCAGCCCCTCGCGTCGCAGCGGTGACAGCCGCTTCGAGTCATCCAGGCCCATGATGGGCGCGTCCGGGTTCAGAATGACCGCTGCCGCGTAGACCGGCCCCGCGAGTGGTCCGCGGCCCGCCTCATCGATTCCGGCCACCCATGCGGCTTCTGGGCGGGTATCAAACAGATCGGCTTGTACGCGCCTAGGCACCGCAGACCTCGAGAATGGCACGAGCGGCGAGGGCCGGAGTGTCGCGCGAAAGGCTCTGGTGCAATTCGGTGAAGCGCTGCTGCACACGAACCTTCTGCTGAACATCGGTCAGCGCCTTCCAGGTCTCCGCAGCCAGAGCGTCAGGCGTGGCCGCCTCCTGCAGGAGCTCAGGCACCACGAATTCCCGCGCGAGAATGTTCGGCAGCCCCACCCACGGAAGACTGGGGCCATTCTGCCCCGATTTCCAGGCCATCAGACGCCGCATCCACGGCGTGATTGCATACGAAATCACCATAGGCCGCTTGAACAACGCTGTTTCCAGGGTTGCGGTTCCACTGGCGACCAGGACTGCGTCGGCAGCCTCCATTGCATGCCAACCCACGGGCCAGGCGGTCCGATCCACCCCGTCAGCGCACGGACCGCTGCCAGACTCTCCGGGCACTGCAAGCCCCTGGAGGACGCGGCACCCCGAAACCAGGTACTGAGCCTGGATTGCTTCAAACTGTGCACGTCGTTGCGCGTTGACCATGGGAACCACCACCTGCAATGTGGGGTCCTGCGATTTCAGGCGCTGGACCGCTTGCAAGAATCGAGGTGCCAACAATCGAATCTCGGATTCGCGGCTGCCTGGCAACACGGCCAGGACTCGCCGCGACGCGTCCAGCCCAAGGCGTGCGCAGGCCGCCTGCCTGTCGGGTCGTACAGGAATAAGTTCTGCCAACGGATGCCCGACATAGGTCACCGGAATACCCTGTTCGCGATACAGAGATTCTTCGAAGGGAAACAGCACCAGCATATGAGACACCGCCCGCCGAATCTGGTGAATGCGCTCGAAACGCCAAGCCCAGATCGAAGGCCCCACGAAATGCACGGTAGGAATGCCAGCCACCCGAATCTTTTCCTCGAGGCGCAGATTGAAGTCGGGCGCGTCCACTCCGATGAAGACATCCGGGCGCTGCGCGAGCACCCTGCGCCGAGTATCGCGCCAAATACGAATCAGGCTGGGCGCGCGCCTGAGTGCATCCACATAACCAAACACGGACAGGGCATCCATGGGATGCCAGGCCTCAAGCCCGGCGCGGGTCATTTCCGGCCCCCCGATGCCCATGACCTGAATCTGCGATGCGCTCGCCTGCAGGCCCCGAATCATGCGAGCAGCCAGCAGGTCACCCGATGGCTCGCCCGCCACGATGGCGGCGCGCACGGTCATGGGCGGGCGATGCCCCGATCAGATGCCTGGAGAAACTCCACGAGCGCCTGTACCGCTGCCCGCTCGGCCGGATGCTCTGTTTGCAGAGCCAACAAAGCCTCGATGGCCTGATCGATCTTCAGCTTGCGACGGTAGAGAATCTTGTATGCCTCACGGAGCACCTGAATGTCCTGTTCGGTAAAGCCCCGTCGAGACAAGCCTTCGGAATTGATGCCGATGGGCCGAAAGGAATCACCCGCACCGATCATGTAAGGCGGCACATCCTGCCGCACAGAACTGGTGCCGCCGATCATGACGTGGGCGCCAATATGGACGAACTGGTGCACGGCCGACAATCCGCCCAGGATCGCCCAATCCCCAATGTGGATATGGCCGGCGAGTTGCACCGAATTGGCGATGACGGTGTGATTGCCAATCTGGCAGTCGTGGGCAATGTGCACGTAGGCCATGACCCAGTTGTCATCGCCCAAGCGAGTGGTACCGACGTCTTGTGCAGTACCGGTGTTGACGGTCACGAATTCTCGGAACGTATTACCTGCACCTATCGTGAGTGCCGTCTCTTCGCCTGCATATTTTTTATCTTGGGGAATCCCGCCAATGGAGCAAAAACGATAGAAATGACTGTTGGGCCCTACCGTGGTATGCCCGTCGATGACGCAATGCTCGCCCACCCGCGTACCGGCCCCCAGGTGAACGTGTGCTCCGATAATACTGTAAGGCCCAATCGTGACGCCCTCTTCGAGCACGGCCCCTGGCGCCACGATTGCGGTGGGGTGAATCTGTGCTGCGGCCATCACTCCTCCAGAATGCGCACCGCACACATGATTTTGGCCTCGGCGGCCACTTGATCGCCTACTTTGGCCACTGCCGTGTACTTGCAAATCGAACGGCTGAGCTTGTCGGCCGAGACTTCCATGCGCAATTGGTCGCCCGGCACGACGGGGCGGCGAAAGCGGGCGCCATCGACACCGACCAGGTAGTATGCAATCTTGGTGCTGGCAAGATTCGGAGCGCCCGCATCCGCAAATGAGAACAGCGCCGCAGCCTGTGCCAGGGCCTCGATGATGAGCACGCCCGGCATCACCGGGTGGTGCGCAAAATGCCCCTGAAAAAAAGGCTCGTTGTAGGTGACATTCTTGATGGCCACGATGCTCTTGCCAGGGTCCATTTCCAGGACGCGGTCCACGAGCAGCATCGGCTGTCGGTGCGGCAGCCGTTCCATGATGTCCTTGATATCGAGTTCCATTATTCTCTGTCCTGCTGGTTATCCGTTGGCCGATCGGCCCCCTGGACGCAACCGTTTCGTTCGACGGCACGCACGCGCTTCCGAAGCCGTGCCAGTTGACCAATCACCGCCGCATTATGCTGCCAGGCCGAATGCTCGGCCACTGGAAATACCCCTGTGTAGCGCCCGGCTTCCAGGATGTCGGAGGTAACGGCAGTTCCTCCTGAAATATGCACATCGTCTCCAAGCGTCAAGTGGCCGCCGAACATGGCCGCCCCGCCAATGACGCAGCGCTTGCCCATGGTGGTAGACCCGGCCACGCCAACACACGCAGCCATCGCCGTATGATCGCCAATCTGGCAATTATGGCCGATCATGATCTGGTTATCGAGCTTGACCCCGTTTCCCAGCACCGTGTCTTCGACAGCACCACGGTCCACCGTCGTATTGGCGCCGATTTCGACGTCGTTTCCGATGGTCACGCTCCCCAGCTGTGCGATCTTGGCCCAAGCGCCGGACGTGCGAGGGTCCGGGGCGAAGCCAAAGCCATCCGCACCGATCACTGCACCCGCGTGAAGAATGGCGCGGGCACCTATCCGGACCCCGTGATAGAGCGTGACATGCGCGTGCAGCAGACTGTCGGGGCCCACAACGCAGCCAGGGCCAATTACGCAACCCGCGCCGACACGGACGTTCGCATGCAGGTGTGTTCCCGATTCGATGACCGACAGGGGTCCAATGCTCACGCCATCGTCCAGCACGGCGTCGTCTGCAACGACGGCACTAGGGTGAATACCGGTCGGCAGCCCCGCCAGACGGTGATGATCGAACCACTGCGCGAGCAACGCATACATCAGGTAGGGTTGCCCGCACAGCACCGCGACCCAGTCCACTGGGGCCTGATGCCGCGCGCGAAAGGCTTTCCAGTCTTCGGGACGAAGAATCACTGCGGCAGCGCGGCACGCATCCAGCTGCGCGTGCAGACGCGGATTCGAAAGAAAGCTGATCTCGCTGCCAGCCGCAGAAGAGAGCGACCCGATCCCGCCAATATGCGGGTCGGGCCTGGCCGAAGGAAGGTCCAACGACCAACCCAGCCCTACCGTATCGGCTGCGCGAAGAAGCTCCGATAACGCAGGAGCCCTCTCGGGCAGGAGCAGCACAGGCATTGGCGATCAGCCGCCCAACGCCTTGATGACTTGGTCCGTGATGTCCACACGCGGGCTGACCGTCACGGCATCCTGGATGATCAGATCGTAATTTTGCTGTTGCGCGATCTTCTTGATAGCCGCGTCGGCCTTCTCGACGATGGCCGAGAACTCTTCGTTGCGCCGACGGTTGAAGTCTTCCTGGAATTCGCGGCGCTTACGTTGCAGGTCGGAGTCCATGTCCTGGAGCTGACGCTGACGCTTGATGCGATCGGCTTCGGAGAGAACCGGGGCGTCCTTGTCGAGCTTTTGTGCCTGAGCGCGCAGATCATCTGCCTCTTTCTGCAAACTTTGATTGCGCGCCTTGAATTCGGCCTCGATCTTGGCTTGAGCCGCCTTGGCAGGCTTGGAATCTCTTAGGATACGCTCGGTGCTGACGAACCCGATCTTGGTACCCTGGGCATACGAGGCAGAAACGGGCAGTGCGCCAAGCCCAACGACTGCAGCCAGCATAAAGACAAAGGGCCCGCGCGAAACGCGAGAAGCCACGGCTGAAAACTTCAAACCTGAAAGAAACATGATGTGGAATCCACCTGGGACAGACAACGTAAAAGGGTCTATTTTGCCATTAAACGGCTAGCTTCAGAAGCCGGTGCCGATCTGGAACTGGAAGATCTGCTTTTGATCGCCTTCCTTTGCATTCAAGGCATGGCCAAAAGAAATTTGCAGCGGCCCGACCGGAGATTCCCAGGACAAGCCAAGACCCGCAGAATACTTCCATCCACATGGGTCTGCTACAGCGCCATCGATCCCTTGTGCACAAGCCGACCCATCGGTGTTTCCGACTTGCCCCGCGTCGGTGAACACGAACCAGCGCAACGTCTTGTCACGCGAAGCGCCCGGGAACGGCAGATACAGCTGCGCATTCGCTACATAACGACGGGAGCCCCCCAGGAAGGTCCCGGTCAAGGTGTCCTGTGGCCCCAGAGAAGCCCCCTGGAACCCGCGCACCGACCCGATACCACCGGCAAACATGTTCTTGATTACAGGGAAGGCCTTGCCGGATTCACCATACGTCTTGGCCCAATCAGCCTGGCCATTCAGTGCAAAGGTGAACGCACGACCAATCGGCCAATAGAACTGTTGCTGCCCGCTGAACTTATAGTACTTGAGGTCCATGGTCGACACGTCGGTCGACACGCGGGTGTAACTGCCCTTGTGCGGCGCCAGCGCGCTGTCGCGCGTATCTTTCTGCCACCCTACCGTGAAGATCGCGGCGTTGGTGGTGTCGCCATACTGATCCACGAAATTCTGGTAGGCCAACGGGGCGGGATTGGTGCTGAGGTCCGTCCCCATGTTCATGTCCTGCAAGGCATTACGCTCAAGCGTCACCCCCGCAAAGACACGGTCCGTTTCAGAAATTGGCACCCCGAAATTAAGGCCAAAGCCCAGGGATTGCACCTGATACCAACCCAGCGACCCACTGCCTGCTACATCGTATGGTGTCACCCGGCGGTAGTACAAGGATGTGGTCTTGCTGATGCCGTCCTGGGTCCAGTAAGGATTGGTATGAGACAGAACCACGGCGCGATTGTACGCACTGGTGTTGACGTTCAGGGAAAGCGAATTGCCACTGCCGAAAACGTTGTCCTGGCTGATGCCGGCTGACAGCATGACCTTGTCGGTGGATCCATACCCGACGCCAAGATTCACCATACCAGTGGGCTTTTCTTTCACGTTCACGTCGACGTCGACCTGATCGGGAGAACCCGGTACGGGGTCGGTCTTGACGTTTACGTCGGTGAAGTAGCCCAGACGATCGATACGATCTTTGGATGTCTTGATGCTCGAGGCGTCATACCAGGCGGACTCCTGCTGACGCATCTCGCGCCGCACTACTGCGTCACGCGTACGGGTATTGCCACCAATGTTGATGCGACGTACGTAGACGCGCCGGCCCGGATCGACATAGAACGTGAGGCTCGCCACATGCTTCTCACGGTCGAGCACCGGGTTCGGATTGACATTGGCAAATGCATAGCCCAGCGACCCGAGATAATCAGTGATGGACTTTGCAATCGCATTGGTCTTCTCGGCAGAGAAAGTCTCGCCTTCTTTGACTGTTACCAGCGGCTTGAGCTTGGCATCGAGCCCCAGCAGGTCACCAGCAAGTTCAACCTTGCCCAGCTTGTACGGCTTGCCTTCGTGCAGAGAGAACGTGAGGTAGATCGACTTGCGGTCTGGAGAAATTGTGACTTGGGGAGGCTCCATCGAGAACTCGAGGTAACCGCGATCCAGATAATACGAGCGAATGCGCTCGACGTCGCCCTCGAGCTTCTCGCGCGAGTACTTGTTGGTACCGGTGTACCAGGTCATGATGCCGCCGGTCGTGAGCTCCATCTGGTCTTCCAGCGTACCGGAAGAAAACGTTTTGTTGCCAATGAATTCGATGCGCGAAATGGTGGCAACACTGCCTTCGAAGATGTCGAAGCTGACCCCAACGCGATTGCGCGGCAACGGCGTAATGACCGGATTGATCTGAACGCCGTACTTTCCCTTGGAAAGATACTGTTGCTTGAGTTCGAAAGCGGCCTTGTCGAGCATGGCCTGGTCAAAAATGCGACCTTCACCGAAACCAACACCAGCCAACGCCTTGGTCAGCTCTTTGGCATCGAACTCACGCATGCCGTTGAAAGAAATCGAGGCAATGGTGGGACGCTCGGCTACCGACACCACCAGGACGTTTCCTTTGGCATCGATCTTGACGTCACTGAAGAACCCGGTTCCGTACAGCTTCTGAATGGCTGCGGAAGCCTCTTGCTCTGTGAAGGTTTCGCCGACCTTAACCGGCAGATAGGTAAAAATGGTGCCTGGATCCACGCGTTCAAGTCCCTTGACTTGAATATCCCGCACGACGAACGGCGTGAAGGCCGAAGCCACCGCCGGCACGAGCAATGTCGCCAACATCAGCGCAAGTGCAGGTTTGGACAAACGAAACTTCCGCGGAGATAACATCCTGGAGATCCTCTTTAACCCGTAGGAGACAAGGCAACAAACGATGCGCGATTGTAAGTCACAACCCCGTCAGCTGAAAAGCCGCTCAAAGTCGTTGAACAAGGCCAGCACGGTGAGCCCCACAACGGTCGCCAGCCCCAGGCGCAGGCCCACGTCGCGCACCCTTGCCGAGACAGGCCGACCACCCCTCAGCGCTTCAATCACGTAGAACAGCAGATGCCCGCCATCGAGCATGGGAATGGGCAGCAGATTCAGCACGCCGATGCTGATGCTGATGAGAGCCAGAAACCCCAGATAGGCCTCCAGTCCAAGCCGCGCAGTCTGCCCCGCATATTCTGCAATGGTGACAGGGCCGCTGATGTTGCGCCACGAGGATTCACCCACCACCATGCGGCCCAACATGCGCAGTGTGAGAGCACTCATCTGTGCCGTGCGCCTGACCCCGGTCGCGATACTGTCCAGAAGCCCCTCCCGAACCAGCACCTGTGGTCTCTGCGCCTGGATGAGAGCTCCAATTCGACCTACCGGTCGACCCTGCGCGTCCTGCTCTGGCCGGGGAGTCACGACCAGCGGCACTAAAGCGCCATGGCGCCACACCGTCAAAGAAAGCTTTTTACCCGCGTGCTCCTGCACGGCAGAGACGAACTGCTGCACCGTGGGCTGCGAGAGATCCCCAACCGATCGAATCTGGTCTTCAGGCTCCAAACCAGCGGCCTGCGCAGCCCCACCCTGGGTCAGCGTGCCCACCACAGGGACGGGCGAGGCAAGCATCAGGCCAGCGGCCGAAAGGGGATCGGTTCCTTGGGCTGATGCATGCGACAGCCCAGGTACCTGAAGCTTCACGATGCGGTCTACGCCCTCCGGAGAGCGAGTGCCGAGTGTGACGGTACCGCCCAAGGCCAGCGGCTCCATGAGCCGCCAGCGCGCCTGCGTCCAGGATTCGACGGGGGCGCCATCCACTGTCGTCAATACGCTGCCCGCCGCAATCGTTGCCTCGGCGGCCGGGCTATGCGCTGGAGGGGTTGCGAGAACAGCGACCGGTTCCTGGCTGCCCCACATTCCCAGAACAGCATAGAGCACCGCAGCCAGCAACAAATTGGCGGCAGGTCCGGCCAAAACGACCGCGACCCTGCGCCAGAGCGGCTGCCGGTTGAACACCTTGCGCGCGACCTCGGGCGCAGCGCCAATCGGCGCATCGTCGAGCATCTTGACATATCCGCCCAACGGCAGAGCCGACAACACCCACTCGGTTCCGCGCCTGTCCACACGACGCAGCAAGACGGGGCCAAAACCAACGGAAAACCGCAGGACGGGCACGCCACACCATCGTGCCACGAGGTAGTGCCCCCACTCGTGGAAGACGACAAGCACCCCGAGCGCAACGGCGAAAGCCAACAAGGTCAGCAACATGAGCGCCCCACGTCAGGCGGCCTGCCGGCACAACTGAGCCGCCATACGGCGGGTCCGGGAGTCGATCTCGAGGACTTCATCGAGGGACTCCGGCGTGGTGGAGGCACCTGCAGCAGAATCCTCAAGGCACTGCTCGATAATGGCCGGGATTTGCGTATACCGCAGGCGCCCATTCAGAAAGCCCTCGACAGCCACCTCGTTGGCGGCATTGAGCGTAATACAGGCCCCCTGCCCCTGTTTCAGCGCATTCAATGAAAGGCGCAGGCAAGGGAAACGCACCAGATCGGGAGCCTCGAAGTCGAGATGCCCCAGACGTGTGAGCTCGAGCAGCCCCACCCCGCTGTGGATACGATCGGGAAAGCCCAGGCCAAAGGCAATAGGCGTGCGCATGTCGGGTTGGCCAAGTTGCGCAAGCACAGACCCGTCGTCGTACTCCACCATGGAATGCACCACACTCTGTGGATGCACCACCACCTGGATTCGGTCCACGGGCATGGAGAACAGCCAATGCGCCTCGATCACTTCGAGTCCCTTGTTCAGCATCGTGGCAGAATCCACGGAGATTTTGCGACCCATGCGCCAATTGGGGTGGGCACAGGCCTCGTCGGGAGTGACGTGTTCCAGCTGCGACAAGGCGGTGCACCGAAAAGGCCCGCCCGAAGCGGTGAGCAGCAAACGCCGCACACCCGGTGCCGGCTCAGCCGGCGCAAAGGACCGATCAGGCGTTTGTGGCAGGCACTGAAAAATGGCGTTGTGCTCGCTGTCGATGGGCAGGAGCTGCGCACCGTGCGTGCGCACGGCCCCCATGAACAAAGCGCCGGCCGCCACCAACGCTTCTTTATTCGCCAGAAGCACCCGTTTGCCCGCGCGCGCCGCTGCGAGCGCGCCGGGAAGGCCGGCCGCCCCGACAATGGCGGCCATGACCGCCGTGACTTCCGGATCGGCGGCTGTGTCGGCAAGCGCCTGTGCACCCTGACGAATTTCGGGCAAAACCTGCCCTGAAGGCCATGCAGCCATGAATCGGGCGCGCGCTGCGTCATCCGGAACCACCACGACACGAGCATGATGAGTGGCCGCCTGGGCTGCCAGGGCCTCGATGCGGGTGTGAGCAGTCAGCGCATAGACGGACAGCCGGTCTGGATGTCGACCCACGACATCCAAGGTACTCACTCCGATGGAACCTGTAGAACCCAGAATACAAAGACGATGAAGGACGGACATGACGCAGCGTCAAAAAAACATCAAAGGAACAGAAGAAGGAGAAGGGCCGCCGGAGCCACTGGCAGCACTGCATCGATGCGATCGTACACCCCGCCATGGCCAGGGAGCAGCTGGCTTGAATCCTTCACGCCTGCGCGGCGCTTGAGCAGTGATTCAAACAAGTCGCCGAAAATGGACCACGCTCCAAGCACGGCACCGACGACGACCAGCCAGACTCCGGCCAGATGGGAAGCCAGGAGCGCACCGAAACTGCCTGGCCACCACAACGCCGTGCCCAGAAGCCACAGAACGGCGGCCAACACCCCGCCCAGGGCACCTTCCCAACTCTTGCCCGGACTCACGCGCGGCGCAAGCTTGTGGCGCCCCACTGCACGACCCACAAAATAAGCCGCGATATCGGCGCACCAGATCAGGGCCCAGAGACTGATGAGCGCGGCCGCGCCCTGATACAGAAAAATCGATCCCAGCGCGAGCCAGGTTGCACCCAACACCCAAGCTCCCAGCACCGACAGAATCCACGGGCTCAGGAACGAAGGGAGACGAGCGCACAGCACCGAAGCCGGCGCAAGCAGAAGCCAAAAAAGGACGGCGCCCACCAGGATGACGACGCGCCACGCTCCCAAAGCCTCGATGGGGATCTGCTGCAGGGGAATTGCGGCTGCCACGAGCAGCAGAACGGCAAGAGCCCCCGCCTGGGCAGCATGAGGTGCATGAGGAAGCACCAGACGCAACCATTCCCACCATGCACAGCCGCACATCAATGCCAGCAAGACCATCATGGGCCACGGCGTCGGCGCCATGACCGCCAGCGCAATCACGAACAACAATACGGCGGCCGTGAAAATGCGCACACGCAGCATAAAAATGCCCTCGATGGAAGATGGTCAGGAACGTGCAGCCAGCTGCGCGCTGGTGCGCCCAAAGCGACGCTCACGGCCACGATACCACGCGAATGCAGCGTCTATGTCTTGGGCCTTGAAGTCGGGCCAGTAGCAGTCCGTGAAGTACAACTCGGTGTACGCAAGCTGCCAAATGAGAAAATTGGAGATCCGCTGTTCTCCCCCCGTACGGATGAACAGATCCGGCTCAGGAGCATACGCCATGGCAAGCCAAGGCTCGAGCATGGCCTCATCCATTTTATCGGGCTGTGAGATCAGTTCCGGATGTGCCGCCCACAAGGCCCTGATCGCCTGAAGAATGTCCCAGCGCCCACCATAATTGGCGGCAATCGTCAGCGTAAGAGCCGACTGATCCGCTGTGCGCTCTTCTGCGGCAAGAATGAGGCGCCGCAATTTTTCGTCGAACGCGCTGAGATCTCCCACGACGCGCAGGCGCACGCCCTGTTCCACCAGACGGCCCACTTCTTTTTCGAGCGTGCGTACGAACAGGCGCATGAGCAGCGAGACCTCTTGGGCAGGTCGGCGCCAGTTTTCGGAGCTGAAGGCGAAGAGTGTCAGGTATTCGACACCCCTTCGACCGCATGCCTCGACCACCCGCCGGACGGCCTGTACACCCCGGATATGGCCCGCCGTACGTGGCAGGTGCCGTTGCGTGGCCCAACGCCCATTGCCGTCCATGATGATGGCGACATGGCGAGGTGTCGGACCGGTCGTTGGAACCGCAAGGGTGGAACTGCTCTGGCTCATGCCATCTGTACCATGAAACGGGGTCAGACCGTCATGATCTCGGCTTCTTTCTGCGTGACAAGCTTCTCGATGTCAGCCACATAGCGATCTGTGAGCTTCTGGATCTCATCCTGACCGCGACGCTCATCGTCTTCCGAGAGCTCCTTGTCTTTCAGGAGCTTCTTCAAGGTTTCGTTGGCTTCACGGCGAAGGTTGCGAATCGCGATCTTGGAGTCCTCGCCCTCACCACGAACCACCTTGGTGAGGTCGCGACGGCGCTCTTCAGTGAGCGCAGGCATGGGCACGCGGATATTGTCTCCCATGGAAATGGGATTCAGACCCAGATCGGATTCCCGAATGGCTCTATCCACCGCTTGCGCCATGGTTTTTTCCCAGACCTGAACGCTGAGGGTGCGCGCATCGATCACGGATACGCTCGCCACCTGACTGACAGGGACTGGCGAACCGTAATACTCGACCAATACATGATCAAGTATGCCCGCGTGCGCGCGGCCCGTACGAATCTTGCCAAGATTGGCTTTCAACGATTCGATGGACTTGCCCATGCGATCGTCGGCGGATTGGCGGATGTCGGAGAGACTCATTCGGACTCCTATGTCTTATACCTGCACCAGGGTACCTTCGTCCTCGCCGCAAATCACGCGCCGAAGAGCCCCTGGCTTATTGATTGAAAATACCTTGATGGGCAGCTTCTGATCACGGCACAACGCGAACGCGGTCGCGTCCATGACCTCGAGGCGACGCACGATGGCCTCGTCGAAGCTGATGTGAGAATAGCGCGTCGCATTGGGATCCTTATTGGGGTCCGCACTGTAGATCCCATCCACCTTGGTGGCTTTCAGGACCATCTCGGCTCCCACCTCGGCACCCCGCAATGCAGCAGCCGTGTCGGTGGTAAAGAACGGATTGCCTGTCCCTGCCGCAAAGATGACGACCTTGCCTTCTTCAAGGTAGCGCAGCGCCTTTGGCCGAATGTAGCGCTCGACCACCTGATCGATGTTGAGCGCGGATTGCACTCGCGCATCCACGCCATGGTTCTTGAGAGCGTCCTGCAGCGCCAGGCCGTTCATGACGGTGGCGAGCATCCCCATGTAGTCGGCCGTCGCGCGGTCCATGCCCTGAGCCCCAGGCGCAACACCCCGAAAAATATTGCCACCACCGATGACGACGGCCAGCTGTACGCCCAGTGACACCACCCCGTGAATCTCTTCGGTCATGCGCAGGATAGTCGCACGATTGATACCGAAAGAATCTCCTCCCATCAGGGCTTCGCCCGAGAGTTTCAGGAGAACGCGCTTATAAGCGGGAGTAGACATGCACCGGATTCCTGGAAGGTTGACACTGAAAAATGGCCAAGCAACACGCAACTGCCGCGTAACGGAGCCCGCATGCTGCGCGCTGTCATCGTATACGAATTGCCTCGTTTCATCCTGGCCACTCGATGCAGCCAGGATGAAACGACAAGATTACGAGCCGCTAGCGGCCGCAGCAACTTCGGCGGCGAAGTCTTCAGACTTTTTCTCGACGCCTTCCCCCACCACGAACAGGGCGTAGCGGTTCACGCGAGCACCGCGCTCTTTCAGCATCTGAGCGACGGAGTGCTTGTCGTCCTTGATGAAGGGCTGAGACAGCAAGGTGACTTCTTTGAGAAACTTCTGGACCGAACCTTCGATCATCTTGGTGACGATTTCGGCAGGCTTGCCGGACTCGGCTGCTTTTTGTTCGGCAACGGAGCGCTCAGTCGCAATCAGCGCGGGGTCCACGCCGCTTGCATCCAGCGCCTTGGGCTTGGCTGCTGCAATCTGCATCGCCAGATCCTTGCCAGTTTCGTCGTTGCCTGCGTAGTCGACCAACGCGCCAATGCGTCCGCCATGCACGTAGCTATTGAGCGTGTCAGCCGTTTCGAAGCGCTGAAAGCGGCGAACCGCCATGTTCTCGCCAATCTTGCCCACCAGAGCTGCTCGCGTGGTTTCAACCGTGCCCTCGCCCATGGCCAACGAGCCCAATACAGCCACGTCGGCCGGATTATGCTCTGCCACCAGACGGGCTACCGCATTCACGAAACCAATGAAATCCTGGTTTTTTGCGACGAAGTCAGTTTCGCAGTTGACTTCGACCAACGCGCCCAACTTGCCGTCATCAGCGATATAAACGCCAACCAGGCCTTCGGCCGTGACACGGCTCGCGGCCTTGGATGCCTTGCTGCCCAGTTTTACGCGCAGCAATTCTTCGGCGTGAGCCATGTCGCCATCGGCCTCGGTCAACGCCTTCTTGCACTCCATCATGGGCGCGTCGGTTTTCTCGCGCAATTCCTTGACCATGGAAGCGGTAATTTGTGCCATCAGATTCTCCTGTTCAATCAGTGCGCACACTGGCAAGAGCCAGTATGCGGCGGGCGGCCGCAGCCGCCCGAGTCGGGACGAGGGAAATCAGAAACAGATTATTCCTGTTCCTGATCCTGCTCGACCTCGATGAACTCTTCGTTTTCGGCGAGTTCTTCGGTCAGGCCATTCAGGGCCTGCTCACGGCCTGCCAAAACGGCATCAGCCATACCGCGTGCATACAGCGCAATCGCCTTGGACGAATCGTCGTTACCCGGGATGACGTAATCGATGCCTTCCGGCGAGTGGTTGGTATCCACAACACCCACCACGGGGATGCCCAAGGTGCGTGCCTCGGCGATCGCAATCTTGTGATAGCCCACATCGATGACGAACAGTGCATCCGGCAGTGTGGTCATCTCTTTGATGCCACCGATGGACTTATTGAGCTTGGCCATCTCGCGTTCGAACATCAGACCTTCTTTTTTGGTCATGTGTTCAGTGGCACCTTCGGCCTGCTGCGCTTCCATGTCTTTCAGGCGCTTGATCGAGGTCTTGACCGTCTTGAAGTTGGTCATCATGCCACCCAGCCAGCGGGTGTCGACATAAGGCATGCCGCAGCGCTGCGCCTCGACGGCGAGGAGTTCGCGTGCCGAGCGCTTGGTGCCCACAAACAGCACCGTACCTCGACGAGCGGCAACCTGGCGCACATACTGGGTGGCTTCCAGGTATTTTTCGACCGTGCGTTCAAGATTGATGATGTGGATCTTGTTGCGCTGACCGAAGATGTATTCGGCCATCTTCGGGTTCCAGTAACGGGTCTGGTGACCAAAATGGACACCGGCTTCAAGCATTTCGCGCATAAGCGACATGAGATTCTCCAAAGGGTTCGATCTTGTACAGGGCCAGTATCCGGGACTAACATGAACCCACTTTCGGTTTCATCCAAGACACCCTAAGTAGCCAAGTACGCTATTTGCCACAATGCAAAAAACATCCGTCAGGCCGTTTTTCTGCTGACCGTTTTCGGGCTGTTCCACGCATTCGGCATGGGGCTTACAAAATAAAAGTAAGCCTATAATTCTACTATTCTTTCTATCAGTACATCAAGCGCCACCCATGAGCCAAATCGTCACCAACCCACAGGACCTGGAAAAAATGCGCGCGGCCTGTCGCGATGCAGCCAGCATCCTGGACTACCTCACTCCATTCGTGCAACCCGGCGTCACCACAGGCGAGCTCGACCGCCTCTGCATGGAATACCTGACTGACGAGCTGCACGTCAAGTCCGCCACCGTGGGCTATGCTCCCCCGGGCTACCCCCCCTACCCGGCATCGATCTGCACTTCGGTCAACCACGTCATTTGCCACGGCATCCCGGGCGACAAGGTGCTGAAGAACGGCGACACACTCAACATGGACGTGACCATCATCAAGGATGGCTGGTTCGGTGACACCAGCCGCATGTATTGCGTGGGCGAACCCTCCATCCTGGCGCGTCGCCTCATCGACACCACCTACGAATGCATGTGGCTGGGCATCGAGCAGGTGCGCCCCGGTGCAACCTTGGGCGACGTAGGTCACGTCATTCAAAAGCATGCCGAAGCAGCCGGCTTCTCTGTCGTTCGCGAATACTGCGGCCATGGTGTAGGGCGCAAGTTTCACGACGACCCCCAAGTGCTGCATTACGGCCGTCCCGGCACCGGAGTCCTGCTCGAGCCAGGGATGCTCTTTACCATCGAACCCATGATCAACGCAGGACGCCGTGAGATCCGTACGCTGGCAGATCAGTGGACCGTGGTCACCCGCGATCACAGCCTCTCCGCCCAATGGGAGCACAGCATGGTGGTGACCGAAACCGGGTGTGAAGTGCTCACGGTTTCGCCGGCCATGCCGGCCCCTCCGGCCTTTTCTACGGTGACTCTTGCCTCTGTATGACTGAGAACCCCCTGGGTGGCACCGCGGCGCTGCGGGCGCATTTGCAGCAGCAACGCGCCCAGGCCATCCAGGCATATCGCAGGCACCTGCGCGCCGAAACTCTCCTCGGCACCTTGCGTCGGATCGCTGACGAGTCGCTTCGCAGCCTGCTGAAACTCCACCCCTTGCCCGACGGTGCCTGCATGGCGGCTGTCGGAGGCTACGGGCGCGGCGAGCTCTACCCATGTTCAGACCTGGACATCCTCATTCTGTTGGAGCGCGTCCCGACTCGCCAGGACAAGGAACGTATCGAGCCCTTCATTGCAGCGCTCTGGGACATCGGGCTGGAACCAGGCCATAGCGTACGCACGTTGGAACAATGCCACCAAGAAGCGGGTGCAGATATTACCGTCCAGACCTCTTTACTGGAAGCCCGCTGGCTGTCGGGCAACAAGGCTCTGTTCGACGCGTTCTGCCTGGCGATGCAAACGGACTTGAACCCTCAGGAGTTCTTCCTTGCCAAGCGCACCGAGATGCAGCAGCGCCATGCGCGTCACCAGGACACCCCTTACGCACTCGAACCCAACTGCAAAGAGGCGCCTGGAGGCCTGCGCGACCTGCAAGTACTGCTGTGGCTCGCGCGTGCGTCAGGCCTGGGCGACGACTGGCGCGCAGTCGCACACACTGACCTTCTGACGACGGCAGAGTTCAGATCGCTCAGGCGCGCCGAACTTGCGTTCAAGCGCCTGCGCGTCGAGCTGCACCTGTTGGCCGGTCGCCGCGAGGACCGTCTGCTCTTCGACCTGCAACCACGCCTGGCCCGCATCTACGGCTTCGAAGACCTGCCGCATCGACGTGCGAGTGAACTGCTCATGCAGCGCTACTACTGGGCTGCACGCGTCGTCTGTCAGGTGAATCATCTGCTCATGCAGAGTCTCGAAGAGCGATTGTTTCCGCGGCCGGACGAAGCTGCCACACCCATCGACCTGGATTTCTGCGTGCGGCGTGATCGACTTGCCCTGGTGCACGACGACGGCTTCGAACGTAACCCGGCGTTGTTGTTGCGCGTTTTTCTCGTCAAGGAGCAGCATCCGGAGCTGCAGGCCATGGCGGCCAGTACGTTGCGAGCCCTCTGGCATGCCCGCAGACGCATCGACCGTGCCTTTCGCAGCGACGCCGCGAACTGCGCACAATTTCTGGCTATCCTGCAGCAGCCCAGGGGTATCGTTCACGCGCTGCGTGACATGACAATGTGGAACATCCTGCCCCGCTATCTGCCCGTGTTCCGACGTATCGTCGGGCAGATGCAGCACGACCTGTTTCACGCCTACACCGTGGACCAGCACATCCTCATGGTGATCCGAAACATCCGCCGGTTCACCATGCCGGAACACGCCCAGGAATATCCACTGGCAAGCCAGCTCATCGCGGGGCTGGACAAGCACTGGCTACTCTACGTCGCCGCCCTGTTTCACGATATTGCAAAGGGCCGCGGGGGCGACCACTCCCAATTGGGAGCCCGCGAAGTACGCCGCTTCGCGGTGCGCCATGGCCTCCCTCGAGACGAGGTCCGCTTTGTGGAATTTCTCGTGCGCGAACACCTGACCATGTCGCAAGTGGCGCAAAAGAAAGACCTGAGCGATCCTCGGGTCATCCACGACTTTGCCACGAAAGTCGGGTCCCAGCGGCAACTGGCGGCCCTCTATCTGCTTACAGTAGCCGACATCCGCGGGACCAGCCCCAAGGTGTGGAATGCCTGGAAGGGTGAGCTCCTGAAGGATCTTTACCACCTGACACTGGCAGCCTTGGGTGGCACCCAGCCCGACACTGGGACTATCCTTGCCTTGCGCAAGGAGGCAGCTGCCGCTGAAACCCGACGCATGGGCCTGCGGGACGAAAGCCGCGAAGCCTTCTGGGCGCAACTGGATGTTGCCTATTTCCTGCGCCACGACGCAGGCGAGATCGCCTGGCACACCCGTGTACTGTATTCGAGGTTCCAGGGCCCAGCTCTCGTCGTTCGAGTCAGGGTACTCACTCGTAGCGAAGCGCTACAGGTGCTGGCCTACGCACCGGACAGACCCGACTTGTTCATGTCTATCTGTGGCTATTTCGATCACCATGGCCTAAGCATCCAGGATGCCCGGGTGCACACCACGCGCCAACACTGGGCCCTGGACAGTTTCGTGGTCCTGCTGCCCGCCCATGACCATGACCTGCGCGCCCACGCCACCGTCATTGAGCACGAGCTGCTCCAGGCACTCGAGGCCCCTGTGCCTTTCGAGCGCCCACGCTCCGCAGCGCTTCAGGGTTCACGGCGAGCCCGGGCCTTTCCCATCCTGCCTTCCGTCGCCCTCCAGGCAGATGAACAAGGCGGGAATTGGCGCCTGTCGGTGACCACTGCAGATCGCGTGGGGCTCCTGCACGACCTGGCGCAGGTTTTCGTACACCATGAGGTCGACCTCAAGATGGCGAAAATCATGACGCTGGGGGACCGGGTGGAAGATATTTTCATCCTGGATGGCGAAGCTCTCAATCATCCGCGCAACCAACTTCAATTCGAACGTCATGTACTGGACGCGCTGGCGCCCTCACTTGCAAACTCCGTCTCATCCCCTCAACCACACAGACAGTTCCAGCCATGAAAACTACAAAAACTGACCGCATCTTGCGCACCACGGCATTCCTGTGCCTGGCAGCCGTTCTCGTTGCTCTGATTTCGCAACATATTTTTGGCATGGAACCGTGCGCCTGGTGCGTCTTGCAACGGCTGATTTTGATTGCCATTGCCATCATCTGTTTCGTGACGGCTGCAGGCTGGGGTTCCAGAGGGGTACGCGCTCTGGGCGCGCTCGTGACGCTCCTGTTGTCGGCCTGTGGCGTGATCGCAGCCTGGTACCAGTACAGTGTGGCCGCCCACTCATTTTCATGCGCACAGACCTTCGCCGACAGATTCATCTCAGGCACCGGACTGGATGCCTACATGCCCTGGCTCTTCGGTATTTACGCAAGCTGCATGGACGCCCGCGTCAGCCTGTTCGGCATCGAGTACAGCCTATGGGGACTGATGCTGTTCGTGCTGTGTGGCCTGCTGGCGCTTTGGTCACTGGTGCGCAATCCCCGCGACTGATCACTCGACCGAGAGGCCGTTCAGGCCTCTTCGGCGGAGGCTACCATGGCGCCTGAGCGCACTGATTCGCCTCGCGTGCGACTCAGCCGTTCGAGATACGCCGCATCGATGTCTCCCGTGACGTACCGGCCGCTGAAACAAGACGATTCGAACGCACGCAGCGCAGGATTCAGATCCCGCAAGGACTGCTCAAGATCGCCCAGATCCTGATAGACCAGGTCATCTGCGCCAATCTCATGCGCGATCTGATCGGTATCCCGCCCAGTAGCAATCAACTCGGCCTGCGTCGGCATGTCGATTCCATATACGTTCGGATAGCGGACAGCCGGTGCAGCGGAGGCAAAGAACACCTTGTTTGCGCCCGCAGCGCGCGCCATATCGACAATCTCGCGACTGGTAGTTCCTCGTACGATGGAGTCATCCACCAACAGCACGTTCTTGCCCTGGAATTCCCGGGCAATCGCGCTCAGCTTCTGTTGCACGGACTTTTTGCGCACTGCCTGCCCCGGCATGATGAAGGTGCGCCCCACATAACGGTTCTTGATGAAGCCTTCGCGGTAGTTCAGGCCAAGATGCGAAGCGAGCTGCATCGCCGAGGGACGCGAAGAGTCAGGAATCGGCATGACGACGTCGACATCGCCCAGACGCAGAGTCTTGGCCACTCGATCTGCCAGGCATTCCCCCATGTGCAGACGCGCATCATAGATGGAGACGCCGTCCATGATGGAATCCGGGCGCGCAAAGTAAACGTACTCGAATACGCAGGGCGTGTGCTCGAGCCCGGGCGCCGCACACAGCGCGTGGCTGAGTTCGCCTTCTTCCGTGACGACCACGGCCTCGCCTGGTGCGACGTCACGCACCAGCGAAAACCCGGTACCGGTCAACGCGACAGATTCAGACGCCAGCATCCATTCAACGCCAGCCTCGGTATCGCGACGGCCCAGGCACAGGGGTCGAATCCCGTAGGGGTCCCGAAATCCAACCAAACCGAAACTGCTGATATTGGCAATGACGGCATATCCCCCTTTAGCCCGCCGGTGAACGGCGCGCACTGCCTGAAAGACGGCCTCGGAATCCAGGGTTCCGCCATCCGAGGCTTGCTGCAACTCATGCGCAAACACATTCAGCAGCACTTCGGAATCTGAATTGGTGTTGATGTGGCGGCGATCATGCTTGAAGAGCGACTCGCGCAGCTCACGCCAATTGGTCAGATTGCCGTTATGCACGAAGGTAATGCCAAAGGGTGCATTGACGTAAAACGGCTGAGCCTCGTCCACACTGGCGCTGGAGCCTGCCGTAGGATAGCGCACCTGGCCAATGCCGCTATTACCCGGAAGAGCACGCATATTGCGCGTGCGGAACACATCGCGCACTAGACCATGAGCCTTGTGCATGCTGAAGAATTGGTCGTGTGCAGTCGCAATTCCGGCAGCATCCTGCCCCCGATGCTGCAGCAGCAACAGGCTGTCGTAAATCAGCTGATTGACGGGGCTGCGCCCCATCACACCTACTACGCCACACATAATTCGATTCCACTCAATAAGGAAGCAATTCTGCGACACTTGCCGGCAACAAGGCCTTGATGTGCTGGAAGCCCTTGACGAAGGCATCGGCCGTCTTGGCCTGCTGCCACCAGGGTTCTTCAGGAAGTTGCGTGTAGCCGGCCATGCCGACCAGCACCAGCACCAGCAGGAATCCACGCACGGCCCCGAACACGGCGCCCAAACCATGGTCTGCGGGGGTCAGACCCGTACGGTCAACCAGCGCCCCCAGGGCCATGTTCAAAAGCCCCACCCCCATGAGCGCCACCACGAAGACCGCGCCATAGGCGGCCAGCGCTCGCAACAGGCCATTGTCGATCAGACTTACAAGCCAGCCGGAAACCACGGGTCCCCACCAGACGGCCGCAACGAACGCGACGACGTAAGCGACCAGTGAGAGCACCTCGCGCAGGAACCCCCGCAGCAGCCCGATCAGGGCCGAGACCGCAACAACCGCCAGCATGATGTAATCGAAACTGGTCATAGGGTCCCTCAGACGCGGGTCAGTTGGCTGAAATCAAACTGTTCTGGTAGCCCAATGCCCGCAAGCGCGCCTGCGCGGCCTGCGCCGCTTCGTGAGAACCGAAAGGCCCCACCCGCAAGCGATAGACGGTACGCCCCGACGCCTGCCCACGCTCGACATAGGCATCCGTGACGCCCGCCTGGCGCAAGCTGTCTCGCCGCGCTTGAGCATCCTGTTCGGCGTTATAAGAGACCAACTGAAGAAAATACTTGCCTTGGGGCGCTGCCTTCGAAGGCGCTGCGTATTCAGGGGATTTTCCTGACAAAAGGGCAAGCGCCACAGAGCCATCGTCGGTGCGCTCTACCGGCTTGCGTGCCGGTTTGGCAGGCTCAGCGCGCTTGGGAAGCTCGGCGGGCCTGGTCTGAGGCGGCTTTTCAGGGCTTCTGGTGACCGAGGCCACAGCCGCATCGAGCTCGTGATTGCTTGCTGGTTCCTGTTCATGTGAAAGGCCTCGCGCATCGGGTGTCTCAGAAGCTACCGTGCCGGCAACCGAGCCTGAAGCAGCCGGGGTCGCATCACCAGATTGCACCGTCCCTTGCGTGCTGCCAGCCGCAGAAGCCCCGGAGCCCGCGGCACTGGAAGGGGTACCAGCAGCGGGAGCACCGCCTGTTGCAGGCGTTCCAGCGGCCGCCAGAATCCCTGTCGGAGCGGCTGGTACGACAACCGGCGCGTGGGTGTCGTCGGTGACGGGCTCCTGGAAGAACCAAGGGACGATGATGACGGCGGCCAGCACCAGCACCAGCGCCCCAATGAGGCGCCGACGTGCCTTGGCGCGCAGCTCTTTCAACTGAGCATCGTTAGACCCTCGCGCGCGTGCGGGCGCACGTTTTTCTGAACCGGCTGCGTGGCGAAAGAACATCGTGCCTGTAACCCCCTAAAAAAGCGGGTCAGCGACCCCGCCCGACGTACGCTGCAACGTCCCTGCCCTCGGCGTGCAAAACTTCGAGGATCGGACCCACCGTTGCAAACGACCCGAAGACCAGAATTCTATCATTGTCGGTCGCCTGCTTTCGTGCTTCAGCAAAGGCTTGCTGCGGAGTGTCAAATGTTGAAACCTGCACGTCACGATGCGCAACAGCCGGACGAGGGGCCGAACGCACCCCCGGCTTGCGAGAACGAGTGAGTTCGGCTGTGTGCTCGATGAACGTATCCACCGGCGCCTCATCTCCGCTGAGGCGATGCACGATCTGTGCCAGATCCTCGGCCTTCGTCCCCCGAGGTCCGCCCAGCGAAGTGCACATCCACCGGTCGATGCGCCTGGACATTTTTTCAAGCGTATGCTCGATGTCTTTGTCATGCAACATGCCGACCACCGCGTAGGTGTGGGGATAATGGCCCATGGCATCCAGGCTTTGCCCCAGGGCTGCCGCCGCGTGCGGATTATGCGCCACGTCCAGAATAATGTGCGGCAGGCCTGGCAGAATCTGCACACGCCCCGGAAGATTGACGTTGATCAGTCCTTCTCGCACTTCTTGCTGGCTCACCACCAGCTTATTGCCCAGGGCTTCCAATGCCGCCAGTGCCGCCGACGCATTGATGAGCTGGTTGGCTCCCCGGAGTGCCGGGTAGCCCAGCGCAGCGCGACGCTGAGAGCGCCCGCCATAGGCCCACTGCTGGCGATCCCCCGAATAATTGAAATCCACGCCAAAGCGCCAGAGATCGGCACCGATCTTCTGCGCGTAATCCAGTACCGTCTGAGGCGGCAGGGGATCCGCACAAATGGCGGGGCAGCCGGGTCGGAATACGTGCGCCTTTTCAAACCCGATGGCCTCGCGGGTGTCTCCCAGCCACTGCATGTGGTCCAGGTCCACGCTCGTGAGAATGGAGCAATCCGCGTCCATGATGTTCACCGCATCCAGGCGCCCGCCCATCCCGATTTCCAGCACAGCAGCATCCAGCCGCGCGGCCTGGAACAGCAGGAAAGCGGCCAGCGTCGTCATCTCGAAATAGGTCAGCGAGATATCCCCGCGCGCCGCCTCGACGCGTTCAAGCTGCTCGATGATGGCCTGGTCGCTGGCCTCTTCGCCGTTGATCCGGATGCGTTCGTTGAAGCGCAGGAGATGAGGTGAGGTGTACATCCCCACCCGGTAACCCGCAGTGCGCAGAATCGAATCCAGCATGGCACAGGTCGAGCCCTTGCCATTGGTACCAGCGACCACGATCTTCACACAGTCCAGCGAAATGGCGAGCCGCTCGGCCACCGCCCGAACACGCTCCAAGCCCAGATCGATGGCCTTGGGGTGCAGGGTTTCCAGATAGTGCAGCCAGTCCGCCAAAGTGGCGTCAGAGGCGGGAGCAGTGTGAGACATGGAAGAGCGAGGCTCCAGAAATGAAAATGGCAGGTGCCGATAGTAGCACCCGCCATGGGCGGTCACGCGGGCATCCCTGCCCCGCGTACCGGTACTGACTTACTTGCGACGCGCGGGAGGGACATCCGTGCAGACCCCGTCCGCGATCTCGGCCGCCATGCCGACGGACTCGCCCAGTGTGGGGTGCGGATGGATGGTCTTCCCGATATCTACGGAGTCGGCGCCCATCTCAATGGCAAGCGCCACTTCGCTGATGAGGTCGCCTGCGTGCGTTCCCACAATGCCGCCCCCCAGAATACGCCCGGTCTCGGCATCGAAGAGCAACTTTGTGAAGCCCTCGTCACGCCCGTTGGCAATCGCCCTGCCGGAGGCCTGCCAAGGGAACAGCCCCTTCTTGACGGCCACATCCTGCTTCTTTGCCGCGTCTTCCGTGAGGCCTACCCAGGCGACTTCGGGATCGGTATAAGCAACGGATGGAATCACGCGGACATCGAAGAACGATTTTTCGCCTGCAATTACCTCAGCCGCCACGTGCGCCTCGTGTACCGCCTTGTGGGCGAGCATGGGCTGCCCCACGATGTCGCCAATCGCGAAGATGTGCGGCACGTTGGTACGCATCTGCTTGTCGACCGCAATGAAACCCCGGTCACCGACCACCACTCCAGCCTTGTCGGCGCCAAGCTTCTTGCCGTTGGGAGAGCGACCCACTGCCTGCAACACCAGATCGTACCGTTGAGGTTCTTTAGGTGCCGACTCGCCCTCGAACGTGACCCAGATGCCATCGGTGCGCGCCTCGGCCGCCACCGTCTTGGTATTGAGCATCACATGGTCGAAGCGGTGTGCATTCATCTTGTCCCAGACCTTGACCAGGTCTCGATCTGCGCCGGTCATGAGCGTGGGCAGCATTTCGACCACGTCCAACCGTGTGCCCAACGCCGAATACACCGTGCCCATTTCCAGGCCAATGATGCCACCGCCAACGATGAGCATACGCTCGGGGATGGACGTCAGTGCCAGCGCGCCCGTGGAATCCACAATGCGAGGATCGTCAGGCAGAAATGGCAGTTTGACCGACTGGCTGCCCGCCGCAATGATGGCTGACGCGAACTTCACAGTCGTCTGGCCTCCGTCGGTCAAGGTCACCGTCAGGTGATGGGGATCGTCGAAATTCCCTACTCCACGAATCACGCTCACCTTGCGGGCTTTGGCCATCCCTGCCAACCCGCCCGTCAACTTGCCAACCACCGACTCTTTGAAACCTCGCAGCTTGTCCAGATCGATGGTCGGGTCGCCAAAGCTGATGCCGTGCGCCGCCAGTGATTTTGCTTCTTCGAGCACCCCCACCGAATGCAGCAACGCTTTGGACGGAATGCAACCGACATTCAGGCATACGCCGCCCAGGGTGGCATAGCGCTCAACCAGCACCACGCTCAGGCCCAGATCAGCCGCACGGAATGCAGCCGAATAGCCCCCAGGGCCTGCTCCGAGCACCAGCACGTCGCATTCAGCCTGCGCCGTACCCGAAAACTGCGCCGGTGCCGCAGCCGGTGCGGCAGCGACCGCTGGCGCCGCTGGGGCCACCAAGGCCTCAGGCTGCGGTGCCGCCGTCGCGCCTTCAGACTCGACGGTGAGAATGACGGAGCCCTGAGACACTTTGTCACCCAGTTTCACCTGCAAGGCCTTGACGACGCCCCCCTGCTCGGCGGGAATTTCCATCGAGGCCTTATCGGACTCGACCGTAATCAGGCTTTGCTCAGCGGCAATGGTATCGCCCACCTTGACAAGGACCTCGATCACCTCGACTTGATCGAAATCGCCAATGTCCGGAACCTTGAGTTCAATGGTAGCCATGCGTCCCCCCTTACAGGATGATGCGGCGGAAATCCGCCAGTAGGCCAGCCAGATAGGCGTTGAAACGCGCAGCCGAGGCGCCATCAATGACCCGGTGATCGTAGGACAGGGACAATGGCAACATCAGCCGAGGCTGGAAGGCCTTGCCATCCCACACTGGCTGCATGGCCGAGCGGGATACCCCGAGAATGGCGACTTCGGGCGCATTGATGATAGGCGTGAAATCTGTGCCACCGATCCCGCCCAATGACGAGATCGAGAAGCAGCCGCCCTGCATCTGCGAGGGTGAGAGCTTGCCCTCACGGGCCACTCCTGCCAGAGCCGAGGTCTCGGCTGCCAGCTCAAGAACCCCTTTCTGATCGGCATTGCGAATCACCGGGACGACCAGGCCGTTGGGCGTGTCAGCGGCAAAGCCGACATGGTAGTAATGCTTGTAGACCAGGTTGTCGCCATCCAGCGAGGCGTTGAACTCCGGGAACTTCTTCAGTGCCGCCACCACGGCCTTGATGAGGAAGGCCAACATCGTGACCTTAGGTCCGCCTGATTTCTTATTCTCGGCATTGAGCTGCTGGCGCAAGGCCTCGAGCTCGGTAATGTCTGCGACTTCATTGTTGGTGACGTGCGGGATCATCACCCAGTTGCGATGCAGATTTGCGCCCGAAATTTTCTTGATGCGTGAAAGCGGCCTGGCTTCGATCTCGCCAAATTTCGCAAAATCGATCTTGGGCCAACCCAGAACGCTGAAACCTTCACCGGCGCTGACGGTCCCCGCTGTGCCGGCGGCACCCGTTGCCAGGGATTGTTTGACGAAGGCGCGAACGTCATCGGACGTGATCCGACTTTTGGGCCCGCTACCTGTGACGCGGGTCAGGTTGACTCCAAGCTCACGCGCAAACTTGCGCACGGAGGGCGAGGCGTGTGGCAGATCGCGCAACGGGACTGCAGACTCCGCATACGCCGCCGTTGGCGAAGTACGGGTGGCGGCGACGGACACCGGAGCCCCTGCTTCGGGGTGAGGCGCCACGACGGGGACAGGTGCCGGCGCAGGTGCAGCCGGTGCTACCGCCGCCGGGGCTGCCGAAGCAACTGCAGGTGCAGCACCCGAGGTTTCAACCACCAGAATCTCGGTCCCCTGAGAGACCTTGTCACCCACCTTGACTTTCAATGCCTTCACGACCCCACCGACTGAGGCGGGGATTTCCATGGAGGCCTTGTCCGATTCCACAGTAATGAGGCTTTGCTCGGCGGCGATGGTATCACCGACCTTCACCAGCACCTCGATGACTTCGACAGCATCGAAGTCGCCGATATCGGGCACCACGACGCTCTGCGTCCCTCCCGAAACGGCCGGCGCGGTTGGCGCCGACGCAACGGTCACAGGTGCAGCTGCAGGGGCCGCCACGGCAGCCTCAGCCACGGGTGCTGATGCGGCCGGTGCGGCACCTTCTGCTTCGATCTCGAGAATCACCGAGCCCTGGCTGACCTTGTCTCCCACCTTGACCTTCAAGGATTTCACCACCCCCCCTTCGGAAGCAGGAATTTCCATGGAGGCCTTGTCGGACTCCACCGTGATCAGACTTTGTTCGGCCGCAATGGTGTCACCAGTCTTCACCAAGACTTCAATGACTTCCACGGCGTCGAAATCACCAATGTCCGGAACTTTGATTTCCACGATATTGCTCATGTCGGTCGCGCTCCTCAATCGTGATGGGGGTTGGCCTTTTCCGGGTCGATCCCGTACTTGGCTATGGCCTGCGCACATTTCTTGATGTCGATGACGCCTTCATCGGCCAACGCGCGCAGCGCGGAAAGCACGACGAAGTGGCGATCGATTTCGAAGAACTCACGCAATTGCGAGCGGTAGTCCGAACGGCCAAAACCGTCGGTACCCAACACGCGGTATTCCCGCCCCTTGGGCAGGTAAGGACGGATCTGTTCGGCCCAGGATTTCACGTAGTCGGTCGAAGCGATCAGGGGACCCCGAGTGTCCTTGAGCATCTTGGTAACGTACGCCTCACGCTGAGGCTCGCTGGGGTGCAGAAGGTTCCAGCGCGCCACATCCATGCCGTCGCGGCACAGTTCACTGAAGCTCGTCATGCTCCAGATATCGGACGAGACGCCCCAATCTTTCTCGAGCAGTTCCTGGGCTTCCATGACTTCGCGCAAAATGGTGCCAGAGCCCATCAACTGCACGTGCGCCTTGCTGCGGGCCTTGCCCACCGAACGAAGCTTGTACATGCCGCGACGAATGCCGTCTTCGTCACCCGGGTTCAAGCCAGGCTGAGCATAGTTCTCGTTCATGACCGTCATGTAGAAGAACACGTCTTCCTGATCCTGCATCATGCGCTTGAGGCCGCTCTGGATGATGACGGCAACTTCGTGCGCAAACGTGGGATCGTAGGCCACGCAGTTCGGAATCAACGAGGCATGCACCAGACTGTCGCCGTCCTCGTGCTGCAGGCCCTCGCCATTGAGCGTAGTGCGACCAGCCGTACCGCCCAGCAGGAACCCGCGCGCGAGCATGTCGCCGGCCGCCCAGGACAGGCCTCCAAAGCGCTGGAATCCGAACATCGAGTAATAGATGAAGAACGGAATCATGATGCGGTTGCTGGTGGAGTACGACGTCGCTGCCGCAATCCAGGAGCTCATGCCACCCGCCTCGTTGATGCCTTCCTGCAACAGCTGGCCATCGCGCGCTTCGCGGTAATACATGACCTGGCCCTTGTCGACCGGCACGTACTTCTGGCCCTCAGGCGCATAGATCCCGATCTGGCGGAAGAGCCCTTCCATCCCGAACGTACGCGATTCATCGACCAGAATCGGCACCACCCGTGGGGCCAAGGCCTTGTCACGCAACAACTGGTTCAAGACGCGAACGAAAGCCTGAGTCGTGGAGATCTCGCGGCCTTCGATCGTGGGTTCAAGCACTGCCTTGAATGCATCGAGCGCCGGAGCCGGAAGGCTCTCATCCGCCTTCTGTCGGCGATGCGGCAGATAGCCCCCGAGCGCCTTGCGTCGCTCATGCATGTATTTCATCTCGGGCGAATCTTCCGAGGGCTTGAAGAACGGAATCTCGTCGACCTTGTCGTCGGGGATGGGAATATTGAAGCGATCGCGGAATTCGCGCACCGACTCAGTGTCGAGTTTCTTTTGCTGGTGCGTCGGGTTCTTGGCCTGACCCACATGCCCCATCCCATAACCCTTGATAGTCTTGGCCAGAATCACCGAAGGCTGACCCGTATGGTTCACCGCCGAGGCGAAAGCAGCATATACCTTATGAGGATCATGACCACCACGGTTCAGGCGCCAAACGTCTTCGTCGCTCATGCGGCTGACCATCTCGAGAAGCTTGGGGTGCTTGCCAAAGAACTTTTCACGAACGAACTTGCCGTCGTTGGCCTTGTAGGCCTGATATTCACCGTCGACGGTTTCTTCCATGACGCGACGCAAGATGCCTTCTTTGTCACGGGCGAAGAGCGGATCCCAATATCCGCCCCAAATCAGCTTGACGACATTCCAACCCGCCCCCCGGAAGCTGCCTTCCAGTTCCTGGATGATCTTGCCATTGCCACGCACCGGTCCGTCCAGACGTTGCAGGTTGCAGTTGACGATGAAAATGAGATTGTCGAGCTTCTCGCGCGAAGCCATGCCGATGGCACCCAGGGATTCTGGTTCATCGATCTCGCCGTCGCCCAAGAATACCCATACCTTGCGCTGACTCGTATCAGCGATGCCACGCGCGTGCAGGTATTTCAGGAAGCGGGCCTGATAGATCGCCATCAGAGGCCCAAGGCCCATTGAAACGGTCGAAAACTGCCAAAAATTCGGCATGATCTTCGAGTGAGGGTAGGAAGTGAGCCCCTTGCCCTTGCCCCCGACATCCTGACGGAAGTAATTCAGATTTTCTTCAGTCAGGCGGCCTTCGAGATAGGCTCGCGAGTACATGCCAGGCGACGAGTGCCCCTGGAAGAAAATCAGGTCGCCGCCGTGATCCGGCGTCTCAGCGTGCCAGAAGTGGTTCTGGCCGCACTCGACCATCGTGGCCTGTGACGCGAAAGAAGCAATGTGCCCGCCCAGGCTACCGCCATCGGCGGGCGTGTGCTTGTTGGCACGCACCACCATGGCCATGGCGTTCCAGCGGATGTAGGAGCGGATGCGTTCTTCGAGCACGAGATTGCCCGGATATGCAGGCTCCAGGCCAGGCGGAATCGTGTTGATGTAAGCCGTATTCGGAGAGTACGGAATGTGCGCCCCGTTGCGCCGGGCCTCGTCGATGAGGCTTTCGATCAGGAAATGCGCGCGCTCGGCACCCTCGCGATCCAGAACGGCCTCAAGAGCGTCCATCCACTCTTGGGTTTCCTGCTGATCGACATCGGTAGGCACAACGTTGCTAAGTTCAAGAGAGGACATGGAGCGTGTCTCCTGTGAGGTGATTTTGGGATGCGGCGCCCGCACCGCATCGGACTGTAACCGCGCCGGACTGTCAGAAACAGCTGCAGCCAGCCAAGTTCCGGCAACTGCCGTCATTCTAGGAAAGAGCGCAAGTCAGCACAAGCAAAATTTCATTCTGTGAAGTGTATTTTTATTATGTGAAAAGTCGAATGTGCCATTCGCGTCTAAAATGGGCCGGTCGAGACCCATCTCCTGCCATGGCAAACCCCACTCGCAAGTCCCTGATTCCGACGACCTTCTATGAGCATGCCCGCCATAGTCGCCGGGGACTGTATTGGCTCACGCCTGCCATCGTGCTGGTGCTTTATCTTTGCGTGATGGGCGCTTTCATTTGGCTGCAACGCCTGCAAAGCGATAGCGTCATGTTCGTGACGATCGACCAGGAAACGCGACAACAGCGCCTGATGATGGTAGTGTTCGCGCTCTCGCTGGTCATTGTATTCAGCCTGTTGGCACTCTGGCGCTATACCCGTTTTCGTACTCAGGCCGAGGCCGCCTTGCTGGCCGAAACCGGCTTTCGCCGAGCCATGGAAAACTCGATGTCTACCGGCATGCGGGTCTTCGACATGCAGGGCCGCATCGCCTACGTCAACCCTGCGTTCTGCCGCATGATAGGCTGGAACGAAGCCGATCTCATCGGCCGCACCGCCCCCTTTCCCTACTGGCTGCCCGGGCGCCACGACCACCATCGCGAAACGCTGGCGCAGCTGTTATCGGGCCGGACCCCCAGCAGTGGGCTCGAAATCGAGGCACAACGTCGGGATGGTTCGCGTTTTACGGCCCGCATGTATGTCTCGCCGCTACGCGACCCGAACGGTGAACAGATCGGCTGGATGACCTCCATGACCGACATCACGGAACCCAAGCGCATCCGTGAAGCGCTGACGGCCGCGCACGAGCGCTTCATGACGGTGCTCGAAGGGCTGGACGACGCCATCTCGGTCGTGGCCGACACGCCCGAAGGCCTGGAGCTTCTGTTCGCCAACCGTACATATCGGCGGCTGTTTGGCGCACAGACGGGCGGCCACGCCGAACTCCTGGGAGGCCGCCTCGGACGCTTCACCGATGAAACGATGGAGCTCTTTTCGTCGTCGGCGCAGCGCTGGTTCGAAGTACACCACCGCATGCTGGCCTGGACGGACTCACGACGGGTACGCCTGCAGGTGGCGCGCGACATTACCGAGCGCCGGCGACACGAAGAAGAATCGCGCGTCCAACAAGAAAAGGCGCAGCTCACCAGCCGCCTGACCACTATGGGTGAAATGGCTTCATCTCTGGCACACGAGCTGAACCAGCCACTGACGGCCATCAGCAACTACAACATGGCAGCCGTCGCCATGCTGAAGTCAGGAAAAGCCCCCATGGAATCCCTGCTACAGGCCTTGGAAAAGGCCTCACGGCAGGCCGAGCGCGCCGGGAAAATCATCAGCCGCATCCGCGAATTCGTCAAACGCAGTGAACCGCGCCGCCAGGCAGTGGGGCTGACCCGTATCGTCGAGAACGCCGTCGGCTTTGCCGACATCGACGCGCGCAAACGCCGCATCGAGATTGCGCTGGACATGCCCGACCCGGTGCCCACCGTGATGGCCGATCCCATCTTGATCGAGCAGGTACTGCTCAATCTCTTGAAGAACGGTGCGGAAGCCATGGAAAACAGCGAATACCGTACTTTGCACGTCAAGATTACCGACCAGGACCCGCAAGTGGAAATCGCCGTGATCGACCGCGGACACGGCCTGCGCAACCCCGAGCGGCTTTTCGAACCGTTCTACAGTACCAAATCTGAAGGCCTGGGCATGGGCCTGAACATTTGCCGCACCATCATAGAATCGCACCATGGCCGCCTTTGGGCGACTGCCAACCCCGAAGGCGGTACGATCTTCAGATTCACCTTGCCAAAGGCCACGCCCGCCTTGCAGTCACAAGAACTCACGGAGGAACACACCGCATGACCGATCATCAAGTATCCAGCACGATCTACATTGTCGATGACGACGAGGCCGTGCGCGACTCCCTGCGCTGGCTGCTCGAAGCCAACGGCTATGTCGTGCGCAGTTATGCGGGCGCCGAAGAATTTCTGGCTGCCTATGAACCCGAGCAGGTGGGGGTCCTGATCGCCGACGTACGGATGCCCGGCATGAGCGGTCTGGAACTGCAAGAAGCCCTCATTGCACGCAAGGCGCCGCTGCCTATCGTATTCATCACCGGTCACGGCGACGTTCCCATGGCCGTGTCCACCATGAAAAAGGGCGCGGTCGACTTCCTTGAAAAGCCCTTCAACGAGGCCGACTTGCGCAATATCGTGGCCACCATGCTGAATCAGGCTTACGAGCGGGTGCACGACGCGCAAGTTCAACGCGATCAGCAGGCCGTGCTCGGTCGCCTGACGGCGCGCGAGCAGCAAGTGCTGGAACGTATCGTCGCCGGCAGGCTCAACAAGCAGATTGCAGGTGACCTCAACATCAGTATCAAGACCGTCGAAGCTCACCGTGCCAACATCATGGAAAAGCTCGAGGTCACCACGGTCGCCGATCTCATGAAGATCGCCCTGACCCGCACCGAGGAAGCCTGACATGAGCGCACGCATCATCGACGGCAAAGCCTTGTCTGCACAGGTACGAGCGGAAATCGCCCTGCGCGTTGGCGAACTCGTCAAGCGTGGCACCACACCGGGTCTGGCCGTCGTGCTGGTCGGCGAAGACGCAGCGTCACAAATCTACGTGCGCAACAAGGCTGCAGCCTGCGAAGCCGCCGGCATGCTGTCTCGAGCAATTCAACTGGGTGCCGACACGACAGAAGACGAACTGCTGGACGTCATCGATTCACTTAATCGCGACCCGGCCATCCATGGCATTTTGGTGCAGCTGCCCCTGCCGGGGCACATCAACGCCGGTTCCGTGATCGAATCCATTTCACCCCTCAAAGACGTGGACGGATTTCACGTCAGCAACGCCGGCCTGCTCATGACGGGACGCCCGCTGTTTCGGCCCTGCACACCGTACGGCATCATGAAGATGCTCGAATCCGAGGCGACCCCCTTGCGTGGCGCCGAGGCGGTCATCGTGGGGGCAAGCAACATCGTAGGCAAGCCCATGGCCATGCTGCTGCTCGCGGCGGGTGCCACGGTCACCCTATGCAACTCCAAGACGCGCGATCTCGCGTCACAGACGCGGCGCGCCGACGTGCTGGTCGTCGCCACCGGAAAGCCCGGAATCGTCACCGGCGATATGATCAAGCGCGGCGCGGTCGTCATCGACGTAGGCATCAACCGCTTGGCCAATGGCAAGCTGGTGGGCGACGTCGACTTTGAATCCGCGGTGCCCATTGCATCCGCCATCACGCCGGTCCCGGGCGGCGTGGGCCCCATGACAATCGCCATGTTGCTTATGAATACACTTGAGGCAGCCGAACGGACTGCCCGGCATTGAAATCCATGAGGTTCGCCCCCATTCAAGATCCATGACCTCTACCCTTCCTACCGGCAATCCCCTCCTCGTTCCGGCCGAGGCATTCGTCGATTACTCGGCCGTGCGACCCGAGCACATCGAAGCAGCCATCCGCGAACTGATCGCGAGCACTCGAAGTACGGTCGAAGCTGCTGCTGCCTGCGCCGAGGACCCCACCTGGGACAATCTGGTCGAAGTCATTGAAGACCCGTCCGAACGCCTCCACCGAGCCTGGGCCATCGCCGGCCACCTCAATGCGGTCGTGAATACGCCAGAGCTGCGCGCGGCTTACAACACATGCCTGCCTCTCATGAGCGAGTTCTCCACCTGGGTCGGGCTGCATCATGGCCTGTACGCGCGCTATTGCGCGCTGGCCATCAGCCCACTGTACGCGACGCTATCTCCTACCCGACAGCGTATCGTGGACCTTGCCCTGCGGGATTTCCGCCTGAGCGGCGTCGAGCTCGAAGGCGCGGCGCGTGACACCTACGCACGCAACTCAGACCTCCAAGCGCAAGTTGCCCAGAAATTTTCCGAAAACGTCATGGACGCCACTGACGGCTGGACATTGCTCATCACTGACAAATCCCGCCTCGCAGGCGTCCCCGACAACGTGGTGACTGCGGCCCAACAAGCAGCCGCGGCGGATCATGCCGAGGGATGGAAGCTCACCTTGCACATGCCGTGTTATCTACCCATCATGCAGCATGCGCAAGACCGTGAATTGCGCCAGACGCTGTATCGCGCCTACGGCACACGGGCTTCGGATCAAGGCGACACCACATTCGACAACTCTGAACCCATCGAGTCACTGCTTGCGCTCCGCGCCGAAGAAGCTTCGTTGCTAGGCTATGCCAACTTTGCGTCGCTGCAGCTTGAAACCCGCATGGCGCACGACGCCCCTCAGATCCTCGCATTCCTGCGTGAGCTGGCCGCTCGCGCGCGGCCCAGCGCCGAACGCGATCTCGCCGAACTTCGCGCGTTTGCGGCTGAACAGCTTGGCCTCTCAACGCTGGAACCTTGGGACGTGGCCTATGCCTCAGAACGGCTGCGCGAATCTCGGTATGCGTACTCCGACGAAGAGCTGCGCCCCTATTTCACCGAATCCCACGTGTTGCAAGGCCTGTTCCAGGTCATCCATACCCTGTTCGGCGTGCACCTCGAAGCTTGCGATGCACGCGCCTGGCACGCCGACGCCCGCATCTATCGTGTCTTGACCGCCCAGGGCCAGGAACTGGGGAGGCTGGGAATCGACCTCTACGCACGCGCAGGCAAGCAGGGCGGCGCATGGGTCGATAGCGAACGCAGCCGTCGGCGCCACGGACAGGAACTGCACACCCCTCTGGCCTGGCTGACCTGCAATTTTGCGGCGCCACAAGGTTCACAAGAGGCACTGCTCTCTCACGACGAAGTGATCACCCTGTTTCACGAGAGTGGCCACGCCATGCATGCGTTGCTTTCCCGTGTCGACGAGCCGGCAGCGGCCGCGTTTGCAGCAGTCGAATGGGATGCAATCGAAATGCCCTCGCAATTCATGGAAAATTTCTGCTGGGAATGGGGTGTCCTGAAGTCCCTGACCCATCACACGGATACAGGCGAGCCCTTGCCTCGTGAGCTCTACGACAAGATGGTGTCTGCAAAGAACTTTCAAAGCGGCTTGCAAACCCTGCGTCAGGTCGAGTTCGCCCTCTTTGACATGCTGATCCACACTCAGGCCAACGGGTTGTCAATCAGTGAGGTGCTCGATACGCTCGACCAAGTTCGCCGCGAAGTGGCGCTGCTGGTCCCACCCGCGTGGCACCGTTTTCCACACGCGTTCTCGCACCTGTTCGGCGGCGGATATGGCGCGGGCTACTACAGCTACAAATGGGCCGAGGTGCTGTCGGCAGACGCCTTTGCAGCCTTTGAAGAACACGCGCATCCTACTCCGGATGGCACCCGGGACGTATTCGATGCCGCCACGTGTCGCCGTTATCTCGACGAAGTCATTGCCGTGGGGGGATCTCGCCCCGCCGCAGATTCCTTCAAGGCCTTCCGAGGCCGAGACCCCAGCATGGACGCACTTCTGCGCCACAGCGGGTTACTAGAGGCCTGATCATGTTTCCATCGCAAGCATCCTGGATACGACGCGGCATTGTGGCATTGCTGTTGTGGACGAGCTGTCTCGCCATGGCAAGCGCTGCCGTTCACCCTGTGCGAGGGTTCCTGCCGGATCTGCAGTTTTCCCTGCAGGGGGCCGGTGACGTCACCATGACGCAAAAGGATTTTGCCGGCAAGGTCGTCCTGATGTTCTTCGGCTATGCCAGCTGTCCGGACATCTGTCCCACGACCATGGCGCAGCTTGCGCAAGTGATTGAATCGCTGGGCTCCAAGGCCGATCAAGTGCGAATTCTGTTCGTAAGCGTGGACCCGCATCGCGACACGCCTGACATCCTGCAACACTACGTGGATCAATTCGATCCCCACGCGATCGGTCTCACCGGCAGCGAAAGCGCCATTGCCTCACTCGCACGGCGCTACCGCGTTGCCTACCAGATTGAAAAGCCCTCGAGCAGCGCCCCCAACGCACCTTACGAGGTCTCGCACAGCCGGGGCATTTTCTGTTTCGACCAAAAGGGGCGCGCCGTGTGGTTGGCCTCGGACAGCGAGTCACGCAGCGACCTGATTGCCGCCATCAAGCCGCTGCTGCACTGATCTATATCCTTTGGCGATCGGCGTCGCGCAAGGCGGTCCGAATCCCTTCTTCAATGGTTGGATGATAAAAGGGCAGCTTGAGCATATCGGGCACGGTAAGCTTCATTTGCAGCGCCCAGGCGAGCAAATGCGCGACGTGCTCGGCATCCGGCCCCACCATCTCGGCCCCCAGGAACAGCCCGCCTGCCCGCTGCATGTAGACTCGCAGAACGCCCTGATTACGCAGCATGACGCGCGAGCGCCCCTGCCGAGTCCAATCGACCTCGCCCACCACAATCGCATCGGGGTCCAGCGTGCGAAACGGCTGCCCGACACGCATGATCTGAGGATCGCTGAAGACGACCGCCATCGGTGCCCGCCGTGGTAGCGCCTGGACGTTCGGCCACACCGCGGCGTTGAACCCGGCAAGCCGGCCATCGTCCGAAGCTTCGTGCTGAATCGCGTGGCGACCCGTCACGTCACCCGCCAGGAACACGGGCTGCCCCGCCACCTGCAAGGTAGATGGATCAAAACGCGGCATGCCATGTTCATCCAGAGGCATATTCGTACGCTCAAGATGCATATCGGCAAGCGTCGGGTGTCTGCCTGCTGTCACCAGCACACGATCAAAGCGCTCTGTCGTGGATCGACCGTCGGCATCGCGCCAGCTCACCACCGCCTGATGACCCTCTCGAGCTACGGTTTGAACCTGGGCATGACTCACCAACGACAAAGCCGGCCCCAGAGCAGCCACCGCAGCATCCCGAACGATGGGGTCGTCAAGCTGTGCAAAGCTGCCCGAGCGATTGAGGACACGTACCCGCACCCCCAGACGCGCCAAGGCCAGCCCCAGTTCGACGCCGATAACGCCAGACCCCACCACCAGCACGCTGGAAGGCAGATCCTCCCAATCGAAGACGTCGTCGTTGACGACAGCAAGATCCTTCAGCGGATGGTAGATCTCGGGCACGAAAGGCCGCGTTCCTGTGGCCAATACGATGCGGCTCGCCCGCACCACGGCCCCACTGGCCGCTTGCAGGACCCCATCCTCCAGGAATTCGACAGTCGAATCCAGGCGCGCCTCAGCCGGCATGGCCTGCACGTCAGCCACCACGAAACCGACGAACCGATCACGTTCGCTGCGCACGCGCTGCATGACCGCACGCCCATCAACCTGAGGGCTCCCTGCGTGGATGCCAAACTGTGTGGCCGTCCGCACGTGCTCCGCCGCATCGGCCGCCGCGATCAGCAACTTGGACGGCATGCAGCCCACGCGCGCGCACATCGTTCCGTGTGGCCCACCCTCGACAAGCAGTGGCCTGAGCCCTGCCTTCTGTACCGCACGCCAGGCGGGCAGGCCAGCCGAGCCCGCACCCACCACGGCGACATCACACTCAATCGTGGACATGTAGACGACCCCCGGTCAGGCAGTTTGCACGTCGTACCCGGCGTCGACGATGGCGGCCGCCAGAGCCGCTGGATTTTCTGCCGGCTCGATCGTCACACGATGACTGGCCAGGTCGGCATCCACATGCGCAGTGGGCGCGATGGCCTTGACAGCGCGCGTGATGGTCTGAACGCAGTGATTGCAGGTCATGTCGGAAACGATGAATTCGGTTTTCATGGACAAGCTCCTTTCATTCGCCGCATCAAGCGGTACGATTCTGTGGCCTATGTTAAACCTTGACTCTGTGACAAGCTCAAATCTCTTCAATTCTTGCCAATCCCCTTGACATTGACACAAGGTTAGAGTTCATCATCAGGCCGTCATTAGGTCATCAGGTTTCCAGTCTTTCAGAGGGTCTCTCATGCCACCCGCCGCAACGCCTCTCACCATCGACCTGCGCATCGAAGGGATGACTTGCGCATCCTGCGTACGCCGCGTCGAGACCGCGTTGGCAAAGGTTCCTGGCGTGCAGACCGCCAGCGTGAATCTTGCAACGCGCCAGGCTCGCGTAGTACTCGCTGACGCCTCGACTGGGCCCGATGCGCTGATCACGGCCGTCAACAAGCGAGGCTACGAGGCACAGCTTCTGGCACCTGAGCAACCGACCGCAGTGGCTCTCGACGAAGAAGCGGCCATAGTCCAGCGCCATTTTGTCACTGCGGCGATCCTGACCATGCCCGTGTTCATGCTGGAAATGGGTTCTCACCTGATGCCGGGGTGGCATGCCTGGCTAGGATCACTCATGAGCTTCCAGGCCCTCGCATTTCTGGAATTCGTCCTCTGCACGATGACTCTTGCGGGACCGGGACGCGTATTCTTCACACGTGGATTCAAAGCCTTGTGGCACGGCGGTCCCGACATGAACACGCTGGTGGCCCTAGGCGCGGGCAGCGCCTGGCTCTACTCGACTCTCGTCACCTGGGCACCCACGCTCTTTCCAGCTGAATCCCGTTACCTGTATTTCGAAGCTGCAGCGGTCGTCGCCACCTTGATCCTTCTCGGTCGCTGGCTGGAGGCCCGCGCTCGGGGGCGGGCAAACTCAGCCATCCACCAGCTGATGGATCTGCAGGTGCGCACCGCCTGGGTTCGACGCGATCACCAATGGCAGGAGCTACCAATCGACCAGCTCGTCACAGGCGACGAAGTCCGGGTACGTCCAGGAGAAAAAATTCCAGTCGATGGCATTGTCGTCGAGGGAGACTCCTGGGTGGACGAAGCGATGATCACCGGTGAATCCATGCCGGTTCACCGTCAACCGGGCGACCCCACCATCGGAGCTACGCTCAACACGCAAGGAAGCCTCATCGTTCGCACTGGGCGCATCGGAGCACAGACTGTCCTGGCGCAGATTATTCGCCTCACCGGCGAAGCCCAGGCAGCCAAGCTTCCCATCCAGCACCAGGTCGATCGCGTGACAGGCTGGTTCGTCCCTGTCGTCATGGGGCTTGCGCTCCTGTCCTTCGCAGGCTGGTGGTTCTGGGGGCCGATCCCTGCCCTGCCACATGCCCTGATTGCGGGAGTGGCAGTTCTCATCATTGCCTGCCCCTGTGCCATGGGGCTGGCCACGCCTATCTCCATCATGGTGGCGACGGGCCGCGCAGCGCGCTCGGGTATCCTCTTCCGGCACGGAGACGCGCTCGAGCGCCTGCGCAACGTGCGCGTCGTAGCGTTCGACAAGACGGGGACGCTCACCCACGGAAAGCCGACGCTGGCCAACCTGGAAGCCTTGGTCGAATCAGAATCCGAGGCTGACTTGCTCAGCGCCATGGCCAGCGTGCAGCAAGCCTCCGAGCACCCCATTGCGCACGCCCTGGTTCAGGCGGCGCACGCCCAAGGGCTCACGCCGGCGCCAGTGGAAACCTTTTCAGCGCTGGGGGGCGCCGGTATCGAAGGCACGGTTCGGGGTCAGCAGTGGCTCATGGGAACTCCCCGATTGATGCGCGCCCGAAGCATCGCAGTCCCGGCCGCCATCACGCGGCGTTTGGACGAACTGGCCAGCCAAGGAAAGACGGCATTTCTGGCTGCCCGTGATGGCCGGCTGGTCGCACTGGTTGCCGTCGCCGATACGCTACGTCCCAGCGCGCGAACGGCCATCACTGCGCTTCACGCCATGGGCATCCAGGCGGCCCTGATCACGGGAGATCACCCCGCTGCTGCGCACGCCGTCGCCACCGAACTGGGCATCGACATCGTGCACGCGCAAAACCTGCCACAAGACAAAGTCAGCCAACTGAAGTCCCTGCAACATCGCTTTGGCGCGCTGGCATTCGCAGGGGACGGAATCAACGACGCACCCGCACTCGCCACTGCCAACGTGGGAATCACAGTCGGCCAGGGGACGGACATCGCGATCGCCTCGGCGGACCTCGTGCTGATGAGCGACAACCTGGAGGCCATTCCGCTCGCGATCACGCTTTCACGGCTGACCCTGCGAAACATCGCCCAAAATCTTTTCTGGGCCTTCGGGTATAACGTGGCACTCATCCCCATCGCCGCAGGCGCCCTGTACCCCGTCTTCGGGTTACAGCTGTCCCCCATGCTGGGTGCCGTCGCCATGGCGTTGTCCAGCCTTTTTGTCGTCAGCAATGCGCTGCGACTGAAATGGCTCTCCCTGGAGGTTCCTCATGCTTAATATCGGCGAGACTGCAAGCCGCACCGGCTTGAGCCCCAAGATGATTCGCTACTACGAGCAGCAGGGCCTGTTTGTCCCGCACGCGCGCACGGCCGCTGGCTACCGACAATACGACGAGCGCGACTTGCATGCCCTGCGCTTCATCCGTAGTGCGCGAGATCTGGGCTTTTCACTTCAGCAAACGGCAGAACTGACTGAATTATGGCGCAACCGTCAGCGAGCCAGCGCGGAGGTCAAGCGCCTGGCGACCGCTCACATCGCCGACCTGGAAGCCAAGGCCGCTACCTTGCAACGGATGGCCAACACGCTGCGCGACCTTGCGGAGCACTGTCATGGGGATGCTCGACCCGAGTGCCCCATTCTGGACGGGCTTGCGGATCAATCGGCGATCGGCGCAGCGTGCCACTCAGACACGAAGTCTCGGTAATCGGGTCTCTGCTTCTCGGGCAGAGGGTCGATGGGGGTCCCCAAAGACACATACCCCATGAAACGCATGTCCAGAGTATCAAAGCCCAGCGCCTCGCCCACCCCGTCGAGGTAGGTGCCCATCCCGGTGCTCCAGAAGCCGCAATACCCGAGCGCATGAGCTGCATTGAGCATGTTCATGACGGCGGCGCCCACGGATAGCAGGCTCTCTTGTTCACGGATGCGGCCTCGTGGATCTGGTGCGCACCCTACCGCGATCATGAGAGGGACTTTGGACAACCACTTTCTTGCATTCTGAATCTTGGGTTCGGGGAGCGGAGAACCTGCCTGCACCCCCGCCTCGATACCGAGGTCGATCAGCATCGGGATGTCCGCCCCCCGGACGACCTTGAAGCGCCACGGATGCACAGCGCCATGATCAGGGGCACATACGGCCGCCTGCAGAATCAGGGACAGCTCATCTTGACTGGGTCCCGGCGCCTGCACATACTTGACCGAACGACGCGTATACAAAGCCTGCAAAAAATCTGACATGACATCCATCCTGTCGAGCACTCAGTGCGCTGCCTGAATGATCAATGCCTTCATACGGCGAATGGCGGCCTCCCAGCCATCAAAGACGGCTTGTGCCACGATCGCATGACCAATATTGAGCTCCGTGATGCCAGGCAAGGCGGCGATGACCTGCACATTGCCATAATGCAGCCCATGGCCTGCGTTGACGCGAAAGCCCGCTGAGATTCCTTGTGCAATGGCACTGCGAATCCGTCGCAGCTCCGCACCTTGCGCCGCAACGCTCGTGGCATTGGCAAATGCCCCAGTATGCAATTCAATGTTTTCTGCACCGGTGCGTGCTGCTGCTTCTATTTGTGCTGAATCGGGATCAATGAAGAGCGACACTCTGATGCCTGCTTCGCGCAGGCGGGCCACAGCCTCGCTCACTTGAGTGCTCTGCCCCAAGACATCGAGCCCACCTTCGGTCGTGAGCTCACGTCGCTTTTCGGGCACCAGGCACACGTCCTGCGGCCGAATCTCACACGCAATGGAGAGCATTTCGGGCGTGATGGCGCATTCAAGGTTCATCCGCGTGCGCAGCGCAGGCCGAATGGCCCGCACGTCCGCGTCCTGAATGTGGCGCCGATCTTCACGCAAGTGCAAAGTGATGAGGTCGGCCCCCGCTTCTTCGGCGCGTAACGCTGCCTGTAGAGGATCGGGATACGTTGTCATGCGTTGCTGCCGCAACGTCGCTACATGGTCAATATTGACACCCAGTTCCATCTTAGCTCTCGCTGACGGGTTCTTTGACATCGCTCGGGTCCCAGCCTCCGCCCAAGGCCTTGTACAGCTCTACCCGATTGGCCAGCGCACTCGCACCGACCAAAATGAACTGCTGCTGCACGCCATAGAGCGTGACCTGAGCACTTTGAATTTGCAAAAAGCTGTCTACACCCGTTTCATAGCGCAGCTGAGACAACTTCAGGGCACGCACAGCCGCTGCCTCGTTACTGCGCAGGGCATCCAGCTGCCGGCTATAGGTGGCCTCGCCTGCCAGCCCGTCAGCCACTTCACGAAATGCAGTCTGGATCGCCTTCTCGTAGGATGCCACGGCAATCCGCTGCGACGCCTTGGCGTAATCCAGATTGCCCTTCACCCCTCCGGAGAAGATCGGCATCTGAATCTGCGGGCTGTATTGCCAATATCGGTGGCTACCCCCAAACAGTGCACCCAACTCCGGGCTTGCAAACCCCAGGAGACCCGTCAGGGTGATACGCGGAAAGAAGGCCGCCCGCGCGGCACCGATCTGAGCATCCGCCCCGATCAGATCGTGCTCGGCCCCCATGATGTCAGGGCGCCGCTCAAGCAGCTGGGATGGCAAACCCGCAGGTAAGGCGCTCAACAGCTGTGCACTGCCAAAAGGAGCCGGTGCGGGCAAATCGGCCGGCACCGCAGTGCCCAAGAGCAGCTGCAGCGCGTTGTTGGCCTGAGCCAGGTTTCGCTCGACAGAAATCTGATCGGCCTGAACCGAATCCACTTGCCCCTGCGCCTGCGCGAGATCAAGATCAGAGGCAACACCCGCATTGAACCGCGCTTGTACAAGCTGCAGCGTGCCCTGCCGAGCCTGCAATGTCTTGTTCGTCAGACCCAGCATGGACTGCGCAGACCGCAGATTGAAGTACGCCTCGGCCGTCTGCGCAATCAGAGCCAGTTGTACCGTGCGACGAGCCTCTTCCGTGGAAAGGAACTGCTCGTAGGCTGCCTTGCTCAAGTTGCGCACACGACCAAAGAAGTCCAGCTCAAACGCCGTCATTCCCACCCCTGCGATATAGCTTTTGCTCACAGCGGGAGAATCGGGCCCAGCCGTGCGCATATTAGGTGGCAGTCGGGTGGCCTGCTCCGTTCCCTGGATGCCAAGGGTCGGAAGCTGATCACTTTGTGCCACACCATACTGCGCACGAGCTTGTTCCACACGCTGTACCGCGATACGCAAGTCACGATTGTTCCTGAGCGCCAACTCCACGAGCGCCTGCAGGCGTTCGTCACGGAAAAAATCGCGCCAAGGTGGCAACGCTGCCGAGGTGTCCTGCGCCGCCGCGCCCGGGTACTGATCAGGCACTGGCGAGGCCGGGCGATGGTACGTGGGTGCCAGCGAGCAGGCACCCAGTGCCAGGCAGAGGCTGGACACCAACCAGAGGCGCTTGGACTTCATGCGGGTTCTCACGACTGTTCTCCTTCGCGAGTGACTTCGGCTGATGGGATATGAGGCGCCTGGTGATGTCCCAGCAACTTGGGCTTGGTCTTGAACAGTCTCAGGACAGCGACAAAGAATGTGGGGACGAAGATGATCGCCAGAGGCGTGGCAGCCAACATGCCGCCCATGACACCCAGGCCCACGGCATTCTGGCTTGCTGCACCAGCGCCACTGGCTACCACCAGAGGCACTACGCCCAGGATGAAGGCAAAAGACGTCATCAAGATGGGGCGGAAGCGCAAGCGGGCCGCTTCGATTGCAGCCTCTTTGAGGCCTGCACCGCTGGCGTAGAGGTCCTTGGCGAACTCCACAATCAGGATGGCGTTTTTGGCCGCCAATCCGATGACCGTCACCATGCCGACCTGAAAATACACATCATTGTCTTTACCCATCAGGCTGCTGAGTACGACTGCACCCAACATCCCCAGGGGAACGGCGAGCATGACCGAAAGCGGAATGGCCCAGCTCTCATAGAGCGCCGCCAGCACCATGAACACGACCAGCACGGACAATCCCAGCAGGATTGCAGACTGGCTGCCTGCCTGAACCTCTTGATATGAAAGACCGGTCCACTCATAGCTCAGGCCTGAGGGCAACTGGGCAACCAGACGTTGCATCTCGGCCATCGCCTGCCCCGTGGAATACCCAGGCGCAGCCGACCCGCCGATACGCACGGATTCATAACCGTTGTAACGCACGACCTGCACGGGGCCTTGGGTCCACTTCAAGGTCACGAAGGAAGATAGCGGCACCATGTCGCCACTCGCGTTTCGTGCGTTGAGCTTCAGGATGTCGTCCGGACTCATGCGGTCATTTTCGTCGGCCTGCACCCAGACATTCTGCACCCAGCCCTGATTCGTGAATTTGCCCACATACGAGGACCCGATGGCCGTCGAAATCACGTTGGCGACTTCCGAGAAATTCACGCCTAGTGCAGCGGCCTTGGTGCGGTCGATATGCACCTGCAGCTGAGGCCCAGGTCCGAGGCCTGTGATACGCGTTTGCGTCAGAATGGGGCTCTTGGCCGCCATCCCCAGCAACTGTTGCGCCGCCGCCTCGAGGGCCGCATGCCCCACGCCGCTGCGATCTTCGAGACGCATGTCAAAGCCCGAGGCGTTACCCAAAGAAGAAATGGCCGGAGGGGTAATCGAGATCACCATGGAATCCGGTAGGCCAAAAAGCAGCTTGCCCATGGCGGTGTTCGAAATGGCCTGAGCCGAATCCCCCGGACCCTTTCGTTGTGAAAAGTCCTTGAGCGGCACAAACGCAATGGCTGCATTCAGGCCATTACCATTGAAACTGAAGCCCTGTACCGCAATGATATTGGCCACCTGCGGCAGGCTCATGAAGTACTTCTCGACCTTTTTGATGACCTCGACCGTCCTGTTCGAACTGGCCCCCGAGGGCAGTTCAATGTTGGCGACCACGTAACCCTGATCCTCATCGGGCAGGAACGAAGTCGGCAGACGGACGTACATCCATCCCATCACCACCACCAGCAAACCAAACACCAGCATCAGGCGAAGAGTGCGCTTGAGGCTTCGGCTGACCCAGTGCGTATAGCCATTCGTCGTGCGGTTGAAGCCCCGATTGAACCAGCCGAAAAACCCGCGCCCTGAATCATGTTGACCTTTGGTGACAGGCTTGAGAATCGTCGCGCACAGGGCCGGCGTGAAACTCAAGGCCAGGAAAGCCGAGAACAGAATGGAAACTGCCATGGCCACCGAAAATTGCCGGTAAATCACCCCGACCGAGCCCGACATGAAAGCCAGCGGCAAAAAGACCGTGGTCAGCACCAGCGTAATCCCCACGATTGCGCCCGTAATCTGCGGCATGGCCTTTTTGGTGGCCTCTTTGGGAGGAAGCCCCTCTTCGGCCATGATGCGCTCGACATTCTCAACGACCACAATCGCGTCATCGACGAGAATCCCGATCGCCAGCACCATGGCGAACATGGTCAGTACATTGATGGAGAAGCCTAGCGCCAGCATCACCGCGAAGGCCCCCAGGATTGCCACGGGAACGACCAACGCCGGAATCAAGGTGTAGCGAATGTTCTGCAAAAACACGAACATCACCACAAACACCAGCAAAATGGCCTCGAACAAGGTGTGCACCACCTGTTCAATCGACAAGCTCACGTACGGAGATGTGTCATACGGAATCGCGTAGGTGATGTTGTCAGGGAAAAACTGTGACAACTCCTTCATTTTGGCCTTGACCAGCTGCGCGGTTTCCAACGCATTCGCAGTCGGCGTCAACGACACCGCAAAAGCAGCCGTCGGCTTGCCATTCAGCCGTGCGCCAAATTGATAGTTGTCGGCCCCGAGTTCAACCCGTGCGACATCCCGGATACGCACCGTGGACCCGTCAGGGTTGGAGCGCAGAACGATGTTGCCAAATTCTTCGGGCGTCTTGAGTTGACCATTGACCGTCAAGGGCGCAACCGTCCGCTGCGAGCTGGGATTGGGGGGCGAACCCAGCTGCCCGGCCGAGATCACCATGTTCTGGCTGGAGACCGCGTTGTCGACGTCGGTGGCCGTCAACCCATAACCCAATAATTTCTGGGGATCGAGCCACACCCGCATGGCGCGTTGCGCAGCAAATAACTGGAAGGTGCCTACACCCTTGACGCGCGAGATCGGGTTCTGGATGTTGCGCGTGACGTAATCAGCCAGCGCAGTCTGATCCATGGAGCCGTCTTTGGACGACACTGTCACGACCATCAAAAAATTGGAATTGGCCTGCGTGACCTGAATTCCTTGCTGCACAACCGCCGCCGGTAATTTTGCAGTCACATTGGACAGCCGGTTCTGCACATCGACCTGCGCAAAGTCGGGGTCCGTCCCGGGCGCAAAAGTGACCGTCAGCTGCGCCTGGCCGTTGGAGTCGCTCACCGACTCGTAATACAGCAGCCCTTTGGCACCGTTGAGCTGATTCTCGATGACGCTGGAGACGCTGGTGGCGACTTCGGTGGCTGACGCACCCGGATACGTCGCCTGAATGTTGACGGTGGGCGGCGCGACCTGTGGATACTGCGACACAGGCATATTGGGAATGGCCAGGATCCCCGCCAAGGCAATCGCCAGGGCCACTACCCAGGCAAAGATCGGTCTGTCTATGAAGAACTGAGGCATGAATGCTCGCGAGAGGAATGTCTGGGAGAGTCAGGAACGCAAGGCGCTCAATGCGACTTGGGCGAGGCTGCCGGCGCAGCCGCCGACTCAGCGGCAAGCTTCCAGGGCATGGGCTGAACAGGCGCCCCGGGCCGAATCTTCTGGAATCCCTCGACCACGATCTGATCGCCCGCCTTCAGGCCCTGGTAGACGATATACCCCTGCCCTGACTGAGGGCCCAGTTCCACCGGCGTGTAGGCTGCCTTGCCATCGACCACCTTGACCAAAGTGTTTTTTCCATCCGCCGTTCGCTGAATTGCCTGCGCCGGGACCACGAGCGCTTTCTGATCAATCCCCTGAACCAGCCGGACCGTGACGTAGAGCCCTGGCAACAGGATCCGCTCCGGATTCGGGAACAAGGCCCGCAAGCTCACCTGACCGGTTCCGGGGTCAACCGAGATGCCGGAGAACAGCAATTTTCCGGGATGGCGGTAGGCACTGCCGTCACCGAGGAACACTTCAGCCTGCGCATTGCCTTCGCCGTCCGGTTTCAGAATGCCATCGGCCAGCTGCCGGCGCAACGTGGAGAGTTGCGCAACAGGTTGTGTAATGTCGACGTACACCTGATTGAAGCGCTGCACTGTCGCCAGCGCGGTCGCCGAGCTGGCGCTGACCAGTGCCCCCACCGTGACCAGCGACTTGCCAATCCTCCCGGCAATCGGAGACGTGACCCGGGTATAGGCGAGATCGATGCTGGCAGACTCGAGCGCTGCCTTGGCGGCGGCCACGCCTGCGGCTGTCTGACGTGCCTGAGCCACGGCATTGTCGTAATCCTGCTGCGCCACCGCATGCTGTTTGACCAGCACGGCAAACCGCTTGGCCTGCAGTTGTGCCGTCAGCGCGGCGGCCTCGGCATTTTTCAATTGCGCGGCCGCTTGATCGCGAGCGGCTTTGTAGGGCGCAGGATCGATCGTATAAAGGAGCTGGCCCGCCTTGACCTCGCCGCCCTGCTCGAAGTCGATGGACTGAACGATGCCATTGACCCGTGCACGGACATCGGCGTCTTCAATCGCCTGGACACGTCCAGGAAGCTCCGTATGCACCACTGTGGCCTGCGGTTCGACCTTGACCACACTGACCGGAACCTTCATGGCGCCGGGATTCTGAGGCGCCTTCTGCCCGCATGCAGCCAGCGCCAACAATGAGACCAGGGCCAGAGCCCGGCAGGCACCCCCTGCTGTCGGTCCAGAATGGTCCATGCGAAGAACTCCCGAAATTTTGAATTTTGATTGGATTTTGGCTGAATACTTGATTGTGCCTGAAGTCATGCTGTTCCCGCGAAGCGGTCTACCAGAATTTTCACGCGAACGCTCAGCACGTCCAGTGACGGCCTGTCGGTCAGAAGCCCTTCCAGCGCCAGCAGAAATACCAGCGACACAACCGGGTCTCCCAGAACCTGGGCCACACATTGACGCACCCCTTCACGCTGGCGCTCAGCCACCTGCGGCCTCAGTCGCTCGCACACGTCGTGAAATTCGGTCGCCATAGGGGCGACTTCCATCTCTGACCAAAGGTCCAGGAGCACGATCTGACAAATATCGTAAAGGCGGCTGCGTGGCGCGGCGGTCGCCAGGGCGGCCTCGTGCGCCACCGGCAAACGCGACAGCAGCCAGTCATCGAACACTTGGATGAATAAATCTTCCTTGTCGCGGCAGACCTGATAGAGCGAGGTTCTGGAAATGGATGCGCGCCGCGCGACTTCTTCCAGCGAAGTGCGGGAAAAGCCAAAATTAAGAAAGCACCATCGGGCCGCATCCAGGATACGAACGCGTCGGGCCTCCACCATGGCTGCCGTGAGTTTCTGAGACATCCGCGCATTCTGACAAAAAATGCAATTTTTGTCAAAACATAATTTTGCGCCACCACTCACCCCAAAAGCAGTGTGTCGTCTGCCAGCTCTTCTCCCCGCACTTTCTCAAACATCGCCAGCAAGTCCGGAACATCCAGACCTCGACGCGCGTCACCGGAGACATCGAGCACGACCTTCCCCTGGTGCAGCATCACCGTGCGGTCACCCACATCGAGGGCCTGGCGCATGCTGTGTGTGACCATCATGGTAGTGAGGCCTTGCTCCGCCACCACGCGCACCGTCAGGTCCAACACGAATTTTGCGGTTCTGGGATCCAGCGCTGCAGTGTGTTCATCCAGCAACAGAATCCGTGAGGGCCGTAACGAAGCCATGAGCAGGCTGACCGCCTGACGCTGCCCGCCGGACAGCAGGCCGATACGATCGGCAAGACGCCGCTCCAGGCCCAGCCCCAGCATGGACAGGCGTTCGCGGAACAAGACCCTCATTTCTTCCCGAACCGCTCGTCTGAGACTGCGGAACTGGCCCCTCCCCAGAGCCAGCGACATGTTTTCTTCAATCGTCAGGTTCTCGCAGGTGCCGGCCATGGGGTCCTGAAACACACGAGCGACCTTGCGGGCGCGATCCCACACGGGCTGCCGTGTCACGTCCTCACCGTCAATGAGAATCGACCCACTGTCGACGGATTGTTCGCCTGAAACAGCATTGAGAAAAGTGGACTTTCCTGCCCCATTGGACCCGATCACCGTCACGAACTGCCCTGGCGGGATCTCAAGCGACAGGCCACACAACGCCTGCGTTTCAATCGGCGTCCCTGGGTTGAAGGTCAGATGAAGATCTTTTGCACTTAACATGGTTCACGCCCTTCTGCGATGCAAACGCTGCTTGATGAGCGGAATGACCAGAGCCACCGTGACCAGTACGGCAGTCACCAGATTCAAGTCCTGGGCCTTGAGGCCAATAAAGTCGGCATTCAGGGCCAGCGCCACGAAAATGCGGTAGAGCACTGCGCCAATCACAACCGCCAGGGTCGTGACCACCAGCCTGCGGCTGGGCATGATGGACTCGCCAATAATGACGGCGGCCAAGCCGATGACGATGGTGCCTATCCCCATGGAAATATCGGCTCCACCCTGCGACTGTGCAAACAGCGCACCTGCCAGGCCACACAGCGCATTGGAAATGCCCATTCCCAACAACACCATATTGCCCGTGCGAATGCCCTGGGCGCGCGCCATCCGCGGGTTTGACCCGGTCGAACGCATCGCCAGTCCCACCTGAGTGCCGAAGAACCAGTCGAGCAGCAGCTTGACCACCACCACAAGCACCAACAGGATCAGAGGGCGCGCCACGTAGTCTTCCAGCCCTGGGGGCTGCAGCACGGTAAACACCGTGGACTCTGTAATGAGCGGGATGTTCGGCGCTCCCATGACACGAAGATTGACGGAATAGAGCGCGATCATGATGAGAATGCTGGCGAGCAGATCCATGATCTTCAACCGCACGTTAAGCCAGCCCGTCACCACGCCCGCAAAACCGGCGGCGAGCGTACCGGCCGCTGTTGCCAGGAAGGGGTCCATCCCATGATGGATCAGGATCGCGGCCGTCGCTCCCCCGAGCGGAAAACTGCCGTCCACGGTCAGGTCCGGAAAATTCAGGACCCGAAACGAAATCAGGACTCCAAGAGCCACCAGGCCGAAAATGAGCCCGATTTCCAGGGAGCCCCACAAGGAATAAATGGACATAAAAATCTCAGAAAGCAGGTCTGGTAGCACTTGGCACGACGGATTCACCACGCGCCATCTCAGCCAAGGCCAGACCATAAAATTCGGACCGCGATCAAGCGGTCCGAAACTGGCCACTGCCGCTGTGGTTACTTGACGACCTTGGTCGCCGATTTGATGAGCGATTCAGGCAGCGTGACCCCTTGTTTGGCAGCGGCGCCAGGGTTCACGTAGAGCTCAAGCTTGGAGCTGGTCTCCCAGGCAAGATCACCCGGCTTGGCGCCTTTCAGAATCTTGACGACCAAGGCGCCGGTCTGCAAGCCGAGATCGTGATAGTTGACGCCCAACGCGGCAACAGCCCCACGCTTGACGCTGTCGGTGTCGGCGGCGATGAGCGGAATCTTGGCGGCTTCACCCACCTTGACCAACGCCTCATAAGCCGAAACCACGTTGTTGTCGGTGTTGGTGTAAATGGCGTCGACCTTCCCGACCAGGCTGCGCGCCGCCGCACCCACGTCGACCGTGCGCGGTGCCGTTGCCTCGACCAATGTCATGCCCGCCTTGGGCAGCAGCTCGCGCATCTGCTTGACCACGACGACGGAGTTGGCCTCACCGGGGTTGTAGACCATGCCGATTTTCTTGGCGTTAGGCACAATCTTTTTGATGAGATCGATCTGCTTTTCTAGGGGCAAGGCATCAGACAAGCCCGTGACGTTCGTACCCGAAGGCCCTACACCTGGCACCAATTGAGCGGCCACGGGGTCGGTCACCGCCGAAAAGACGACCGGAATGCTTTTGGTGGAAGCCACCACCGCCTGAGCCATGGGCGTGGCAATGGCGACGATGACGTCGGGCTTGTCGCCTACGTATTTGCGCGCAATCTGGGCTGCAATTGCATTATTGCCCTGTGCCGTCTGAAACTGCCACTTCAACCCCTTTGCCTCGGTGTAGCCAGCAGCCTTCAGCGCATCCCGTACCCCATCCTTGACTGCATCGAGCGCAGGGTGCTCGACGATGGATGCCACAGCGACAGACTGCGCATGCGCAGGCGTCATCGCCAGCAGGCTGGCAGCCGCTACCACGCCAGCCAGGTTTCGTAAGACGGGATGCAAATTCATGAAATAGCTCCTTGAGGCGCAGCAGCCAAGGCTTGTGGCCCTGGCGATCAGCTGCACAGTCTACTGTCGAAATGCAAAATTGACTGCAGGGGATATCCCTGGAAGTCGATCATTTTAGCGTGCGCCGGTCGTCGGCCAGGGCGACGGCGTGAACGAAGGCGAAAATACGCGCGCCGTCCTTCAAACCAGGGCCTGATTCCACGCCGCTGCTCACATCCACGCCAAAAGGACGGCACACAGCAACGGCCGACCCCACGGACTCGGCGGTCAACCCCCCCGAAAGAACGACCGCGGGCCGATCCGGTTCTCTGGGCACTTGCGTCAGCAGCGAGAGGTCGAAACGCTGACCGCTGCCGCCATACCCGGAACTGTAACTGTCAAAGAGCCAACCCGCCGCCTGAGGGTATTCGAGACAACGCGCGGCCAGCGTCGGCGCGGTGTCCTGGCCTGGGGCGCCGACTCTAAAGGCCTTCAGATAGCGCACGCCGAATTGGTTGCAGAACGCGGCCGATTCCGCGCCATGGAACTGCAGCAGATCAGGGCCGACTTCGTTGAGGACTGCCTGCACGTCATTCGCCGCTGCATCGACGAACAGTGCCGTGACGCACACGAAGGCAGGTACACGCTGACGCAGCGCTCGCGCCTGCTCGATTGAAACCAGCCTGCGGCTCCTGGGGTAGAACACCAGGCCGATCGCATCCACACCTGCGGCCACCGCAGCGTCCACGTCTTGTGCGCGCGTGAGCCCGCAGACCTTGATACGAGTTCGTGAATTCATTGAAACGCCTCTGCACGCAAATGAAACGGCGCGAAGCCAACAGGCGGGTGTACGAAAGACGTCTGCATGTTCATGGTTGACGAGGCTCCGAACCAAACACGATCCCCAAGGCCTCGATCTCGGCTTGGAGACGTGCGGTTTCATTCTATCTGAAGATTTTTTTACGACGGATGGAAACAAGATCGAACCTACAACCCCAAGTGTCGCGCCAGGGCCCGCTGCGGCGTCACCAGAGGAAGGTCTGGCGCCTGAGGGTAGAACACATGGGCCAGATACAGGCCGTCGGGCATGAAGGTCGGTGCTGCAAGGCGTCTGTCTTTCTGGCGCAGCAGATCGGCCACCCAGCCTGGATCACGCCGACCGCGACCGACCATGACCAGCGCCCCCATGAGATTGCGCACCATATGGTGCAGGAACGCATTGGCGCGGAACTCGAACACCAAAAAGCAGCCGCGCTCTTCGACTTCGAGGGCCTGCAGGGTTCTGACGGGGCTCGCCGCCTGGCATTGAGCTGCCCTGAACGCGCTGAAATCGTGCTCGCCCAGCAAAAGTGCCGCCGCACGACGCATGGCGACCACGTCCAGAACATCGTGCACCCAGCCTACCCGCCCCTGCAAGATGGGCGAACGGACGGAAGCACAACGCAGCACGTAGAGATAAGTTCGCGCGCGAGCGTCGAAACGGGCATGGAAATCAGCGCCAACCGGGTGCGCCCACTGGACGGACACTGTCTTGGGCAACAAAGCATTGAGCCCGCGCACCCAGGATTGATCACGACGAACGGAATCCGTATCGAGGTGCACGACCTGCTGCAGCGCATGCACGCCTGTGTCGGTGCGCCCTGCACAGATCGTTGCAGTGGGCTCTGCCAGAAACTGTGCCAGCGCTGCCTCGAGGGCATCTTGCACCGTACGGCCACTCGGCTGGGTTTGCCAGCCCTGCCAGGCCTGCCCGTCGTAACACAAACCCAGCGCGAGTCTCATACCCAGGCGTGTCGATCAGGCTGCACCCGCATCAAGTATCCGACGAGGTTCGAGCGTCTGAGGGCGGCAGATCAAGGTCAATGCCCTGAAGTTTTTCCTGCACCATGGCTTCTGTCACGTGGGGATCTGCATCGGCCTCGTCTCGAGCCGCATTCGCTCGGCGCAACAGCCAGGCAATGATGAACACAATCAGGGCAAGCAGCCCCGTCATGACGCCAAGAAGATGGTCCTGCAACCAATTCACCCTGTGTTGAGTCTGTTCTGTGGCATGCCGTTCGGCCTTTTCGGCATTGGCATGTGCCTTGGCCTGGCTGGCTGCAGTGTCACCCGCCGCGTTGAAGAGTGGATCGCTCCCCCCTGCGGACGAAGGACTTTTGACACTGGCAGGGCCAGTACTGCTGGCATTGGACGTTGGACCAGCCGTCGCAGCCAGACCAGCTGCAGTCACACCGTCCCCGGCACCCGCAGCAGCTCCAGGCGAGGCATCGCCTGCCCCTGTCGTGCCTGCAGCCGCACCCTTGCCATCTGGGCCGCCGGCAGCCACTCGATCTGCTGCTTGCGCAGCCGCTTCATGACTTGCCTGGCTGATCGCGCCTGCAATCTTCTGGATCGAACTGCCAATGGCCGTCGCACCAGTGGTGACCACATTGCCGGCGGCTTGGCCCTGCGACTGCAGCGCCTGATTCAGATTCTGAACATTGTCCTGCAACTGGTCTACTCGCGATTCTGCGTCCTTCAGGGCATGACCACGCGACGTCCGCGCGTCTGCATGATCACTGCGGCCTTCTGAGAGCCGAACCTGATCATGAGACGACGACTTGGCACCCGCTGCTGCTTTGGAGCCGGGCTTCGAGACTGTCCCGGCTCGCGCCTTCCCTTCTTGTACGATTGAGGTCCGTGCGGCAGCGCGGCCGCGCAAGCGATCGAACGCCGCTGTCTGGGCCACGAACTGCCGCCGCGCCTCTGCATCGGAAATCGAGAGCATGTCGGCCACGCTCGGTACCGAAAGCGACGCACCTGCACGGACGAGATTAATATTCTGATGGATGAAGGCCTGGGGATTGGCGCGCTGCAACGCGAGCATCAGCTGATAGACCGACACACCGGCCACCGGATTACGTCGCGCCACGGCGAACATCGTGTCACCGGTCCGCACGCGAATCGATTCTCTGGATTGCTGCCGTGTGTGCTTTGCTGCAGCCGAGCCCACGGCAGCCCCGCCGGGCACCCCCGCAGCACCTGACGCTGCGCCCGCTCCACTTGCCAGAGTCGGCCCTGGTGCCACCAACGAAACCTGATAGCGCTCAGATCCCGTCGCCGTGCGCACATCGAGCAACAAATCAGCCAGCGTGCCCGAAAACGGCTCGGGCGACTGCACGCGCAACACCCGGGCCGAATCCGCGCCAGGCCCCGGAGCGACCAACACCGACAAAGTATCGAGTGCAACCGGCGGAGTCAGGCCCGCCTGTGCCCAGGCCGTTGCAGGCGCAGGCTTCGCCGACAACGCGTGCAGGTCGGCTACCGTAAGATGCGTGAGGGGAACGATGATGCGAAGAGGCTGACCTGCCGAGGACGCCAGTCGCGCGTGGCCGAAATCTGCCGCCTGGGCGGCTGCCGGAGCAGCCATGAGGGCGGCCAATGCGAACGTCAACCAGGCGTGGCGCATGCCAAGGCTACCGGGAAACCGTCGAAGGTGGCCGGACATACCCATTACAACTCGCCCAAGGCGATCCGCAACATGCGGCGCACGGGCTCTGCTGCCCCCCAAAGGAGCTGATCGCCCACAGTGAAGGCACTGAGATATTCTGGTCCCATGGACATCTTGCGCAGGCGCCCAACGGGAATATCGAGCGTGCCAGTGACTGCCACGGGCGTCAACGCTTGAACCGTTGCTTCTTTTTCGTTGGGAATGAGCCGTGCCCATTCGGTACCCGAACGGATGGCCGCATGAATGTCTTCAAGCGGAATGTCTCGACGCAATTTGATGGTGAGGGCCTGGCTGTGGCAACGCATGGCACCGATGCGCACGCACAAGCCGTCGACCGGAATAGCCGGGTCTGAAAACCCCGGGCCACGACCCAGAATCTTGTTGGTCTCTGCGCTGCCTTTCCATTCCTCGCGCGACATGCCGTCCTTCAGATCCTTGTCGATCCAGGGAATCAGGCTGCCGCCCAGCGGCACGCCAAAGTTGTCCTGGGGCAAGGTCGGATCTTGCTGCGCCTTGAGCACGCCACGATCGATGTCCAGAATGGCCGACGCTGGATCTTTAAGAAGGTCTCCAACAGCCGAATTGAGCACACCAAACTGAGTCAGAAGCTCGCGCATATGACGCGCTCCGCCCCCTGACGCCGCTTGGTAGGTCATGGAAGTCATCCACTCGATCATGTCGGCCTTGAACAAGCCAGCCAGGCCCATCAACATGCAACTGACCGTGCAATTGCCGCCGATGTAGTCCTTCACGCCACGCTTCATGGCCTGGTCGATGACCGGACGATTGACCGGATCGAGCACGATGATCGCATCGTCTTTCATGCGCAGCGTACTGGCAGCATCAATCCAGAGGCCATTCCAACCAGCCGAACGCAGCTTGGGATAGACCTCGGTGGTGTAGTCGCCCCCTTGCGTTGTCACGATAATCGGCAATTTTTTCAGTGCATCGATGTCGTAGGCGTCTTGCAAAGGCGCCGCCCCTGCGGCCCACTCAGGGGCGGCGCCCCCCGCATTGCTGGTCGAAAAGAACACAGGTTCGAAGAAGGCGAAATCTTTCTCGTCGCGCATGCGTTGCATGAGCACCGACCCCACCATCCCTCGCCAACCGACCAGACCAACTGCTTGAGCCATAAAACCCACCAAAACCAAAAAATGAACGGGAAGTTTCTATTCTAATGCCTGTAACACGGCGTCGCCCATCTCGGAAGTCGAAACCTGGGTGGTTCCTGCCTCGTAAATGTCGCTTGTACGCAAACCCCGCGCCAGCACCGACTGAACCGCTGCCTCGATCCGGTCGGCCGCAGGCGCCTGATTCAGCGAATAACGCAGCATCATGGCGGCCGACAAAATGGTTGCCAGAGGATTCGCCACGTTCTTGCCTGCAATGTCGGGAGCCGAACCATGGCTGGGCTCATAGAGCCCCTGCTTGCTGGCATTGAGTGAGGCCGAAGGCAGCATGCCGATGGACCCCGTCAGCATGGCGGCTTCGTCAGAAAGAATGTCGCCAAAGAGATTGCCAGTGACCACCACGTCAAACGCCTTGGGCTCCCGCACCAACTGCATGGCCGCGTTGTCGACGTACATGTGGGATAGTTCAACCTGCGGGTACTCACGCGCCACGTCGATGACGATGTCGCGCCAGAACTGGGACGTCTCCAGGACGTTGGCCTTATCCACGCTGCACAGCTTGCGACTACGCTTGTCCGCTGCCTGGAAGGCCACGTGGGCAATGCGGCGAACCTCAGACTCGGCGTAGTGCATGGTGTCGAAGCCCTGACGTTCGCCCGCGAGCGGGCCGTCAGAAACCGTACGTACGCCACGCGGCTGGCCAAAGTAGATGTCGCCTGTAAGTTCACGCACGATCAGGATGTCCAGCCCTGACACCACCTCGGGCTTGAGAGACGAGGCATTGGCAAGCTCTGGATACAAAATGGCCGGGCGCAGGTTGGCAAACAGCCCCAACGCCTTGCGTAACCCCAGAACAGCCTGCTCAGGGCGCAAGGATCGCTCCAGATGGTCGTACTTCCAGTCGCCCACGGCACCAAACAGCACCGCATCGGAATGGCGCGCCAGGTCAAGCGTGCTCGGCGGCAAAGGGTGCCCCTGTGCCGCGTAGGCCGCCCCACCCACGGGAGCCTCCGTGAACTCCAAGCCAAGATCCAACGCCTCCAGGACGCGCACAGCCTGCGCGATGATCTCCGGGCCAATGCCATCACCCGGCAATACGGCGATACGCGAACTCATGCATGCTCCTTGACCAGCCAAGGGTTCCGCTCGAGACGCTGGGCCTCGAAGGCGCGAATTTCGTCTGCGTGCAAAAGCGTCTGGCCGATTTCATCCAGCCCCTTGAGCAGGGATTCTTTTCGATATGCATCGACGTCAAAAGGCCATGCAGCGCCGTCCGGGGCCTTGACGCACTGCGCAGACAGATCGACCGTCAGCTCATAGCCGGGCGCTGCAGCAACAGCCTGGAACAGGCCGGCTACCACATCTTCCGGCAGCACGATGGGCAGCAAGCCGTTCTTGAAACTGTTATTGAAGAAAATGTCGGCAAACGACGGCGCAATCAGCGCCCGAAAACCAAACTGCTGCAACGCCCAAGGCGCATGCTCACGACTGGAGCCGCAGCCAAAGTTTTTGCGCCCCAGCAAAATGGACGCCCCCTTGTAACGCGGCTGATTGAGCACGAATTCGGGATTGAGCGGCCGCGTGCTGTTGTCCATGCCGGGCTCGCCATGATCCAGATAGCGCAGCTCGTCGAACAGATTGGGCCCGAACCCTGACCGCTTGATGGATTTCAGGAACTGCTTGGGGATAATGAGATCCGTGTCCACATTCTCACGGTCCAGGGGAGCCACCAGGCCCCGATGTGTAGTGAAGGCTTGCATGATGGCTTCCTATTGAAAAGTACGGACATCCACAAAATGGCCGGCAACCGCCGCAGCAGCAGCCATGGCCGGGCTGACAAGGTGCGTACGCCCACCCTGCCCCTGCCGCCCTTCAAAATTACGATTCGACGTGGACGCACAGCGTTCACCCGGGTCCAGTCGGTCGGCATTCATGGCCAGACACATGGAGCACCCCGGTTCCCGCCACTCGAAACCCGCCGCCAGGAAAATTTTGTCGAGTCCTTCTTTTTCTGCCTGGGACTTCACCAGCCCAGATCCCGGCACCACCATGGCCAACTTTACGTTGGCCGCTACGGTGTGCCCCTTGGCAACAGCCGCTGCCGCACGCAGATCCTCGATGCGCGCATTGGTGCACGAGCCAATGAAGACCTTGTCCACGGGAATCTCGCCCATGGGCGTGCCGGGCTTCAGGTCCATGTACTTCAAGGCACGCTCCATACCTTTGCGACGCACCCCATCTGCCTGCGCAGCAGGGTCGGGCACACGGCCACTGACCGTCGTGACCATCTCGGGGGATGTGCCCCAGCTCACCTGCGGTTCAATCTGGGCCGCGTCGATTTCGACCACGCGGTCAAATTGCGCATCCGGATCTGAATGCAGCGTCTTCCAATAAGACACGGCCTGGTCCCAGAGCGCTCCCTCGGGGGCATAGGGTCGGCCTTTGAAGTAGTCGATCGTGGTCTGATCCACGGCTACCATACCCGAACGGGCGCCGGCTTCGATTGCCATGTTGCAGACTGTCAGGCGCCCTTCCATGGACAGCGCGCGCACGGCACTGCCTGCGAACTCGATGGCATGACCAGTACCACCCGCCGTACCGATCTGGCCGATGACGTACAGAATCAGATCCTTGGCGGTACAGCCAAATGGCAACGTGCCCTCGACGCGAACCAGCATATTGCGGCTCTTCTTCATGAGAAGCGTCTGGGTGGCCAACACATGCTCGACTTCGGACGTGCCGATCCCAAAAGCCAGCGCGCCCATGGCGCCGTGAGTACTTGTGTGCGAATCACCACACACCACTGTCATGCCGGGCAAGGTGGCGCCCTGCTCGGGGCCGATGATGTGCACGATCCCCTGGCGTCTGTCGTTCATGCGAAATTGTGTAATGCCCCAGGCATCGCAATTTTTGTCCAGCGTATCCACCTGCAGCCGCGAAATCGGGTCCTTGATGCCCTGAGCCCGATCGGTCGTCGGCACGTTGTGATCGGACACCGCGAGGTTCGCGGCAATACGCCACGGCTTGCGGCCTGCCAACTGCAAGCCTTCGAATGCCTGTGGGCTGGTCACCTCGTGAACGAGGTGACGGTCTATGTACAGCAGACAGGTACCGTCCGGGCCCTGATGCACCACATGGGCATCCCAGAGCTTGTCATACAAAGTTTGGGGCATGATTGTGTCCTGCAATATGGAAAACGGTCGAATCAGGCGTCTGATTGCCTGGAGTCAAAACCATTATGACAGCCTGGACTTGCGCAACAAGCCCAGTCGTTATCCTAGTATTGCAGGTAACTGGTACCCTGAGTGACCTGCCCGACGACCTAGCCGCACTGCGCCCGCTGACGCAACGCGTGATCCATGAGCACAATGGCCAGCAAGGCCTCGGCAATAGGCGTAGCCCGAATCGCCACGCAAGGGTCATGGCGTCCCAGCGTCTGCACCATGACAGGCTCATTGGCCTTGTTGACCGAATGGCGTTCGATCCGAATGCTGGATGTAGGCTTGACCGCCAGCGACACCGTCACGGGCTGCCCCGAAGAAATCCCGCCCAGCGTCCCGCCTGCATGATTGCTGAAGAATCCGTCTGGCCCCAGCTCATCCCCCTGTTCGGAACCCCGCATCGTGATGCAGTCAAAGCCCGAGCCAATGGAAACGCCTTTGACCGCGTTCAAACCCATCATGGCGTGCGCGATGTCGGCATCCAGGCGGTCGTAGATGGGCTCCCCCCACCCCGTAGGAACCCCTTCGGCGACGACCTCGATACGCGCACCGATGGAGTCACCATCATGGCGTAACTGGTCCATGAAGGATTCAAGCTGCGGCACAATGGCCGCATTGGGTGCATAGAACGGATTTTCGGGGACTGCATCCCAAGAATCGAAAGGAATGGGAATCGGGCCCAGCTGACTCATGTAGCCCCGAATGACTACGCCATGTTCCTGTTCGAGCCATTTGCGTGCAATCGCCCCTGCGGCGACGGTCGGGGCCGTCAATCGGGCCGATGAGCGCCCGCCCCCACGCGGATCGCGAATACCGTACTTCTTCCAGTACGCATAATCGGCATGCCCCGGACGGAAGGTTTCAGCAATGCTCTGGTAATCGCGGCTGCGGGCATCGGTATTGCGAATCAAGAGGCTGATGGGGGTTCCGGTGGTCTGGCCTTCAAAGACCCCGGACAAGATTTCGACTGTATCCGGTTCACGCCGCTGCGTCACGTGACGTGAGGTGCCCGGGCGGCGCCGGTCCAGCTGTACTTGAATGTCGGCTTCGGACAGCGGCAGGCCCGGAGGGCAACCGTCAACTACCGCCCCAATGGCCGGCCCATGGGACTCGCCAAAATTGGTCACGCGAAACAGGGTACCCAGAGTGTTGCCAGCCATGATCGATTCGTAGAGGAGGTCGGAATTTCACCGCATTATGACATCTCAGGAAGAGCAGCTCACCGCGACCTGGGGCAGATCATCTCGGGGTGGGCGGGCCAGATCTTCGCAGCCCGGATGGAATTCATACGGCCGGCGCAAGACCGTAAACAGTCGGTCCAACCTGGAAACGTCCCCTTGTTGAACTGCCACGATGGCCTCCTGCGCCAAATGGTTGCGCAAGACATACAAAGGATTGCTCGCGTCCATCTGCGTGCGGCGTACTGGCCAAGTGCCAGGATCTTCCTGTGCAAGACGCGCGACATAGCGATCCAGCCACGCCTGCGCGGGCGCGGGATCGGCGAACAAAGACAGCCAGGGTGTCGCATCACTCGAAACTTGCGCGAGATGCCGAAAGGCCAGTGTGAAATCCGCGTGCTGCGAATGCAGCAGGGCCCACCAGTCGTTTTCCAACGCAAGATCTTCCGACCGCCACGCAGAGAGCCCCCACTTGCGCGCCAGCCCTTCACGATAGGCTTGAAGGAACAGGCTTTCGAACGACTGCAGGCACGCGTCCAGGGATGGCACGTCGCACCCCAGTACCTGGAAGCTCTCGGCCAGGCGGTAGAGATTCCAGCGCGCCACACCGGGTTGCGCATTCCAGGCATAACGACCTGAAGTATCGCTGTGGTTACACACGTGGTCGATCTGAAACCCATCCATGAAGCCGTAAGGGCCGTAGTCCAGCGTGAGGCCCAGGATGGACATATTGTCGGTGTTCATCACCCCATGGCAAAACCCGACCAGCTGCCATCGGGCCAGCAAGCGCGCCGTTCGTTGAACCACTTCAGAGAGCAGGTTCAGCGCCATTTGCGCAACATCGGGAGACTCGGCGCTTCCCACCCAGCAGTGGGGATAAAAACGCTGTACTACATAACACAGCAGCGCCGCCTGATCGTGGTGCGAGGATGCCCAGTGTTCGAAGTGACCAAAGCGAATGAACGAAGGGGCAAGGCGCGCCACGATGGCGGCGGTCTCCAGGGATTCGCGCACCACGCGATCGTCCGAAGCCACGAGTGCCAGCGCGCGCGTTGTAGGGATGCCCAGCCCGTTCATGGCCTCGCTTGCCAGGTACTCGCGCACACTGGAACGCAGGACAGCCCAACCATCGCCCATGCGCGAATACGGAGTCCGCCCAGACCCCTTGAGCTGGAGCTCCCAGGTGGTTTCTCCCAGCGTGATGTCACCCAGCAGGTGCGCGCGTCCATCGCCCAGTTGGCCCGCCCAGACGCCAAATTGATGGCCGCTATAGACCGTTGCAATCGGCGCAATATCCGCCGCCAGCCTGCGGCCACCTGCGCACAGCGCCAGAAACGCGGCGCTGTGACAATCAGACTCTGTCAGGCCAAGCATGGAGGCAAGCTCGGCATCGACATGCAGCAGGCGGGGCGCCGTCAGCGGTCTCGGTTCGACGCAGCTGTAGAAGGTCGCGGGCAAGGTTGCAAACGAACACCTCAGCCGCGCCTGGCTGAACAGTTCATCCATGGCGAGCGGCCTTCTTGGCCGGACGCACGTACAGGATCGCACCCAGATACAGGCCCAGCGAAAGAATGATTTCAAGTCCGGCCAAAGCGGCTGAAACAGGGGAAAGATCAGACCAGGCGCGCACCACCCCTTCCATCAGGTAGAGCAAACTGAGCATGGACACCCACTGCATGGTGTAGAGGCTGCCCTTGAGAACGCCTCGCACGGCAAACAGCAGAGGGACGGCTTTGAGCACCATGAGGCTGCCATGGGGGTGCAGAGGGGCCCAGCGCCATTCCCACCCCACGCACAGAACAATGAGGCCGAGCAAGCTGACCACGGCGAGCCCATGCAGCTCGCGACTGAGTTTGACTTCCATACTGATATTATGACCTGAAAACTCGACGGCCCATGCCTATGCAGCCCTCCGATCCGTCCGTACCCGAGCCCCCGACCGGCACTCGTCGTGCGCACGCGGCCGACATCTTGCGCTTTACGCTGGATTTCGCCGGCCATCGGCGCCTGACACGAGTGGCTTCCAGCGTGACCTTCACGACCGTACTCGCCATCGTGCCGCTATTGGCCGTCGTATTGGCACTGTTCACAGCCTTTCCGCTCTTCGCCGAATTTCGCACGGCACTGGAAGCCTTCCTGGCCGAGAGCCTGCTTCCGCCTTCGGTGTCCGACACGATCATGCGCTACCTGAACCAGTTCGCCGCGCAGGCCTCCGGCCTGACCGCCGTGGGTGGAGCCTTCCTGGTCGTGACCTCCATCTTGCTCATCATGACCATCGACCAGGCCTTCAACGAAATCTGGAGCGTGACCCGTCAAAGGCCATTGCGACAACGCCTGCTGGTCTACTGGGCAATCATCTCGCTGGGACCGATCCTGACTGGCGCCAGCCTCTGGGCCAGCTCAGTGCTGACGCGCGAGTCGCTTGGCTACATTGCGATACTCCCTGTGGGTCAAGGCCTGTTGCTGTCGATCATGCCGTTTGCCCTTTCAGTCCTGGGGTTCACGGCCCTGTTCGTTGTCGTCCCCAACTGCCGCGTGCTCTGGCGTGATGCGCTGCTGGGGGGATTGGGCACAGCCTTGGTGCTCACGCTCATGAAGACCGCCTTCACCGAGTACCTGACACGATTTCCGTCTTATACCGTCATCTATGGCGCGTTTGCGACGTTACCGATTTTCCTGCTCTGGATCTACCTGCCATGGCTCGTGGTGCTCATGGGGGCCACGGTCGCCTCACTGATGCCCGCGCTACGACTCAGACGCTGGACGCGACTGCGGCACCCGGGGGAGCAAGCCACTGACGCCCTGCGCATTCTGAACCTGCTCTGGTGCTCACGCAGCGACCACCCGCCAGGACGCAGCGCAAGTTACATGGGTCGACATCTGAGGACACACCCTGATTCGTTACGCGAATTGCTCGATCAGCTAGGCACCTTGGGCTACATCGCACCGGTCGCAGACAGCGACCGGTGGATCCTGGCCTGCGACCCATTGGAAACTACCGCAGGACCTCTGGTAGATTCCCTGCTGATCGAGCGCAGCCAGCCAGCGCTCACCCCCACTTTGCTGCAAGCGTTGGCCAACGCATTGCTCCTGAAACCAGACACCTTGCAAGACCTATTTCAGCAAGAAGCTTCCGCCCCTTTTGAGGATGATGCACAATAGCAAAACGTAGGCGCATTGTTGCGTCCGAGGTACTCACAATGCTGAAAGTCAACGAAATCCTGCGCGTCAAGGGCCACACTCTCTACACAGGAACCCCTGACATGCTGGTGCGCGATGCCATCACCTCCATGAGCCAACTTGACATAGGGTCGCTCGTCATCATGGAACACGGGCAATTGGTGGGGATGCTGACGTTTCGCGAGATCATCAACCATCTCAACGAGCACAACGGCGAGTCCGGCACCTTCACAGTGCGCAGCATCATGGATGACGCCCCCGTCAGCGTCACACCCAATACCGATGCCGACGAAGTCCAACGCCTCATGCTCGACAAGCACGCGCGCTATATCCCGGTCATGGACGGCCCCACGCTCATGGGCGTGATCTCGTTCTACGATATGGCCCGCGCCATCGTCGAAGCTCAGCAATTCGAAAACGACATGCTCAAGGCTTATATCCGCGACTGGCCTGCCGATACCTCAGAGCCGGCTCGCAAGAACTGACCGTTCCTGCCACGCAGGGGAAATTGACTCAGGTTGCCAGCGCACCCAGCCCCTGCTCCCAGGCGTGCCTGAGCACCTGAGGGCCTTGGGCTTTCAAGGCCTTGGGGTCTGACAGCAGGCGGCGCCATTGTCGCGCACCGGGCTGACCTGCGCGCCATCCCAGGATGCCCCTGAACAGGATATTCAACGGGACTCCATTCCCATGCTGCGCCTGAACGTAGCTGAAAAACGCTTCGAAGACTTCATCGGGGCTCTTGCGTGCACCATCAGGAGCGACCAGGGCCCCAAGCGCCGATAAAGTTTCAGGGTGGTGCCATGCAGCACGCCCCAGCATCACGCCATCGAGCGCCCGCATCCAGTGCTGGCAATCCTGCACGTCGGTCAGGCCGCCGTTCAGGATCACGCCAGCATCAGGAAAATCCTGCTTGAGCTTAAGCACGTCGTCGTAGCGCAACGGCGGAATCTGCCGATTGTCTTTGGGCGAAAGCCCCTTCAGGACCGCGTTTCGTGCGTGCGCGATGAACACGCGACAACCGGCTTCGTACAAGGTACCCACGAAATCCCGCACAAAGCCGTAAGAAGTGTCTGCATCGAGCCCGAGGCGATGCTTGACCGTGACCGGAATATCAACGACGTCTTGCATGGCCTTGATACAGTCAGCCACCAGACGCGGTTCAGCCATCAGGCAGGCTCCAAAGGCCCCTTTCTGCACTCTTTCAGACGGACAGCCGCAATTGAGATTGATCTCGTCGTAACCCCACTGTTCGCCAAGGCGTGCACAACGCGCCAGCGCTTCCGGCTCGCACCCGCCCAGTTGCAAGGCCACAGGATGCTCTGCTGGATCAAAGTCCAGGTGGCGCGGTGCATCGCCATGCAGCAGCGCACCAGTCGTGACCATCTCGGTATACAAACGCGCAGACGGCGCCAGAAGGCGATGAAAATAGCGGCAATGACGGTCCGTGACGTCGATCATGGGAGCCACGCACAGTCGCCAGGAAGAAAACACAGACATACAGAAGTTCCACGACAATTGGTCATTTTAACGAGGCCGGCTGGGGGGCGGAACTGCACGGGCGAGGGAGGCGAGTCGTTTCGTCTAAAATGCGGCCTTGACCCCACTGTCTTCTGTGTTCCATGGCTGTATTTACCTCTGTCTCGGATGACGACGCTCGTGCCCTGCTCCAGCGCTACGATCTGGGCGAACTCATCACCCTGCGCGGCATTACGGCAGGTATCGAGAACACCAATTACTTTCTGGACACCACACGTGGCCAATACGTGCTGACGCTGTTCGAGGTGCTGACAGCCGCACAGTTGCCGTTCTACATCGAGCTCATGCACCACCTCGCGACGCACGGAGTCCCCGTGCCAGAGCCCCAGACGTTGAAAGACGGCACGCGCCTGACCACCCTGTGTGGCAAGCCGACTGCCATCGTGACGCGGCTGTCGGGCGGCTACGAGCCAGAGCCGGGACCTGATCACTGCGCGCTGACCGGACGCACATTGGCGCAAGCGCATGTCGCTGCGCAAGACTTCGGGATCACCCAGGCCAATCTGCGCGGGCTCTCATGGTGGCGTGAAACCGCTCCAGCGTTGCAACCCTTCCTGAGTACCGACCAGAAAAAATTGCTCGCCTCCAGCCTGGACGAACAAGTGGCACTGGTAGAAAGCGGCGCGCTGGCGCACCTACCCATCGGACCGTCTCACTGCGACCTGTTTCGTGACAACGTGCTGTTCGACGGAACCTTCGAATCCCCCCACATGGGCGGCTTCATCGACTTTTACTTCGCGGGCTGGGATACCTGGCTATTCGACGTCGCGGTGAGCGTCAACGACTGGTGCATCCACCGGGCATCTGGTGCCTTCATCCACAAACGCCTGAACGCGTGGCTACAGGCCTACCACGCCGTGCGCCCGTTCACGGCCGCAGAGCGTGAGGTCTGGCCGGCGATGCTCCGTGCCGCCTCCCTGCGGTTCTGGATTTCCAGGCTCTACGACTTCTACTTGCCGCGTCCGGCGCAAACGCTCAAGCCTCACGACCCACGCCACTTCGAGCGTATCCTCAGGCTGCGCAGCAGCCAGAGTGCGCCCCCTCTGCCCGGCTGAATCTCCATGCAAGCTGCCATTCTTCCTTTGAACGCGGGCTGGGCCTGGATCGGCCAAGGCTACGACCTGTTTCGCCGTCAGCCCATGGCCATGCTGTTCTGGAGCGTCGCCACGAGTTTCCTGATCAACGTGGGGGCTCTGATTCCTATCCTGGGGCAGGTGGCTCTGGTCATCCTGACACCGCTGCTCACCTTTCTGACCCTGTGTGCCTGCCGTAACCTGGACCACAACGTACGCATGGTCCCTGGCCTCTGGTTTGCACCGCTACGACAAACAGGAACCGCAGGTCCCCTGCTCAGACTGGGATTGGCTTATTTGAGTGCCACCTTTGGGGCTGCTGCGGTGGCCACACTGATCTTCTGGTCGCACCTGGTGACCACCTTGCAGGCACAAGGCGACAAGCCGGACTATGCAGCACTATCCCAAGCCATGACGGGCCCGCTCATCGTATTTGGCCTGTTCTACGTCGTGATATCAGCCCTGTTCTGGCACACACCGGCGCTGGTCGGATGGCACAAACTACCGCTTCGCCGCGCCCTGTTCTATTCGATGGTGGCGTGCTGGCGCAACAAGTTTCCCATCGTGATCTACGTCGCCAGCTGGGCTGCTGCGTACTATGCACTTCATTGGGTCATCGACCAGCTCGCCAGCGCGGGACTGGCCGTAACCGTACTGACCTGGTGCGCGCTTGCTGCTGACATCGTCATCACCGCTCTTCTGTATTGCAGCTTCTACCCCGTTTATACGTCGATTTTCCAGTCTCCCCAGGCAGCCGACACGCGCTCGGACCAGCCAGGAACAGAACAGTAGCCCGCCGGCAGCTCCAGGACGCCCCAAGCGCCGAAGTGTGCCACCCAACGATTGGGTGGCAATGCACGTGCCACACGCAGCACTTCGCCTGCGGCCGTGACGAAAAGAACGTCGAGCGGGTGTGCAAGTCCCACGGTGTGGACCGCCCAGCAGCGCGGCAGCAACAAGCCCCAGTCCGGGGCATCCCGATCAGGCAGGGCGCGCACGCCAAGCAGGCGCTGCCAAAAAGTGACGGCACAGCAGATCTGCAAACTCATAAGCCAGACTGAAGAAATTTCACCACCACCGGAAAGCCGATCACCAGAAACGTACAAGGGAAAATACACAGCACCATCGGGAACAGCATACGTACCGGCGCCTCCAGCGCAAGCTTCTCGGCCCGCAAGAATCGTTCACTGCGCTGCTGGGCGGCCTGCCCTCTCAGCAGGGGCCCCAGGCTCATCCCCAGGCGGTCTGCCTGTGCCAGCGCAAGCACCAAGCTGCGAACGCCTGACACACCCGTGTTCTGTGCCCATTGATCCAGCCATTGAGAACGCCCCATGCCAGTGCGCTCCAACGCAGCCGCCTCCACCAGACTGCGTCGTAGCGGTCCCTCGGGGGCGTTGCGCGCAACTTGAACCAGTGCAGAGGGAAGGCTCAGGCCTGCTTCTACGCACAGGGTCAGCAGGTCCAGCATGAACGGCAACTCGCGAGCCATAACCTGACGCCGCTGCACTGCCCGGCGGCGCAACCACAGCGAAGGCCAGCAAAAACCCGCGAGGCCTCCCGAACACATCGGCAGCACGATCCAGATCAGGTCCGGCTCGACGATGCCCCCAAATGCGCCAGCGCCCACGGCGCCCAATGCAGCCAGCAGACACCTCGCGGACAACCAGTGCGCCGCTTGCCACTGCGTCGACAATCCGGCACGCAGTTTCCAATGCTCGAATTCACGGAGCATCCCCCACGTCACAAAGGATGAACACCAAGGCTCAAGTGCCTGTACCCAGGCCCACCAGAGAGGCCGATCTCCCTCGGACGATGCGGCAGCCAAGCCTGGTGCCGCCAACCAGGGCGCTCCCAGTATCCAAAAGCCCAAGGCTGCCCCAATGGCAGCAGATCCCACGCTGAACCAGACCATGTTTCTCCTCAGACTTCCACATCCACGATGCGGCGAATCCAGAAAATCCCGATCAACTCGAGCATCAGAATGAGGCACAAGACCAACCAGCCAAATCCCGTCGTCCACAATCTGGCCATGGCCTCAGGCTCCAATTGCACCAGGACTCCCAACAGCAAAACAGGCAAGCCAGCCATGATGCGGCTCTGCATCCGTCCCTGAGCGGTGAGCGCCCGCACGCGTCCCAGCCAATGTTCACGCATGCGCAGCGTCTGAGCGAGGCTCTCGAGCGTGTCAGCCAGACTACCCCCCGTCTGCGCCGCGACCCCCAGTGCAGAGACGACCAACCCGCAAGATTCGGTCGGCATGCGCCCACGCAATTTGTGCAAGGCCTCGTGAAATCCAAGGCCCAGCCGCTGCTCGCGCAGCAGCAGTGAAAACTCTTGCGACAGCGGCGGCAACGACTGCCCCACAATGTGCTGCAGGGCGGGCTGCATGCCGGCCCCCGCGCGAAGCGCACCAGCGAGTGCCTGGACCAGGTCGGGTAACTGCGCGTCAAAACGTCGCCTGCGTAGTTCTCGCATCCGCCGCAAGAGAAATCCCGGCGCCGCCAGGAAAGCGCCCAGCATCGGCAGCGCAATCCATCCGCTCCCAGCCAACCAGACGGCGAGCGTCGTGCCAACTGCCCCCACTCCCCAGAGCACGGGCCACACCCGCGCCGTATCGAGAAACAGAAACGAGGCATCGAGCGTATGGCGGGCGTCATCCTGCACTCGCGCGTCGAACATCCTCCAGGCACGCCAAGTACGCACCATCGCCAAGCCGGACACCAGGGTGACCGCCACGCCGAACAGGCCAAGAGACAGATAGAGCCACATCGCCACTAACCGAGCGGAAGGGTGGCACGACCGTCGATGACCGTACGCTGCATGAACCAGGACACATCCGGCATTGCCGCCTCCTTGAATCGCCCCGGGAGAAGACCACACCCCACAAAGACAGCGGGCGGCCCACACTCGGCCAGGAACAATTCCTGCAACTGGATGCGCCCCGATTCCATCCCCGTGACCTCGACGATCGCACTGATGAGGCGGCGCCCATCCGCCGCGCGCACCAGCTGGACAATCACATCCACGCTGGAAGCAATATGTTCTCGTACTGCCCCAAGAGGAAGATCCAGGCCAGCCATCAGAATCATGGTCTCAAGCCGGCTCAACGCATCTCGCGGGCTGTTGGCGTGCAACGTCGTGAGTGAACCTTCGTGCCCCGTGTTCATCGCAGCAAGCATGTCAAAGGCCTCGCCCCCACGACACTCGCCCACCACAATGCGGTCCGGGCGCATCCGCAAGGCATTGCGCACCAGATCACGAATATCGATGCGGCCACGGCCCTCAAGATTGGCAGGGCGCGCTTCGAGGCTGACGAGATGTACGTGATTCAATCGCAGCTCGGCGGCATCCTCGATGGTGATGATGCGTTCGCCCGGCGGGATGGCGTTGGAAAGAACATTCAACAGACTGGTCTTGCCAGACCCGGTCCCTCCTGAAACGATCAAATTCTTGCGATAGATCACGCAATGCGTCAGAAACCTTGCCATCGCTTCGTCCAACGCACCGACCTCCAGCAGGTCCGACAGCTCCAGCCTTCGAACCGGAAACTTGCGGATGGTGAGGCTGGCACCGCGCAGCGCCACCGGCGCAATCACCGCATTGACACGAGATCCATCCGGCAGACGTGCATCCACCATGGGCGCACTGTCGTCGATGCGGCGCCCCAACGGCGAGACAATGCGCTCGATCACACCCAGCACGGCCTGCTCGCTGCTAAAGCTCGCAGGTACCCTCGCCAATTGCCCCGCCTTTTCGACAAAAATCTCGTCATGCCGATTCACCATGATCTCTGTGACGGCGGGGTCAGCCAGCATCGACTCCAGAGGACCCAGTCCCACCGCCTCGTCCACCAACCCCGCTACCAGGGACACACGATCCAGATCTGAAGGCAGCTCTTGATCGGCTTCGATAAGGCCCGACAAAACCACGGTGGCCTCTGCTCGCAGAGCAGCATCACTCATTTGTGCGATGTCCCGCCGACGCAACTGCAGCGCTGCAATCAACGCCTCGTGCAGGCGCCGACGATGGACAGAACCCCATGAGCGCGACAGATGCAAGGCAGGTCCTTCATGCAATGCTCCCCCTGACAACAAAGGCGCGACATCTGCCTCTTCGGGCACATGGCTCTCCGCCATGCCCTCCGAGCTCCCAGGCGTCATGCCCCGCCCATGCACGCTGGACCTTGCGGCGCGGATCTCAGAACCAGGCACCTCGGTCAACGTCACCTGCAACAGGCAAGGCCCCACAATCAATTCGTCATGGGGAAGCAAAGGGCCATACGAAGCCACACGCTGGCCGTTGACACTGGTCCCGGTGAGCGCACCCAAGTCTTCGACCCAGACCTCCCCTTGGCGCCAGACAAGGCGTGCATGCCGACGCGCAACGCGCCAGGCTTTCAAGACCAGATCACAGCCTGGATCTCGACCAATGAGGAGCGGGAGCGCACGGCTTTGCTGCACACGGTGACCATCCTCGAAACACAGGACAAGGTGAACTGAAGGGCACGTGGTGTCCAAGACCGATTCGGATTCAAGGTTCATGGGGGCTCTCCTGGGGGTGATCGCGCCACTGGGAGCCGGCTCCCCCAGCACGCGGATTCCACCGTGACTCTGGTGCGGCTCCTTGAAGGCCTGTCCCTGTACGCAAAGGTGTCAGAATCTGCGGTGGGTCTGGAAACGTCTTCTGCAACACAGCCTGCGCTCGATGTGCGCGCGATTGCATGTCCGCATGCTCAGCATTGACCAGCACTGGCGTCACCAGCACCACCAGTTCCGTCTCGTTGCGCTGGAAGCGGCGGGATCGGAAGAGCTCTCCCAATATCGGGAGGTCTCCCAGGCCAGGAACCTTGTCCATGTTCTGAGCTGCATCCCGGGACAGAAACCCCGCCAACGCCAAAGTCTGCCCCGAGCGCACATTGAACTCGGTCGCCGTGCGGCGGGTCTTGAGCGAAGGACCACTGGGCACGGAGAGCGCTGGATCGATGGAGCTCACCTCGATCTCAACGTGCGAGCGTACGGCGCCGCTGCGCTCGACGAAGGGTGTGATCTTGAGCGAGACGCCATAAGGCTTGAACGAGGTCTGCGGATTTCCGTTCTTGTCCGCGGTGCTGTAAGGCACTTCACCACCGGCCAGGAACTCGGCCGTGGCGCCGCTACGGGCAAGCAACTGGGGTTGTGCCAGAACGACGGCATGCCCCTCCTGCGCCAGTAAATTGATTTGCGCCGACAGCAGCGCATTCACTCCGAAATACCCAGCGACCCCTGCGGCGGGGAAGAGCAATGGCACCACAGACTCTCCTGGACGATCTGCAAAACGGCGCGACCCGCCATCCCATCCCACGCCCGCATTGATCCCACCGGTGGAGTTCGGCGACCAGCGCACGCCAAGCTCACGCAGCAGCGTTCGTGGCAGTTCCACGACCTGAACGTCCAGCAGGACCATCTGATCCCAACCAACCGCGCCGGTGAAGTCCAGCAATTGAGGGTAACGGCGCCCAAGCTCGGCCACGCGCTGCCGATCCGCATCTGTCAGGTCGTCGCCCTCGACCAACAGCTTGTCTCCCAACGTCGTGACGCGCGTACCGGGAATACGTTCCAGCACCGCACGCAACTCATCCTGCAACTGCCGCGTGCCTTCAGGTGAAACCTCGACCCTGTACCGCTGGCGTTGTCCGTCCGCAGTCCAGGCGTGCAGTGTGCTGGAACCCGCCTTACGCGCAAACACGATGACTTCTTTATCGTCCGTGCTCACGGCATTCAGCACCTTGCCGTCCCCAACGGCGACCCGTGCCACGCCCGGAATTCCCAGAACCCGAACATCCCCGACCTGAAGGCTCAAGAACGTCTCGTGCGCAGCCTGTACCGCGGCAACCGGTCCGGATACTCCACCCAGCCACACGCTGAAAATCAGAGTGCCCAGTCCACGTGTCATCGGCCGGATCATGGATTCTCCTCAGATGCGGAGTTTATTTCCCTGCGCAATCCGTCGTTCTCGTTCGACTCCACGGATGGTTCGTATGCGCCGGCCCATCCCGCCCGCACGGCGTCGGGAGGCAATTCGAACCAGCCATGCGGTAGCGCGCCCACGCCGGAAGGACTGACCAAGCCGGATCGAGATCCGGACGCGCCATACAAAATGACGGGTCTGCGATTTTTGGGTATTGGCGCTGGCACGAGTCCCAAAAGCGTCGCCAGGTCACCACGCACCGCCCGCAAATCGGCCCGAGAGTCCTCCGGGTGGCGCAAGATGGCAGTCAAGGTTCCTGCCTGGCGGGCCGCCACCAACCGGACCACTTCGTCAGGCGCAGCATCCAGAGTGACGGTCGAGTAGCTCTGGCTATCGGGATCGCCCGCGCGGGTCTCACGGCCCGTTGCGAGAACCAGCATTCCCTGTAATAGCGGGGCCGTCAGCCGCTTGCGCTGATGATCGAAGGACACGTACAGATCCACCAGATCCCCAGGCTGCAACAACCCGGATAAAGAATTGACCTGATCCACTGGCAATGTGATCGCACGACGGCCAGGTGCGAGTTGGGAAGAAAAGGCGACTTGCGGGCGATGGGTATGGGCCGGCGTGACCAGATCGCCTGCTCGCAATGCAGAGGTGAGCACCAGCCCCTCCAGCTCCAGGTGGCGGCTGGCTGGCAAGGCATCCCGGCTTACCCACTGCGAGGGAAAATCCCGTACCGCGAGATGGTCGGCCATCAGGCGAGTCCCGGAGGGCAGGTCACGTGCTGCGACGATGCGCGGAACCATTGTCATGTGTGTTCGTGCCTCCAGTTCACGCTCGCGCTCCTTCAAATGCAACGCCAAAGAAGCCGCCGCCAAACAACCGGCGAGCAAGGCGACACTCGCCAGGACAGCGGCCCTCGGTATTTGCAGCCGGCGAAGAGGCGTCATGAAACCTCCTTCTCATGCCAGAAGGTCAGAAGCACACCATCCCCCCTGCTTTCATGAAAAACAGACAACTGAGCCCCGTCCGGATGCCGCCAATTGGACGGCAGAAGTGCTTCAGGTGGCCGCCCTGCCGCTCGCCAGGCCGAGGATCGCAACCGCCTTCCCACGTGAGCCAGGATCTCTTCCGTACGCCCTGTGACCTGCCAGTGTGACAAGCTGGGGCCCTTTTGCTCTGGAAACCCCACCCGAACAACCTGTTGCGCTCCCGAGGGAACGAAATGAGAGGCGTCGAATGCTCCTCGAGGCAACCCATGGAGCTCGAGGCTGGAGACTTCACCCACCGTCGCCTCGTCACGGCGCCGCAACCTTGCCAACCAATGTACGGGGCCCGACATACCTGACAGCCGGATCTCGGACCCGCTGACTTGCACGCGAGAAAAGGTGGGAATCAAAAGTTGAGTCAACTCCCGAGCAGCCGGTACTATCCTGAGAGGCGTCGTGAAGTGCTGCACCCGCATCCGGGTCCCCGAAAGATCAAAGACCTGCGGAACGGACCACACCCACGCTGGATCGGATATCCGATCTCGAAAATCCCAAGGTTCGGCGAAGGCAATCCTGCTCAGCAGCCATAGAAAGAGGAATACCGATGCCTGGTTCATGGTTGCCTCCACGGCTTGAGATACCAAGCAGGAACCTCATCGGCCCAGCGGCTCGTCCAGTCCCACTCCGGCTGCGATCGGCCCCATGCCGAGTCCACTTGATGCATCTGCCGCTGAACCGTCTGACCCTGTTTGCGCGATCCAGCCGCAAGTTTGTCCCACGCCTGAGGGCTCGCCGAAAGCCTGTCCTGAGCCTGAATGTCCGAGGCCGCAGCACCCGAACCCTGCAATATGGCGGTATGCCGATGCAGACTCAGGCCAAGCCGGTCGAAATCACGCAGCGTCCTGGCAGACACGTCGGCTGCTTGCGTCCGAAGTGAAACGTCCGCTCGCCAGACACCCTCCTCGCCCAACTGCAATTCGTGACGCCATCGGTTCGCGCCCACGACAGGATCACCGACTTGAACCGATGGCACAGCCTCTGTATTCCAGAGACGGACGGCGTGCTTTGCGCCGGGCTGGTCGTTTTCAACAAGCAGCGCGTGGCCCTGGCGATCACGCCAGGCATGCCCCGGGGTCTCCAGGTAACCGTCCACTCCAGACGCCAATCGGGCCGGGCCCAGCCCCTGATGAGATTGCGCAAACGCAATGCGGCGACTTGCGTGCTGTGCCTGCAAAGCCACGTCTTGAAGCCGCCCAAGCCAGGCGATGGCGAGGGACAGGCTCCCAAGAACCGCCAGTGCCAACAGCGCCTCCACGACAGATTGACCGCGCTGCAACTGGCTCCCGCGCACTTGAACCAAGAACGCTTCAGCCATGATCCACGGATGCATGACATCTCCTCACGAGGGCCCGGGCAGGCCAGGTGCGAGCCGAGCCAGCCAATAGGGTCGAAAGAGGTTGGCCACCTCCAACCGACCATCCCTGCGACGCGACGGCCGTGAAAAATAGCTCTCTGCGGCGCTACGCGCATGCAGCATGCGCCCATCCGCGCCGGGGATACTCAAACGGACCTCGAACCGTGAGGCGGCGGTGACCTCTTCATCACCGGCAGTCGACGAGAGCTCTTCGTACGCGGCCAGCCCTCGTGACGGCCACACCGGGCGGCTTTGCACGGCATATGAATTTGCCAGGGGATTCGCGTCACCCCCGACCAGATCCCATTGAGTTGCCTCTTCAACCCAGCGCCAGAAGTCCTGCTCGGAAAAATTCTTGGGTGCTTCTTCGGCGTAATCCCCCAAGCCTTGCCCGCCTTCGGAGGCCGGCATCCAGGCCCACCCCATGGGATATTCGCGGTAATAGCACCCAATCCAGCGGTTGGAGCGTACCGCATGAAAAGACTGGGTATCTCCGGACTGCCAGCGCCCGCTGGGGTTCAAATCCGTCGCTCCGCGCCGCCGTAGTTCGTGACGCAACGTCGGACAGCGGGCATCGACCGGCCAGCTGTTGCGGACGGTCTGGTTACGCGGCGCCAGAAACGAATAGCGTGCCGCTAAAGTGCGGACGAAACGAAGATATCCTGCATCTGGTGGCCTCGAACGCACCCTGCCAGGCCACGCATCGGCCGATACCTGCGGCACGAGGCTGTCCCCTGCAAGCTCCGGGTAATGCACCTGCAAGACCGTCTGCATGGCCGCAAGCCGGGCCCTCGGCAACCCCCGCACCAGCATCGTTGCCACATCCCGCAAATGCCCGTGGACAAACGCATCGTGCTGCGCCCAGGCATGCCCCAAGCCCCCGGCCGGTTGTGCCTGAGCCTGAAGGCCGACCGCGTTGGCAGCAGACAGATAGGCACGGCCATGATCAGCACCAAACAACAAACCGATCAAATGCGCCGGTGGATTCCCCTGAAGAAGTCGATCTGCTTCGACACCGCCAAAGTGGGCCCAGCTTCCAAGGGTCATCAGATGCCCCATCGCCAGCTGATGAGCCAATTGGGCGCGATTGACGTACGAAAGAAGATTGAGTGTGCGCGCTTGCACCAGAGCGCCGCTGTAGGCAGCCGCATCCAGGCCATGCACCAGGCGCGCCTTGCCTGCGGTTACCTGCCCTGTGGCGAAATAGCGCAACCAGGCGAGACTCAGTACGGTAGCGAGCAACATCCCCAGGACCAGGATCTGACCCTTCTGGCGTTCCAGATTTGACATGTCACTGCCCCGCAGAGGCATTGCCAGTAAACGACTTCAGGGATTTTGCCGCGGCCTGGGCTGCTGCCGATTCTGCTGCAGTCTGGGCGACCCGTGATTGCTCAGAGCCGTCCTCGCCGGCAATCTCGCGCGCCATGGCGGCGGTCTGTGACCGGATGACCTGGCCAAAGAGTTGATAGACCGCGATGGCAGCAACCGCCACCAGCGCCACCACGATCACATATTCGACCATGGCCTGCCCCCGCTGCCGGGATTCCGCAGCGCGGCGCCCGGCGACCTTCGCGGGAAACCGGCCCACGGCATGCGTACGAACAAGGCCTGAACTGGGCGATCGAAGAGAAACAGACGACATGGCGGCAGCTCCGAAATCCAACGAGGGATTTCAGTGTGCCGCAGGCTCGTCACGGCCACCATTCGCACTTGCCGAGGTGGCGTAAAACATCCCGAGCAGCCTTGACTGCCCGGGGTCTGGAGACACTAGCCGATCCGAACCTTGAGCGTACCCAGGCCTTGCACCTTGGCTTCGAGATGGTCGCCGCGCACGACCGGCCCCACACCTGCCGGAGTCCCCGTAAAGAGCAAATCGCCGGGTTGCAGCGTAAAGAACGTGGACAGGTCTGCAATGGCTTCGGAAACGGACCAGATCATGTCCGACAGATTCCCGGCCTGACGCGGTTGACCGTTGACGAGCAACTCAATGGTGCCTGACGTCATCGGCCCCGTTTGTTGCACGGGGTGCAGCGGCCCTATTGGCGCGCTGTGATCGAACGCCTTGCCGGTTTCCCAGGGACGCCCCGCCTTCTTGGCTTCAGACTGCAAATCGCGGCGAGTCATGTCCAGGCCGATCGCGAAACCCCAGATGCAGGCGGCCGCCTGTTCAGCACTGAGATCATGGCCACCCGAGCCCAAAGCCACGACCAACTCGACTTCGTGATGCAGGTTTTGCGTGACCGGCGGATAGGCCATCAGCCCCTCAGTACCGTCCGCAACGTTCAGAACGGCATCAGCGGGCTTGGCGAAGAAAAACGGGCGCTCACGGCCTGTAGCACCCATCTCGCGCGCATGATCTGCGTAGTTTCGACCCACGCAATACACGCGGCGCACGGGAAATCGTGCGCTCGTGCCTTGCACGACCAGCGAGGGCGCTACTGGGCGGGGAATGACGGTTTCATCCATGATGAGTTATCTCTTGGTGTAACGAGCAACGGAATCCATGATTTCTTTCTTGGCGGCATCCAGGCCAGCCCAACCTTGAACCTTCACCCACTTGCCTTTTTCGAGATCTTTGTAATGCTCGAAGAAGTGCTGGATACGGGCCAGGTCTTCGGGCGGCAGATCGTCGGTGGACTGCAGGGTGCGGTACGGAGGATAGAGCTTGTCGACGGGACGGGCGAGCAACTTGGCGTCCTTGCCTGCTTCGTCTTCCATGTTCATGACACCCAGGGCACGACAACGAATCACACTGCCCACCACGACCGGAAACGGCGCAAGCACCAGCACGTCAACAGGATCACCGTCTTCAGACAGAGTCTCGGGGATGTAGCCGTAATTGCATGGGTAGTGCATGGCGGTCATCATGAAGCGATCCACGAACACGGCACCACTGGCCTTGTCCACCTCGTATTTGACGGGATCGGCATTCATGGGGATCTCGATGACAACATTGAATTCTTCCGGGAGTTTGGTGCCTGCCGGAACGCGATCTAGGCTCATGAAATTCCTTGAAAATATTGAGAAAGCAAATGAAATCAACGTGACCCGGCTGCGCTAGCGCGGCGCATCGCCGCGTGCGTTCGAAGCTGAGGTCTGTGACATATCAACGCCCGGGATGGGCGCCGTATCAAAATATTCTTCGTCGGGTGACGGCTCGACCTTGGCAGCTTCTGCCGACGCTTCAGAAGGCGCCTGCACAACCGACACGGGTTCGTCGAGCTCGTCATCAAGATAGGCGCCACTCGCCGCTTCAGGGGCAGCCGCCACCCGGGTGGGTGTGGCAGCTTCGGTGACGAACGCCGGGTCGGCGCGGGTATCCGCCGCAGGCAACAGGCGCGAGACCTCGGGCATGTCCACATCCGCTGCAGCACAGGCGCGCCGCCAATGCTCCAATGCCTGCTCCGGACGACCCAGGGCGTCGTCAAGATGCCCCAACAGGGCATGGATATGCATGTCGTCGCGCAGGGTCAGACTGCGATTGAGGTAATGCTCGCCCTGCCCCCATAACTGGCCAGCCAGGCACAACTGCCCCAGTGCAGCCAGCAGGCCTGGGTGATCCGGATGCGTCTTCAGCCAGAGTTCTGCGTGCGCCAGCCGATCAGCCGCCTGCTCGGTATCACAACGCGAATATGCTCGCAGCAAGCGCTCGTCGAGTTCATTGCCGATAGCGACCTCGAGGATGCGAGCAGCCTCTTGAGAATGCCCCAGACGCTGCTGCGCAGCCGAACCTGCCAATGCAACGCGAGAATCCACGCGCTCTTGCGGGGTGAGATCGCTCCAGATCGCCTTCCAGCCTGCATCAGACACCGTGGCCAAACGCTGTGCGGCAGCTTCACAGATGAATTGGTGCGCCTGTGTACGGTCGATCGCGCTGCGTCGCAACAGCAGGCGCGTGAGCGCATACACCTGATCGACATGGCTCAGTTGCCGATGCGCGCGCAGCAGCAGCCGCGTGCCATGCAAAAAGCGTGAGGACGCATCCTGCCAAGGCTCCAGCAAAGCCAGCGCCTCTTGCGCACGGCCTTGATCCAGGAACATTTCGGCTGTGACGGTATCCACCGCCTGACGCAACCGGGAATCCTTCCCTGCACCGTCCTGCGCCTGATGAAGAACCTGGTCGCGCCTCGAGTATTCGCCCAGCAGATGCAGCGCCCGTGCCGCGCTCAAGCCTGCCAGCACCTTGCGATCCGCCGACCGCGTGTGCGCCAACAACGTGGACAGGTCTTTTTCGGCCTGAACGTAGCGACCCTCCAGGACATTGATCCAGCCGCTTTCGAGCAGCTCGGTGTCTCGCCGCTGGGCACGGCGTCCGCGCCACGCCCGCAAACGCGTGGGACTGCTGCTCAACCAATACAGGCTGCGGACCACGCCGTAAAACACCACAAAGCACACGCAAGTCAACACCACGGCCAACGCCAGCGAAAGCTCGATGCGCCAAGGTTGCGCAATGATCAGCACGTTTCCGCTATGGTCGTGCAGGACCAGTGCCAGGCCGACCGCGGCCGCCAGAAGTACGAGAGTCCAGATCCAGCCTCGCATCTCCGCCTCCTTCAGACCTTGCCGGCCGATGAGGTTGCAGGCGAGACGGCAGGCGACGGACTCGCCGGCTGGTCGCTGGTCGAGTCACCACCATCGCCACCCTGACCTGGAGAGGCGTCATCGGCTTCAGCCGCCTCGCGAGCCGCTGAAATGGCCTGCAAGGTGTTGTCTACCGTGGGCAACTGAATTTCAATCGCCGTATCGTGAAGTTCGCGGGCAATCTTCAGCGCCTGACGCGAAGACTCGGCGTGCATGTCATAGCGGTGATCCACGGCCTGTGCCACCTTATCCAGCTCGGCTTGCCAAATCTTGGGCTGATGCATCATGAGCGCGAGCTGTGCCGTCACGATGCGCTGCTTGAGTCCTTCGCGAAAACGCAAGGCCTGGTCAGGCGACATAAGCAAGGCTGCCGTGTCGCCCACGCGCCGAATGTCGAACAGACCCCGCAAGTCGTGAGCGATCGCCGAGGCACCATCCGAGGTCCACGCCCAGGCATCGGCAGCGGCGGCCCGCCAGCCCTTGGCAGAGACATTGGACGACTGATTCGTACCAGCCACCGGACTTTCAGCCGGGGCAGGATTGGGTACCGGTTGTGCAGCCGCGTCGGGCACCAGCAGGGGAGCCGTAGCGACGAGACCAGAGAGCTGTTCCAGCCGACCGGACAGCGCGGGCACATTGATGGTAGCTACCGCGCGCAGTCGATCGAGATCGCCGTTGAGCGTCTGCTGCAACGCGGCCAAACTGGGGCGATTGGCGCGCGCAAGCTGTGCCTGTGCGGCTTCCAGGGAAACGATGGCATTGGCTACATTGCCGCCCAGCCCGAGTTGTTGCTGGGCAATCGTCACGAGGCGGTCAATGTCGTTGAGCAGCATCAGATCGGAACCGCTGTCGGTCATCATTTGCAGCGCCTGCTCGAGGTCCTGCACCTGATTGCCTGTGGTCTCGAGCGTACGCTGCAGGTCATCGATCTGAGACGCCTGCTGCTTGGCCAGCGCCAGTGCCTGGGACGCCTGAGACTGGGATTCCTGCACCAGCCGCACGCTATCACCGTGCTGACGGATCAGATCCGCGCGCAAAACCCGGTACTGTTGCTGCTGATAATAGAGCGCACCCGCGAGTATCAGCGCCAACACGATCAGCCCCACGATCATCGTCACGGTGCCACGTCTGGAAGCTGAAGAAGTCTTGCGGGAGCCCGATGAAACAGGGGTGGACTCGGCAGAAGAATCAGACGGGCTGTGCGCAGTGTCGGTCATGGCGTCTTTGGAGTCCTTCTAGTGAGACAGACGGGAAGCGTTCAATATAGCGTGAAACAGCGAAACGTCATCTGCAGCACTCAGCTTGACCTGTAACGCACCTGCAGGCTTGTCCGCGTACTGGCATTGTAGCTGCCGCTCCATACGCGCGTGCAGCGTCACGGCCCGCAGAGCGTCCGGCCAGCGCAAGCCATGATGGCGCAGGCTGGCATCGATGGCATCCAGTGCTTCGAGGCTGGTCACCAGCAAAATGCATTGTGGATCCTGCGCCAGCACCCTGCACGCAGAAAAATCCATCACGACAGCGGTGCGTTCGTACAGGGCGTGACACGTCACGTGCCAGCCGCGCAAACGCAACTGCTCGGCCATCCAGTCGCGTCCGCGCTGCGCCCTCAGGATATGGGCTTGTGCCGGCGCAAGCTCTTGAGCCTGGATGACAGACAACAGCGCTTCAGAGTCGCTTGCCGCATGCATCGACGGTGCCAGGATTTGTGCGTCTGGCACGTGAGCCCGCAAGGCGTCTCTCGTGGCGCCCCCCACGGCGGCAGCCCAAGCCTCGCAAGGCCAGTCAGCCCTTGCGACTGAGAAATATGCGTCGACGGCCTGGCGGCTGACGAACAGATACAAATTCCCCGGCTCTGGCAAGGGCCTGGGCGTGGGCAGCACGTGAATACTCAACGCGGGCGCCTCGTACACACTCAGCCCTGCTTCAATCAGGCGACTGGCCAAGGAGTCGTTACGTCCACGCGGACGCGTCAAAAGGGCAATGGATGACACTCTGACTACACAGGGGGCGCCAGATGCGCCAGAATTTCCTGCGCCCCCTGATCCAGAAGGTCCTGAGCCACCAAATCGCCCAGGCGCTCGGCGTCGTCCACGGGACCGGTTCTTTGAGCCTTGACAACGCGCGTTCCATCGACCTCGGCCACCAAGGCCCGCAAAAACAGCTCACCGTCGCGCAACACCGCATGAGCCGCCAACGGCACCTGACAAGACCCCCCGAGTCGCCGGGATACGGCCCGCTCGGCCCTGGTGCAAGCGGTCGATTCAGCGCTTGCCAGAGGTGCCAGCCAGGCACGCACATCGGCACGGGAGGACAGTGTCTCGATACCCAATGCGCCCTGCCCCGCAGCCGGAAGGCTGAGATCGAACGGAATCACGGCGCGGATGCGAGCGCCCAGGCCCAGGCGCTGCAGACCCGCTGCCGCAAGGACGATGGCCGAGTAATCCCCTCGGTCCAGCTTGGTGAGCCTTGTGTCCAGATTACCCCTGAGCGGCTTGACGGCCAGCTTCGGAAAATGGGCCCGCAACTGGGCCTCGCGCCGCAGGCTGGAGGTTCCCACTACGGCGCCCTCGGGTAATTCGTGCAGTTCACTCACAGTGTTGGAAACCAGCGCGTCGCTAGGGTCGGCTCGCGCCATGACGGCCGCCAAGACGAAAGGATCACCCAACTGCATGGGCACGTCCTTGAGGGAATGCACGGCAAGGTCGGCCCGCCCGTCGAGCAGAGCGACTTCGAGCTCCTTGACGAACAAACCCTTGCCGCCCACCTTGGACAGGGTGCGGTCCAGGATCTGATCGCCACGCGTCGTCATCTCGAGAAGATCCACCCGGCAATCAGGATAAAGCGCCCGTAAGCACTCTTGGACATGACGCGCCTGCCACAAGGCCAATCGGCTGGCGCGAGTGGCGATGACGAGCTTTGAAGGATGAGATGTGGTCATGCGGTAATCAGCGAAAGAACCAGTCGCAACACCAGGCCAATGGCAGCCAGGAAAATGAGGCCTTGAAGCAAAGTGGGACGTTTCATGGAAACCCGTAAAAAAACGAAAGGGCCCGCAAGGCGGGCCCCGGCGTCGGAGCAGGCCTGGCGAAGGCCCGCTTGGCATCCCTTACAGGATGCCTCTCCGATTACAACACGCTTTTGAGCAACTTGCCCATTTCAGACGGGTTGCGTGTCGTGCGGATACCGCAGGCTTCCATGGCCGCCAGCTTGGCCTCGGCCGTGTCGGCACCGCCCGAGATCAGCGCACCCGCGTGACCCATGCGTTTGCCAGCAGGTGCGGTCACGCCCGCGATAAAGCCCACCACAGGCTTCTTCATGTTGTCTTTGGCCCATTGCGCCGCATTGACTTCATCCGGGCCGCCGATTTCGCCGATCATGATCACTGCGTCGGTGTCGGGATCGTCATTGAACATCTTGAGCACGTCAATGTGCTTGAGGCCATTGATGGGGTCGCCACCGATGCCAACGGCGCTGGACTGCCCCAGCCCGAGTTCCGTCACCTGCCCCACGGCTTCGTAGGTCAGGGTGCCAGAGCGGCTGACGATGCCGATACGGCCCTTGCGGTGAATGTGACCCGGCATGATGCCGATCTTGATTTCGTCCGGCGTAATGAGCCCGGGGCAGTTGGGTCCCAGCAGCAGCGTCTTGCGATTTTGATCGCGCATGCGGTTGCGCACTTCGAGCATGTCGCGAACCGGGATGCCTTCAGTGATGCAAATGACCAGGTCCAGATCGGCCTCGACGGCCTCCCAGATGGCACCCGCAGCCCCCGCGGGCGGTACGTAGATGACCGACACGGTGGCACCGGTGGCTTGTTTGGCATCTTTGACGGAAGCGTAGATGGGCACGCCTTCGAAATCCTGCCCGGCCTTTTTAGGATGCACACCGGCGACGAACGCCGCGCGGCCGTTGGCGTATTCACGGCAGGCGTGGGTGTGGTACTGACCGGTCTTGCCCGTAATCCCTTGGGTAATGACCTTGGTGTCCTTATTGATCAGAATCGACATGTTTGCTTTCCCTCGATGCTTATTTTGCAGCGGCAACGGCAGCCGTCGCGGCCTCGGCCATGGTGTTCGCACTGATGATGGGCAGGCCTGAGGCCGCCAGCATCTTCTTGCCCTGTTCTTCGTTGGTCCCCTTCATGCGCACGACCAAAGGCACGCTCAGGTTGACCGCCTTGCAGGCAGCGATCACGCCTTCGGCAATGACGTCGCAACGCATGATGCCGCCGAAGATGTTCACCAGAATGGCTTTCACACCCTTGTTCTTCAGCATGATCTTGAAGGCTTCAGTGACCTTCTCGGCCGTGGCACCACCGCCCACGTCCAGGAAGTTGGCCGGAGAGCCACCGTAGAGCTTGATGGTATCCATCGTCGCCATGGCCAGGCCTGCGCCATTGACCAGGCAGGCAATGTTGCCATCCAGCTGAATGTACGCAAGACCGAATTCGCTGGCCTGGACCTCGGCAGGATCTTCTTCGTCCAGATCGCGGTACGCCATGATTTCGGGGTGACGAAAGAGCGCGTTGGCATCGAAATTGAACTTTGCGTCCAAGGCCTTGATGCCGCCATTGCCTTCCAGGATGAGCGGATTGATTTCAGCCAGCGAAGCGTCGGTTTCCCAATACACCTTGTAGAGCTTCTGGAATTCGGCGGCTGCGCGCCCTACCGAGGCTTCTGGCACGCCGATACCGCGAGCCAGGCCGGCTGCATCGGATTCGGTCAGGCCGGTCAGGGGATCGACAAAGACCTTGAGGATTTTCTCGGGCGTCTTGGCGGCGACTTCTTCGATTTCCATGCCACCTTCGCTGGAGGCCATGACACACACACGCTGCGAGGCGCGGTCCATCACGATACCCACGTAATATTCTTTCTTGATGTCGGCGCCTTCTTCGATGAGCAGGCGCTTGACCTTCTGTCCTTCGGGGCCAGTCTGGTGCGTGACCAGTTGCATGCCCAGGATTTCGGAGGCCAGAGTACGCACTTCGTCGATGGAGCGCGCAAGTTTCACGCCGCCGCCCTTGCCCCGGCCACCTGCGTGAATTTGGGCCTTGACCACCCAGACAGGACCACCCAGTTTCTTGGCTGCCTCAACGGCCTCTTCGACCGAGAACGCGGGAAAGCCGCGCGGGACAGTCACGCCAAACTTCTTCAGCAATTCCTTGCCTTGATATTCGTGAATTTTCATGAGTTACCTGTCAGTGAAGTAAAAGAGAAGCCCTCAGCGCGCCGCTTCGACGCAGGGTTACGGCCAGGGTCAAGAACCTAGCCACCTTCGTGGTCTGTCCCAGGCGGAACATGCCACGACGGATAATACTTTTGCACAACCGGCCCATCGACCCGCAAGGCATGACAGCCATCGAGTTGAAAAGGTCGCTTGCCCGGTTCTTCGTGCCTGCGGCCTGCCATGGTCTGGACGGCCACGGTAGGGAGCACATTGGTGAGTTCGGTGACGTGGGTGCACCCGGCGGTCCGCCCGAAGCGTTCGCGCACCTCGTGCCGAAACTGGCGCAGCAGGTTCAAGCCCACCAATGCCTTGTAATCGGGCGCAATCGCGCTGCAGAATTCGCCGTAGGGCGCAGCGTCGTACACGACTTCGGCATCGCGAATGGTAAATTTGTCGTCGATGGTGACGCGCAGGTGCATGTCGTGCACCGGTTCACCGGCCTGATGCAGTTCCCCACCCTGGAAGACGAAGTCGTAAGCCTTGACGTCGACCAGTTCTGCTTCGATGTCAAAAAGCCCATCCTCACGCACATAAGAATGCACGCGAATGGTTCGCGTATGAAGGGGCTGGCGGCTGCACGCAGGGGCAGACAAAGGCATGTAGGTTCGAAAAGCGAATTGGACTCAATCTTTCGATTATAACGTGTATGCGCACACGCCTATCGCAGGCTCCAGGAGTCCCTGCCCCAGCCCTCGCGAGCCGGGGCGAGCTCTTCTCAGGCCGCTTCGCGCAGGCTGTGGGCAGCGTGCACCATCGCCGCCAGGGCCTCGCGGGTCTCCGGCCAGCCTCGGGTCTTGAGCCCGCAATCCGGATTCACCCAAAGGCGCTCAGCGGGTAAACGCTGTGCGGCGCGGTGCATGAGATCCACCATCCAGCGCTCTTTGGGCACATTGGGCGAGTGAATGTCATACACCCCCGGTCCGATGTCATTGGGGTAGGCAAACGCCTCGAAGGCTCCCAACAGCTCCATGTTCGAACGCGACGTCTCGATGGTGATGACATCGGCATCCATGGCGGCGATCGCTTCAATGATGTCGTTGAACTCCGAATAACACATATGCGTGTGAATCTGCGTGTCGTCCTGCACCCCGCTCGTCGTCAGCTTGAAACTGTCCACAGCCCAGTCCAGATAGGTTGTCCAGCGGTCATGACGCAATGGCAGGCCTTCACGGAAGGCCGGTTCGTCGATCTGGATGACGCGAATGCCCGCTTTTTCCAGATCCAGCACTTCGTCACGCAAGGCGAGCGCGATCTGGCGGCAGGTCTGTGCGCGCGGCTGGTCGTCGCGCACGAAGGACCATTGCAAGATCGTCACGGGCCCGGTGAGCATCCCCTTGACAGGCTTGTCGGTCAACGACTGGGCATAGGCGGACCAGGCCACGGTCATGGGAGCCAGGCGTGCCACATCACCGAAGATGAGCGGCGGTTTCACACACCGCGAGCCATAGCTTTGCACCCAGCCAAAACTGGTAAAGGCAAAACCCGCCAGCAGCTCACCAAAGTATTCAACCATGTCATTGCGCTCAGGTTCGCCGTGCACCAGCACGTCCAACCCGACTTCTTCCTGGAACCGGACCACGCGTTCGATTTCGGCGCGGATCGCCTTCTCGTAGGCGGCATCCGTCAGCGAGCCCGCCCGCCAGTCGTGACGCAAAGCCCGTATTTCAGGGGTTTGAGGGAACGAGCCTATGGTAGTCGTCGGGTAAGCGGGCAACGCCAGGCGCTTCTGCTGGCTTGCGATGCGCTGCGCAAAAGGCGTGCGCTCGCGCTCGATCGAGGCTGCCTGTTGCATGCGGCGGGCCACGTCGGCGCGATGGATGCGGTTCGACGTGGCACGATCGGCGACAGCCGCCCGGGCCGCCTTCAGGGCGGCCTGGTCGCTCTCGGTGGCGTTCCCGTCGACCAGCACCCGCAGGAGCCGCAGCTCGTCGAGCTTCTGCACCGCAAAGGACAGCCAGCTGCGCAGCTCTGCATCCAGGCCGGTTTCCAGCGCCAGATCCATCGGAGAGTGCAGCAACGAGCACGAAGGGGCCAGCCAAAGTCGATCCTGCAGCACAGCCGCCGCCTCTCGAATCTGCGCATGGACATGATCCAGGTCTGCCCGCCAGACGTTGCGCCCATTGATCACGCCCAATGACAGGATTTGCTGCGGCTGCAGAGCCGCCAACACTGCCGTCAGCTGTTGCGGATCACGCACCAGATCCACATGCAAGCCCTGCACCGGCAAGGTGCGAATCACGTCCAGATTCAGGCTCACGCCCTCGAAATAGGTGGTGAGCAGAAGCTTCAGCCCCTGCTGACTCAAGCGCGAATACACTGTTGCCAGGGCCTCACGCCAGGATTGAGGCAACTCCAGCGTCAGAATCGGCTCATCCACTTGCACCCATTCGACCCCCTGCTGCGCCAGGCGCTGCAGGACCTGCTCATAGACAGGCAACAGACGGGAAAGAAGATCCAGCTTGCGGGCATCGACAGCACCGGCGTCGTAGGCATCTCCCTTGCCCAGCCACAGCCAGGTCAGTGGTCCAGGAATGACCGGGCGCGCCTTGAAACCCTGCGCTTGTGCCTCGGTCACTTGCGTGAACAAGGAATCGCGAGCAATGCGGAAGGTCTGCTGTGGATGCAGCTCGGGCACGATGTAGTGGTAGTTGGTATCGAACCATTTGGTCATCTCGCACGCCGCAGCCGGGGTTCCCGATGGAGCACGACCCCGCGCCATGCGAAACAGCGTATCAAGCGTGACGGGAGAGTCTTCGGCCTGACCAAAGCGCGCAGGCACTGCGCCCAGCAGCGTGGTCCATTCCAGGATGTGGTCGTACCAGGCAAAGTCGCCCACCGGGACGCACTGCAACCCCGCCCGAGCCTGAATCTGCCAATGGCGGGCCCGCAACTCACGCCCCGTCTCCAGCAGCTCGGATTGGCTGATTTTTCCGGCCCAATACGATTCCTGAGCACGCTTGAGCTCGCGCGCGGTTCCAATACGAGGGAAACCCAAATTATGAATTGTCGTCATGAAGATGAACTTTTACATTAGAATCTTTCAATGAACAATATTCTGCACTAGGAACATCCAAATAAAAAATCAAATCCCGCACTCTTTAATTGAAAAAAATTCATGATAGAAGTTCGTCACCTTGAAACCCTATTGGCCATCCGCGACGGCGGCAGTTTGCAGGAAGCCGCCGAACGGCTCCACTTGACCCAGTCGGCACTCTCGCACCAGTTACGTGATCTCGAAGTCCGGTTGCAAACACCGCTGCTCAACCGGCGCACTCGCCCTGCGCGCCTGACGACGGCAGGGCTGCGGTTGGTGGCACTGGCCGAAGACGTATTGCCGCGCATCCGCGCCACTGAGCACGAGTTGCGCCGACTCGCTGCCGGACGCGCCGGCAGGCTGCATGTGGCCATCGATTGCCACTCCTGCTTCCAGTGGTTGATGCCGACACTGGATGCCTTTCGTCGTGACTGGCCCGAGGTCACGCTGGATCTGACGGCCGCGTTCTCATTTGCTCCACTCCCCGCCCTGGCACGAGGCGATCTGGACGTGGTCATCACCTCGGACCCGGAACCCATCGCAGGCGTGCAGTACCGCGCGCTTTTCGCCTATGAATTAGTGCTGGCCGTCTGCAGCAACGGGCCGCTGGGCCATGCAAGTCGAATCCAACCTGAGGACCTGGCCGAACAGATTCTCATCACCTACCCGGTGGAGAGAAGCCGGCTCGACATCTTCACCGTGTTTCTGGACCCGGCGGGCGTGGAGCCCGCCGCCGTTCGCACGGCAGAACTCACCCCCATGATCGTGCAGCTGGTCGCCAGCGGCCGTGGCGTCACGGCGTTGCCCAGCTGGGCCTTGGCGGAATATCGAGACTTGCCCGGGCTCACGATCTGCCATCTGGGCTCAGGGGTCTGGCGTACTCTGCATGCAGCGGTACGAGACGAAGACATGGAAACGCCCTACGTGCAGGCATTTCTGGATCAGGCACGGCGCACCTGCTTTGACACTTTGCCAGGCATTCGCGCGGCCGACGACAGGCCCTAGCCGCACCGCACCGCCACGTGGCAGGGGGAGCGCCCCCCTGCCCGGTGTTGGGGGGCCAAGGGTGTTTCAGGCGTCGTCGTCGGACCGTCCACCCAGCACCCGCCGGATGCTGTCGGCAGAAAAACCACGCCCCGCCAAAAACCGGTATTGCCGTGCATGGTCTCGGGCATCGACCGGGACGACCCCGAAACGCCGCTGCCACACGGCGCGCGCGCGCTCGAGCTCGGTGTCTTGCAACGACCCACGCAAAGAGGCCAGCTCGGTGTCGGCAACGCCTTGCTGACGCAGCGACTGCAGAATACGCAGAGCACCCTGCGACGCCGACTTGCGGTGGACATAGGCCTGTGCGTAACGTGTGTCGGATTGCCAGTGCTCGCGCGCCAAATCGTCAAGTACCGCCTCGATTTCGGCTGCGTCATCACTGTAGCTGGCCAGCTTGCGACGCAATTCCAGGCGCGAGTGTTCGCGCCTGGATAGGTAGCCTATGGCCCGAGCCTTCAGGCTCGGGCCGCTCTGTCCGAACACCGGATCAGTCGCCCTGGCTGGCCGGTTCGGCCGTTGCAGGGGCTACCGCAGCCGGCTGCACGCCAGCACGGGGGGCAACGCCCAGTTGCTCACGCACGCGGTTTTCGATCTCGAAAGCCATATCGGCGTGTTCTTTGAGGTAATCACGCACGTTGTCCTTGCCTTGCCCGATACGATTGCCTCCGTAGCTGTACCAGGCGCCGGACTTTTCGACGATGCCGGCCTGGACGCCAAGGTCGATGATTTCGCCTTCGCGCGAGATACCCGCACCATACATGATGTCGAATTCGACCTGCTTGAACGGTGGCGCCACCTTGTTCTTGACCACCTTGACCCGTGTTTCGTTGCCGACGACCTCGTCACCCTTCTTGATGGAGCCTATGCGGCGGATATCGAGGCGCACAGAAGCGTAAAACTTGAGGGCGTTGCCCCCCGTCGTGGTTTCGGGGTTGCCGAACATGACCCCGATCTTCATGCGGATCTGATTGATGAAGATCACCATGCAGTTCGCGCGCTTGATGGTAGCCGTCAGTTTGCGCAAGGCCTGGCTCATGAGCCGTGCCTGCAATCCCGGGAGGGAATCGCCCATGTCGCCTTCGATTTCGGCCTTGGGAACCAGCGCAGCCACCGAGTCGATCACGATGAGGTCGACCGAACCCGAGCGCACCAGCGCATCGGTGATCTCGAGCGCTTGCTCGCCCGTATCGGGCTGCGAGATCAGCAGGTCTTCAAGACTGACCCCAAGCTTTGAGGCGTATTGAACGTCGAGCGCGTGCTCTGCGTCGACAAAAGCGCAGGTGCCGCCAATCTTTTGCATTTCGGCAATGACCTGCAGCGTGAGCGTGGTCTTGCCGGATGATTCAGGACCATAGATTTCGACCACCCGACCGCGTGGCAAGCCCCCTACCCCCAATGCAATATCCAGACCCAGCGAACCTGTGGATACCACCTGGATGTCGTGTTCAACCTGGTTGTCGCCATAGCGCATGATGGAGCCCTTGCCAAACTGCTTTTCTATTTGCGACAGCGCGGCAGCCAGCGCTTTGGCACGTTCAGTGTTGGCCTTGCCGGTGCGTTCGTCCATACGGGTTCCTTTAGAGAAGATGCGTTTCGGGAAATTATGGCATTAAATTATACTGTATGAAAATACAGTCAAGACAAAACCAGCACACAATACTGGCACACCTTGCCCAGCGTTTACCCTAAATGACCGCAAGCAAGGTTGCGTGTCAGAATGCAACTTCCAAGCTTCTTCTGCCTCGTCACCACTACAAAAACGTCACACCCGCCATGCGTATCCTGATTGCCGAGGACGACAGCATTCTCGCGGATGGGCTCTCCCGATCATTGCGCCACGAGGGCTATGCGGTGGACGTCGTCAACGACGGATCCAGCGCCGACTCCGCGCTGCAATTGCAATCCTTCGACCTGCTCATCCTCGATCTGGGCCTGCCCAGCCTCAGTGGCCTGTCGGTCTTGCGCAGGCTTCGTCAGCGTGGCACGCCGCTGCCCGTCCTCATCCTGACAGCGGCCGATTCCATCGAACGGCGGGTCGAAGGCCTGGACCTGGGCGCCGACGACTACATGTCCAAGCCCTTCGCGCTCACCGAACTCGAAGCACGGGTGCGCGCACTCATTCGACGTCACGGCGGTTCACGGGCGTCTACGCTGCTTCACGGACGGCTGGTCTTCGACCTGAACGGGCGGGTAGCCAGCATCGACGGCATCCCACTCGAACTTTCGGCCCGAGAAACCAGTCTGCTCGAAATCTTCCTTTCGCGCAGCGGCCGCATGATCAGCAAGCACCAGCTCGTCGATCTGCTCTGCGAATGGGGCGAAGAAGTCACCACCAACGCCATTGAAGTCTACATTCACCGTCTACGCAAAAAAATCGAGCCCGCCGGCGTCCGAATCCTCACCGTGAGAGGCCTGGGATACTGCCTGGAGCCCGAACACCGCAGCCAGCCCGTCGAAGTGCCGGCTGCTGGCTGAGCACACAGGGGATGTCCACCCACTTCGCCCGCTCCCGCCGCTCCAGCCACCGCACGCTGCTGGGGCGCATCCTGCTCTGGATGATCGTGCCGCTCTTCGCTCTGTGGTCGATCGGCATCGTCATCACGTACTTCATCTCGCTGAACCTGGCCAATTCACCTTACGACCGGACCCTTTCCAGCCACCTGAGGCTCCTGCGCCACGAAGTCGAGCAGCAGCACCTCAACCAAGGGATCGCGCTTTCTGGATCTGCTCGCACCGTTCTGGCTGGCGGGACCGACGATACGCCGACCACCTGGCAAATCCTGGACGCCAATGGTCACCTCGTAGCGGGTAACGCGCACATTCCCACCCCGGAGAACTGGGGCTACGATATCGATCAAGTGCACTTCCGCAACGCTCAGATCGGCCATCAGTCGGTGCGGATAGCTTACGTCTGGGGGGGCCGCGATCAGGCCGGAAGCGGCTTTCTCGCCGTCGTCGCCGAGCCCGCCGAAGCTCGCGCCACGCTCCAGCAAGAAATCCTCACGGGTATGCTCACCCCGCAGCTCATCATCCTGCCGCTTGCGGCAATGCTCGCTGGCCTGGGCCTGACTCAGGGCCTGGAACCCTTGAGCTTGCTGCAAGAGCTCATGCGACGGCGCAAGCCTGGTGATTTGTCTCCCATCCGGGACGATCTCGCGCCCGCCGAGATCGTCCCCCTCATCGACGCCATGAACGACGTCCTGCAACGTCTGGAGGCGTCCCTGGAATCTCAGCGGCGGTTCGTTGCCAACGCCGCACACCAGCTCAAGACCCCCCTGGCGGGGATACGAACTCAATGCGAAGTGGCGCTGCGCGAACACGATCCGGCGCAAGTGCGCGCCAGCCTGCAACAGCTCGTCACGGGATCTCAACGCGCCACACGCCTGGTCAATCAGCTGCTGTTGCTGGCGCGAGCCGAGTCCATCGATCCGGGGCAATCGCGAACCACCGAATTGCTGGACCTTTGTGCGCTGGCTGAAGACTGCACGAGCCAATGGGTGAGCGCAGCGCTGGAGCGCAACCAGGACCTGGGGTTTGAAGCCAACGACGAACCCCTCCCCGTTTTTGGCAACCGCACCATGATTCACGAACTGCTCAATAATCTGATCCACAATGCCCTGCTTTACACACCCGAAGGAGGGCAGATCACGGTACGCGCTCTGGCCGAAGGCGATGATTGCTGCCTCGAGGTGCAAGACACCGGTCCCGGCATTCCACCCGAAGAACGCACGCGAGTCTTCGACCGCTTCTACCGCATCTTGGGCCAAGGCGCCGACGGCAGCGGGCTGGGCCTGTCCATCGTGCGCGAGGTGGCCGAGCACCACCATGCAACCATCGCCTTCCTGCCTCCCGGCAACCATCAGGACCCGACGAGCGCTGGCACCCGGCTGCGCGTCTCGTTTCCTCGTGACAGGACTCGTCCATGATCCCAGCCCGCACCGCGCCTGCAGACGCCGCAGACGAAACCAAACGCCCCATGACGCACGAAGAGCGCCGAGTCATTCTCGCCTCCTCGATGGGAACCGTCTTCGAATGGTATGACTTCTACGTCTATGGCTCGCTGGCAGCCATTATCGCGCGCCACTTCTTCTCAGGGCTCAACCCTACGGCAGGCTTCATCTTTGCACTGCTCACCTTCGCGGCCGGCTTTGCCGTGCGCCCCTTCGGAGCCCTGGTGTTCGGGCGCCTGGGCGATCTGGTCGGACGCAAATACGCGTTCGTGATCACCATTCTCATCATGGGGCTGTCAACCTTTCTGGTCGGCGTGTTGCCCTCGTCGGCCTCGATTGGCACTGCCGCACCCATGATTCTGCTGGGACTGCGCCTACTGCAGGGGCTGGCGCTTGGCGGAGAATATGGCGGCGCGGCCGTCTACGTAGCCGAACACGCCCCCAACGATCGGCGCGGCTTTTTCACGAGCTGGATACAGACGACCGCCACCACCGGCATGTTTCTGTCCCTGGTGGTAGTGCTGGGCACACGCGCGACGCTCGGAGGCGAAGCCTTCGAGGAATGGGGCTGGCGCGTGCCCTTTCTGATCTCTGTGCTGCTGCTTGTCATTTCAGTCTGGATTCGTCTGCGCCTGCATGAATCCCCCGCCTTCACGCGCATGAAATCCGAAGGGCTCCTTTCACGTGCGCCCATCAAAGAAGCTTTTGGGCGCTGGCGCAACCTGCGCCTCATCCTTCTTGCGCTCATCGGCCTGACGGCGGGCCAGGCGGTTGTCTGGTACACCGGTCAGTTTTATGCGCTGTATTTCCTGACTGAAACGTTGGGGGTAGATGCCAACATCGCCAACATCCTCGTGGCGCTGGCCCTGCTGCTCGCCTGCCCGTTCTTTCTGGTATTTGGCGCGCTCTCTGACCGCATTGGACGTAAACCTCTCATCATGGCCGGTTGCCTGATCGCGATCCTGACGTACTTTCCGATTTTCAAGGGCCTTACCCATTATGCCAATCCTGCGTTGGAACGCGCCCAGGAAAAAGCCCCGGTATACGTGGTCGCCGACCCTGCCGCCTGTTCGCTGCAATTCAACCCCGTGGGCATCGCCTCCTTCACGCGCTCGTGCGACCTGCTGAAATCGTTCATGGCGAGCCACTCCGTGCACTACCTCAACCAATCGGCACCCGCAGGCACCGTGGCCTACGCACGGATCGGTGACCAGCGCATCGATGCCTTCGAAGGCAACCATCTCACACGAATCGAATTCGCCCATCGCGAACAGGCCTTGAAAAAGCAGCTGCGCGACGCGGTGCGCGCCCACGGCTACCCCGACCACGCAGACCCCACGCAGATCAACGCCATCATGGTGCTTCTGCTTCTTTTCTGCCTGGTGCTGCAGGTCACGCTGGTCTACGGGCCGATTGCAGCCTTGCTGGTGGAAATGTTCCCCACACGCATCCGCTACACCTCAATGAGCGTCCCCTACCACATTGGCAACGGTTGGTTCGGGGGGTTCTTGCCACCTGTGGCATTCGCGACGGTGGCTACTACCGGCAATATGTACGACGGCCTTTGGTACCCTATCGGCGTTTGCGCTATGACGCTGGTGGTCGGCACCCTATTCGTGCATGAAAAACGCCATCAGGACTTGAACAGCATCTGATTCCAATGCAAGTAGCCTGTAATTTCTGTCAATTCATTCAGAGTTCAGTCAGCCGGTTACCGCTAGAATAGACGAGTACGCTCGAACGGTTGCAAGGCCGATCTTCCCCTTGATGGCCTAGCCCCGAGCACTTCGGTGTACCGTCATGGCTGCATCCCCCGCGAGCCTTAACACTTGCAACCATGATCGTCTCTCCCGGCCCAGTTCAACTGGGCCGTCTTTTTTTTGGGCTCGCGTACAATCAAGGCCTTTTTCGCCGATCACTCACACCCTTGCCATGTGGTTCAAAAATCTCAAGCTCTACCGTCTCGCTCCTCATGCCACGCTGACGGCCTCCGCCCTGGAAGCCGCGCTGGAGCCCCTGGCCTTTCAGCCGGGCAGCAGCCAGGACAGCCAGGTTTCGGGTTGGGCTTCTCCACGAGACGATGGCGCCTTGGTGTATGAACAAAATGGGCAAATTCTGCTGCGATTGCGCACTGAAAAGAAACTGCTGCCAACCACTGTCATCAATCAGGCGAGCCGTGCGCGCGCACAGGAAATCGAAGACCGGCAAGGCTACAAGCCGGGACGCAAGCAGATGAAGGAAATCAAGGAGCAGATGACGATGGAGCTGCTACCGCGCGCCTTCGTCATCGCCCACGACACCTGGCTATGGATGGATACCCGCAACGGCTGGGTCGCCATCGACGCAGCCGCCACCGCACGCAGCGACGAAGTGCTGGGCCTGCTCGCCAAAACGCTGACCCCATTCCCTATCGTGCCGCTGCACGTAGAGCTCTCACCTGCGACAGCCATGACGCTGTGGCTGTCTGAGGACGAACCACCGGCCGGTTTCACCATCGATCAAGACACCGAGCTGCGATCCACCGGTGAATCCCGCGCCACCGTGCGCTACGTGCGGCAGTCCATCGAGATCGAAGAAGTCCGCCGCCACGTGCAAGCGGGCAAGCAATGCACGCGCCTGGCCATGACCTGGAATGATCGCGTGTCATTCGTACTGACCGACACGCTGGACATCAAGCGGGTGGCACCGCTCGACGTACTCAAAGAAAACCAGGACGCTCAAGTGGCCAACGAGGCTGAACAGTTCGACGCCGACACCGCACTGATGACGGGAGAGCTCGCCCGCCTGCTTGACGATTTGACGGGCGCCCTAGGGTCTGCGCCCGAGGAAAAATAGCGCCTCAATCGACTCCGTGAAACACGCTGTCGTCCGGGCCAATATGCGAAGGCGGCAGCCAGGTCACGTCGCGCAGCGAGTGGTGCACCAGGTTTTCTACCCCTAGCAACACGGCGAAGATTGCCATTCGCACCGGGATGCCGTTGTCAGTCTGGCGAAAGATGGCCAGACGAGCATCGTGGTTGAGGTCCGTACTCAAGTCATTGGCGCCTTCTCGACTATCGCGAGGCAAGGGGTGCATGATAACCACGTCGGGCCCGCAGCAGCTGTCAATGAGCGCCTTATTGACCTGAAAGTCGGCTGTGTAGCCTTCCAATTGCTCGCCGGTGAAACGCTCTTTCTGTACACGCGTGGCGTAGATCACATCAGCCCCTTTGAGCCCGCCTGCCAGATCGTGCGTCTGCTCGATGACGTGGTCGTTGCGGCTCACCTGTTCCAGCACGTAGTCCGGCATCTCCAGCCCTGGTGGCGACACCAAGGTGAACTTCATCCCGCGGTACAGAGCCAGCAGCTTGATGAGAGAATGAACCGTGCGGCCATATTTCAGGTCCCCTGCCATCACGATATGCGCGCCATCGAGCAGCTTTCCGAGGCGCGAAAATTCCGTCAGGATGGTGTAAAGGTCGAGAAGAGCCTGGCTGGGGTGTTCGCCCGCGCCATCCCCCCCGTTGACCACCGGAATGTTCGTGGCAGCAGCGAATTCGGCGACCGACCCCTTGTCGGGATGGCGAATCACCATGGCATCCACATAACCGCTCATCACACGGCTGGTGTCGTAAATGGATTCACCCTTGACCATGGATGAAAACGTGAACCCGGTGGTGTCGCAGACCGAGCCCCCTAGCCGGCAAAATGCGGCGCCAAAGCTCACCCGCGTGCGTGTACTCGCCTCAAAAAACAGGTTGCCCAGCACCGCCCCTTCCAGCACACGCGTCACCTTGTGTCGCCGCGCGATGGGTTGCATCAGATCGGCGACTCGAAACAGCTCTTCGACCGACTCCCGCGTGAATTGGTCCACGGACAACAACTGATGTTTGTTGTTGATCGCGATACGCTCACGCAGAGGACCAGAACGTGCGCTCTGCGCATATTTTTTGAGAAGCCCGTCGTTTTCGACGATTTCCGTCACGAAGCGGCTGACGACCTCTGGCATGGCCCGAGATTCCTGCGAGCCTTCGGGTAACAGCCAAGTATCCAACGCCCTGCGTTTGACACCGATTCGGGCGGCAAACACGTCTCGCGTGAGATTCAAGCGACGCATGGCGTCGCGCAAGAAGACTTGTTGGGCTACGGCCATGATGGCTCCTATATACGCATTGCGCATAATTTTGAGCAAATCATGCCAAAAAAACAAGCATCACGTGGCAATAAACTTAAAAAATCGACGTGCGCGGCGCGGCTGTGGCGGCGTCGCTGCACTCATCTCGGCATGCGGCGAAGTTCAGGACGCCGCCGGAGCACCCTTTGTCGTTTTGACCGACGCAGCCTTGACTTTCATCTGGCCCAATTCACCCGGCGACGCGAGAAGGATCTGGCCAGGCAAGAGATCGTGAGCCGATGACGCCGTCGTGACCAGAGAAAACGAGATAGAAGGCTCGCTTTCATCCAGGAAACGCTGCGTCGCGTCGACCGTAGAAGGCACGTCATCGAGACGCTTCCCTAGCGCAGAGGCAAGGAACCATTGAATGGCCAACTGACTGTCCCAGGGGTTGGCAGCCTTTTGCATGGCAGCAACCCCCATGCGGTACTGCGCCCCAGGATCACCCAGATTGGCAGCGGCCCCCAAAAGCATGCTGGACTGGGCCGGATCTGGGGCCAAAAGCCCCTCTATGCCTTGCGCATACGCGACCCCCACACAGTACAGCGCACGAGGATTGTTGTCTTGCGCCAACCGATTCTGGGTATCGATGTCAGCCTGAGTCTTGATCCCGCAGGTTCGGCTTTCAGCCTGGTCAGCGTTGTTTGCTGCCGTGAGCAAGAGCGTGACTGCCTTCATCAGGTTGACTTTACCCACCCCGAACCCGGTGGCGTACAAGAGGCCCATGACGGCACGCGCACGTTCATTGCCACCCGCTGCGGCCTTCTCGAACGCCTTGACTGCCTGCGTGACATCTTTGGGCAGACCGTCACCCTTCAGGTACATCAGTCCCAGGTTGAATTCTGCATTGGCATCCTTGGCCGCAACCGCCTTGTGATAAAAGTCCAGCGCACGCTCGGGAGACTTGTCGACCCCAGTGCCCAAGGCGTACAACGCGCCCAAGTTGCCGAGTGCCAACGCATCGCGTCCTGCGGACGCCGCTTGGCCGAACCAATAGGCCGCCTGCTTCGGATCCTTTTGCACCCCTTCGCCCAAGGCGTACATGCCGCCTACGCTGTTCTGAGCCGGTACGTAACCGTGACGGGCCGCCGCAAGATACCACTTGAATGCCTGGCTGTGGTCCTTGGATACGCCACGACCCAGGTCATACATGACCCCCAGATTGAACTGCGCACGCGCAAAGCCTTTCTGGGCCGCCGACTGATAAAGCTTGAAAGAACGATCAAAGTCGATTCCGACGCCGCGCCCTTTGTCATACATGTAGCCCAGCCCGTTTTCAGCTACGGCATTACCGGCCTTGGCGGCATCCTCAAACGCTGCGGTCGCCCCTTCGACACTGGCATCCGCACCAATGCCGTCCTGGAGCATGACCCCTACCATGGCCTGCGCGTTGGGCGCGCCCGACTTCGCCAGCGCCTGGTACTGCGTAAACGCAGCCTTGTAATCAGATTGGAGGAAGGCATCCAGCGCCGAGGCCGTCGCCGAGGCCGGTACCGCCCATTGCAGCGCAGCACAGATCACGCCACCTAAAGCAACGCCATAACGAATCATCCGTGTCTTCCTCCAGAAACCCTGTACGCAACAGTGGCTGACAGATTTTGTAACCCGCTCTGCCGCTAGAATACACCGCAATTGCTGATTGGAATCCTCATGAGAACCCCCCTTCTTGGCCTGCTGTTCACCCTTTTGTCTGCCACAGCTGCAGGCGGCCAACCGACCGAACCGCCCATCCGAATCGGCTTCATCACCGACATGTCCGGGGTCTACGCGGACGGCGACGGCCCCGGGGGCGCCGAGGCGATCCGCATGGCAATCGCCGACATCGGCGGTACGGTCAACGGCCGCAAAGTCGAACTCATCGTAGCCGACAGCCGCAACAAGGCCGACGTCTCGGCCGCGCTGGCCAGAGAGTGGTTCGACAACCAGCACATCGATCTGCTGATCGGCGGGACGAACTCGGCCGCCAGCCTGGCCATGTCGGCGGTCGCTGCAGAAAAGAAAAAGCTCTTCATCACCTCCAGCGCAGGCGCTTCGGCCTTCACCAATGAGCGCTGCAACCCCTACACCATCCAATACACCTACTCCACGAGCGGGCTCGCGCGAGGGACAGGGGCGGCAGTCGTCAAGCAAGGCGGTTCAAAGTGGTACTTCCTCACGACCGACTACACCTTCGGGCACGAACTTGAGCACGACACGGCCGCCGTGGTGAAAGAGTCTGGGGGGCAGGTGCTGGGGTCGGTCAACACCCCGTTGGGGACCGCCGACTTCTCATCCTTCATCGTGCAGGCACAGAACTCTGGTGCCAACGTACTGGCACTCGCCAATGCAGGTGCCGATCTGGTGAATTCATTGAAGACCGCCGTGGAATTCGGCCTCACCAAGACCATGACCCCCGTGGGGCTCACCGCGACACTGCTTGATATCCACGCCCTCGGACTTCAGGTGACACAGGGCATGTACTTCACTGTTCCGTGGTTCTGGAACAAGAACCCGGAATCCGAGGCCTGGTCAAAACGATACCAGGCAAAGATCGGCCGCATGCCCACCTACGGCCAGGCCGGTGACTACTCCGCTGCTCGCAGCTACCTGAACGCCGTCAGACAGACCGGGAGCACTCAGGCCGAAACCGTCATCACCTGGCTGAAATCTCACCCTGTCAATGACTTCTTCGTGCACCACGGGGTCATCCGCGCCGATGGCCGGATGATGAACGACCTGACCCTGCTTCAGGTCAAGAATCCATCTGAAAGCGCAGGCCCATGGGATCTCCACAAAGTCGTGGCGACCATCCCTGCCGAACAGGCCTATGGACCGCTGAGTGCATCCACCTGCCCTTACGTACGGCAAGCGCCGCAAAAACATTCCGGGAGCCGGAGTTGACGCCGTGCTAAGGTGAGAGCCAGTCTACAGAGGCAGGGAGAATCTCGATGCAGGCATATCGCGCACAGCTTGACGGCGGCCAGATAAGGGTCAGTTGCGATCCAGTCGCTGAGCCGACTCCCGGGACCACCCAGCTCCGGGTTCAGGTCCGCGCAGCAGGCCTCAATCGTGGCGAACTGCTGGCCCTGCACGGCCATCCTACGGCTTCGGGCCAGCCTGTCTCGCTAGGCATGGAGGCAGCCGGCACGGTACTGGAGACAGGCGCACAGACCGGAGGCTTCAAGGTGGGGGACCGAGTCATGGGCCGCTGCCACGCCGCCTATTCGGAGCAGGTGCTCATGGAAGCCTCGGACGCCATGCCGATACCTGAATCGCTGTCATGGGAACAGGCAGCGGCTATCCCCATTGCGTCGCTGGTCGTGTACGACATGCTGATCGCTCAGGGCCACCTTGCGTCAGGGCAATGGCTGCTCGTCACCGGAGTTTCTTCAGGGGTCGGCGTGCTGGCTCTTCAACTTGCAAAATCCCTGGGCGCACGAGTGATCGGCACCTCGGGTTCTGCAGCCAAACTGCAGCGGCTACAGAAGTTGGGGCTGGACGTAGGCCTGCACACCCGGGTGGACGATTTCCATGTGGCGGTCATGGCCGCGACGCAAGAACACGGTGCCGACTTGATCGTCAACACCGTCGGCGGGACGGTCTTTGCCGAATGCATCCGGTCGCTTGCATTCGAAGGCCGCCTTGCCATGGTGGGCTACCTGGACGGCGTGCAGAATAGCCCGCTGGACCTCGCTGCACTGCACCGAAAGCGCCTGACCTTATTTGGGGTGTCAAGCAAACAACAGAGTGCAGAGCAGCGCCACCACCTGGTTCAAGGCGTCGTGCGCGAGGTACTGCCGCGTCTGCCTCACGACGCGCCTCTCATCGACAAGACATTCGCTTTCCGTGAACTGCCGCAAGCGATTGCCTATATGGAATCGGATGCGCAACTCGGAAAAGTCGTCTTGCGGGTGCACTCATAACATCGGTTCCGCCACCCGCAAGACGCTCCCTGTTGCTCTTGCAGAGTTACTTCTTGGCCGCCGGATGTGCAGCGCCATAAGCCCGACTCGCACCATCGCCCGAGCCATAGATCTTGTACATGTACTCGGCAATCGCGTCCATGTCCGCTTCGGGGATAGGCGCGCCATAGGCTTTCTTCATCTTGTGCACTTCGGCCGTCCACCATGCCTGGGAGGAGGCTGGCTGCGTCTGCATGTACGCAGCCGTGTGGCAGGCCGTACAGTTTTGCAGCGCCTTCTGGTAACCCGGCAAAGTGCTGGGTTCAAGCGTGGCCGTATCGGGTGGCAAGGTGATTTGTAAGGCGCTGGCAGGCAACGCGGCGGCCGAAAGACAGAATGCCGCGCCCGCCATCAAAATGAAACGATGCAGTGTAGACATGATGACGGCTCCTAGATGGCAGTGACGCGCGTGGTTTCCACCACGTTGCGCATATAACCGGAGGGATTCCAGAGTGCCTCCATGGGCTGCGTCTGGCCGATGCGGTTAAATGCCCTGACCTTCAGTTGCAGCGGGCCCCGTTTGGCCGGAGTAAAGGGCAGGGTCCACTCGCGGAATGAATATTTGCCATGGTCGTCGCCCAGCTTGGCCCGCCTCCAGGAACGCCCGCCATCCGAGGACACATCAACGGCCGTCAGGCCATAACCACCATCGAAGGCAATTCCTCGGAGCACGGTGGACTTGCCCACATGCAGCTTGTCGCCGTCCAGCACACTGGTGATGAAGGAACGGATTGCGAATTTGCCGATCGGACGCGACTTGGTCATTTTTCCACCCGGCGCCACGCAAGCGCAGGCGTCGTCAGGAACCCGATACGCTGTCTTCATCCAGAAATTTTCGAGCGGTTTGTCGAGCACGGTGATGTCGGAGAGATGCTTGACCCAGTAGGTCCCGTAATACCCCGGGACGACCAGGCGTAAGGGATAGCCATTGAGCATGGGCAGGTCTTCGCCGTTCATGGCCCAAGCCAGCATCACTTCGCCATCCAGCGCATGATCGAGTTCAAGCGCCTTGATGAAGTCGGGACCATCACCAAACGGAGGATGATCCAGGCCATTGAACGAGACCTGCACGGCACCCGCCTTGAGCCCAGCCTTTTCGAGCACGGCCTTCAGGGGCACCCCCGTCCAGCGGGCGTTGCCCATGGCGCCGTTCCCGGATTCGCCGCCATTGACTCTGGGCTCGAAAAACCCGCGGCTATTGCCCGAACACTGATGTGCTGCTGCCAGCGTGGTTTCCCCCAGCTTTTTGACGTCCGCCAGCGACAGAGACAAGGGCGTGTTCACGGCTCCCTTGATCTCGACGCGATAGGTGTCGAGATTGATGTCGGTCGGAACGCCGCTCCAGTGATAGCGAACGAAAAAGGCATCATTCGGTGTGAAGATGCCTTCATTGAAAATGCGAAACGGGGTTTCGAGTTGGGGCGGGCGCGCCGTCTGAAGAATGAGCGGCCGCTTCTGTGGGAAGGTCGCCATGGGACGCATCCCATTGGCAAAGGGCAAATCGACCACTGCGGGTGCGGCCGCACTGGCGACCCGAGACAACCCGCCTAGAGCTGCCCCTACGCCCATTGCAGCACCCAGCTGCAAAAAACTGCGGCGGGTCGTCGGACCTGAATCGCCACGATGCGATTTTGTCATGTCTCACTCCTCTTCCGTTGAAAACCTTGGCATTTTGAGTTCCCGAATTCTTCTTATGAACCCATCTTATGAGCTTATAACCATACTGACGACAAGCTTACTACGGGCGTTCCTCCAGCCACAGGCATTTTTTGGACCAGTGACAGGCTTTCATTGGGACCAGATCCCACCCAAAATCGCCCCCGGTTGCGCTCACCAAAGACACGGAGGTCTATACTCGGCCAGCCGCCCAGCCGGGCATTCACTCAACGATCACCACAGAGGCAGCATGACCGAGTCAGGAGCCCTCCAGCACGAGCCGTTCGTACACTGGTTGCACGCGTTCTTGCGGGGGATCGGACAGGTCTATCTGCAGCGCAGCGCCTGGACCGGCACACTGCTGCTCGCGGCCGTGGCTCTGCAATCGTATGAATGGGCGGCAGCCTGCGCGCTCAGCACGCTGGCCGGTTCGGCCTGGGGTTATGCATTTGGCGACCGAAACGCCTGGCGTGACGGGCTCTACGGGTACAACGGCGCGCTCTCCGGCATCGGTGTCCTGTGGCTGATAAACCCTGGGCCCTTTGCCTGGACACTGGTCGTGATTGCCGGGATCATCACGGCCAGTATTGTCATCCTGTGGCAAAAGGCAAGCCGGTTCCCGGTTTATACGGCACCGTTTGTCGCAGTCACGTGGCTACTCATCGCGCTGGCGGCCTGGCTGAGCTGGCCCAACGCAACTCCGACAGCCCCTCTGGAAGCTCCGGCGCAAACCGATGCACTGTTCGGGGTGCTGCGGGGTGCAGGCCAGGTGATGCTGTTGGACAACCCGGTGTCTGGCGCACTGTGTCTGCTGGCACTGCTGCTCTCAAGTCGAAAAGCCGCCACGACGGCACTGTGGGCCACCTTGCTGGGCTGGGGAATCGCGTTGCTGCTGGGGTTTCCCTCAGACCTGCAGACACTTGGGATCTACGGCTTCAATGCAGTGCTGACGGCAGAAGCCCTACGAACCCGAGGGCGCTGGTGGCTACCCACCTTGGGCATCATCCTCAGCACTGTGCTCACACGTGGATTACAACTCGAGGGCATCCCCACACTGACAGCCCCCTTCGTGCTATGCACCTGGCTGCTGGTACTGGGTGCCGCGCGGCTCCAGCCCCACGCCCACTGAAACGCGCTCATACTGAATCCATCCCACGGGTACACAGGCAACGGAATGATTTTTCGCTGGTTCGAATCGCTGATTCAGGTTTTCAAAGAACCCGACGATCGCATGCCGCCCACCCAGGTGGGCCACTTTTACCTGTTCTATCTCCGTCAGGTGTGGCCTATTTTTGCGGCTATTCTCGTGGTCGGATTTGGGGTGTCGGCGATCGAAGTGGCGCTGTTCGGCTTCATCGGGCGTATCGTGGATCTGGCCAAAGAATTGCCGGAACCGGGGTTCTTTGCGCGACACGGACGTGAGCTACTTTGGATGGCCCTCATCACCGTGGTGGCTCGACCGATTTTCAGTGCTCTGCACGACCTGCTGGTCAACCAGACCATCGTCCCTCATCTCACCAATCGCATCCGTTGGCAGAACCACCGCTATGTCATGCGACAGAGCCTGAGCTTCTTTCAGAACGACTACGCCGGACGCGTCGCCAACCGAATTCTGCGTACGGGCGACGCCCTGCGTGAATCCGCCGTGCAGGTGGTCGATGCCTTGTGGTACGTCATCGTGTATGCCGGTAGCGCGGTGGCGCTGTTTGTCCATGCCAATTGGCGGCTGGCAGTTCCACTGGTCGTGTGGATCATCGTGTATGTCGCCTTGCTGTACGTATGCATCCCCATCATGAAGGAACGATCCTGGAGAGCCTCTGCGGCCAGTTCCAAACTCATGGGCCGCATCGTCGACGGCTACGGAAATATCCTGACCCTCAAACTGTTCGCGAAGCGCAAGCGAGAAGAAGCCTACGTGGGTGAGGCCATCGCTGAACAGACCGAGAAGCTTGCCCACATGACACGCGTCACGACTGCGCTTGATGCCGGCGTCACCGCTCTCAACAGCCTGCTGATTGCCGCCACCTCGGGGCTCGCCCTCTGGCTCTGGACCCGTGGCGAAGTGACTGTAGGCGACATTGCACTTGCCACAGGATTGGTCATCCGCATCAGCAACATGTCGGGATGGATCATGTGGGTCGTCAACAGCATCTTTGGTGACGTGGGCACAGTGCAGGATGGCATTACCTCGATTTCGCGACCGCGTGACGTGCAAGACGCAAACCAGGCGCAGCCCCTGCGTGTATCCGAAGGCGTCATCGCCCTGCGCGACGTCCACTTCCACTATGACCGAGGGCATGCGGTGTTCTCGGGCCTGAACCTGGACATTCGAGGCGGTGAAAAGATCGGCCTGATCGGGCCGTCCGGTGCCGGAAAATCCACCCTGGTCAGCCTGCTCCTGCGCCTGCACGATCTCACACAAGGCTCCATTCTGGTGGATAACCAGGACATCGCGCGTGTCACACAGGAAAGCCTGCGCGCCCAGGTCGGAGTCGTGACACAGGATACATCGCTGCTGCACCGCTCCATTCGAGACAATATCCTGTATGGCAACCCGGACGCGGAAGAGTCCCAGCTGCAGGCCGCCATTCGCAAAGCCCATGCCGACGTGTTCATCCCGGGCCTGGTCGACGGCGACGGCCGCCACGGCCTGGACGCCACGGTAGGAGAACGCGGCGTCAAGCTGTCTGGCGGGCAACGCCAGCGCATCGCCATTGCCCGTGTGCTTCTGAAAGATGCCCCCATCCTGGTGCTGGACGAAGCCACCAGCGCGCTGGATTCCGACACAGAAGCCGCCATTCAGGAAAGCCTGGAGCTGCTCATGTCGGGAAAGACCGTGATCGCCATCGCCCACCGCCTGTCCACCATCGCACGCATGGATCGCCTGGTCGTGCTGGATCACGGTCGCATCGTCGAAATGGGCACGCACGCCGAGCTGCTCGCCCAAGGCGGACTCTACGCTCATCTGTGGCAGCGCCAGACCGGTGGATTCATGTCGGACCCGACGGCAAAGGGCCGCCGATCCGCACAAGGCGCCCCACACGCCTGATCAGCTGCCGGCCGCCAACCGCACCATGCCAGCGGCAGCTGTCTGGTGACTCGCCTCGTCAATCAGGATGAATGCCCCCGTCGCAGGCTCATCATCGTAATCATCAAGGGCCAACGCATCGCGCACGCAGATCTGCACTCGGCCAATATCGTTCATGGCCAACTCCCCGTGCCAGGGAACCGAACGCAATTCGTGGATATCACGGCGCGCAGTGACGTCGACAACACGGCCCCGAGTCAGACGCGAACCCTGTTTGAGCCAGTACCATCGGGTCTGATCAAGTGCTCGCCGATCCAGCCAGCACAGATCAGCCTCGAATTGCCGCGCCTCGACAGGAGGGATACCGTCGCCCACCAGCAAGTCGCCCCGAGAGACGTCAATTTCGCGATCCAGTACGACCGTGACGCTATCGCCTCGATGTGCAATCTGCAGCGGTTGATCCCCGCGCCACAGGGCGCTGATGGATGCGGACTCCCCCCCCGGCAGCACCCATACCGTGTCACCTACGCGCCACGTTCCGCCCCGAAGTTGCCCCGCATAGCCCCGAAATGCACGTGTCGTGCTGCCCTCATGCCGAATCACCCATTGAACGAAGAAGCGCGAGGCGTCGCGACTATCAGGGTGCCCCACTGGCAATGCCTCCAAGAGCGGCAGCAAGGGCGAGCCCGGATACCAAGGCATGTGGGCGCTGGCATGAACGACGTTGTCTCCGGTCAACGCAGACAGTGGTACGCACTGCAACGAGGGAATCTGCAAACGTTGCCCAAGATCGTGGCAAGCGGCCTGAATACCACTGAACACCTCGGCATCCCAACCCACCTGGTCCATCTTGTTGACCGCCACCACGACATGGCGTAGCCCCAGAAGGCGTGCGAGAGTGGCATGGCGCTTGGTCTGCGTCAACAACGCCCCACCAGCCGCCCGCGCAGCATCGACCAGAATGATGGCGGCGTCCGCCGTGGATGCTCCCGTCACCATGTTGCGGGTGTACTGTTCGTGTCCGGGGGCATCCGCAATGATGAACTTGCGCACCGGCGTCGCAAAATACCGGTAGGCCACATCGATGGTAATGCCTTGTTCGCGCTCGGCCTCCAGACCATCCGTCAACAGGGCCAGGTCCGGTGTACTCCCCGGCGCACGGGAATAGCGCGACCGGGAGATCGCATGTAACTGATCGGCAAACACACCTTTGCTATCGAGCAGCAGGCGTCCAATCAGCGTGGACTTTCCATCATCCACAGACCCGGCCGTCACCAGACGCAACACGCTGCCGTCGGCCATCGTCGGCCATTGTTCATTTAACGTATCCATCAGAAATATCCCAGTTTCTTACGGCGTTCCATGGAGGCCTCGGAGACCTGATCATCCATGCGGGTGGCACCGCGTTCAGTGAGGGTGGCGACGGCCGTCTCGGCGATGATGTCCACGGCCGTGGCCGCCATCGAAGCCACCGGACAGGTGCAAGATATGTCGCCCACCGTGCGAAAACGTACGGACACGCGCTCCACCGTCTCGCCCTCGCCGGCCGGCGTGAGGGGCGTCACCGGGGCCAACAGGCCCTTGCGGCGCACGACTTCACGCACATGGCTGTAATAGAGGGAGGGCAAAGCGAGCTGCTCGCGCGCCACATATTGCCAAATATCGAGTTCGGTCCAGTTCGAGATCGGGAATACTCGGATGTTCTCGCCTGGATGCACCTGCGTGTTGTAAAGATTCCAGAGTTCCGGACGCTGGTTCTTCGGGTCCCACTGGCCGAATTCATCGCGAAACGAGCAAATGCGCTCCTTGGCACGTGCCTTTTCCTCGTCCCGACGCGCACCGCCAATACAGGCATCGAATTGAAACTCGTCGATCGCCTCAAGCAAGGTGATGGCCTGCGCCGCGTTACGTGAGTCATTCTCCCGATGCAACACGACGCTGCCGCACGCGATGGAATCCTCAACCTTGCGCACCAGCAAGGTCTCACCCAATTGTGAGACCCGCGCATCGCGAAAGGCGATCACTTCAGGAAAATTATGGCCCGTATCGACATGCAGCAATGGAAACGGAAAGCGCCCCGGACGAAAGGCCTTCTCGGCCAGACGCAAAAGCACACAGGAATCCTTGCCCCCCGAAAATAGCAATACCGGCCGCTCGCACTCGGCTGCGACCTCACGCAATATGTGGATGGATTCGGACTCCAGCCAGTTCAGGTGCGTACGTTGCAACACGGAAGTAGTCATCGTGGCCTCAAATGGATCAAGGGATGGAAGGGGGCACGGCGCGTGGAATCACCGTGGGGGCGGCGTGCAGACCACATTCGCGGGTCGCGCGCTGCTCCCACCACCAGCGTCCGGCGCGCAGATCCTCACCTGCGCGAACCGCACGCGTGCAGCACTCGCAGCCTATGGACGGATAGCCGCGGTCATGCAGGGGGTGGTAAGGCACGCCCAATGCGTGCACTACGCCCCACACCTCAGCCGTGGTCCAACGGGCCAGCGGATTGAACTTCTGCAAGCCAAATGCCGCGTCCCACTGCGATTCAGGCAGCTCGGTGCGCGTCACGGCTTGCTCGCGGCGCTGTCCAGTGATCCAGGCGGAATGCCCAGCCAACGCGCGACGCAGCGGTTCGACCTTGCGAATCCCGCAGCAGGCCTTGCGCAGTGCAACGCTCTCATGGAACGCATATTCCCCATAGGCATCCACGTGATCCTTCACCGCCTGTGGATCGGGGTGCATCACCCGTATCCGGATGCCATAGCGTTGCTCGACGACGGCCACCAGATCCAGCGTCTCGGCGTGCAGTCGCCCCGTGTCCAGCAGGAAGACCTCCAGGCGACACGGCAGTTGCATGAGCGCGTGAATGAGCAAGGTATCCTCGACACCCATAGACGACGCCAACTGTGCGTCCGGATACGCGTCAGCAATTGCGCCCAGCTGCGCCAGCAGGGCCTCCCAGCGAGACGCCAGGGTGCCGACGAGACCCTCGGGCGGTCTGCGAAGGACGCTCATGCCGCAATCGCCTGAGGAGCGGATGGCGCAAAGGCGACGGAGGAGTCTGCATCAAGAGTCTCGCCAAACCAGGCAAGTTGCGTTCCCAGGTCGGCGACCTCGCCCACGATGAGTAAAGCAGGTGAACACACGGCGTAGCGACGCGCCGCAACGGCAAGGTCGCCAAGCCGTGCGTGCAGCGTGCGCTGACCAGGGCGCGAACCGTTCTCTACTAAAGCACATGGGGTGGCGGCCGGTAACCCTTGCCGTACAAGCTCCGCGCACAACATGGGCAGACGCTCCACGCCCATGTAATACACCCGCGTCTCGCCCTCTCCCACGAAGCCGCCCAGATCCGAGCGGCGGTGTGCCGTGGCAAGCGTCACAGTACTGGCATGATCACGATGCGTGAGTGGTATGCCGGCATAGGCTGCGCACGCCAAGGCGGCCGTGATGCCAGGCACCACTTCATAAGCCACGCCCTGCCCGCGCAGGAATTCAAGCTCTTCACCGCCCCGACCGTACACCAGAGGATCACCGCCTTTCAGGCGCACTACGCAGCGGCCACGGCGAGCATGTTGCAGCAAGAGCGCGTGGATACGCCGTTGCGTGGCCTCGTGATCCTCGCCCGGTACCTTGCCCACCGAAATTCTGAGCGCATCGCGGCGGGCCAAGGCCAGCACCTCGGTACTGACGAGACGATCATGCAGGATCACGTCCGCCTCGTTCAGAGCCCGCAAACCCCGCAACGTCAGCAGGCCTGGGGCGCCCGGCCCCGCCCCCACCAGGAGAACCCTGCCTTGTATCGGCATGGTGCGACGCGCCAGTGCATCGCTGAGCAAAGCTTCGGCGCGCTGTGGGAGATCGCAGCGCAAAGCCGCCAGCACGGGCCCTTCCAGCGCCCAGCGATACAGCGCACGACGTGCCCGCAACTCCGGACGGGCCGCCCGGATGGCGGACCGACGATGAGCCAGCAACGCCGCCAAAGAGCCCACGGCGGGTTCAACCTGCGCCTCAATCCGTTCACGCAGGTGACGGGCAACCACCGGGGCAGCGCCCCCGGAGGAAATGGCCACGACGACCGGAGAGCGATCCACGATGGCAGGCACCTGTGCGGACGAAAGCTCAGCATCGTCGACGACGTTGCACCAAAGGCGCCGAGCCTGTGCTGCGTCGGCGACCGCACGGTTCGTCACCGGGTCGCCGGTGGCGGCGAACACCAGCCAGGCCGAATCCAGTTGACCCGGTTCGAACTCACCCTGGTACAAGGTGATCTCACCAGCCTGTGCCCGAACCTGCACCTGGGGGCGCACCTGAAGTGCAACGACCACCACCTGAGCACCTGCAGCACACAGCAGCGCGATCTTGCGCTCGGCAACCAGGCCGGCACCCACGACAAGCACCGGCCGGCCGCGCACATCCAGGAACAGGGGGAAATGATTCATGGAAACCTCTTTTCTGAGGGGTCCATTCTAGGAACGCTCAGGCGCGGGAAAAACGATTGTCTGGTTATGCCGTTATGTCGCCATAAACAAATACGCAAATCGCAGCAAACACCCCGCTCACTGCTCACGTAACGCCGCGCCCCATCTCGCTTTTATGCCTGCGCCGTCTTTTCTTATGCGTCCATTACCTTATGACCAATCATTCCTTCCTTAGCGCCACATCCGATGGCTACCATGCGCCTTTGAAAACCGCTTGCGCAGTCATCTCTCAGCGCTCGCAACGAGGCCTGCAAGACATGAACACTGCCCTTTCACCTCGCCACCATGGAGCATGACATGACACCCACCAGCGACGCGGCCTTGGCCGTATTACCGATTCCCCCCGAAAAGGCACGCACTGCCGCCGAGCTGATCCAAGGCCTGGACGGTTACGGACTGGAGTGGCTGTCGGGCTATCTGGCAGGCGCCGCTGCGCAACTGCGCACCCTTCCTGAGCACACGATCCCCGCGGCCCCCCTCGCCGTGGCGGCCCCTGCCACGGCGCAGTCACTCACGATTCTCTACGGCAGCCAGACAGGCAACGCCAAGCGGTTGGCCGAACGCCTGGCGGCCAATGTCGAAGCTGCCGGCCTGCCCGTACGCCTGGTGCGAACCGACGCCTATCGAACGAGTGAATTGAAGAAAGAAAAATTCCTCTACCTCATCATCAGCACGCACAGTCAAGGTGACACCGCCGAGCCTCCTGATGACTCGCGAGGGTTCTTCGAGTTCCTGACCAGCCGGCGCGCGCCGGCGCTACCCGAGCTTTCATACGCCGTATTGGCACTGGGCGACTCCAGCTACGCAGATTTCTGCGGTATCGGCCGGCGTCTGGATGAACGGTTTGCAGAGCTGGGGGCCCAACGTCTGCTCACCCGAGCCGAAGCCGATGTGGATCTGGAACAGATTGCCACCCCCTGGGCAGAGGACGCGCTGCAGCACGCTCGCAAACAGCTTGGGCATCCCGATTCGGCGCGACATCCTCCCACTGGTGGCGTAGTGACTTTCTTGCGACCGGCCCACGCCGCCTGGACTCGCGAGCGCCCCTTCCTGGCGGAAGTCCTCGTCAATCAGGCGATCGTGGCGGAGGATAGTAACAAGGATGTACGGCACATCGAACTCTCACTGCAGGGCAGCGGCCTGCGTTACCAGCCAGGCGATGCACTGGGTGTGTGGCCCACACAGGCACCCGACCTGGTCGTTCGCATTCTGGATGCGCTGGGGCTGGACGGAAGCCTGGAAATCACGCTGGGCGAGGAGCGTCGGCCGCTGGCTCGATGGCTCACTGAACGCCGCGAGCTCACGCTTCTGACGCGTCCATTTGTCCGCGCCCACGCCGAACGGGGCCACCACGCGAGGCTTCAGGCGTTGCTGCAACCCGAGGCATCCGCAGAGCTCTCACAACTGCTTGAAAACTGGCAGCTGCTCGACCTGTTGCGCGCATACCCAACCGCCTGGGACGGGGATGCACTCGTCGCCGCGCTGCGCCCCCTCGCGCCCCGCCTGTATTCCATCGCAAGCAGCCAGGAACAGGTGGACGAAGAGGTGCATCTTACGGTCGCCCTGCTGGACTTCGAACACGACGGTGAACCGCGCTGGGGCGTGGCCAGCCACTACCTCAGCCAGGCTGCCGAAGGGACACAGGTACCGATATTCGTAGAACCCAACGAGCGCTTCCGCCTGCCGCAGGACACGACGCGCGATGTAATCATGATTGGCCCCGGTACAGGTGTCGCCCCCTTTCGCGCCTTCCTGCAACAACGCCAAACCCAAAGTGCCACGGGACGCAACTGGCTGTTCTTCGGCAACCCCCATCGCCACAGCGATTTTCTGTATCAGATCGAGTGGCTGCAGGCGCTCAAGGAAGGCCTGCTGACCCGTCTGGACGTCGCCTTTTCACGCGACCAGGCCGAAAAAATCTACGTGCAGCACCGGCTGCGCGAACACGGCGCCCAAATTTGGGAATGGCTGGAGCACGGTGCCCATCTCTACGTCTGCGGTAATGCAGACAGGATGGCACCTGACGTTCACACCGCGCTGGTCGACATTGCCGCCGAGCACGGCCACCAATCTCGCGAAGAAGCCACAACCTGGGCAGAAGCGCTGCTGACCGAAGGCCGTTACACCCGCGACGTGTACTGAGCCTGATCCTCCTACGAACAATGTATCGATCCCATCTGGAACCTACATGACGCAACAAACTACTACCCCACTCTCCACCCTGGAACTCATCAAAGCCGACAGCCACTTCCTGCGCGGCACGATCGACCAGGGGCTGGCAGACCCGACGACAGGCTCAATCAGCGAGCCAGATACCAAGCTCCTGAAATTTCATGGCAGCTACCAGCAGGACAACCGTGACGTGCGCGACGAACGGCGCCGTCAGAAGCTGGAACCCGACTACGGATTTATGGTCCGCGTGCGTCTGCCGGGCGGCGTCATCACCCCAGCGCAATGGCTGGGACTGGATATGCTGGCAAGCCAATACACGAGCAATGGACTGCGCATCACCACCCGCCAGACCTTTCAGTTCCATGGTATCCGCAAGGAGCACCTGCGAGACATGATCGGCGGGATCAACAACACCGGCCTGTCCACACTGGCGGCTTGCGGCGACGACGTGCGCAACGTCATCTGCTCGGTGAACCCACAGCTGTCGTCGAGCCACGCCGAGGTCTACGACTGGGCACTCAAGCTCATGAACCACGTCAAGCCGCACACGACTGCGTACAAGGAGCTTTGGATAGACCGTCTTGCCAACACCACCGACGGAGCGCAGGACGACGAACCCTTGCTGAGCAAAGCCTATCTGCCGCGCAAATTCAAGTTTGGCATTGCCGTCCCTCCATACAATGACATCGACGTCTTCGCACAGGACTTTGGTCTCATCGCGATCATTGGCGAAGACCACATCCTTCAAGGCTTCAACCTCGCCCCAGGAGGGAGCATGGGCGCCACCGCCGGTGACTCAAAAACCTACCCTTCACTGGGCGACCTGATCGGCTTCGTCACGCCGGACCATCTGCTGGAAACATGCTGGCACGCCGTGGCGGTCCAACGCGATTTCGGCGACCGTAGCGAACGCAAGCATGCACGGCTGAAATACACCATCGACGACCGAGGTCTGCAGTGGTTCCACGACGAGCTGCAATCACGCCTGAGCTTCAAGATCGAGCCGCCACGGCCTTATCACTTCGAACACAATGGCGACCGCTACGGCTGGATCAAGGGTGACAACGGCCAATGGCACCTGACACTGCAGATCCCCAGCGGTCGCATTCGCGACGTCGAAGGTCACCCGCGACAAACGGGAATGCGCGAGATCGCCCGCATCCACAAGGGCGAATTCCGCATGACCTGCGATCAAAACCTGGTCATTGCCAACGTGGCCGCTTCGGACCGTGCGGACATCAACGCGCTGGTCAAAGAATACGGTCTGGACGATTACAAGCGTGCAAGCGGGCTGCGACTGCAAGCCCTGTCCTGCGTGGCCCTGCCCACCTGCGGCCTGGCCATGGCCGAATCCGAACGCTACCTGCCGCACATTCTCGACAAACTGGAAGAGCTGCTGGACAAGCACGGCTTGCGCGACGAGCCTATCCACTTTCGAATCTCGGGCTGCCCCAACAGTTGCTCGCGTTCGTACATGGGGGAAATCGGCCTGGTCGGTCGCGCAGTCGGCAAATACGATTTGCGCATCGGTGCCGACCACATCGGCGAACGCCTGAACGCGCTCTTTCTGGAAAACGCCGACGAGCAGGCCATCCTGTCGGCGCTGGACGGCGTATTTGGCCGCTATGCCGAAGAGCGTACCCGCGGTGAGCACTTCGGCGACTTCGTCGTTCGAGCAAATATCGTCGCCCCACCCAAACGGCGCCCCACCATCCGCTACTGAAGGCCTCGTGGTCCGTGCCCCATCCAGCCAGCCGCAAAACCGGTGGCGCATAATGGGGCATCGTCACCACTACTTCCAAGAGGCACGCACCATGACACACCGCCTAAATTACCGCGAAGTCATCCCGCAAGGCGCCAAGGCGCTGGGAACGGTTCACCAATACCTGGACAACTGCGGCCTGCCGCAACTGCTCATTGACTTGGTGTACCTGCGGGTCTCGCTCATCAACGGCTGCGCCTATTGCATCGATCTGCACACGCGCGACCTGATGAAGGGCGGCATGAGCATCGAAAAAATCGTGCTGGTGCCCGTCTGGGAAGAATCCGACGATCTGTTCGATCGTCGCGAGCGCGCCGCCCTGGCCTGGGCCGAGTCGCTCACACGGGTGTCGGAAACCCACGCACCGGATGCCGACTACGACGCGGTGGAGGCCGTCTTCAGCGACAAGGAACTTGCTGATCTGACGCTGGCAATCAGCGTCATGAACGCCTACAACCGTCTGGGCATCGGCTTTCGCAATACCCCAAAAGCCGTCGCAAACCTGCATGCCAGCGTAACGGCCTGAGGTACCGAGTTCAACGTGCCACGCCAGCCCGGACATGATCCAGGGGCAGCGCCGTGGTGTAACGCACCACCTCCATGACGAATCCTGAGCTCACGTCCGTCAGCTCAGCAACCTTGATGAGCCTCTTGTAGACCCGATCGTAGCCGGCGATGTCGGAGACCACCACTTTCAGCAGGTAGTCGACGTCGCCCGCCATACGGTAGGCCTCGAGCACCTCCGGAATCGCCGCCACGCCATCCAGAAAACGCCGTGTCCAGTCGTCATCATGACGTGCGGCGCGAATCGTGACGAAAGCCGTCAGGCCCAGGTTGAGCTGCGCAGGGTCACACAAGGCGACCTGTGCACGAATCACCTTCAGATCTTTCAAGCGCTGAACCCGCCGCCAGCACGGCGTGGTGGACAAGCCTACTCGCGTGGCAAGATCGGCCAGCCCAATCGAAGCATCTGCTTGCAAGATCTCAAGAATTTTGCAGTCGAGTTTATCCATAGGACTACTAATTTAGAATTAATTTCTAAATTCAAACAGATCCATAGGAAACAAAGCAAGCACTTTCTCGTTGAGCATCGCTAGACTGTCCATTATCAAAGCCCGACAACGAGACAGCACATGAACGCACCACTGGCACGCAAGGCCGTACAGGAAATGGCAGCCACCCGGACTCCCGTCACTGCCTCGCGGCAAAGTGGTCTTGCGGTGGAAACCTTCCTCTCTCACGGTACACGCAGCCCGCATGACTTCGGCGGGAGCGTCAACCCCCCTGTCTGCCGAGCTTCGACACTGGTGTTCGACGACATGGCCGACATGGACCGGCGCCAACAAGCGCTGGCACGTGACGAACCCGGTGTGCTCTGGTACGGCCGTCTGGGCACTGCCACCACTTTCGCCCTGCAGGATTCGATCGCCTACCTCGAAGGTGGCTACCGCACGCTGCTCGCGTCATCCGGGCTCGGCGCCTGCATCGCCGGTCTGTCTGCCTTCCTGAAGGCGGGCGACCACGTGCTCATGAGCGACAGCGCCTACGGCCCTGTGCGCCACTACGCCAAGACGGTCCTTGGACGCTATGGCATCACGACCACTTTTTACGACCCACAGATCGGTGCAGGAATCGAAGCACTGATCCAGGCCAACACACGCGTCGTCTATGTCGAGTCACCCGGCTCGCAGACCTTCGAAGTGCAGGATATTCCAGCCATCGCTGACTGCGCCCACCATCACGGGGCTCGCGTCGTCATGGACAACACCTGGGCATCGCCGCTGTACTTCAAGGCGCTGGAGCATGGCGTGGACGTGTCCGTGCAAGCCTGCACAAAATACATCACAGGTCACTCTGACGTGCTTCTGGGGGCGATCACGACCACCCGCGAATGCTGGCAGGAAGTTCACGAGCAGGCTTTCGCGCACGGCCTGAATGCAGGCCCGGACGATGCCTACCTCGCGCAGCGCGGCTTGCGCACCCTCTCGGTTCGTCTGGAACGTCATCAACGCAGCGCGCTGCAGGTGGCCGAATGGCTGGCTGCTCAACCCGAAGTCGAACAAGTCCTGCACCCAGGGCTGCCAGGCGCCCCGGGCCACACCCTCTGGAAGCGCGATTTCAAGGGCTCTTCCGGCCTCTTTGGCGTGGTCTTCAAGCCCTGCACCCAAGAATCGCTGCGCGCCTTCGTCGATGCCCTGCAACTCTTCCACCTGGGATTTTCCTGGGGCGGATTCGAGAGCATGGTCATGCCAGAAGTACCCATGCCGGAGCGCGAAGCATCCCCCTGGCCCTATCAGGGTTCGCTGGTGCGACTGCACGTGGGGCTGGAATCACCCGACGATCTCATCGCCGATCTGAGAGAAGCCATGCAACACCTGCGCGCCTGAAGCGCAGACACGGCTTGCCACAGGCTTGCCACATTGCGGTAAATTCATTCCGGGCCTTCAAGCCCGGAATTTTCTTCCACCCCTGCCCTCTCCGGGAACACGCCATGAGTTCACACCAGCACGCCAACGCCGCCTACGAAACCACGGGCCCTGCCACCACTGCCACGCCGTCCCGCACCGCGTTGGTCACGGGCGCCTCAGCAGGCTTTGGCCTGGCAATCGCCACTGCCCTATCCAGGAATGGCTGGACCGTTTATGGCGCGGCGCGGCGATTGGACCGCCTGCAGCACCTGGAACAGACACTGGGCGAGCGCTTTCACGCCCTGGCGCTGGACGTCACCTCAGAGGACAGCATCGAGCAGGCAGCACAAACGCTCGAGGCCAACTGCCCCCAAGGCCTGCAATTGCTGGTGAACAATGCCGGGCTGGCCCTGGGCACGAAGCCGGCTCAGCAAAGCGACATGCTCGACTGGGAACGCATGATTCAAACCAACGCGCTCGGTCTGAGCCGCATGGTGCACCGCTTTCTGCCCGGTATGGTGGCTCGCGACCACGGGCACATCATCAATATCGGCTCGGTGACTGGCAACTACGCCTACCAGGGCAGCAACGTCTACGGCGGAACCAAGGCCTTCGTACGGCAGTTCAGCATGGGCTTGCGCGCGGATCTGTTTGGTACACAGGTGCGCGTCACCAACATTGAACCAGGAATGGTCGGTGGAACCGAATTTTCAGCCGTACGCATGCACGGCGACGAAGCCAAGGCTGCCGCGTTCTACGAGCATGTCGACGCCCTCAAGCCTGAAGACGTGGCCGAAGCCGTCGTCTGGGCCGCCAGCCAGCCAGCCCGGGTCAACATCAACATCATCGAATTGATGCCCGTCGCGCAAAGCCTGGCGGGCACACGTGTCCATCGACAGGTCTGAGGAAAGTTCCGACTAGATGTGCCGACGCTCGTGTCCAGGCAGATCTGCACTCACATCCTGGTCATGAATTGACTACCAGGTGGAATGACCCTGAATACGCGATACACGCAGACTCCCTCCAGCCTTCCGGACGCAGCGGGAGGCGGCTGAGATAAAACGGCTTTCACTCAATCTGAACACTATGACCCGCATAAACTGCATCCCTGTTGAACAGCTCAGTGGCCCTCACCTCGTCGCGGAGTATAGGGAATTACCCAGAGTGTTTGCACTGGCGCAAAAGGCGGCCGCGCGTGGAGCGTTTTCACAGCCCAAGACATACGTCCTCGGGAGAGGACACCTACTGTTCTTCTACACACGGCTGGGTTATCTCGCCAGACGCCACATGGCTCTAATCGAGGAAATGAAAAAACGCGGATACAAGCCAACATTCTCAGGCGTACGTCGGGAGGACTTCCCAGGCACGCCCGATACCTATTGGAACGACTGGAAGCCGACCGCCGCGGCAATGCGGGTAAATCGGCTGCGGATTAAAGAGCGGACCACGGAAATGCAAAAGATTCGCTGACCAAATTCGTAGCGACACGGAACCTCACGAAATGCGGGTGGCCTTGACTCCAGCGGCGAAAGCAGGCCTCGTCCCCACACGACGACAAAAAATCTGATGGGGAAAAATGCAGGGAAAAGAACAAGGGCTTGCAGAGGTTCCTCTGTAAGCCCTTGATAATGCTGGTCGGGACGGCGGGATTCGAACTCGCGACCCCTTGCACCCCATGCAAGTGCGCTACCAGGCTGCGCTACGCCCCGAAAGACTGCGATTCTAGCACAGAAACTTCTGCATCGCGGCAGCCTTCAAGAGCGCTGCTATCCCCTTCATCGCTTCGGCGATGTCGCGGCCGATACATGTCGAGCCTGTAGCCCGCGGATGCGAGCCACGGCCGCATGATCGGCCATGGCAGCGTCCATCATGGCCGCCACGTCAGCCTTCAGGGCCGTGCGCGACCAACCATCCAGGTAGACCATGTGGCCGGAAGGATAACAGCGTACGGTCAGGTTCTTGCGGATGGCTTCGTTGGCCAGCGGCATGTCCTGAAGATCCGTCTCGGTTTGGAAGAACGGCGTGACGAAGTCGTAATAGCCGTTAGCCGACAGCACTTTCAGATCTACGTTCAAGCTCATCGTTGCTGCCAGATCTCCAGCCGTATACAGCACGACGTTGCCCTTGGCGTCCAGGCCCTTCTGCACACCAGCGGGATCCAGGTGATGGAAGTCCCAATACTGAAACGCCTGATCGTTCAGGTCGGTGAAGGCCGAGTCGGACGTGAACTTCAGTTCGTCGTTCAGATAGTGATTCCACATGGCGGTATAAACGCCCGATACGGCCGTCATCGCGGGGTCATTGCCGCCTGAATTGGGTGAAATCTGGCGCGCGATCCCAGTATCGACACCCGTCACCCGGCCATCATAAGCGCCCAGCGCGAGGCCCTGTTCATGCAGCAGCCGGATCAGGAACAGCGTATGGCCGGCATCGTCGCCCGCGGCAACATCCAGGTGCCAGGACGTCAGGGTGGCTTTATCGATGCCCGTGTATGTGGACAGCTGATCCAGGGTGCCCGCCGCCACCTTGGGGTACGCCGCCAGTGCCTTGGCGAAGTCGCCCGCCGCGAAGCCGCGAACCGTTGCCATCAAGGAGGCCAGATCGCCAGGCACACGCTGCAGACCCAGTTTATGGTGATACCAGGCGTCCGCCGCTGCCGTCGGCAATGCACCGACGGGATCACCCGCCTGCGCATAATCCAGGATCGACGACTGCAGCGTCACGCCGTTGAGATCAACGCCGTCTTCGTGCAGGGCGTAGGACAGCACGGCGCTGCGGGCGGTGCCATAGGACTCACCATACAGGAACTTGGGTGAATTCCAGCGATCGTATTCGGTCAGGTAGCGCTTGATGAACTGCTTCAGCGAAGCGGCGTCCTGGTCCACCCCCCAGAAATCGCGATTCTTCCAGGGGGAGACGGCCGCCGAATAGCCTGTCCCCACCGGATTGATGAAGACCAGATCACTGCGGTCCAGCAAGCTGTCGGAATTGTCTTCCATCACATAGGGCGCAGGCGGCGTGAAATCCGGCATGGAGGTACGAATGCGGCGCGGAGCAAACGAGCCCAGCAACACGAAAACCGAGGACGAGCCCGGCCCACCGTTGTAGAAGAAGGTGACGGGCCGTGCGTGCGCCTCATCCCCGTCCAGTGTGAAGGCCACATAGAAGAACTTCGCGCTAGGGCGCGAACTGCTGGGGTCGACGGCGACCAGATGGCCCGCACGCGCGGTATAAGACAACGCTCGGTCGGCCAGCTTCAATACATGGTGGGTGACGGCGGCGTGTTCGGCCACATCGGTCACGGAATCATCCGGACCATTGCCATAGGCCGTCGAATCAGAATAAGGCTGATCTTTCATTCTGTTCCTCCTGCAAAGACCTGCGCTACCTGCTGCCCTTTCGGGCTCCCCAGGCCGGTACACGCATCCCACCCCTTCGTGGCCGAAAACCCGCCGTTGCTACCCTGGGTAATGTCGCGGAAGGCCTGCGGTGCGGCATACAGACGGGCATGCGCATAACCCACCGGCTGCGGCTGCAGCGCATTGATCCGGGCGATAAGGCCAGCCCACAAGGGAGCCACGGCGCTGGTACCCCCTACCACCTGCGCAGTCCCATCCACCTGGATGCGGTAGCCGGTGGCAGGATCCGCATTGCCGGCCACGTCGGGGATGCCTCGCCGCGACAGCGGCGCCGTACCTTCCGGCGTGCGAACGGTCAGCCCGTCCTGCCACTGCGGTCGCGCAAATACGGCACTCACGCCGCCTCCCCCTGCACCACCCTGCGATCCGTCATTCCAGACCGTCTCCCGCGTAATCGTCTGACCTGCCGCTTCCAGCCGCGTACCGCCACAAGCCAGCGCATAAGGGCTGGACGCGGGAAAATCCACATGGTCACCGGACAAACCATCGCCAGCCCCGCTGTCTCCCGCAGCGGCACACACGGTGACGCCCATCATGGCGGCAGCCTGCAGTGCCTGATTGAACGACTGCAGCGACTGCGCGGTCCAGGATGCCTCAGGCCCACCCCAGCTGATGGAAATGACAGAGGGACGATGTGTGCTGTCGTGCAGGGCAGCGTTGAAGGCCTGGATGAATCCGGCATCACTGTTGGCCGCAAAATAAAGCACCAGATGGGCCTGGGGTGCCACCGCCCCCGCGATCTCCACGTCCAGCATGACTTCACCGTCCGGCCCGCTCGGGTCGCCGGTCGGATCGGCTGCGGCGCCGTCCACCGACACAACGGTCACTTCAGGAGCAGCCAGCCTCAGTTCGGAAAAGTACGTCTGTGCATCCTGGGCCGCATATCCGCCGCCGAGTTCAATCAGGCCCACGCACTGCCCCGCTCCCGCCGAATTCGGAAAATCGTAGAGAGCGGCCAGCTCAGTCGGCAGATAACCCACCGCCTCGCCCTGCCGAGCAGGCTGAAGCGGCGGGCGAAAGCGGATATGTGCGCGGGCTTGCGGTCTGTCGTCCAGGCCCAGGACCGCCGTGACGATATCTCGCAGAGCTTCGGGTATGCGCAGCGCCGTCTCGCACCCTCTATAGATGCCCCCCGGATGCTGGTAGTGCTGCAACACGATCCCGAACGCCTGATTGAACTGCTTGACCGGACCCGTCAAGACCACCGTACCTGCCGCAGCTTCCTGCCGGACGACCTTTAGCGCATACTGCCGGGCAAACTGGACTACCGCGTCCAAGTCCTCAGGAGCCGCTCCGAACTGCCGGGCAAAGGCGTCGCGCGACAGCGCATGGAAAGCTTCACCTGCCAGCATCCTCCGACCCTGTTCACTCAACGCATCCGCATGCGGGCGACGCAGCACCAGAGTCACTTCGATCCGTTCGCCCGGATCGGCGCTTCCGATGCATCGCGCACCCGCCATCAAGGGCCGGGCGCTTCCGGAAAGTTCAACATGCGACATCTGCTGATCCTCCTGTTGCCTCCCTTCCATTTAACTGCCCCGCTTACAGACAGGACAAGCGCAGAAACCCGCTTTTACACCCATGTATCAACTGGAGATACGCGTGCCGAAATGTCGATGCTGAGTAAGCACCCGGTAAACCCGCCGAGTGTCGTCAACTTGGCACGTCCGCAGCAGGCCGAGCAGCTCCCTGTACCGGGCATTTCCATTTAGCTCTCGACGGGGCCACCTTGGGCAAAGTGCCTGGTCAAAGGACGCATTCAGTTCTCTGCGAACAGCCCTTCGAGGTCTATGTCTTCCTGCAGCGCATTGAGCTCCAGGCTGCCCTGGATGTGGTCAAAGTGCTCCAGGATGAGGTGCACGGCCTGCTCGGCTTCTTTGTCAATGACCGCCTGGGCAATGGTCTCGTGCTCGTCTGCGCGGCAACTGAGTGCTGTGGAGTGGCTATAAAGACTGATGATCAGGCAGGTTTGCATCGACAGCTCACGCGTGGTTCGCAGCAGTGCCGTGTTTCCGGCCAGATCCGCCAGCAAGACGTGAAATTCGCCCGAAAGGCGAATAATGCTGGGCTGGTCATCCAGGCGACGTGCCTCCTCTTCCTTGGCGAGATGCCGACGCAACAAGGCAGTCTTGTCCGCCGTCAGCGTGGTGGTCAGTTTGCGCACTGTGAAGGGCTCCACAAGCCGCCTGGCCTCGAAGACGCTTTTGGCGTCCTCAACCGTGGGCTTTGCGACGTGTGCACCTTGATGCGGGACGAGCTCGACGACTTGCTCGTGTGCAAGGCGGGCGAGCACCTCGCGGATGCGGGCCCGGTTGACCGAGAAGATGGTGGCAAGGCGGCCTTCAGCGAGCTTGGTTCCCGGTGGAATGCGGTGTTCAAGAATCGCTGAATAGAGTTTTTGCGCGATATCTGGTGCGCTGAGATCACGTGGTTTCAAACTAGTCTACCGATTGTTGCATCTACAGTCTTAATCCGCATGCCCCTCATTTTATCAACTTCGCTCCTTTGGGAACCGCTGCGTGTTTTATTGCCGTGAAAATCAGGCGTGCGTTTCTCGGGCGAGCAGTCGTGCGAGCGCGTCGGGCAAGCCGATGTTGGGCTTGACGGGAGGCTGGGCGAAACTGCCCTCAGTCGCCCCTTTTGGAGCCAATTGAGCGAGCGTTTGCGCATGGCAGACGGCACTCGAGACCCCATCTACGACTGGTACAGGAAGCCGGTCTTTCACACGGCGGGCGAGCCCGGCGAGCGGTGCGCCCGCAAGAATGATTACATCAGCGTTGTCCTGCCGTACCGCTTCGTGGCACAGTGCCACCAGCCTTTCTGCATGGTCGTCCTGTACGGTGCCGATATCTCGTAGCGGGCTTTCCAGGTGACGGATGCTGGCCAGGCGTGAGATCAGGCCGTTGCGCTCCACGTTCTCTCGGTACCAGGCCGTGATGCGTGGCGAAATGGCGATGATCGAGAATCGCTGTCCTAGCAAGCAGGCACTCATGAGGGCTGCTTCCGTGAGGCCGACAACAGGGATGTCCAGCGCTTCCCGCAGGCCGGTGATGCCGGGGTCGCCAAAGGCCGCAACGATGAGGGCGTCATGCGCCGATGCATGTTCGAAAGCCAGAACGGCGGTGGCATATCCCGCAATGAGAGATTCAAAGCGGGTCTCGATATAGGCGACGCCGAGTTGTGCCGTCAGGGTGGTGATCTGCGTGCCAGGGGCGGCCGCCAGATGGGCTTCAGTGTCAATCAGCTTGCTGACACTCGTCGAGATGTTGGGATTAATGATGAGCAGACGCATGAGGAATCTCCGTTGAGGGGCGCAGGCCGACAGCACTGAGCGGGCTGTCGCCCCGTTGATAACGTGGGGCGGGGTCAGTCGAAAAGGCGCCCCCAGCCTTTCACGGTGCCAGCAGGAACCCCCAGCATTTGCAGCGCCTTCCAGACTACGACCGATACCGAGTCGTAGAGCGGGATGCCAAGTTCCTCTTCCAGATCGTGGGCGAGGTGGGCCGCGCGTAAGTTGGTGCACATGACGGTCAGACCATCCGGTTTGTGTCGGGTCACCTCTCTGAGTAGATCAGCCAGAGTTTCGGGCGCAACCAAACCGAATGCGTGGTTGACTGTCAGGCTCAGGTGGGCCTCGGCCGAGCAGTCTATCCCGTGAGCTGCATAGTTCTTGATGATGAGATCTTGAACCTCTTGAATGTACGGCGAGACCAGACCCAGCTTGCGGATTTTGTCCCGCACGAGAAGCTCGTTGAGCGCCAGCACCGAAGTAGTCGCCGGAATGCCGGTCTCTTGTTCGATGGCCTTGCACAAGGCCTGGTCTTGTTCAACTCCCAACCAGCTGGCGGCTGTGCCGCTCCAGCAGATGACGCCGACTTTGGCGTCGGCTAGAAGTTTCGCCGCTTCCAGGATGGTGCCGATATCAAATTGACCAACCGATTGCGGTCGCAGCGAAATCTCGGTCACTCGGAAGCGAGAGAAGTGTGCAGAGACCCCCGGGACGTCGGCCAGGATAGCGCTTGTGAGCGGCTCCAATGCGGTATTCGAAGAAGGCGTCAGGACCCCGATGAATTGTTTGTTTGTCATGGTGGGCCTTAAACAGGGATCTTCTTGTTGTAGTCGATGAGCATGGTCGAAGCAATGAACAGGCCCAACCCGGCACCGGCGAACATCATCAGTGCGTAGAAATAGGAGCCCGTGGTCTGGACGATGATGCCGACGATGATGGGGACCCCGATACCTGCACAATTACCACCCAGGTTCATGAAGCCGCCGAGGAATCCCACCCGCTTGCGAGTACCGATGATGGACGGAATGGCCCAGAACACACCGCACCAGCGCAAGAAAAACAATGTGGCTGAAAGCAAGACTACGACTGCGATCGGATCTTTTACCTTTGACACGCTGTAGATGGCAATGGTGGCCAGGATGGAGGCAATGCCAAAGAGGGTGCGCAAGACTTTGCCTTGACTGGCACCGGAACTGATCCATTTGTCGGCGATCCATCCACCGACGAGTTCGCCCACAAAGCCGGCAAAAAACATGATGAAGATCGCACCGCCCATTTCTTTGATATTGAAGCCGTGGACTGCTGCCAGGTAGTTCGGCATCCAGGTCAGAAGGCCATAAAAAAGGGCGTTAAAGAACATCCAGCCCAGGAACATCCCCCACACCGAGCGATAAGCTAGAAAGTCCACGAGCTTGCCGCCCGTTGTGTCGGGTTCCAGGGCGGCATCTGCTGCATGGGCCGCTTCGATGTACTCGGCTTCAGCGTCGTTGACGGCCGGGTGTTGCCGTGGGTGGTCACGGATGACGTGCCAGGCCAGCCAGCCCGCGAACATGGTTCCCACACCGGCGACGATGAAGGCAATGCGCCACGAGCCGAACCAACCGATGAGTGCTGAAATGACGAGTGCGCCTAGCGCGGAACCCAGGGGAGCCCCGCCATCGAGAAGCGTTGCGCCGCGCCCACGCTCGGTTTGGGTCATCCAGATGCCGTTAAGCTTGCCGCCTGCCGGGTAGATGGGGGCTTCGGCAGCACCTAACCCCAGCCGTGTGGCTGCAAGACCGATCCACCCCGTGCAGACGCTGGCGATTGCCTGAAACAACCCCCATCCGATCGTGGCACCCACGATGGTCCTTCTGGGTCCAAAGCGATCAGCCAGCATGCCGCCTGGGATTTGCATGAACGCATAAGTCCAGAAGAACGAGCTCAGCAAAATACCTTGAGTGGTGGGGCCGATTTTGAACTCTTCGCCAATCAAGGGCATGGCGACCGAGATTGACGCTCGATCGATGTAGTTGATCGAGATCAGCAGCAGCATCAGAAGAAAGATGTGCCATCGGACGCGGGTGGGTGCTGCGCTGCTGACTGAAGCTTGGGGCGAAGCGGTAGCTGCTTGGCTCATGGTTGTCTCCGTTATATGGACCCCAAAGGGGCGTGTCTCACTTGACGAAGCCATGATAGATTTCTTTCATCATTGTCAAAATAAGTGTTAACACTACTGTCAACAATAATGTTGAGTTAATAATATGTATCAGTGGCCTCTACGCCTAAATCACCCGCACAGAACGGAGTCGCAATATGGGTAGCAAATACGATTTGATGATTACAAACGCCGAGGTGGTCACTGCCTCGGATCTATTCTTCGCCGATATTGCAGTCAGAGGCGGCAAGATCGAGGCGCTGGGCCATGATCTGGGTGAAGCAGAGCGAGTGATTGATGCGAAAGGCTTGCTGGCTCTGCCTGGAGGCGTAGATGCGCATTGTCACCTGGATCAGCCTCAGGAAATCGGCCATATGGCAGATGATTTCGAGAGCGGTTCGCGCTCGGCTGCATGCGGAGGGACGACCACGATCATTCCATTTGCGGCGCAGATGCGTGGGCAATCACTGCGGGCCGCGGTAGAAGACTATCACCGGCGAGCCGGTCGGAAGTCCTGCCTGGATTACGCCTTTCACATGATTATCACCGACCCGACACCCAAGGTCTTGAAAGACGAGTTGCCTGCTCTCATCCAAGAGGGCTACACCTCATTCAAGATCTACATGACCTATGACGACTTGAAGCTTGATGACCGTCAGATTCTGGACGTGCTCACAGTAGCCCACGAGCACGGTGCGCTGGTCATGGTCCACGCTGAGAATTCCGATTGCATTTCTTGGCTGACGGATCGCTTGGTAGCAGACGGGAAGACGGCGCCCAAATACCACGCTGTTTCGCGTCCGCAGGCGGTAGAACGCGAGGCAACCCACCGAGCCATTACTTTTTCAGAGCTGACCGATGTGCCGATTTTGATCGTGCACGTCTCGGGAGCCGAAGCCATTGAGCAGATCCGCTGGGCACATGGGCGCGGCATGCGAATTTTTGCGGAAACCTGTCCTCAATACCTGTACCTGACGGCGGATGATCTGGACCAGCATGGGTATGAAGGCGCCAAGTGTGTATGCAGCCCTCCGCCGCGCGACCCGCAGAATCAAGAAGCAGTCTGGCGTGCATTGGCGCACAACGTATTTTCGGTATTTTCGTCCGATCATGCGCCGTATTCGTTCGACGACGCTGAAGGCAAAAAGCTGGGTGGGCACGAATTGCACTTTCATCACATTCCCAACGGGATCCCTGGCCTGGAGACACGGCTACCACTTCTGTTTTCAGGCGGTGTTGTGGGTGGGCGAATCAGTATTCATCAGTTCGTGGCCATGACTTCGACTCAACCTGCCAAGCTGTACGGTCTGTACCCGCGCAAAGGGTCGATTGTGGTGGGAGCTGACGCTGATATCGCGCTGTGGGACCCTGAAGTCAAGGTTTCAATCCACAACACCATGTTGCACCACAACGTGGATTACACCCCTTACGAGGGCATCGCCATCACGGGTTGGCCGGTGATGACATTCTCGCGGGGGCAACTGGTGGCCAAATCTTTCGAATATCTCGGCCACTCCGGGCATGGGCAGTTCATGCCGTGTGGCAAGCCTGTTCTCTCGCTGTGAGGCGGCGTGGGGGCTTGGCTCGCGTGTGAAAAAAAGGGCTTACAGACCAGGATCTGTAAGCCCTTGATAAATCACCGCCAGCTCTGCGGCCGCACCGCTACAGCAAGCCGAGCTGCAACTTCGCTGGTTCGCTGATCATGTCACGGCTCCAAGGCGGGTCCCAGACGAGATCGACCACCGCCTCGTCCACACCTTCGATGTTGAGCAGCTTGTTGCGAGCTTCATCCGAGATCATGGTCCCCATGCCGCAACCGGCGGCGGTGAGTGTCATGGACATCTCGATACGAAAGCGTTCGGGCGCGCCCGCAGGCTCTACCTTGAGGCTGTAGACCAGGCCAAGGTTCACGATGTCGACCGGGATTTCTGGATCGTAGCAGGTGGACAGGATTTCCCAGGCAGCGTCCTCGACGGCATCAGCCGTAATGGGGCCTTCGTGCTTGTGCTCGACCGACTCGGTGGGCTCAAAGCCCAACGCATCGCCATCCTTGCCTTCGACCCGATACAGGTTGCCTTCTACCATCACGGTATAGGTGCCACCCAGCTGCTGCGTGATGGTCGCCTCGCAGCCCGCCTCGATGGTGACTGGGGACCCGTATGGCACCGTCACAGCGGCGCAATCGCGGCTGACGATAACTTCCTGACGTTCCATGCCCATTGCAATACCTTCTGATTCAGATTATTCGGTCACAGCCATGTCACCCGCATGGGTGATGGCATTGTGCAGCGTGTGCCAGGCCAGCGTCGCGCATTTGACCCGCGACGGAAACTCGCGCACCCCAGACAAGGCCTCGAGTTTGCCCAGATCACAGTCCGGGTGTGCTTCGGTGAGCATGGCGTGGATATTCTCGAACAAGGCTTCCACCTCGTCGACAGGCATGCCACGCACCGCTTCAGTCATGAGTGACGCAGAAGCCTTGGAGATGGCACAACCGTGGCCGATGAAGCTCACGTCCTGTACCACACCATCGGCCACCTTCACGAACACCGTGAGTTGGTCGCCACACAGGTGGTTGAAGCCATTGGCATGATCCGAGGCATCTTCCATGACATGGAAGTTGCGCGGATTGCGGTTGTGATCAAAGATGACTTCCTGATACAGGTCTCTCAGGCCGTCGCCAGAATCTCTCATCGAGACACTCCAAACAGTTTCTGTGCTTTTTGCACGCCCGCCACCAGAGCGTCGACGTCGCGGCTGTCGTTATACAGTGCAAAGGATGCGCGAGCAGTACCCGGAATACCGAACCGCGTCATGAGCGGCATGGCGCAATGGTGTCCTGCACGGATGGCAACCCCCTCGGTGTCGAGAATGGTGCCCAGATCGTGCGGATGGATGTCATCCACCAGGAAGGACAAAATGCCCGCCTTGTGAGGTGCCGTGCCGATGATCCGTACACCCGGCAGCGCCTGCATGCGCTCGGTGGCCTCGTTCAGCAGGACGGCCTCGTGGGCCGCAATACGGTCCAGGCCCACACCCAGCACGTAGTCGATCGCAACCCCCAGCACGACGGCGCCCGCGATGTTGGCCGTACCCGCTTCGAAGCGCTGCGGGCCGCTGGCCCAGGTGCTATGCTCAAAGCTGACGGTACGAATCATGTCGCCGCCGCCTTGCCAGGGCGGCAGATCGGCCAGAATGGCACTGCGCACATACAAGGCGCCGATGCCCGTAGGGCCGTAGATCTTGTGGCCGGAGAACGCGTAAAAGTCGCAATCCAGCGCCTGCACGTCCACCTTGGCATGCGCGACGGCCTGAGCGCCGTCCACCAACACCAGTGCCCCAGCCGCATGCGCCATGCGCACCAGATCGGCCACGGGGTTCACGGTACCCAAGGCATTGGACACATGGGCGAGGCCCACCAGGCGGGTATGTTCATTCAGCTGGCTGCGAAAATCTGCAACATCCAGCTCGCCATCGTCCAGCACCTTGGCGTGACGCAGTACAGCCCCGGTGCGCTCGCACAGCAGTTGCCAAGGCACGATATTGGAGTGGTGCTCCATATCCGTCACCAGAATCTCGTCGCCCGCCTTCAGCTGCAAGCCCCACGTCTGCGCTACCAGATTGATGGATTCGGTGGTGCCCCGGGTGAAGATGATGTCCTTGGCTTTGGGAGCGTTGAGCAGCCGGCGCACTTGCTCGCGGCCTTCTTCATAGCGGTCGGTCGCGTGCTGCGAGAGCCAATGCACACCCCGGTGGATGTTGGCATTGGAATGCTCGTAGAACTCCGTAAGAGCGTCAATGACCACGCTCGGCTTTTGCGTCGTGGCGCCGTTATCCAGGTAAGCCAGGCGTTTGCCGCGTACAGCTTGCGACAAAATGGGGAAATCGGCGCTGCGGTCCAACAGGCTGGCCTCCAGGGCCGTCACAGGCGCGTTCATGCTGCTTCCTCCATGAAGGCGCCACCCGGCAGCAAGGCCCGGATAGCGTGCTCGACGCGGTGACGCAAGACTGGCAGCTCGATGCGCGCCACGCTGGTGGCCGCAAAAGCGTACGTCAGAATATCGCGGGCACGGGCTTCGTCTATCCCGCGGGTGCGCAGATAGAACAGGCTTTCGGGGTCGATCTGCCCTACCGTGGCGCCATGGGCGCACTTGACGTCATCGGCATAGATTTCCAGCTCAGGCCGGGCATCCGACTTGGCCAAGCGGGACAACAACAAGCTGTCGGTACGCTGGACGGCATCGGTACCATCGGCACCATCCGCCACCAGAATCTTGCCGTGAAACACGCCATGCCCAGTATCGGCCATGATGCCTCGATAGGTTTCATGGCTGACGCAGCGGGGCTTCTCGTGTGCAATCAGCGTGTGATGATCCACATGCCGGCGCTTGTCCACGTAGTAGAGCCCATTGAACATGGTCTCGCAGCGCTCGTCGTCGAAGTGCGTGATGATGTCGTGGCGTGACAGGCGTGCCCCCAACGATACGGAGTGCGAACCAAAGTACGAGCCATGCTCCTGTGTGGCCTCGATCTCGCCCAGATGCCAGGCTTGCTCGGATTCCTGCTGCAGCTTGATGTGCGTGATGCGTGCATCGCGGTCAAGCTGCAAGCGTGTCACGGCATGCCTGAAGTTGGCCGCCCCCGGGACTCCGATGTAATGTTCGACGACCGTGGCCTGCGCGCCTGCACCCGCCACGATCACGTGACGCAGAAAGTGAGCCGCCTTGGGAGAGGCCGCCGCACACACGATGTGGATGGGCTGCTCGGCGACCGCAGAGGCGGCCAGCTGCACCCAGGCGCCATCGCTGGCGAGCGCCAGGTTCAGGGCGCTGGTGCCATAGCCCTGCTCAGGCTTGCCATACAGGGCCTGAATCGCATCGGCATCGTGCTGCCAACCCCGTGACAGGGCGGATACCACCACACCGTCTGGCAATTCGCTCAGATCAGACAGAGATTCGTCGAACGCGCCATCCACGAACACCAGCCAATGCCCAGACTCCCCCGCCTTCAATGCGGCAATCTGCTCGGCCACCGATTGGCGATCGCCTTCCTGAAATGTCGCTGCAGCCAGCGGTGACAGCGACGTGTGATGCCAGGCCTCGATCTTGGTGGTCGGCCAGCCTTCGGTCATGAAGCGATCCAGCGCCTGTTGGCGCAGGTCCTTCAGCCAAGGTAGCGCAGCACCGGGCAAAGCACCTGCACGCTGTGCAAAGGTGTCCGCCCAAAATTGGAGATCGCCGCTCATGCCGACGCTCCTCGCCCCATGGCGCGGCGCAACGGACGAGCCGGCGTGGCTTCGTCGATCCAGCCATAGCCCTTTGCTTCGAGTTCGAGAGCAAGTTCTTTGCCTCCCGAACGCACGATCTTCCCGTGTGCGAGCACGTGTACAAAGTCCGGCACGATGTAATCCAGCAAACGCTGATAGTGCGTGATGACGATCATGGACCGCTCAGGAGCGCGCAGACGGTTCACGCCATCGGCCACGATCTTGAGCGCGTCGATGTCCAGCCCGGAGTCGGTCTCGTCCAGAATGGCCAGCTTGGGTTCGAGCAGCGACATCTGCAGCACTTCGTTGCGCTTCTTTTCGCCCCCCGAGAATCCCTCGTTCACGGAGCGGTAAAGGAATTCATCCTTCATGCCCACGAGCTTCATTTCTTCTTTGGCCTTCTTGACGAAATCCATGGCATCGAGCTCGGGCAGGCCACGCTTGCGGCGCATGGCATTGACTGAGGCACGCATGAAATACGCGTTGGAGACGCCAGGAACCTCAATGGGGTACTGGAACGCCAGGAAGATGCCTGCACGCGCACGCTCTTCGACCGGCAAGGCAAGCAGATCCTGGCCTTCGAATTCGACTGTCCCTTCAGTGACCTTATAGGCTTCGCGCCCCGTCAGCACCTGAGACAGCGTGCTCTTGCCCGCCCCGTTGGGGCCCATGATGGCGTGGATTTCGCCCGGATTGATGACGAGGTCCAGACCTCGCAGGATTTCTTTGCCTTCGACCGAGGCGTGCAGATTCTTGATATTCAGCATGATGGCTCCTTAACCGACGCTACCTTCCAGGCTCACGCCGAGCAGATTCTGCGCTTCGACGGCGAACTCCATGGGCAATTCCTTGAAAACTTCCTTGCAGAAGCCATTGACGATCATCGACACGGCGTCCTCGGCCGAAAGGCCACGCTGCATGGCATAAAACAACTGATCTTCTGCAATGCGCGAAGCGGTGGCCTCGTGCTCTACATTGGCGCTAGGGTTCTGCACTTCGATCGTCGGGAAGGTATGTGCTGCACATTCCTTGCCGATCAAAAGCGAGTCGCACTGTGTGTAATTACGCGCGTTCTCTGCCTTGGGCGTCATGCGCACCAGGCTGCGGAAGGTGTTTTCGCCATGCCCGGCTGAAATGCCCTTCGAAATGACCGTGCTGCGCGTATTGCGCCCCATATGAACCATTTTGGTGCCCGTATCGGCCTGCTGATAGTGGTTGGACACGGCTACCGAGTAGAACTCGCCCACGGAATCATCGCCCCGCAGGATCACGCTGGGGTATTTCCAGGTGATGGCCGAGCCGGTCTCGACTTGGGTCCAGGCAATGCGCGAGCGCGCACCGCGGGCATCGCCACGCTTGGTGACGAAGTTGTAGATGCCGCCCACGCCGTTCGCATCGCCGGGGTACCAGTTCTGCACCGTGGAATACTTGATCCTGGCGTCTTCGAGGGCAACGAGTTCCACCACAGCTGCGTGCAGCTGATTCTCGTCGCGCATGGGCGCCGTACAGCCTTCCAGGTAGCTGACCACAGCACCTTCATCGGCAATGATGAGCGTGCGTTCGAACTGCCCGGAATCGGCATTGTTGATGCGGAAATACGTGGACAGCTCCATGGGGCACTTCACCCCCTTGGGGATGTAGACAAAGGAGCCATCCGAGAACACGGCCGAATTGAGTGCCGCATAGAAATTATCGCCCGGGGGCACGACTGAACCCATGTACTTCTGGACCAGATCCGGGTGAGACCGCACGGCCTCGGAGAACGAACAGAAAATGATTCCTACGTCCGCCAGCTGCTTGCGAAAGGTCGTGGCCACAGACACGGAGTCGAACACGGCATCGACCGCAACCCCGGCGAGCTTGGCGCGTTCGTGCAACGGTACTCCGAGCTTCTCATAGGTCTTGAGCAGTTCAGGATCGACTTCGTCCAGACTTTTGGGCGCGTTTTCCTTGGACTTGGACTTGGGCGCCGAATAATAGCTGATGTCCTGGTAATTGGGCTCGGGAAAATGCGCCTTCGACCAGGTAGGCTGCGACATTTTCAGCCAGGCGCGATAGGCCTTCAGGCGCCATTCGAGCATGAACTCGGGCTCATGCTTGACCGCAGACAGGCGGCGAATCACGTCCTCGTCCAACCCCTTGGGGAAGGTCTCGGATTCGATCTCGGTCACGAATCCGGCGTCGTACTCACGATCGAGGAAGGAATCGAGCTTGTCGTTGACAGTACTCATTTGGACAGACTCCACGGGATATTTGAAACACCGCGCGACGCCTCGACGGCGGCAACGGCAGACACCGGGGCAGAAACCCCCCGGGGTGGGATTTCTCCCGCCACCATGTCGGCGACGGAAACAGATTCAAGAGTGCGGCGCACGACGGCGTTGATGCGCTGCCAATAGGGCCGAACACGGCAAGCTGCCTCGACCGAACAGACGCCGGGCAGCGCCGTGCATTCAGTCAGCCCAAACGGCTGGTCTTCGAGCGCGTCGATGACTTGTGCAACCGTGATGTGTTCTGCAGTGCGCCCCAGCCGGTATCCGCCGTGCGCACCGCGCGTGCTGGCCACGAGCTCGTGCTGTGCCAGCAGCTTGAGTACTTTGCTGACCACGGGTTGGCCCAGGCCCAGTGCCCCAGCAAGTTCTGCGGCGCTGCACACATGCGTCGGGTGCACGGCCATGTGCGTGAGCACAAGGATTCCGTAATCGACGATCTTGCTGATGCGCAGCATCGAGGCATCCGTGACTGAGGTGAAGGAAATGAAATAGTACTTCTTTGGTACGGTTTAGGTCAAACCCTGCCTTGCCTGGTTGAGGAATTTCGATACGACCCTCAAAAGGAACAGCGCATACAATAGATCTCATTTCGAAAACCCCAGGATCGTGCCTGCACGTTCCCTAGAGTCGTACACGAGGTATGAGCGTTTCCGTTTTTGACTACGAAGCCGAACTCACCGCTTGCGCGGCGGGTGATCGCTCGGCCTTTCTGGCGCTGTTCACACAAGAAGCCGGCCCCATGTTCACGCTGGTGCAGCACATGCTGGGAAACGAAGCCGAAGAGGTCGTGCACGAAACCTTCGTCCTCATATGGCGCAATGCAGCAGGCTACAGCGCCTCGCTGGGAACGGCGCGCGCCTGGATGTACAGCATCCTGCGCTACCGCGCACTCAGCCACTTGCATCAATTGACCGCCTCGGGCGAAGCGCGGGAACAGCCTCCACTTCCAGTCCTGAATCCTCAACCTGACTCCGGTGCCATCGCCAACACCCTGGCGTCTTTACCGCAACCCCAGCTGGACGCGCTGCTACAGGCCTATCTGCACGGTGGGGATTACGCCCACATCGCCGAGAAATTGGACCGGTCCGAACCCGACATCCAGGCTTCAATAGAATCGGCACTCGCACGTATCGACGAGGCTGTACGCGCATGAAAGCCCAGCGTTCGTACTCTGACCCTGAAATCGCGCGCTACGTGCTGGGTCTGGACATGGCCGACCAAGCGCAGGACATTCAAACGCTACTCGCGCATGACGATGCCGCGGCCGCCCGCGCCCTGAAATGGGAGGCCTACCTGCTAGGCATCGTGGACGCGCTGCCTCACGCCGCTGCGCCCGATACGTTGCTTCCTCGCATCCAGCAGACACTGGGCATGACGTTCGAGGCTCCCGAAGCCGCCACAGTGCTCGGAGAAACGCGCGAACGGACCCGTACTGCCCGACGCCAGCACCCCACGATTTCGTGGGCAGCCTGGCTCAAACGCGTTCCGATTCCTCAGATGCTCAGACACCCTAGCCGCAAGGCCGCGATCACTGGGGCTGCAGTAGGGGCAGTGCTCGTGATATTGATCGCGATCGTGACCTGGGCCAGCGTGAGGACTACGCCCACGAGCGTGGTTCACGAAGTCGTGTCCACCCAGAACACCGCCCCGCTACCAAAACATTAATCCGACAGCGCCTGCGAAAGGCCATCGCGCGCAGCAATCAGGCCTGCGCGCAAAGCCTGCAGCTCTGCAGCAGAGAGGCGGATAGCCGCATCCTGATCGTGAGGAACCTCGCTGCCGTCTCCGAGGCGATTACGCGCCCCTGCGATGGTGAAGCCTTGCTCGTAGAGCAGGTCGCGAATACGGCGCACCAACAGCACTTCGTGGTGCTGGTAATAGCGCCGATTACCTCGCCGCTTGACGGGTTTGAGCTGCGCGAATTCTTGTTCCCAGTAGCGCAGAATGTGCGGCTTCACGCCGCAGAGTTCACTGACCTCGCCAATGGTGAAATAGCGCTTGGCTGGAATGGGAGGCAAAGGCGCGGAGCTGGCAGCCAGCATCATGAAGCATCTCCGGCGACACCCTCTTTGAGCTTCTGACTGGCGTGAAACGTGACTACCCGGCGCGCCAGGATGGGAATGACCTCGCCCGTCTTGGGATTGCGCCCCGGACGCGGCGGCTTCTGACGCACCTGGAAACTGCCAAATCCAGAAAGCTTGACTTCAACCCCCTGGATGAGAGCGTCGCGAACTTCAGTGAAGAACGTATCGACGACGTCCTTGGCTTCGCGCTTGTTCAAGCCCACCCGTTCGAACAAAAGTTCGGCCAGCTGAGCTTTGGTCAGTGTTCCGTCATTCACCAATGTGTCCTCCTAGCGCAGGCGCGCCCCGTGTACCCGGGATAATGCGTCGGTCAGGCGCTGCATGCAGTAATCGATCTGGTGCTCGTCCAGCGTGGCATCTCGCCCCTGGAACCAGAATCGCAGCGCGAGGCTGCGTCGATCGCCTGATTCAGCATCCCTCCAGATGTCGAACAGTTTAATGTCCTTGACAACATCAAGGGCTTCATCCGTTGACACCTCGTGTTCAAGTGTATCAAGGATGGCCTGCCACGGCAGGGCGGCGGCGACCCAGACGGCCAGGTCGCGCACCACCGTGGGCTGGCGTGACAGCTCGGTGGGCTGCGGAAAGACCCGCTCACCAATCGCCGCGGTATCAAGCTCGAACACAACGGGTGCGTGTCCCAGGTCCAGCGCCTGGGCCCAACGGGGATGAACTTCTCCCAGCCAACCAATGGCCTTGCCTGCCAGCACCAGCCGCGCACTACGTCCCGGATGCAGCGCAGGGTGCACGGCGGGTTCGCAACGTAGCTCCACGGCCCGTGCCCCCAGCAAAGACACCAGGTCATGCTTCACGTCGAAGAAATCAACCGCACGGGTACTCACCCCCCACTGCTCCGGAACCGCCGGCCCCCAGGCCGCCGCAGCCAGGTGCGTGGGCTGCGCCACACCCGCGACCGCAAGATCGCCGTCCGTCACCGAGGCATCGCGGGAAAACACACGCCCTACCTCAAACAGGCGGACACGGCTCTGCCGGTGCTTGGCATTGTGAGCGATATTGGCAAGCAGCCCGCCAATCAGGCTGGAGCGCATCACGGCCAGTTGACTCGCGATCGGGTTCAGCAGGCGGATTGGGTCCGCATTGCCGCAATAGTCGCGCTCCCAGGCGTCTTCCACAAACGAAAAATTGATGACTTCCTGGTAATCGAGAGCCGCCATTTCTGCCCGCATGGCATGCAGGCCATAGCAAACCTCAGGCTGGACCCGCATCCGTGCGGGCGCCACCGGAGGCTCATCAGGAATGAGGTCAAAGCCATGAATGCGAGCGACTTCTTCAATCAGATCTTCTTCAATGGAAAGATCGAAGCGCGCAGCAGGCGGGGTCACAATGAAATCATCGCCCTGCTGGAGAAACGTCAACCCGAGTCGGGTGAATACGCTGGCCACATCGTCTGCAGACAGAGTGATGCCCAGCACCTTGATGCAGCGCGACAGACGCATGCGCACAGGAGCGCGTTCGGGCAAACGGATGATCTGGTCGTCCAGCGGGCCAGCCTGTCCACCGCAGATGTCGAGAACCAGTTGCGTCAGAATTTCGAGGTGTTGAGGGACGGTAGAGAAATCCACGCCACGCTCGAAACGATGGCCCGCCTCGGACGTCAGCTTGTAGCGGCGCGGGCGCCCCATGATGGCCTCGGGGAACCAGAACGCCGCCTCCAGATAGATGTCGGTGGTATCCAGCGTCACGGCCGAAGCCTGCCCGCCCATGATGCCCGCCAGGCTCTCGGGGACGTTCTGGCTGAGGATGACACCGACATCGGCCGTCAGGTCTATCGTCTGGCCATTGAGCAGTTCGAGACGCTCGCCCTCTTTGGCCCAACGTACGGCCAAGCCAGCACGAATACGCTGCAGGTCGAACACGTGAGTGGGCCGACCCAGTTCCAGCATCACATAGTTGGAAATGTCCACCAGCGCCGACACGGAGCGTTGCCCAGCGCGTTCGAGCCGGGATTTCATCCAGTCCGGCGTGGCGGCGCGGGCATTGACCCCGCGCACGACGCGGCCGGCATAACGACCGCAGAGATCAGGCGCCTGGACATCGACCGGCACGCGATCCGGAATGCTGACCGGGACCTGCGGTACCTTGGGCTCATGCAGCGCACACCCCGTAAGGGCGGCCACTTCACGCGCCACACCGGCAATGGACAGACAATCCGCCCGGTTGGGCGTGAGCTTGAGAAGATAAATGGTGTCGTCCAGATCCAGCGCCTTGCGCAAGTCAGTACCCGGAACGAGATCGGCGGGCAGCTCAAGCAGCCCTGCGTGGTCTTGCGACAATCCCAGCTCACGCGACGAACACAGCATGCCGTTGGACTGCACGCCGCGCATTCTGACCGGACCGATCTTCATGCCACCCGGAAGTGTCGCGCCCACACGCGCAAGCGGCACCACCAGCCCAGCAGCAGCATTCGGCGCGCCGCACACGATCTGCTGCAGCTCGCCCGAGCCGTCATTGACGCGACAGACGTGGAGCTTGTCGGCATCGGGGTGGCTTTCAACCGCCTCGATGCGAGCCACCACCACCCCCGAGAAAGGCGGCGCGTAGGGATCGGCCTCCTCGACTTCAAGGCCCGCCATGGTCAGGCGATGTGCAAGCGCCTGTGCATCGATATCAGGGTTGGCCCAGGTACGCAGCCAAGATTCTGGAAATTGCATGATTCGAATTCCGTATGAACAAGGGCTCAGGCGTTGAACTGGCGCAGAAAGCGCAGATCACCTTCGAAGAACTGGCGCAGATCGTTGACCCCATAGCGCAGCATCGTGAGGCGTTCGAGGCCCGAACCAAAGGCGAACCCAATGTAGCGTTCTGGATCAAGCCCGAAATTGCGCACGACTTGCGGGTGCACCTGCCCCGACCCGGAGATTTCAAGCCAACGCCCTTGGTTGGGTCCCGAGGTGAACATCATGTCAATCTCGGCCGAAGGCTCGGTGAAGGGGAAGAACGACGGCCGAAAGCGCAGGGTAAGGTCTTCCGTCTCGAAGAAGGCCTGCAGGAAATTCGTGTAGACGCCCTTGAGATCGGCAAAAGAGATGTCTTCGGCAATCCACAGGCCTTCGACCTGGTGAAACATGGGTGAGTGTGTGGCGTCGCTGTCGACGCGGTAGGTACGGCCTGGAGCGATGACCTTGATCGGCGGCTTGTTCATGCGCGCATAACGCACCTGCATGGGGCTGGTGTGCGTACGCAGGACCAGCGGCAGGCCATGAGAATCCTGCATGTCCACATAGAACGTATCCTGCATGGACCGTGCCGGGTGATTCTCGGGATTGTTCAGGGCGGTAAAGTTGGTCCAGTCGTCCTCGATCTCGGGGCCATCGGCCACATCGAAGCCAATGGAACGAAAGATCTGCTCCACGCGCTGCCAGGTTCGGATGACAGGGTGGATGCCGCCGGTTGCCCTTCCCCGTCCAGGCAAGGTCACGTCGACCTTTTCGGCGGCAAGGCGCTCATCAAGCTTGGCTTGTGCAAGCTGGGCACGGCGCTCGTTGAGCAAGGCCTCGACCTGCTGCTTGGCCTGGTTGATTTCCGCCCCGCGCGTGCGCTTCTCGTCGCCCTTGAGAGCCGCAAGCTCCTTGAGCAAGGCAGTCACCGAGCCCTGCTTTCCCAGGAAGACGGCTTTTTCATTTTCGAGAGTGGCGGGGTCCGAAGCCTGCGCAAAACGGGTTCGGGCCTGGGTGATCAACTCAGCGAGCGTAGTATCCATGTCGTATTGCTTCCAAAACGCAAACGGAGCCCAGGAGAGCTCCGTTTGCGATGAGACAGAATCGAAAACGAAACTGTATCGATCAGGCGGCCAATGCGGATTTCGCCTGGGCCACGACGGCGGCAAAACCTGCCTTGTCGTTCACGGCCATGTCGGCGAGCACCTTGCGATCGAGTTCGATCGAGGCCTTGCGCAACCCGGCGATGAAGACGCTATAGGTAACGCCCAGTTCACGGCAACCCGCGTTGATTCGAGCGATCCATAGTGCGCGGAAGGTGCGCTTCTTGTTGCGGCGGTCGCGATAGGCATACTGGCCGGCACGCATGACGGCCTGCTTGGCGATGCGAAATACGTTTCCACGACGGCCGCGGTAACCCTTGGCAGCCTGAATGACTTTTTTATGGCGTGCACGTGCAGTGACGCCGCGTTTGACGCGAGGCATGTGAAATCTCCGATCAGGCGAAAGGCAACATCGCCTTCACTGAGGCAACGTTCGTTTCATGGACAGCAGCCGAACCACGCAGTTGGCGTTTGCTCTTCGTGGTCTTCTTGGTCAGGATATGGCGTTTGAACGCCTGACCGCGCTTGAACGATCCACTGCCGCGCATCTTAAAGCGCTTGGAAGCGCCTTTTTTGCTCTTCATTTTGGGCATGACAACACTCTGTTGACTTGGCAAACCCAGGTGGCCCGAGAATCGGGCACTTCTCAAACCCGGCATTTGCACAATGCTTGCAAGGCCCCGCGCGCAACAAGCAACGTGACCCGCTGCTTTTATCGAAAAACGAAAAAAGCCCTTGATTATAGGATGATTTATTCAGCTTTGTCGACTTTGCTGCCACTTTGAGCTGATTGCTCGAGGGCCTCGATACGAGATTCGAGTGTGCTGACCCGTTTGAGTGAACGCGCCAGGAGCTCGGCCTGCACGTCAAATTCTTCGCGCGTGATGAGATCCATGCGTGCAAAAGTCTGCGTCATGAAGGCTTTCATGGTGCGCTCGATATCGGCAGCCGGAGTCTTGGCCAGCAGCTCGGAGACGTTCTTCTGAAAATCGTCAAACCATTGATTGGGAGGAATCATGATGGCCCCTTGAATGAAATGCGGATGGCTTCATTTTACCTGCTCACCTATCCGCCATGGCCGCCGAGCGGCCCACTGAGTGGGCTCAGGCGCCGACGGCAACTGGCCTGAAGCCCACGGCCGTCCGTACGTGCTCGTCCTGCACGCCTTCGGATTCTTCCAGATCGGCCAGAGTACGCGCCACACGCATGATCCGGTGGACAGCCCGGGCCGACAGCGTCCAACGCCCAATGGCGCTCATCAGGCTCGCCTGCCCCTTGGCATCGAGGGCCGCATACCGCTCCAGGGAAGCGACATCCAGTCGCGCATTGAGGCACCCCTGCCGACCGTGCTGAAGCACCTGTGCCTTTTGCACTCGGCCCTGGATTTCCGCACTGGACTCACCAGCAGGCAAGTCCAGCAGGCGGCGCTCCAGTGTCAGCGTGACATGCAGATCGATCCGATCGAGCAGCGGCCCCGATACGCGATTGCAGTACTGCGCGATGCGCTCGGGGGTGCAGCGGCAGGTATCTCGCGGATGCCCCAGATAACCGCAAGGACAGGGGTTCATGGCTGCCACGAGCTGAAAGCTTGCCGGAAAGCAACAACTTCCGGCCGCACGAGCAATCGTGATATGGCCTGTTTCCAGCGGCTCACGCAGCGCCTCGAGCGCACGGCGGTCGAATTCGGGCAATTCGTCCAAAAAGAGAACGCCCCGATGGGCAAGGCTGATTTCTCCAGGACGCGGGTGGGCACCGCCGCCCACCAGCGCCGAAGTGGACGCCCCATGATGCGGCGCCCGAAACGGGGCGCTCAGCGGCAAGGCATCCAGCGAGCGCACCAACCCTTGAACGGCAGCGACCTCGAGTGCATCGCGCCTGGAAAGCGGTGGCAACAAGCCCGGCAGCCGCTGGGCCAGCATGCTCTTGCCTACCCCCGGAGGACCGCAAAAGAGCAGACTATGCCCCCCCGCTGCAGCCAGCACCAGCGCTTGTCGCGCCATCACCTGACCTCGCACGTCAGACAGGCACAGTGCTTCACCAGCCGGCTTGCTGGCCCAAGCCACAGGTTCGGCGACAGGCAAGGGCTGCCCCGCCCGAAAATGCGCCACGACGGCTGAAAGACTGGTGGCAGACAGGACCTTGAGCCCGGGGACCAAGGCGGCAACGGCTGCGGACTGTGCGCCCATGATGAGTATCGCCTGCGGATCGTCCTGCGCAACAGCCAACGCAATCGCCAAGGCCGAGCCCGTGGGGACAATCGCCCCCGTAAGCGAAAGCTCGCCAGCCAGAACAACGTGTCTGACCTCGGGCGCCACACCGTTGATATCCACGACCTGACCGCTGGCCATGAGCACCGCCAACGCAATGGGCAGATCGAAACGGCCTGAATCTTTGGGTAAATCGGCAGGGGCCAGATTGGCCGTGATGCGACCGTTGGGAAATTCGAAACCGCTGCTCAAAATGGCCGACCGCACGCGATCGCGACTCTCGCGGACTCCCGCCCCGGGCAGCCCCGTCAGAGTAAAGGAAGGCAGCCCACTGCCTACGTGGACCTCGACCTGAACCGCGCACGCCCGCAGGCCAAGCAAGGCACGACTGGAGAGTACGGCAAGCGACATCGCGGCCCCAAGTAAACGAATAGGGCCACCATACGGGGCCCATTCGTCTACTCTAAAACAAGCGCGATGCTTCGGGCGTCGCGCCCGGATGATTCATGCCACCCGGGCAACTCCCCATAGTCGATGCAGTGATGCCACGAAGGCAGATCGGCGTGGAGCGCACCGCCTCGTGACAAGCAATCAATTCAGGCGATTACTTTGAGTTATTGCCAATGGCACCTTGAATGGCGGCGTTCGCCTTGGCAGCGCCTTCAGCCACGGAGGCACGGGCGTCGGTCGCTACTTCGCCCGCTTTCTTGGCAGCTTTATCGGCGTTGTCGGCAATTGCGTCGCCCGCTGCGGCAGCCTTATCCTTGGCAGCAGCCGCAGCATCCTTGACCTTGTCACCCATGGATTGCTGGTCCGCCGGAGCACTCTGCGGTTGCTGCGCAGCGCCATCAGGTGCCGGCGCGGCCGGAGCCGCGGGCGCCGTCGAAGGAGCCGTGGTCGAGGGGGCGCTGGACGATTCCGAAGCGGTCTTGTCTTCGCTCTTCGAGCAGGCAGCCAGCAGGCTCACGGATGCCAGAACGGCGATCATTGCCAGAGTTTTGCGCGTCATATTCATGTTCTTCCCTATTTAAAAGCTCTGCTTATCTGCAATAGGCAAGCTGGCGATCATCTTGAACCCGAGCCATGCACTACCGCCACAGATCATCTTCAGGACCGATCCGTTACAACCGGCTTTGTTACGATTCTAGCCGCCCATTGACCCGGGTAAACCCTGACATGTAAATACTGTTTTCAGGCACACAGGCGCCCACCGAAATGGCAAGTCGCGGGTATCACAGAGGAATTTCACGCGATTGAGCGTCAGGATCCTTCCAGGAAGCTGAACAACTGGACACAAAACGCGGTTCACCGCGCAACGCCCATGTCCCGCTTTCACGTCATCCGCCGCGAACGGCTAGGCAGACAAATTTGCGAGGTCGATGCGCTCAGCGCGATTGAGCGCGGCAGCCACCTTGGTGCGCAGCGCGTTGGTATGTGCGAGACGGATTTCTTTCTTGACGTCCAGCAACTGCTGCGGATGCATGGAAAACCCCGTCAGACCAAGCCCGAGCAACATGCGCGTGACACGTACGTCGCCAGCCATCTCGCCACAGATCGACACGGGTTTGCCGACTCGCTCGCCGACATTGATGGTGTGCGCAATCAAGCGCAACACGGCTGGGTGCATGGGGTCGTACAACGCTGCCACGTCTTTGTCGCCGCGGTCGATGGCCAGCACGTACTGAATGAGGTCGTTGGTGCCTATGGACAGAAAATCGAGTGCCTCGGCGAACGGTTCGATGGCAATCGCCATGGCTGGGATCTCGACCATCGCCCCCAGTTGCACGTCAGTGCTATGCGTAATGCCCTCGCTGCGCAGTTCTTCTGCAGCGCGCGCCAACGCGCGCCGGGCAGCCTGGATTTCCTGCATATGCGAGACCATGGGGAACAGCACACGAACAGGGCCCAACGCCGCCGCACGCAACAACGCCCGCAGCTGCGTGTTGAAAAGGTCCGGCTTGGCCAGGCAATAGCGAATTGCGCGCAAACCCAGCGCCGGGTTGGCGGCCACGGTGGCTTCACCATCCAGCGTCTTGTCGGCACCGACATCGAGCGTGCGAATTGTGACTGGCTTGCCGGCCATGGTGTGCACAACCGAAGCGTATGCCTCGTACTGCTCGTCCTCACCAGGAAGATCGGGGCGCCCCATGAAGAGAAACTCGCTGCGAAAAAGGCCGATGCCTTCGGCTCCGGCAGCCAATGCATCGGCCGCCTCCTCAGGCAACTCGATGTTGGCCTCCATGCGGATGCACACGCCGTCAAGCGTCACGGCGGGAGCAAAACGCAAGGTCTTCAATTCATCGCGCTCTCGGAGAAACGCTGCTTGAATGTCACGGTATTCCTGCAAGACGGCGGGGGATGGATTGACCAGCACCATCCCGTTGAGCCCATCGACGATCAGCTGGTCGCCATCGCGAACTACCGTACGCACCCATCCCATACCCACCACGGCCGGCACATTCATGCTGCGCGCGACGATCGCAGTGTGCGAGGTTGCACCGCCAAGGTCGGTGAGAAAGGCGGAAAACTTCCCTCCGCGCAGACGCATCATGTCAGCCGGAGAGATGTCTCGGGCCACCACGATCAGACTGCCATCGGAATCGACCGTATCGAAATTGGGCAGCCACTGCACGGACCCGGACAGCACCCGCAGCACGCGTTCGATCACTTGGCGGACGTCGGCGCTGCGCTCGCGCAGATAATTGTCTTCTATGGTGGCAAACTGTTCAGCAAGAATCTGCCCCTGACTGGTCAGCGCCCACTCGGCGTTGTACTGACGCTCGGCGATCAACTGACATACCGACTGCACCAACATCGGGTCCTGCAGCAGCAGCGCATGCACCGAGAGCAGCCCGCCCAGCTCGCGCGGAGCATCCTCGGGCAGAGTGTCGGCCATCTGGTGCAAATCCTGCACCGCTGTTTCGACCGCCTCCCGAAAGCGCGCCTGCTCACGCTCGACCTCACCCACCGCCAAGCGATGGTGCGCCACCTCGAGGGCTGCGGCACTCATCACCACGGCACGCCCGATGGCGTAGCCGCGAACAACCCCCTGGCCATAAAGACACAGGCTGGATGACAAAGCTTCTGGTGTCGGAGCGATCAAAGACTCGGTTGCCGCTTCCATCCGCGCCTCACCTACTCGGATTCTCCAAACTTTTGATCAAACAAAGCGCGAATGTCATTGATTGCCTGTTCCTCATCGGTCCCCCGTGCATCGATACGCACCGTCACCCCCAGGCCGGCTGCCAGCATCATGACCCCCATGATGCTCTTCGCGTTGACACGCTGCGCACCCCGCGAAATAAAGATCTCGCTCTGGAAGCGCCCCGCGAGCTGGGTCAATTTGGCAGCAGCCCGCGCATGCAGGCCCAGCTTGTTGGTCACGACCAGATCGACGATTGGCATGTATTCGGACTCCTGTCTAGGCTCTCTAGCATTCTGGCGGGGGTTCAGCGTTTACGATACCGCGCAGCGCCCCCTCACGCACGCGCTCACTGAGAGAATCAGGGTTTTCCTGCTGATCCGTCAAGGCCTTGAGCACCATGCAGGCGTTGGTCCCTGTCAGAAGGTGCACGATATAGCCTTCTTCCTGGGCCCGGCGTTGCGCTACCGCCGCAATATTGAAAGGCGTCGCGCCATACAAATCGCAGAGCATCAGCGCAGGGGTATCCAGTCCCCCTTCACGCAGCCATGCAAGCACCTCGGCAGACTTTGTCTCAGGCTCGGCATCCGGTTCGATGTCAAATACCTTCAAATCCGGCACGCGACCCAGCACATGAGCGGCGCACGCATCGAAAGCCGCCCCCAAGGGCGTGTGCATGATCAGTGCAATCCGCGTCGTGCCCATCACCCAGCCCCCACTGCCCGCTCCAGCGCCTGAACATAGTGCGCTGCCACGTCAAACCCCGTCTGTTCAGCAATTTCTACAAAACAGGTCGGGCTCGTGACGTTGATTTCAGTGATGAATCGACCAATGACGTCCAGCCCGATCAGCAGCAGGCCTCGTGACACCAACGCGCGGCCTACGAACTCGGCCATCTCTCGGTCATGCGACGTGAGTGGTTGGGCCACCCCGTGGCCACCTGCCGCCAGATTGGCCCGCGTCTCGCCCTTGAGGGGCATTCGGGCCAGCGCAAACGGGATAGGCTCACCGCCGATGATGAGAATGCGTTTATCGCCCTGGGTAATCTCGGGGATGTAGCGCTGCACCATCACGCTACGCGTGCCCTGCTCGGTCAAGGTCTCGAGGATGGCACCCAGATTGGGCTCTTGTGGCAGCAGGCGGAACACACCCGCCCCGCCCATGCCGTCGAGCGGTTTCACGATCACGTCGTGATACTCGTCGTGAAACGCCCGCAGACGATCCATGTGACGGCTGACGAGCGTAGGCACTGTATATTGCGGAAATTCGGTGATGGCCAGCTTTTCAGGATGGTTTCGAATTCCGGCACCGCTGTTGAAAATCCGCGCGCCCTGCGCCGCCGCATAATCGAACAAGTGCGTCGCGTAGACGTATTCCATATCGAATGGAGGATCCTTGCGCATCAGCACGCCATCGAAATCTGTCAATGAGCGGTCTTGGGCCGATTCTTGTACCCACCAGTCGTGACCGTGCCAATCTGCGTCGGCACGCAACTGCATGGCGGTTGCCGACACACGAACCTGACCCTCGCGGATATAGAGATCTCCCATGAGGGAGAAACTAAAGGTGTGCCCGCGCGCCGCGAGACTGCGCATCATGGCAACCGATGAGTCCTTATAGGCCTTGAGCGCCGGCAAAGGATCAACGACGAACAAAAAATGCATGATTGCCCCAAATGTACAGCGGCCGGCACACCCGCGTCGGCACACCCCAAGCTTCGATCAGGCGGCCTCGCCTTGCTTGCCGACTTTCTTGCGTGGCGCCAGCACCATGACCATTTGACGGCCTTCGAGCTTCGGCATGGCCTCGACCTGAACCGTGTCGCCAAGATCGTCGCGCACCCGTTCAAGGACTTTCATCCCGAGGTCTTGGTGAGCCATTTCGCGGCCACGGAACCTCAGTGTGACTTTGGCCTTGTCGCCTTCTTCAATGAACCGACGCAGATTACGCAACTTGACCTGATAATCGCCTTCGTCCGTGCCAGGCCGAAATTTGACTTCCTTGACCTGAATGACTTTCTGGCGCGACCGGGCTTCTTGCTGGCGCTTCTGCTCCTGGTACTTGAACTTGCCGTAATCCATCAAGCGGCAAACGGGCGGACTGGCAGTCGGTGCAATTTCGACCAGGTCGACGTCGTGTTCTTCAGCCAATGCCAAGGCGTCAGCCGTACGATAGATGCCCAGTTGCTCACCATCCACGCCTATCAGGCGAACTTCGTGGATACGGATTTCACCGTTTACACGGTTCTTCTTTTCGGTTGCGATGTCTGAAACTCCTAGAATTTAGAAAAGTGGAAACCTCAGGCCGCAGCCTGAGCGCTTCCGGTTTGACTCAGCCCCTTGGACTGAATATCTTGCTGCAAATGCTGCACGAACTGCGCGAGCGGCATGACACCAAGATCCTGCTTGCCGCGGCCTCGAACCGCCACGGCCCCCGCTTCGCGTTCTTTGTCACCTACAACGAGAATATAGGGGATCTTTTGCAAACTGTGTTCGCGCACCTTCTTGTTGATCTTTTCGCCCCGCACGTCAGAGAACACCCGATATCCCTGTTGGACCAGTGACTGGGCGACTTGTTCCGCGTACGCGGCGGAGCTGTCGGAAATGCAGCAAACGACTGCGTGATGCGGGACCAGCCAAGCGGGCAGCGCACCTGCATGGTTTTCGATCAGGATACCAATGAAGCGCTCGAGCGACCCCAGGATTGCGCGGTGCAGCATGACAGGCGGGCGCCGCTGATCCTGGGCATCCACGTATTCGGCACCCAGACGCTGCGGCATGGAAAAATCGACCTGAATGGTTCCGCACTGCCAATGGCGCCCAATGGCGTCTTTGAGCGTGTATTCGATCTTGGGACCATAGAAAGCGCCCTCGCCCACAGAGATTTCGTAGGCGCAATGCGACATATCGAGGCTTTGCTGCAAGGCGTGCTCGGCCTTGTCCCAGACCTCGTCGGCACCAATGCGTTTTTCAGGGCGAGTCGACACCTTGTACAGAATTTCGGTAAAACCAAAATCGGCATAGACCTTTTGCAGCAGCTTGGTAAAAGCCGCACACTCGTCGAGCAGTTGGTCTTCAGTACAGAAAATATGACCATCGTCTTGCGTAAATCCGCGCACGCGCATCAGCCCGTGCAGAGAGCCTGATGACTCGTTGCGGTGGCACTGACCAAACTCACCGTAGCGCAGCGGCAGCTCACGATATGAATGCAGCCCTGCCTTGAAAATTTGTACATGGCCAGGGCAATTCATGGGCTTGAGGCCATAAACACGGTTCTCCGACTCGGTCGTGAACATGTTTTCTTTGTAGTTGTCCCAGTGGCCGGTTTTCTTCCACAGGGATAGGTCCAGAATCTGCGGCGCCTTGACTTCCTGGTAACCGTTTTCCTGGTACACCTGACGCATGTACTGTTCAACCTGCTGCCAGATGGTCCAACCCTTGGGGTGCCAGAAGATCAGCCCAGGCGCTTCGTCCTGAAAATGGAACAAGTCGAGCTCACGGCCAATGCGCCGGTGATCTCGTAGCTCCGCCTGCTCAAGCATGTTCAGGTAGGCGTCCTGGTCTTCTTTGCGGGCCCAGGCTGTGCCATAGATGCGTTGCAACATCTCGTTGTTGCTGTCGCCGCGCCAATAGGCCCCGGCCACCTTCATCAATTTGAAGACGCGCAGATGACCGGTGGAGGGTACGTGAGGCCCACGGCAGAGGTCCACGAACTGGCCCTCGCGATACAGGCTGATGGTCTGATCCGCCGGGATCGAGGCAATGATTTCCGCCTTGTAGGCTTCGCCGATGCCACGAAAGAATTTGACGGCGTCATCTCGAGCCCAGACCTCGCGCACCACGGGCTCATCCAGGCGCGCAAGCTCGGCCATTTTCTTTTCGATGGCGTCAAGGTCTTCAGGCGTGAAGGGCCGATGAAACGAGAAATCGTAATAGAAGCCGTTTTCGATGACGGGCCCGATGGTGACCTGTGCCTCTGGAAACAGGGACTTCACGGCATAGGCCAACAGATGCGCCGTGGAATGGCGGATGAGGTCCAGACCTTCAGGATCTTTTTCGGTAATGATGCTCAGGCTGGCATCGTGGTCGATGACATGGCTGGTGTCGACCAGATGAGGCGCCTCTCCGGCCGACGCGACGCGCCCGCCCAGCGCTGCACGCCCCAGGCTCTTTCCGATGGAATAGGCAACGTCATGCACGGAAACCGGCTGATCGAATTGCCGCTGCGAGCCATCAGGAAGGGTGATGCAAACCATTTAATCTTGCCCCAAAAATGCGAAACGCGGCCTGCGCCGCGTAGAAAGTCAACTGAAATTACCATGCACAAGGAATGCTTACCAGTGTAGCAACCCGGTTTGCAACAAGCAATTTTCATGCGCCTTTTGGCAGCAAAAAAGTGGCGCGACGGCGAATGCCCGCAACATCGGAGACTTCTGGAGAATCGCAAAGATAAGGCGGTCGAATGGACGCACGAGAACTCGACGGCGATAATGGATCAAAAACCGCAGGGGTGGCGCGGCTCTTCAAGCCCCCACCGCACACGAAGCCCACAGCAACACCAGCAGGAAGCCACGCGATGCCGTTACGAACGCCTGTTCTCAAGCTCAGCCGCCGAGCAGGCAAGATTCTATCGGGTATCGTAGTCGGCCTGCTTCTCGTGGCTGCGCTCTCTGCGTGGCTGGTGCCCAAGGCCTTGCACCATGCCCTGACGCAGAATGTTGCCCAATTGCTGGGGCGCGAGGTCAAAGTGGGCCAGATCCGCTTCAATCCATTCACCCTTGCACTCAGCGCACAAGACCTCGTCATCGAAAAACCGCAGTCCCCCCCATTGCTCCAGATCAGCAAGATCGACCTGCGGATAGCCTGGCGTTCCATCATTCTGTTTGCGCCCATCCTGGATCGTCTGCAGATCGAACAGCCTCAGCTCTCGCTGGTGCGCACGGGTGCCGCCCACTTCAATTTTTCTGACATCATCGACCACATCGAGGCCGAATCGGCGCAAAAGCCAGCCGCCTCCAAGCCTGCGACACAAGGACTGCCCCGCTTCTCTCTGAACAATCTGTCGCTGACAGGAGGCACGATCCGCCTGGACGACAAGGTAACCGGCCGTCAGCAAACAATCGACGACCTCGTCGTGAGCCTGCCTTTCATCTCATCGCTGAGCTACGCCACCCAGATCGCCGTGCAGCCCGCGATCCACATGCACGTCAACGGTAGCCCATTGACTGTCGCCGGAACCGCCCTGCCCTTCGACGCAGCCCCTGCGTACACCCTGAACGTGGCCCTGAACGGTCTGGCCCTCGACAAATGGGCGGATTTCTGGCCCCTGTCCCTGCCAGTCACGCTCAAGAGCGCCCTGCTCGATTCACAGCTCAAGGTGTCCGTTGAGCAACCCCAAAACGAGGCTCCACGAGTCCAGGTGCAAGGCGACCTGGGGGTGCGCGAACTGGACCTGACTGAAGCAACCGGGACGCCGCTCGTCCATTGGGACAGACTCGAACTCCAAGGCGTGAAGGCGGCCCTTGATGCGCAATCGCTCTCCATCGACACCATCACCCTGGACGATCCTCAGGTAGAGATCCATCAGGACGCCAGGCAACTGAACTGGCAACGCGTGGTCGCAGGGCTTTCCAAACTAGGCGGCCCTGCTCCCGCAACCGACCAATCTCTCAAAACCACGACAGCCGAGACCCTCCCCGCGCCGACTCCCACTCCACCCAGCTGGAAGCTCTCCGTCGGTGCCTTCAAACTGAACGGCGGCAAGGTGCACCTGCAAGATGACCCCATCGCCCTGAACTACTCGCTGCAAGGCCTTGCAGCCGACGCCCAGCACATCAACTGGCCACAGGTCAAAGACCAGCCCATAGCCGCGCAACTCAGCATGAGCAACCCGACCGACGGCAGCTCCCTGATGATCAAAGCTCCCGTCATGCTGCAACCTCTGTCGATCCAGGCCCAGATCGAGCTCAACAAGCTGGCGCTTGCTCCCCTGGCCAAGGCCTTGCATCACTTTGCCCCCATCACTGTGAAGGAAGGCCGCCTGAGCCTCGCCGCCAAAGTGGACATGGCGGGCAAGCAATTTGAGGCCCGTGACGTCAAACTGGCGCTGGCGCAATTTGCCATGCGCGACGATTCCACCAAACCCGGCGTAGACGTCTCTGTAGGTTCGCTGGCACTGGACGCAAACCGGCTGGGGCTGGACGCGAAACCCACCAGTTTCACCCTAAGGGCAGACGGTATCCAAAAACACGGAACCCTTGCACTCAAGGGCACCTTCACAACGCAGCCGCTGAAAATCGAAACCTCGGTTGATCTGACAAAGTTCAACGCAGCCACACTCGCCCCGTACGTGGCCTCCCGCCTGAATGCCACGGTGCGCAGTCTGTCCCTGGGTGCGCGTGGCCGCGCGGAGTTTGCACCCGCGTGGGGCACAAAACCCCTGCGCGCAGACTGGCGAGGTGCAATCGAGGTCAACGGCTTCAACCTGGAGGATCGCGTCAACAAAGCGCCATTCCTGAACTGGAAACACCTGGGCCTGTCCAACATGAGGATTACGGCCGACGGCTCGAGGCTGCAGCTGGGCCTGGGCGACATCCTGCTGGATGGCTTCTACGGCAATATTCTGCTCAACAGCAATGCCCACCTGAACGTCACGGACATCCTGGTCGACAAGGGCCGTGCTGCAGGCTCCATCACACAAGATACGCAGACGCGGCGCGCCCATACGGCCTCACGTGAAAGGCTACGACATCACGGCAGCGCAGAACCTGATATTTCCATCCACAGCGTCAATCTCCGCAATGGCCGCATGACATTCAACGACCATTTCGTCCGCCCGAACTACCGCGCAGAACTCTCGGCCATCAATGGGACCCTCAGTGCTGTGTCCTCGACCCGACCCACACCCGCCACGGTCAGCGTGGCGGGCCGTGTCTACAATACCGCGCCCTTCTCGGTCTCCGGCACGGTGCAGCCATTCACACGCTACCTTGCACTGGACCTGAAGGCCTCGGCCAAAAACGTGGATTTACCCCGATTCACTACGTATTCATCCAAGTACGTGGGCTATGCCATCGAACGCGGCAAGCTGTCAGTCGACCTGCAATACCAGATCAAGGACCGACAGCTTCAGGCTACCAACAAGGTGGTGCTCAATCAGCTGACCTTCGGCGACCCATCTGGCAGCCCCGACGCGATCAAGCTTCCGGTACTGCTGGCCGTCTCACTGCTGAAAGACTCCAGCGGCAACATCGATATGGACGTGCCTATCTCTGGTTCGCTGGATGATCCGCAATTTTCGGTGGGTGGCATCATCGTGAAGGTCATTGTGAACACCTTGGCCAAGGCGATCACGGCTCCGTTCAAGCTGCTGGCCTCGGCATTCGGGGGCGCAGGCGGTGCCGACCTGTCACGCATCGAATTTGCACCAGACAGCGCAGCACTCGATGACGCCGCCAGGAGCAGCATTGCCACACTGATCAAGGCACTGAACGACCGCCCGGCGCTGAAGATGGACATCATCGGCCGCGCGGACCCCAAAGCCGACGAAAAGGCCAGCAAGAAAGGCAAACAGGCGCTGATCCGGCTCGCCCAGGCCCGTGCACAATCAGTGTACGAACAAATTCTGGCCACCGCGCAAAACCTGACTGACCGGGTTTTCATTGTTGCGCCCAAGGTGGACGCCCCCAGCGGAGAAGATACCAGCCCCACGACCCGCGTCGATTTTGCGCTGCAGTAACACCACGCAGCGCCGCAAACAAAAAGACCGCAGAACCTGGGGTTTTGCGGTCTTTCAGGGGGCACGCGCATCCGCCGTGCCAGGTACTCTGGTAGGCAGTACTGGATTCGAACTGAGGGCATCAAGAACCGCATGGATATTGGCTCTCATTTCCAGATTCTGCAAAAACCGACCTCTGTGTACAAACGCTGTGTACAAAAACAGCTTTTTGTCGCTTACCGACCACGATCCACCGATCCGCCAACCGTCGGACCTGGGCGTGCAAAACGGCTTACTTCGCGCAGTTGGAACGTGGCCTGGATCTGTAGCATGGGTGCGTGATCCTTCTGTCTTGGAGT
>NZ_DASVGN010000039.1:0-17363 GCF_036379515.1 Castellaniella sp.
GTTGTACAGGCGCACTGAATCGCGGTGTGCGCCCAGCAGCTTGGCCAGCGGCAGCCCGGCCCGCTTGGCCTTCATGTCCCATAACGCAACGTCAAAAGGAGCGATGCCCTGAGCCGACAAGCCGCTGCGACCCACCGAAGCCGCTGCCCAGCTGAGTTTGATCCAAAGGCGTTGGATGTCGCTGGGATCTTCGCCCAGAAGTTCGTGGGCGATTTCCTTGCCGTGAGCATACATGCCCGGCCCACCCGCACGCTTGGAATAGGCAAAACCCAGACCTTCGTGGCCGTCACGCGTACGGATCTCGGCGAAGATCATGGCCACTTCGGTCAGCGGCTTCTGGCGGCCAGTAAAGACTTTGGCATCGCTGATGGGCGTAGCCAACGGCAAAAAGGCCAAGGACAATTTGACCCAGACAATGCGGTCCGAGCCGCCAGTTGCCAGGGCACCGTCCAACTGAAACGTGGACTGTGCGGATTCGGGGGTAGCCATGAGAAAGGTCTCCGTGAGCGATGATAAGGCAATCGATTCTTGTAGGGATACGTCATCGTACGACAACTCATTATTCCTCTGCAAGAGCTGAACGTATGCAGTCGTACAACATGCCGGACTGCTTACTTGAAACTCCTCTTTAGTTGTATGATCACCCATAAAACCATGAATCTGCCTGCAGGTCGTCGCTGCAAGCTCGTCTCACATAGTGACGGGCTGCACAGACCGGCCGGGCTCTCCGGAGGAACTGCTCATGCCCATTACCGGCACCCAACTCATCGGCCGTCAGAACATCCCTGGCACTGGTGGCGAATTTCATGCCTACAACCCGGCCACGGGCGAGACTTTGCCCGTCGTTTGGCGCGGCGCCAGCGCCCAGCAGGTCGACCAGGCCGTGAAGCTTGCCCTGGACGCCTTCCCGATCTATCGCGAAACCTCGTTGGCACAACGGGCTACCTTCCTCGAAGCCGTGGCCCAGGCCATCCTCGATCTGGGCGACGAACTCATCACGCGCACCATGCAAGAAACGGGTCTGCCCAAAGCGCGCCTGGAAGGCGAGCGCGGCCGCACCGTCAACCAACTGCGGCTGTTCGCCCGCGTGGTGCGCGACGGCGACTGGCTGGACGCCCGTATCGACCACGCGCTGCCCGATCGCAAGCCCGCCCCGCGCAGCGATATCCGCACCCGGCACATCCCTGTTGGCCCCGTGGCCGTGTTCGGGTCCAGCAATTTCCCGCTGGCCTTCTCGGTGGCGGGCGGCGACACCGCCTCCGCGTTGGCAGCAGGCGCTCCGGTGGTCTGCAAGGCGCACCCTGCACACCCGGGCGCCTCTGAGCTCGTAGGGCAGGCCATCCGCTCCGCCGTTCAGCAATGCAAACTGCCGGAGGGCGTGTTTTCGCTGCTGGCCGGCCCCGGTAATGAACTGGGTACGGCACTGGTCAGCCACCCTGGCATCCAGGCGGTAGGCTTCACGGGTTCACGGCGCGGGGGTGTCGCTCTCATGCAGGCGGCTGCCCAACGACCTGTGCCCATTCCGGTCTATGCCGAAATGAGCAGTACCAACCCAGTCTACCTGCTGCCGGGTGCATTGGCCGCCCGCGGCGAGGACATTGCCCACAAATTCGTGGCGTCGTTGCTGGGCAGCGCTGGCCAGCTATGCACCAACCCGGGGCTCATCATTGCGCTGGACAGCCCCGAGCTGGATCAATTCATCCAGATTGCGACTTCGGGCGTGCAGGCGGCTCCCGCCGCCACCATGCTGACGACCGGCATCGCACAAGCGTATCAACACGGGGTAGATCAGCTGCTGGCGCATCCGGGCGTACAAACGCTCGCGCGCGGGCAAGATGCCGAGATCGCAGCCCCCTGCCAGGCCAATCTGGCGATCACCACTGCGCAGGCGTTCCTGGCTGACCCCGACACCCTGGGCGCTGAAGTCTTCGGTGCCAGTTCGCTGGTTGTCCGCTGCACAAGCACAGATGAATTCCTGGCGATTGCACAGGCCATCGAAGGGCAGCTGACCGCCACCCTGCACCTGGAACCGGGCGCGGACGACGCACTGGTTGCTCGCCTGATCCCCACGCTGGAAGTCAAGGTCGGCCGCATCCTGGCCAACGGCTTCCCCACCGGGGTTGAAGTCTGCGACGCGATGGTACACGGTGGTCCCTTCCCCGCCACGTCCGACGGCCGCACGACGTCCGTTGGAACCCTGGCTATCCGTCGCTTCCTGCGCCCGGTGTGCTACCAAGACATCCCCGACAACCTGCTGCCTGTCGCCCTGCAGGCCGCCAACCCCTGGAACATCCACCGAGCCGAGCGTTGAACATGCCAGTCACCCGCTATTCAGGGGCCAAAACGCCTCTCGTGACCAGTATCACCGTCGTCCCCGTAGCAGGGCAGGACAGCATGCTGCTGAACCTCAGCGGCGCGCACGGCCCTTACTTCACCCGCAATATCGTCCTGGTCAAAGACAGCTCAGGACATCAAGGAGTAGGTGAGGTGCCGGGAGGCGAACCCATTCGCCGCGAGATCGAACGGCTGGGCAAACTCCTGCAAGGGCAGCCCATTGGCAGCTATGCCGAACTGCTGAACCAATGTCAGCAAGCCACGCTGACCCAGGGTGAAGACCGACGCGGCAACCAGACCTTCGACCTGCGCACCGGCATTCACGCTGTCACCGCCCTGGAATCCGCGCTGCTCGACCTGTTCGGGCAGTACCTGGGGGTCCCCGTGGCCAGCCTGCTGGCCGACGGCCGACAACGCAGCCGCGTCGAAGTGCTGGGCTATCTGTTCTACGTAGCCGACGCGGCCAGGACCACGCTGGGTTACCGCCAAGAAGCCGATTCAGACAACGCGTGGTTCCGTTTGCGCAACCAACCCGCGATGACCCCCGAAGCCGTGGTGAAGCTGGCCGAAGCTGCCCATGAACGCTACGGCTTCCGGCACTTCAAGCTCAAGGGGGGCGTGCTCGCAGGCGAGGCCGAAATCGAAGCCGTCACGGCGCTGCACGAACGCTTCCCTGAGGCGCACATCACGTTGGACCCCAACGGCGGCTGGCTGCTGAAAGACGCCATCCGTCTGTGCCGCGACCAGCACCATGTGCTGGCTTACGCCGAAGACCCCTGCGGCGCAGAACCGGGCTATTCAGGGCGTGAGGTCATGTCCGAGTTTCGCCGTTCCACAGGGCTGCGGACCGCCACCAACATGATTGCCACCGACTGGCGAGAGCTCTATCACGCGATCCAGTCCCAAGCAGTGGACATCCCTCTGGCCGACCCGCACTTCTGGACAATGCGCGGATCGGTGCGGGTGGCCCAGCTCTGCCACGAGTGGGGCCTGACCTGGGGATCGCACTCGAACAACCACTTCGATATCTCGCTGGCGATGTTCACACACGTGGCGGCGGCGGCACCGGGCGACATCACCGCCATCGACACCCACTGGATCTGGCAAGACGGGCAACAGCTCACCACCGATCCCTTCCAGATCGTCGACAGCGCCATCCGCGTGCCCGACACGCCCGGGCTGGGGGTCACTGTCGATCCGGATCGCCTCGCCAAAGCGCACGCGCTATACCAGGCCAAGGGTCTGAACCGGCGTGACGACTCCATCGGCATGCAGTTTCTGATCCCGGGGTGGACTTTCGACAACAAGCGCCCTTGCCTGGTCCGGTAAAATCCTTTTTCTGAAGCCACACGAAGCGGCCCACACCGCGCCCACACATGGACACTCCCAATCGCATACCGGCCTGGCGCGGGCCGGTGCTCATGTGTGTGGCCAGCCTGTTTTTCGCCTTTCTGGATACCGGCACCAAATATCTGGCGGCCGGTTATCCCCTGATGCAGATCGTGTGGCTGCGCTACGTGGCGCAAACGCTGGCCATTGCCATCATTTTCACTCCCCGCATGGGGACACGCCTCTTTGACGCCCACAGCTTCGCTCTGCAGGGTTTTCGGGGGCTATGCCTGTGCGGTGGCAGCGTCATGGTGATCAACGGCCTGGCCCGGCTGCCTCTGGCCGAGGCGACCGCCGTCGTGTTCCTCGCGCCCGTCATCGTCACCATGCTGTCAGGGCTGCTGCTCAAGGAAAAGGCGCGCGCCATGGATTGGGTAGCGGTAGCCTGCGGCTTTGCGGGCGTGCTCATCATCGCCCGACCGGGTGGCGGGCTGCTCACCTGGGCCATCCTGTTCCCCATCGGCGCCGCGACCACCAATGCCATTTACCAGATCGTGACGCGACTTTCGCGCCAATCCGAGAACGCCGCCACCAGCAATTTCTATACCGGGCTGGTGGGCGCCATCGTGCTCATGCCATGGGGTATTGCCGAGTGGGCACCGATTCCTGCCGGAGATCTGATTCTGGTCTGCGCCATCGGCACCGTGGCGGCCATCGGCCACCTGACGATCACCTATGCACTGCTGGCGGCGCCTGCGGCCAGCCTTGGCGCCTACAGCTATTCGCAGATCGGCTGGGCGACGTTACTCGGCTGGGGAGTGTTCCTGGCCATTCCAGACGCCATGTCCTGGCTAGGGATGCTGGTGATCGCGCTGGGCGGCATCCTGCTGTCGGTCCCGCAGCTGATGCGAGCCCTGACCCAACGCCTGGGAATTCGAGAGAGCTGAGGCACTTCTATTGCAGCGCCCCTACTCCCGCACCCTTACCCCTGGTTGACCTTGTCCATGAAGGCCCTGCAGAGCGCCTCCATACCCTGACGGTCTTCATCGTCGAAGCGATGCGTCACGAAGCTGTCGCAGTCCCAAACGCCCAACAAAGAGCCATCGGCACGCACCAGCGGCACCACGATCTCGGACTTTGACGTGGAATCACACGGGATGTGACCCGCAAACAGGTTGACGTCCTGCACCACCTGCGTCTGTCGCGTCTGCGCACCGGTACCGCATACCCCCGACCCTACGGCGATGCGGATGCACGCCGGCTTGCCCTGAAAAGGTCCTACGACCAGCTCGTGACCGTCGTACAGATAAAACCCCGCCCAATTGAGCTGTGGCAGGCTATGAAAAACCAAAGCCCCAAAGTTGGCCGCGTTGGCAATCAGATCGGGTTCGTCGGAAATCAGGCTGCGGGCCTGATCGACCAGCTCTGCGTAATGCTCCGTCTTGGACGCATATTGGTTTGAACTCAGGGTAAACATAAGCAGGATTCCAGAATCAAGAATGAGGCGCGGTGGCAGGGACAACAGGCTTGGGCAACACCAGATCCCGCTGCAAGGTGATCTGCCGAAAAACCCCCACGCGAGCCATCACCGTCACCTGCCACGGCCCTGCGGCAGTCAGCGCGGGCAGGTCAACCCGCCAGCGACCATCCGGTTGGCGCAGGGCTTCGTGCTCCTCGGGGGCAATGCCGGCCTCAGGATTTCCCAGCGTGAGCACGACCTGCTGAATATCCAACGGCTCGCCGTCGATCGAGATCACTTGGATGCGCCACGCACCGGCCCCTTGCAATGGGAGCTCTATCAAGGCTCTGGCGGTTTGATTCTCAAGCGCGAAGACGGGGCCCTGCGGCTCATGCGCCACCACCGACTCATGCGATGGCGGTGCGAAATGCCACAGCGACACCACGCTGAGAATCCCGATGGAGAGGATGATCTCAGTCCCCAGACTGCGCCGCACCCGTGTCCGCACAGACAGAGGTTTGTTCGGCCCACACGCGGCCAGACGCACCCGGTTGCGTACCGCCACAAAGAGCAGCACCGCAGCCAACACCATCACCATGAGCAACACGCTGCCAAAGTCAGTCTGCCACAGATCCTGCCAACGGCCCAGTTGCAGAATCGCAAGCGCCAGGCCCGTGACCACCAGAGGCAAAGCCACCAGCAGCAGCCAGGCGGGCGCACTCAGCCCGAAACGTGATTCAGGCGCACCATGGCGACGACTCGCCGCCTGCCCGGGCTGCCCTAACGGTTGCAACCGTCGATATAAAGGAACCAGGGCACCGACCCATATCATCGCAATCAGTACATGCAGAGCCAGCAACGGCCGCGCAGCCCATGCGTGGGGCACTGCCACTTGAGCGCCCATGGCCAGAGCCACACTCGGCAGCAAGGCGCTGGCCAAGGCCCCGCCCACCAACCAGGCCGGACGCGTTGCGTCCAGCGCCGCCAGGCCCGCCAACAACCCGATCGCCACCAGACCCAAGGTCCAGGCATGCGCACTGGACAGGGCCGTCTCCCAGGGAGCCATATGCCACAGTGCCGTCCACGGCACGTCCAGAAGATCCATCCCCTGCAAGGCCAGATCCACGATCAGCAGCAGCAACCCCACAAAGGCCACCGGCCGAACCCAGTCCTGGGAACTGTCGCGGCGCCGCAGACGAAAGAGCGCTGCACCGGCCACGGCAAACACACAAAGATAAAGTAACCAATGAGTGAACCAGATTGCCACGCTACGCGCCAGGGTAGTGTGCGACAACGCACCCGATGGCACTTGCGTGATGATACCGACGGAGTATTCGAGGCGCCCAGCGACCGGATGCCCGTCCGCAGACAGCACACGCCAGCTCAGGAGGTACGTCCCGGCCGTCGTCGTTCCGGCAGGCAGGGTCAACTGCAGGCCATCCTTGCCCACCGGACGGATGGCAGTCGCCAGCGCACGCCCTTCGGGGTCGAATAACCGGACCGACGTCACGCGGACCGGCTCATTGAACTGCAGCGTGATGTCTTGTGAAGCCTGTGACAGCACCGCGCCAGAAGCGGGTGAAGACGCCACCAGGACAGCGTGGCCGAAGGCCGCCTGAGACCAGATGAAAAGGCAGCACGCCAGGGCAATCAGCGATTTCAAAACAGACAACCAGATGCGGGGGGACTTGAGTATAAAGCGGATTCCCGTCAAATCGCTGACAGCATCGCCCGTGTATATTGGTCTGTCGAACTGCTGAATCTCGCCCTTTTTATACCATGCCCCAAGCCCCTCAGAACCCGCACGATACTCACCTTCAGGAAACCCGCCTGAGCAGCGAAGTGCTCTGCGACGGAAATTTTCTGAAGGCGCGCCGCGACATCGTGCGTCTGCCGGGGGGCGGCACAGCAAGCCGCGAGTACATTCTGCACCCGGGTGCGGTGGTAATCATCCCGCTACTGGACGACCATCACATCCTGCTCGAGCACCAGTTCCGCTATCCGGTGGGGCGGGTCATGGTGGAGTTTCCCGCCGGCAAGCTCGACCCCGAAGAGCCGCCACTCATTTGCGGACAACGCGAACTTCTGGAAGAAACCGGCTACACCGCCCGAGAATGGGCCTATGCCGGACCGCTGCACCTTGCCATCGGCTACTCGAACGAAGTGATTCACATCTTCTTCGCGCGCGGCCTGCAAGCGGGCGAACGCCATCTGGATGAAGACGAATTCCTCGACATCCACCCTTCGTCGGACGACGATTTCTTTGCAGCCTGCGCAGCCGGAGCCGTCACCGACGCCAAAACCCTCAGCTGCGCGCTCTGGCTCCAGAACGTGCGCAGCGGTCGCTGGACGCTGACCTGGTCACGTCCGTAATCCCGCGCTCGCGTGGGCCTACCCACATGCCAGCGCTCCCGGCGCCACCCAAGCGGGACGCCACTCTTCATGACACAACCTTGCGTTAACCCGCATTGACAATCTTTTACAACACAGCGCACACTCGAGCCCATTACAAGAAGCGGGGCGCAGTTCCACAGCATTCGTTTTTCGGTCTTCCCTTTCCCACACCGTAGTGCTGGCCGATGTTTCGCGCGCCAGCTTGTCGCTTTGGAGGAATTTCTAGATGAACGACAATTTTGGCAGCTCAAAAGGCATCAGCCGTCGTACGGCACTCAAGCTGGCTGCAACCATGGGGGCAGCAACCATCGCCACCCCCAAGATCGTCATGGCGGCTGGCGAACAACCAGTCAAACTGGGGATCGACAATCCACTCACCGGTACCTACGCCATCACGGGTCGCAACGAGCTCCACGGCATGGAACTGGCCGTTGAAGAAATCAACGCCAAGGGCGGCATCCTGGGGCGGCCCGCCAAGCTGATAGTCGAAGACTCTACCAGCGGTGACGCAGGCGTCGCGGTGCAAAAAGCCCGCAAGCTCATCGACAAAGACAAGGTCGATTTTCTCGTCGGCAACGTGAACTCTGGCCTGACCATGGCCATGTCAGCGGTGGCCTACGAAAAAGGCGTCTTCATGATGGACCCGGGCGGGCACGCAGACCCCATTACCGGCAAAGATTGCCACTGGAACGTCTTCCAGGTCGACCCATCCACCACGCTGCTGGTCAACGCCATCGCACCTTCGCTGGTGAAACGCTTCGGCAAGAAGTTCTACTTCCTGGTACCCGACTACGCATTCGGCCATGGCCTGCTCGACGCCTACAAGGTCAACCTGCAAAAGCTGGGGGCACAAAACCTGGGTGCCGACCTGATCCCGCTGGGCACGACCGAATACTCCTCGTACCTGATCAAGGCTCAAGCCGCCAATCCAGACGTCATCGTCATTCTGCAAAACGGCGAAGACCAGACCAACGTGCTCAAACAAGCGGTTCAATTCGGGCTCGACAAGCGCTTCCATATCGCTGGTGCCAACATCGAACTCGAAACCCTCGAAGCCCTGCCGCCTGAATCGCGCATCGGCAACTGGGTCATCGAATGGTACTGGAACCAGCCCGGCGTGCCACACGTGAAGGAATTCACCGAGGCCATCAAGAAAAAGACGGGTCGCGTCCCGACGGCACGGACCTGGTTCGGCCATACGGCCATCCACGCCTGCGCCCTGGCGGCCAACACGGCCAAGTCGCTCGAGCCCGTCAAGATGGCCAAGGCCCTAAACGGATTCACGCTCCCGCCCGAAGTCGCCCTGCAGCCGCATCCTGCCACCTTCCGCGCCAATCAGCACCTGCTGATCGGCACCCTGTGGGCAGGCCACGCACAGGCCAAGGGTGACGGCGGCGCCGACGACCTCTTCCACATCGACGAAGTCATCGAAAGCAAGACCATCGCGCCTACCGTCGAAGAAACTCAGTGCAAGATGACGTGGCCAGCCTGATGGCTGCAGCCGCTGTCAAGACGGGCCGTCCGCAGAACATCGCGGGCGGCCCGCCCTGTATCACCCTGATTCGTGCACCCTTGCTGCGAGTGCACGCCTTTGCCGTCATTCAAGGGGGGCTGGTGTGACCCAGTTGGTCCTTTTCAACATATTCAACGGACTGGTCATTGGCGCTTTCTACGCGCTCATGGCATTGGGTCTGTCCCTGATCATCAACCTCACCAACGTCATCAATTTTGCACACGGCGGCTTTCTTGCGCTGGGGGCATATTTTGCATACACGTTGGAACCCTACGTGGGGTTCTGGGGCGCACTGATCATCTCGCCGTTCTGTGCAGCGCTGGTGGGCATCATCGTCGAACGGGTGCTCATCCGCCCGCTCTACAGCCGCGACCCCCTCTACAGCCTGCTGCTCACGTTCGGCCTGGCTTTTGTCATCCAGGACTCGGTACGTTACATCTGGGGTGCGCAAGGCCTGCCGCTCAAGGTGCCTGACGCCCTGCAATCGTCGCTGAGCTCCACGCTGTTCTTCCTCACGGGGTACCGCGTGTTCATGGTGGTGCTGGTCGCCGTCACTGTGATCACTCTTTTCATCATCCTCAAGAAAACCCGGCTGGGCATGCGCATCCGCGCGGGTACGCTCGACCTCGAAATGGTCTCCGCCCTGGGCGTAGACGTCCGTATCCTGCGCAACCTCAATTTTGGTCTGGGCATTTTCTTTGCCGGCCTGGCGGGGGTGCTGGCAGCCGGCATGCTGGGGCTCACTCCCACGATCGGCGACGGGCTCATCATGCCCAGCTTCGTGGCGGTCATTGTGGGCGGCCTGGGCAGCCTGATCGGCACGCTCGTGGGCGGTATCCTGATCGGGGTGGCCACCGGCGTCGTGACCGTATTCTTTCCATCAGCCTCCGAGGCTACCATCTACGTCATGATGGCCCTGGTGCTGCTGATCCGGCCACACGGTCTGTTTGGTGAAGAAGGCGGGACAAAGCTGTGAACAACGCATTCAACCTGAAAAAAAACATCTCCCTGGTGATCGTGTGGGCGATTCTGCTCACCATGCCCACCTGGATCTCCCACGTCGGTGGCTATACCGACTTAGGCACACGGGTGCTGATCATCGGCCTGGCCGCCATGGCTACCAACCTGCTGGTTGGGCACTCGGGTGTCATGGCCTTCGGCCACGCAGCCTACTTCGGGCTGAGTGCCTACGGCACGGGCCTGTTCATCAAGTATCTGCTGCCGAGCACGCCACTAGGTTTCATCGCGGGCGTGCTATTGGGCACAGCAGGCGGGGCCATCATCGGCTACCTGCTGGCCAAGTTGCGCGGCATCTACTTCGCCCTGGCGACCATTGCCTTCGGTCAAGTGTTCTATTTCATCGCCTTCCGCTGGAACGCCGTCACAGGCGGTGACAATGGCCTCACCTTCCAGCGCCAGCCCATCGACCTGGGCTTCACCACCCTCAGCATCACCTCCAGCCAGGTGTATTACTACCTGGCGCTACTGGCATTTGCGGTGTGTGCAGCCCTCATGGCCATCTTGCTGCGCTCGCCCTTCGGCCATACCTTGCTGGCCATGCGCGAAAACGAACGCCGCGCTCGTTTTCTCAGCATCCCGGTCAATCGACACCTCTGGATTGCCTACACGATCTCCTGCCTGTTCGTGGCCGTGGCGGGTTCGCTCTACGGGATGCTCAACAATTTCGTGAGTCCGCACAACCTGCACTGGACGCAATCGGGTGATTTCGTGCTCATGGCCGTGATCGGCGGCATGCGCTCGTTCTGGGGGCCGCTGCTAGGAGCCGCCATCTTTGTGGTGCTGCAAGATCAGCTGTCCAGCCTGACGGACAACTGGATGTTCTTCATCGGGGTGATCTTCGTCCTGGTCGTATTGTTTATCCCGCGCGGTATCGTCGGGCTGATGCAGAGAAAAACATCATGAGTTTGCTAGAGGTCCACAACGTTTCGCAGCACTTCGGCGAGCTGGCTGCAGTCAAGAACGTCTCGCTCAACGTCGAAGAAGGCGAGCTGCACGCCATCATCGGGCCCAACGGCGCCGGCAAGACCACGTTCTTCAACATGATCAGTGGCTTCTACCGGCCCACCAAGGGACACATCGTCTTCGATGGCGCGGACGTTACTCAGATGCCCCCGCAGATCCGCGTCTCGCGGGGCATGGCAAGAACCTTTCAGATCACAGAGATCTTCCCTGAACTTACCGTCCGCCAGAACCTGCGCATTGCGGTCGAAGTCACCCAGGGGCTGCGCCTGAAGATGTTCCCATCGCGCCAACAATCACGCGAAACCGAAGAACGCATTGACGAACTGCTGGAAACCGGGGGCCTGACGGCCAACGCCAGCCGCAACGTGGGTGAACTCTCGCACGGTGACCAACGCTCTACCGAGATCATGATGGCGCTGGCCCTCAGACCCAAACTGCTGTTGCTCGACGAACCCGCCGCGGGGATGGGCACCCAAGAGACGTACGACACCGCCGTCCTGATCCGCAAGCTGCATCGCAAGCAAAAGCTCACCATCATTCTGGTCGAACACGACATGCGGGTGATCTTCAATCTGGCCGACCGCATCACAGTGTTGGCCGAAGGTGAGATGCTCGAACGGGGTACACCCGACGAAATCGCCAACAGCGAAAAAGTACAAGTCGCTTACCTGGGGAAAAAGCGTGAAGGCTCTTGAGATACACCAACTGAACACCTACTACGGCAAGAGCCACATCCTCAAGGGCGTCGATCTCGAAGTCGAAGAAGGCGAACTCATCACGCTCCTGGGCCGTAACGGTGCGGGTAAATCCACCACCTTGCGCAGCATCATGGGCTTGACGCCAGCCCACTCCGGCCACGTCAAGATCTTTGGCACCGAGTCGACGCACCTGGCCCCTTTTCGCATTGCGCGCCTGGGGGTGGGCCTGGTGCCTGAAGGCCGGCGAGTCTTTGCCAACCTCACGGTGGAAGAAAACCTGAAGGTACCGGTCGATCGGCCGGGGCCCTGGAACATTCCACGCATCTACCAGCTGTTTCCACGGCTTGAAGAGCGCAAATTCCACAAAGGCAAAGAACTGTCGGGCGGCGAGCAAGAAATGCTGTCCATCGCTCGTGTGCTGCTGCTCAACCCCAAGCTGCTGATGCTCGACGAGCCTTCGCAGGGCCTCGCTCCCATCATCGTGCAGAACGTCTTCGACGTGATCGTGGCCGCCCGCAACGAAGGCACGTCGGTACTGCTCATCGAGCAGAACGTGCGCGCCGCCATCGAAGTCGCCGACCGCGCCTACGTGCTCGAGCGTGGTGCCATCACCTACACGGGGGTGGCGGCTGAATTCGGCCAGGACGAAGCCCGGGTTCAAGAGCTTGCGGGCGCCAGCGCCCAAAAGTGGGAATTCCCGGACGACTGAATTCACGGATTCGCGCCAGCCTGGAGCCGGCGCGAACCGCGATCTTTTACACGTCTATCGGCAGCCAGCTGCCATGCACATAGCGCTGCAAGGCGTCACCCTCATAGCGCCACAACAACATCCAGCCGTTGTCGCACAACTGTCCCAGCACGGGGTTGCGTGCAATGATGCCTTTGATGGAATCGGCAGGTGCGTCGATGACGACCGTCAAGCGCACCGGCTCGTGGTACCAGCCATCGCCATTGTGCAACGACTGCTTGGGCAGACCGATCCGCAGATCCCCCCCATTGCCCTCGAACACCCCGACGTGGCCATCCACGACGTTATGCAGCACCTTGTTGCCCGCGCCATAGTGCAGCGGGTCGCAGGTGGACGCGTGGTACTGCCACGAAAGCCAGTGCGTGACCAGCATCGGACCCATCATGAGCTTTTCGAGGACACTGCTGTCTGTATCAAAACACGCATCGTAATCGTGCAGGTAAGTCCGGTTCAGAACCCGGCCCTGGCTGCGTGACCTGGGGCCAATGATGAAGGCCGCATTGCGCGTGAGCCCCCACTCGGGACGGGTCTGGGACCCATCGTTGGCACGGCGTCGAAAGGCACTCAACAAGGCGCCCGGGGTCTGGTCGGCATCCATCCACAGGGCAGGTGCGCGCTCGCGGCGAATCCGGTCGCTGGCCTTGGCAAAGACCTGCTCCATTTTGCGCCAACGCGCCAAAGCAGCCGGCGACAAGAGGTCGAGGTCAAAACCGGTGACTTCGTCCGTGGTTGTGTTGTGCAACGCGCCCATGAATACCGTCGCAGGCGGAATCTGCAACCCGCGGCGCTGGAGTCCATCGCGCACCAAGGGGTCATTGAGCAGATGCGCCAAGGCCCGGGCGTTGGCTTCGCCTGGCCGACCATAGCAGGCGCCACAATCCAGCGTGGACGCGTGAGCATTATTGGTGCTGTGGCCGGCGTGACCGCACAGCACGACCAGAGGTGCCAGACGGTCGTCCAGCCCCATCGTATGCAGGACGCCAGCGGCCAGTTCCACTTGCTGATCCACACTCAGGCCCACGATGACGGGCCGGCACTGATCCTGGACCTCGTCGGGCAAGCCCAGTCGATCGGCGCTCACGCGAGCCGTGTCGGGGGGATTGATCCAGCGGGCGATCTTGCCCAGGTACCCCACACCAAAGGCCTCGACGAACGAGAACGTGGCGTTCGACCAGCGTACGGCACCCAGCCACTGATCGAGTCTTGCCAGCCGATTCCAGCGCGCCGTACGCGTGCGTTCGGTACGAGCTTCGTCGACAGCCGGCTGCCCCGGCGCAGTCACGATATCCTGCACCGCGACGCTGGGGTAGGCCAGGCCAGGGAGTTGAGGTCGACGAATGTCGGTCCCCAACAGATTGTAGTGAATCGGAATGCCAAAGAAGCCGGCAAAGGCCCGCGTCTCGACGCCGTCCCACACAGCTTCCAAGGACCGCCGCATCAGCTCGCTACGGGTGTCAATGCAAAATACGGCCTGCACCTCGGGCGTCTGTTCAGTCCCAGAAGAAACCGCCGTATTCAGCTTGTGCCCGAACTCGCGCTGGAAGCTGACTTCAAGGGCCTGCTGCCAGATCTCGTCGACCACCAGCACGGCATCCGCCTGTGCCACTTGCGCGTCGAACCCCTGCCACCGGGCATTGAGCGTCGCGACAGCAGCATCCCGGGCAGCGGCCGGCACCGAACGCGCGAGCAAGGCTTCCCAGGCCAACCGACATATCAGCAACTCACGCAAGCGAGCGTCGTCTTGACCCGACGGGACCTTTTGCCAACCGATATACGCACACCAAGCAGCCCATCCGTTGATGGACAATAGCAGCGCACTGAAATAGGGTTCCCAGCTGGACTCATCCAGGCCCAGCTGGGCCATGGCCCAGCGCATTGCCTCGTCGGCCTGCAGCGGCAGCTGGCGCAATTGCTTCATGAACCCTGGCACGCCAAGGCGAGAACTCAAGCCATGGTCGCCCACCATGCTTTCGCGCCAAAACCCGAACAGACTGGGGCTTCCGGTCGCCCGCCAATCGGCCTGATGACGGTCAAAATACGTGGCACACGTCTGGCTCATCTGAAATATCAAGGCTGCACGCCATGGCCAACGCTTGTTCTTCTGCACCCTGTCGTCGAGCAGGTCCACCAGCAGTGGCGCGCGGTGGACGCCCAGCGGCGCCGACAACTGTGCAATGCAGTGCTCGGCGGTCAGCGCACACGGTTCCTGCGCTGCCTGGCGCGCAATCGCCACGTCCAGATCGGCACGCGTCACGTGGCCGGACTCCCACTGCTGGAGAAGATAGTCGCGCGCAGGGAACACCCGAAAATCGCCCTGGACGGCCAAGCGCGCCGCGACCTGGCGAATCGGCCGATCGATCCGCCGCCAGTGAGGATTCACGGCCACGGCCTGATCCAAAGGCCAGGCCGGCATGATGCGCGCGCACGCGTGCGTGGCGGCGTTCTGCAGAGCCTCGTCGTCCAGCGGGGCCGCGACCGCCGCGGAATCGTTCATGGAAGTAGCAGCATGCATGGCGGAACTCATGAGTCGGAGCGCCCGCAGGTGGGCTCCTGGAGGATGTGCGACAAGGGGGCGGCGACATGGCCTGCCCCGGCCCAGTGGGTCGGCCATAGCCTCAATACCCAATGGGTATAGCCTTCATCCATATAGAACCCGGCGTAGACCCAGCGGCGGATGGTCACCACGGATTGCGGCCACAGCTGAAATACAGTCATCCCCACATACATGGCGGCCATGCCCAGCATGGCGAACACCCCGGCGCCCGCCAAGGGATCGATTCCCGCCCCAATGGGCGCGCGGTCTACGATGCCTGCCACCACCGTCAGAAACACCGCCATGGCCAATGCAGTCCCCAGCCGCGCGAATATGGGCCTGGAATGGCCCGGTTCCATCCGAGGCACCCACAAGAGTGGCGCCCAGGCAATCGCCAGCACCGCGCTCCACCACCAGGGCCACGCATGGGTGTCCATGAACGACCGCAATGTGAACACGATGACCATTGCCACCGGAAGCGCCACAATCATGCTGAAGCCGGAATTGCGCGCTTCTCCAGTCATGAGCTTGCGGTTGGATTCCTGCACGACGCTGGAAGCGTTCAAGAAATTGTGCGCCTTGTACAGCGAGTGCCCCAGCAGATGCAGCGCCGCAAACAGATAAAGGCCCAGGCCACACTCGAGCAGCATGAACCCCATCTGGGCAATCGTGGACCACGCCAAGTGCACCTTTTGGCTCACGCGGGTCAGCAGCACCAGCCCGGCCACCATGGCCGACACCAGGCCAAAGACCACCAGCAGCCAGCGCGCGAACAAAGAGACCCCCAATAGAGGCGCAAACAGCACCAGCACGTAGCCGCCCAGATTGACCACACCCGCGTGCAGCAAGGCAGACACGGGGGTCGGGGCTTCCATCACTTGAATCAGCCAGCCTTGTACGGGCATCAGCGCCGTGCGGGCAATGACTGCCAGCACCAGGCAGATACTGCTCCAGACCAACGCCGCAGAGCTATGGCCGGCGGCAATGACGGCCCACAAGGCAGACAAGGACCCGCTGCCTACGTCAGACCAGGCCAATGCGGCGGCAATGATCAGGAGCAGATCGGCAGCCCTGTCCGTCACCTTCTTTTTATGTGCCGCCAGCAGCGCAAAGGGCCGATCCTGGTAAAAGCACAGCAAGTAGTGCATGGCGTATTCGATCGCCGCCCAGGCGGCAATCAGGACGACCCAGTGGTTGGCCAGCAGCAGGACGTGCACAGCCGCCAATACGGCCGCCAAGGAGGCAATGTACACGGGCTGGCGCGGCTCACCCTTGAGGTGATGCACCGAATACACGCCAATGGTGGCACCCAACAACTGCACCAGAAGACTGACCCAGGCCCCGAACTGGTTCGCAGCCAGCCACGACCCAGCTGCTGCCTCGCCGTTGCCATACGCCGGCACCAGAATCAGCTGGGTCACGAGCCCCACCAGCGAAAAACCCAGGGCCACGAAGGCAAGCCGGTTGAACTGCTGCCACATCCGGGCGACCGGTGCCCGAGAGCGCCACGCCCACAGCGCCGCTGCAGACATCAATAGGGCCGGCAGCAGCGCCAAGGCGAAGTTCAGCTCGTCCGAAAAATTCATCACACATCCTGAAAAACAACGAGCGTATTCTTCAATCTTTTGGATATTCTGTAAATTACATTTATGAACAATAAACGTTCTGTAAAATAGAACGATGGATATTCACCAGCTGAATTTCAAGCATCTGTTCTACTTCTGGCGCGTGGCCAAACAAGGCTCTCTCACGCAAGCGGCAGCACAGATTCATACCTCGCAATCTGCACTCTCCACGCAGATCAAGCAGTTGGAAAACCGCTTGGGCAAGCCGCTGTTCGACCGTCACGGACGGCGCCTGGAACTGACGGCCGCCGGGCAACAGGTGTTCGCCTACGCCGACAACATCTTCGGGCTGGGCGAGCAAATGCTCGGCTGGCTGGAGGGGCGTGCCGAAGGCACGACTTACGTCCGGGTGGGCAGTGTTTCGACCATGTCACGCAATTTCCAGGTGAACTGGCTACGCCCTCTGTTTCGCGACCCGTCCGTCGTGCTCTCTATCGACTCCGGCTCGCTGCAGGCACTGGTCGAACGCTTGCTGCGTCATCAGCTCGATGTCGTGCTGGCCAACGAACCCATCCCATCCGACCCGGCCCATCCGGTGTCGTCGCGTTTTCTGGGAAGTCAGGTCATCTCATTGGTAGGCCGGGCCGATCGCTGGGCGGGGACGACGCTGCGGGTGCCAGAGGATCTGAACTCCGTTGAAATGGCCATGCCCAGCACGCGACACAGTGTGCGCGCGCAATTTGACGCACTGTGCTTTTCAGCGGGAGTGCGCCCCCGGCTGCGTGCCGAGATCGACGACATGACCAT
>NZ_DASVGN010000040.1:0-2797 GCF_036379515.1 Castellaniella sp.
CATTCGATGGGCGGTAAGGCTGCACAGCTTGCGGCATCGCAGCGTCCGCGCGGGCTTCGGGGTCTGGTGCTAGTGGCGCCCGCACCGCCGACGCCGTTGGCGCTTCCGCTCGACGCTCGCCAGGGCATGGTGCATGCCTACGACTCGCGCGAAAGCATCGTCGCCACCTTGCAGCAAGTGCTTGCACCCGACGGCTTGTCTGACGGTGATCTGGACACGGTCATCGCGGACAGTCTGGCCGGTGCCAGCTCAGCCAAAGCGACCTGGCCACTGGCGACCAGCCAGGAAGACATTACAGCGGTGGTTCCGTTGATCGATGTGCCGGTGATCGTGATTTCCGGTGAGCACGATCGGGTCGACCCGCCCGAGGTACTGCGTCGCGAAGTGCTGCCGCGCATTCCCCAGGCCAAGCTGGTCGTGCTCCCGGGTGTCGGGCACCTGTTGCCGCTGGAGGCGCCGGCCGATCTGGCCAACGTGATCAAGGCCTTTGTGCTGGCACAGACCAGGGGCGGGTTCTTCGCACTGCCAGAGGCCCGGCAAGAGGTTGCTTTGACCCGCTGCGGTGATTGCGGCATGGCGCGCCTGACGGCCAGTACGACCGCACCCCGGCGTCCGTAATCGCGCCGCACATCGCACAAAGAAACTGCCGCCGGAGCGGCTCATTTCAACACCCTTCATTCAACGAGGACACGTCCATGGATAGCCAAGAAATCATCCAGATCCCCATCTTGCCGTTCAACATGGTCAACGCTCACCTGATCAAAACCGACGACGGCTGCATCCTCGTCGACACCGGCATTCCCGGCTCCGAACGTAAGGTCGAACGCGTGCTGCGCAAACATGGGCTGACCTTCAAGGACATCAAGCTGATCGTGGTGACCCATGCGCATACCGATCATGCCGGCAGCGCCGCACGCATTCGCGAACTGTCTGGCGCACCGATCCTGGCGCACAAGGACGACACCGATTACTACAGCCGCAAGCTGCCGATGACCTACTGCACCACCAGCTGGGTGGGCAGGCTTTTCGTCAAGACGCCGGTGCCGCACGAGTCCTACGTGGGCTTTGCGCCTGATCTGCTGATGAAAGATGCCGAGACCATCTCGCTGAAGGACTTCGGCGTCGACGGCATCGTGCACCACACCGCCGGTCACACGCCGGGCTCGATAGGTATCGAACTGGCCTCGCATGATGCGCTGGTCGGCGACCTGATTGCTTCCGGCATCCTGATCGGCGGCATTGCCTTCAATGGCCGTGCGATCCGCCCACCGTTCGAGGACGACCCGCAGACTGTCGCCCGCGAGCTCGAGCGGCTCGTCAACAGCGGTGCCAAGCGCTTCCACATGGGTCATGGCGGGCCGCTGGAGGCCCCTGAGGTGCTCCGTCACGCCAAGGTGCTGGCCAAACTGCACCCGGATCATTGTGCGTGCGGCCAGCACGCGTCGGCGCCGCAGTAAGGGAGCAACACCTCAAGGTCCGGCCACAGACCGAACCTCTCCGCGACGCGTATCGAAACGCGCGCAGGCGAAGTATCTGATCGGCAGAAAAATGAGTCCGTGCAGGGTGATTAGTAGGTGTTATCGTGGCTAGGCTCAGGCCGCTGTACACGAATTGTGCGCGGCTGACCCGGATCAACTATGCCGGTCTGCGGGCGTCTACAACTTTCAAGAGATGCGAGGCGAGGATGATCATTTCTCGCGCTTCGGGCGCCGCAATCGCTACTTTGCGGTGGGACGACGGGTTCTTGTAGCTGCCGATGGCACCGACCATGAGCTGCTGCAACGCCACCCTTTCACCAGCCTCAAGCGTCATGTCCGTCAGCGGGCCGTTCTCTGGGTGAAATGCGGCGCTCATAAGTTTCGTGCCTATGACGTCCGCCCCGTAACCACCGGCTTCCCGAACGCTCACTTCCAGGGCCTTAAATGACTCAAACACAGCCGTTTCAAATCGACCTTGTAGGAAGAAGGGGCGGGCATCCGGGTGGAGAGTCGCGTGCAACATTTCTGCAGGCAGTTCTTGGTTGCTGAGCATTGCCTCGACGCCAGCTCGGTCGGCTACCTCCCGACCAAGTTTGGTAACCCAATCCCAGGTGGGATTTGAGCCTGGATCCTGGCAGATGAGCCCGTTTACCCGAAGCCATGTCCATGCCGCAGAGATAGCTATTTCGGCTTCGTGGCGTCGGTGTACGTTGCCTTGCCAATCGTATTCTCGACCAACTTCGTTTACGTAATTGCCCAAATGGACCATGCCATGGTTGTTCTGAGCGTGCGGCCCAGTCAGTACTTCCAGCAAATAGCCGCCTAAGACGCTGGGCGGCAACTCGGTAATGGTGACTGGGTCTGGAATGAGTTGAGAGATAGTGGCCATGGCAGCGCTTGGAGAGGTTCTTGAATCGTCATCATGATGCCTTAGATCGAGCCCGGTGCCCGCGAACGGTCGGCATGAGAGTTTTCTCAAGAAGAGGGTTGGGCGATCAGTAGGTGTTATCTGAGGTAGGACAGGCGTCCGCTACCTGGCCCGAAGCTGACCCCAAGCGACGTCCGTGACCGTCCGCTTTACGACAATCAATTTGATCAGGCGAATGTCTGGAGTTGGCCGATAGCGGACATTGCGAAAACCTGTCATGACGTGTCGGGGGGAGCCACCGCATCTGTGTCGGGCGCCGCTTGCGCCAGTACCGGGCCGTCGCAGAATTTGCTTCCGGCAGGAGAAAACCGTGGCTCTTCGGCGATACGGTGCCGCAGCACCGCAATCCGTAGCCGAACGTCGCAGAGGTCAATCAACAGCGGCGCCGGCG
>NZ_DASVGN010000041.1:0-2888 GCF_036379515.1 Castellaniella sp.
TCGCGTGGCGTTTACCGGCACGCGGGGAGAATCGGCGGGCTGCGGGGACTGAGGCGCGTGAAAGGCGCAGCCAGCCAGCAGCCCTGTGAGTGCCAGGGCGGCGATGAGGGATTTCATGGGTACGGGGCTCCTGGCCTGCCAGGGCACGGCAAGCAGATGAGAGAAGGGGAATGCCGAGGCCTGGATCTGAGGCGATCAGAGAATCGGCAGAAGGATTACTTGGCGCGGGGGCGCAACATGCTGCGCAGGCGCAGCACCGAGAAGGCGCCGTGGGCGGCGGAACCGATGCCCAGACGAGCGCCGAAGCCGTTGGACATGCCAGCGGCCAGGCCGGGCAGCATGAGCATGACGACCAGGCTGGCGATGCCGACCAATAGTTGGGCGCCATACAGACCCAGAATGTCCTTGGCGCCGCCATTGATTTGATCGACGATCATGCGGATCAACTGGATATTCATCTGCAGCAGCAGGCCGAAGATGAGTCCAGCCAAGAGCGCCAGGAACACGAAGTTCAAGGCCTGGGAGACCCAGCTGTTGAATAGCGGCTTCGTGGGCTCGAAGAGCGTGGCAGCAATGAAAATGGGGCCAGCTGCTACCACGAGTGCCATGCCGACCTTGCAGACGATGACAATCACCATGATGATGCTACCCACCACGGCTGCGTTGATACGTATCAGCATGGCCAGGATGCTGACCAGCACTTCCTTGGTGGACGGCAGCACGTTGTACCAAGCCCCGTTGCCGCCCTTGCCGATCATGGCATTGGAAGCCTTGCTGGTTTCGGTCTGCAGTTTGTCCACTTCCTCGGCCACGCTGCCTGTACCCAGGGCAATCTGGGCGACGTCATCCGGCAGAGCCACCATGGTTTTTGCAATGTCGGTCTGATACAGACCACCGGCTCCGAAGATCGTGGAGACGATGGCCACCAGGATGGCCTTGCGAAAGAACTCGGTGACGGTCATGCCACCCTGTCCGTGCATCAGGGCAAAGGCGTAGATCAAGAACTGCAGGGTGAGCCCTACGACAATGACCGGCATCAGGGCCTCGAAGAGAGCCTGCATGGGGCCAGTGACCGCCTCGCTCAGCGTGTTTTGGGTTTGGGTTATGGCCCACTGGGCAATGTCGCTGGGCGCTGTCGGCTGGGTAACGGGAGGATTCATGCCGGGCATGGAATGACCTCACCTGGTCGCCCCGGCTTCGCCGCCGGTGGTGTCGCTGTCTCCAAACCAGCCCCCATACACCCGCTCAGTTCGGGCCTGTAAAAGATGACGCTCTGCATCCAGCTGCTGGGAGGCAAGCTGAATCCGCGCCTGTTCGGCCTGAATGTTGGCTTGCTCGATCTGGATGCGGGCCTGCAACTCCGCAATTTCCTTAGGGTTGGTGGTCTGATTGATCTTGTCCTGTAGGGCATCCACGTTGGCTAGGCGTCGAGTCATCGAATCGTAGGCGCGTTCACTCATGGCCTTGGATGTCGCCTCGATGTTCAGGGCTTGCCTGGATAAATCCTGTCGATCTTCCCGGAAGTTCACCGGCCCCATGACTTGGTCTGTAATGCGGCTTACGTCACTGTCCAGGCTGGATCCACCGGAACGGTCCAGCAGATCCCGTGCGTTAGACGGCAGCGCCGCGCGCAGCTGGTTGCGTGTGTCGGGGTTGCCGACGACGTTGCCGTAGCCACTGGATTGCGTGAAGGCGGCAAGTTGGCTGCGGGCAGTTGCCAGCTGGTCAGTCAGATTTTTCAGTTGGTCTCGGGCGGTGAGTAGCTGTTCCTGCAGCTGGGCGATGGTGGCGGCGTCGATGGTGGGGATACCAGCGGCGTAGGCGGAGTGCATGAAAACGGCGGACAGGGCGATGCCCACCGCAAGTGACTTGCAGCGTGTCATGGGGGGTACTCCGAGAATTGCGCTCTGAGGCGCGGGAATTACTGCTGAGTGACTGCGGGTCCGGCGATAGCCTGATATTCGGCTTCGGTCGCGCGGCGCGCCTTCATCTGATCCGAGACGACCATGTCGGCCTTTTCGTCATAGGCGATGCGCTTTTCACCAACGATCAGGATGTTGTCTGACCCGTCCAGCTTGGCGGGCAGATTGTGGGCCTGATAGTCGCCGCCAAGCGGCCCCTTGGCGACGACCGTGAACAGGAAACTGTCGCCGTTACGAGTAATGTGGATCACGTCGGGATCGTACTTGCTGTCAGATTTCCAATACCCGACAAACTTTTCCCCATCCGCTTCCGTCTTGCATCCAGCGAGGAGGGTCAGCAGGGTGGCGCCGGTGGCGGCAATGAAATGTCGTCGGTTCATGGAGTGTCCTGTGGGGAAGGGTTGGTGGGGGGGGCTTGGTGCCGTTTGAAGACGGCCCAGGCATCAGCCACGCTGCAGGCGGGCCCAGCTTTTGTAAGCCAGGTCGTGCGTTCCGATGGTTTCAGGATGTTCCACCAGGCCATGCCCATGGCTTCGTCGGCGGTGGGTGGTCGGTCAAGGTTTTCAGGGGTCACAGACATAGGTCGGGGCCCTCCTGTTCGTGCGTCGGTGCCTGCAGCTGCAGAGGGTGATCGAAGCGCACGCCGATGAGATCAGCTACGCGCTGGATGTCCGCCGGTTCTGGCCGATGGCCATTCACTTCGTGGATATGCAGGCTGTAATACTTGTGTACACCTTCCCCGAAATATTCCTGATCCTCGCGCGGGGTGCTGGACGAAAACCAGAGATAGGGCGCGTGGCGGGGATCGGAGGCCGAAGGCAGGTCCAGGCCGTAGTCCTGGCCGATGCGCTGCAGTTCGTCGGCATCGACGGCTTCGCGTTCGATTTCGGCGGTGCCCTCGCTGAATTGGCCTGCTTCCCGGTCTTCAGGGGTCCAGCGTTCGCCATAGATCGAAATTAGGAAGCG
>NZ_DASVGN010000042.1:0-7527 GCF_036379515.1 Castellaniella sp.
TTCTTGTTGGCGTCCAGTGCCAGTCGGCCCCAGCTCCCAGACAGTTCCAGGATGCGCTCGCCATTCACTGTCTTTCCGTGGATGAGCCGATAGCGATGCACAAAATAGACGGCTACGGCGATGACCACCGTGGCGGCCAATACGAGGGCAACGATGCCGGCCAGGGGGCCGAGCCGCATCGCCACGCTGGCATACAGTCTGTAGGCGCCGAATGCGATGGCGCCGAGCAGGATGGGAAGTAGAAGCGGCAAGCTGTCACCCGAATGCAGCAGATGGAAATGAAAAGCGTCAGAGTAACCTGAAAAAGCGCCAGCCGTGCCGCTGCCTGTGCGCCTATTGAGTGCGTAACATGGATGCGAATCCGAAAAGGATTGTCGCAATTGGCCTTCGACGCGTGTGATAGTCTCAAAGGTAATGAAGAGTCCGGAAGTCATCAAAAGCATCCAGTACCTCAGGGGGCTGGCGGCCCTGATGGTGGTCTTTTATCACTTCAGGCACTACTTGAATGGTGTCTATGTTGAAAAAGATCTGGGCAACCTGTTGTTCGACCAAGGCGCCTTTGGCGTCGACTTGTTCTTCATCATCAGCGGCTTCATCATTTGCTATGCCACCCGTCGTCAGGAAGCGCATCCACTTGTTTCCTATGCTCTGAAGCGGGTCTTCAGGATCTACCCGTTGCTGTTCACCAGCGTCCTGGCGTTCTACTTTCTGCTTGGCGCCGATGGCTTCTCGCTGGTCCGGTCCTTGATCCCCTTGCATGCCAACTACACCGATGAGGGTCCCTTCTTCGGCTACAACATGCTGGTCCCGGCCTGGACGCTGACCTACGAAATATCGTTCTACCTGCTGTTCCTGGTGGGGCTGGCCGTTTCCCACAGGCACCGCAAGTTCTTCACTGCGGGCCTGATCGTGTTGTCGTTCGTGCTGCTGCAGCTCTGGCTCAACGGCCGCATCGAACTCTCCGCCTATGAGAACTATGGGTTCACGGGAACCTGGCTGGAGCGGGCCGCGCTGGCGATATTGTCCTCGCCCATGATCCTGGAGTTCGTGTATGGCATCGCCCTGTATGGCCTGTATACGATGCTGCCCCAGGTGCCGGAACGCGCCCGGCGCGGCCTGGGGAGGGTCCTTCTGGGTGCCGTCGCGCTGTCTGTGCTGGGGTATTTTTCGCCGGTCTTCAACGGCCATGGGCCAACGAATTGGGGTCTGCCGTCCCTGTTGCTGATGCTGTCGCTGCTGCTGTATGAACGCATCAACGGCCTGCCCGACTGCAGGTTGCTGTTCTTCCTGGGGAATATTTCCTATTCGCTGTACCTGACGCACATTGTCGTCCTCAAGGTGATCGGCACCTACCACCTGAACTTTGGCATGCGGGGCGTTTCCGCTTTCGTGTTTGCCGTGGGTATGTCGATCGGGGTGGCGACCTTGGTGTATTACCTGATCGAGGCTCGATCCATTTCCGCCTGCCGGCGTTTGTTGAGCCAGGGCAAGGAGCAGTCCCATGAAAGTACGACGCATCGTTGCCAACATCGAGAGCCCGGATCCGGGACAGGCCGAGCGCTTTTACCAGAATTTGCTGGGCCTGGATGTCTTGATGGACCTGGGGTGGATCAAGACGTTCGGCTCGGGCCAGACTATGACGGTGCAAGTCAGTGTGGCGTCGGAAGGCGGCAAGGGCACGCCGGTTCCCGATTTGTCCATAGAAGTTGATGACCTGCCATGCGTGCTGGAACGCGCAAGGCAGGCTGGCATCGCCATCGAATATGGGCCGGCTGATGAGCCGTGGGGCGTGCGCCGTTTCTACGTGCGGGATCCGTTCGGCAAGCTGATCAACATCCTGCAGCACAACGAAAGCGTTCCGGGCAATTCGTCGCGGTAGGTGCCGTGTTCCGGACCGGCGGTTGGTTCGGAGCATGGTATGGCGTTCGAATTTACGGAAGAATCGGCGGGTGATAGGTGAATGTGCCCATGAGAATCGCGGTCACGATCAGCACGATGGGGAAATGAATGAAGAACTGTATCGAGGTATAGCCCACCAGGTCCTTGGATTTGAGCCCCACGATACCCAGTAGCGGCAGCATCCAGAACGGGTTGATGAAATTCGCCAGGGTCTCGGCGATGTTGTAGGCCATGACGGTCCAGCCCAGGTGGGCGTGGACGGTGTTCGCAGCGCTCATGATGTACGGGGCCTCGATGACCCATTTTCCGCCGGCCGAGGGGATGAAGAAACCCAGGACGGCGGAATAGATGCCCACGCAGAACGAGAATATGCCCGAATTGACCGCCACGGCCGAGAACCAGTGGGCCACCGTGTCCGACAGGCTGACGTGCTGCGCGTTGACGACCTTGGTCAGCATATAGGCGATGGCGCCGTAGAAGGGAAACTGCAGTATCACGCCCGATACGCTGGGCATGGCCTTGGCGAAGCTTTGCATGAAGCTGCGGGGGCTCCAATGCAGCAGGGCGCCGCCGATCAGGAACACGAAGTTATAAGTGTTCAGCCCCGAGAGCGTGATGAGCGGGTTGCCGGATTTGAATGTGTCCCACAGCCAGCCGGCGGCCAGCGCCACGATCAGCAGGGTCAGGATCGGGCTGAATTCCAGATAGTCGCCGGGGCGGGAGCGCTTCAGCCCGTCGGGTTTGTCGTCGGTCAGCGATACGCCCAGGTCCTGGGCGGTCCTGGCTGCGGGGTCGGTGGGCGTCGTGAAGTAGCAGATGGCGGCCGACAGGCTGGTCACCAGTACGATGATGACCAGATTCTGCCAGGTCAGGATGGTCTGGTCAAAGCCGATGACCCCGGTGATGGGCATGAGCGACGCGGGGATACTGGACGCGTTGGCCTGCAACTGTGCGGCTGACGAGCTGATGCCCAATGTGAAGCCGCACCCCAGGCCGAGGTAGCCTGCGGCACTGGCGGCGCGATAGTCCAGGCGCAAGTCGGTGCGGCGCGCGATTTCCCGCACCAGCAGGCCCGAGAAGATCAGGCTGACCCCCCAGTTGACGAGCGACAGCCCGATGCTGATCATGCCGACAAAGACCACCGCACTGCGTCCTGTGCGCGGAATGTGCGCCAGCCATCGCATGCATTTCGCCACGGGCGGCGCCATGGCCACGACGTAGCCACCGATGGCCACGAGCGCCATCTGCATCGTGAAGGGAATGATGGACCAGAAGCCGGTGCCGAAGGCTTTGCTGACCGCGGCGGGCGACCCGCCATGGGCAATGGCGCCCAGCGCCACGACGACGCAGGCGATCAGGACGAAGATATAGGCATCAGGGAACCATCTCTCCGAGAGGGCAACCATGCGTTGCGACAGGCGCACGAAGAAATCATCGTGAGTGGGCTGCAGTGTGCGCAATGTGTTTTCTGCTTGCGGCATTGTTTGTCTCCTGAATGTCAGTGTTGTGGTACTTCAGAGCCCCAGCTCCAGCGTTGATAGGGGAATAGCCTGGCAGGTCAGGCATTGGTCGGCCGGGCCGTCGAAAGGGGTCAGGTGGGCCACCGTGCCGCTGATCACCCGCATGGTGCAACTCTCGCACTGTCCGACCCGGCAGCCGCTGGGCAAGTCGATGCCGGCGGCTTGGGCGGCATCGAGCAGCGAGCCGGCTTCCGGACGCCAGACGAATTCCTTGCCCGTCTGGGCGACCTTCACGATCTGCGGGGTGCGGGATGAAGGCACCTCGAGTTGCGTCGCAAAGGTCTCGCAGAAGATATCGAAGCCGGGCATGCCCGATGCCATCAGTCCGTTCCGTGCGCTTGCCAGGAACGACTCCGATCCGCACAGGTAGGCCAGGGGTCGTGCCGCCAGCAGAGAAGGCGCGAGGCGCCGGAAGTCCGGCCGCCCCCGCTGGTCGTAGTCGCCGGGACGCCGGTCTGTGTCGTCAGGCGCGGTGTAGTGCACGATCAGAGTGGCGCCCGGAATACAGCTGGCCAATTCGCGCAGGCGTTTGGCGAACGGGTGTAGGGCGCCGTTGCGGCAGACCGCAAGCAGGCTGACTCGTGGTATGTCATGGCCTGCTTGCGATCGTTGCGCCAGCGCTTCCAGATAGCCGACGAAGGGAGTGAGCCCGATCCCGCTTCCTATGCACAGTACGGGACGGATGCCGTGCAACGGCAGCGTGAAGATGCCTTGGGGCGGCGTGAGCAGCAGCGTGTCGTCATGCTTGCAGCCTGTCAGATAGCCGGACAGCCGGCCCGGGCCGTTGGCGCTATGGATTCGCCGGACTCCGATGGACAGGGTGTCCGGCCGGTGCCCGGGCCCCGTCAGGGAATAGGGGCGCGACAGGCTGCCATCCGGGGCGGTGACGGTGACGTGCTGGCCCGGCAAGTAGTCGGGAAGTGGCTCGCCGTCACAAGGCACCAGGTCCAACGCCACCATGTCCCGCGCCTCCGCGTGTCGCGCGGCGACCTTGAATGCCCGCTGCCCCGACCAGGCGCCGCGGTTCTCCGTTCTGGCACGTACTATGTCGCACACGTTTGCGCGCAGTGGGACGGATCCGCTCACCGGATCGTGTTCGGCGTCATCCAGTATTGCGTTGATGTTGGAACTCGATGAGCCGCTCGACGGTGACTTTGGACGCCCCAGGGGAGGGCAGTCTTCCCACCATCCGAATTCGGCAATCACCACCCTGTCGTCGAGCGCGGGATTGATGCGGGCGCGCAGGAGCACGCTTCCCTGCGGCGTACTGACGTGTGTCCAGTCGCCGGCGGCAATGGCTTTGCGACCGGCCAGGCCGGGGCTGATCTCGACCCCGGGGTCCGGCGATTTGCGCCGCAGCGACGCAACGTGCCGGTAGGAGCTGTGGATGAACCATCCGCTCTTGGCTGTCGTCAGCACCAGGGGGTAGCGCGAATCGCCGCCCAGGTCCGCTGGCAGGCGCTTTGGCTCGACGAAGCGTGCCAGGGGAGGCTGTCCGAGCCTGGACAGGCTTTCCGAGTAGATCTCGACACGGCGGCTGGGCGTCGCGAAGCCGGGCGCGGCGGCACCATCGGACGCCGGTGCGTACTTCTCATGGCGGAACGGCTGGGGAAAGCGCAGGCCCTCGGGTTTCCCGCGCAAGTCCCGTACCGTGACGCCCAGCGGGGCCAACTGGTAGTTCCAGCCGGCCTCGATGCTACCGCCGAAGAATCGGTCGCCCATCCCCATGCGCCCGGCTAGGTCGAAGACGATGTCGTAGTCGGACCGGGCCTGCCCGGGTGCCTCCACCATGCGCTGGCGGAATTGCACGAGTTCACAGGCCTCCTGGGTGATTTCGAAGCCCGCTTTCAAGGCGTCGCGCTCCCACGGCATGTTTGCGGGGAGCACGATGTCCGCATTCTGCGCGGTGGGGCTCATGAACATGTCGACGTGGGCGTGGAAATCCAGTGCTTGCAGGGCCTGCAGGTTTTGCGCCGAGCCGCCTTGTGACACCACGACGTTGGCCCCGAAGCTCATGAGGCTCGACACCCGGTAGGGTTGGCCGGTCAGGACCGCGTCGCGGAATGCGCGGGCGGTGATCCAGCCTCTGGAAGGCGGGCCCAGCGGCAATTCTTCCAGGCCCAGCGCCTTTACCTGCTGCGAGGCGGGCAGCAGGCTGTAGTCGCTGACGCTGTTGACTGGCGCGGGTACCGTCCAGATGTTGCCGCCGAGGCGGTCGCAGGCGCCCGTCAAGGCGTACAGCGTGGCGATGGTCCGCTCCGTCATGGTGGCGTTCGTGTGCTGGCCGACGCCTGTCCAGGCATGGTATGCAAGCCTGGGCGAGCCGGCGAACAGTGCGTTGAAACGACGGATGGCGTCCGGGTCGATCCAGGTGAGACGCGCCACTTCGTCAACCGTGTAAGACGCAGCTTCAGCGGCTAGCAACTCGAAAGCCGTAGCGCATTGACGTGGTGTGCCGTCCACGCCGACAAGCTCGAGGTGCGCCCGCAGGCGGGCCGTTGCGCCCACTGCATTGGCGCGGCGCGTGTCGCAGGCTTGTACTGAGCCGTCGTTCTTGACTGTCACGAACTCGTCGTGCTTTCCATGGGGAAGGGCTTCATTGGCCCTGAGCAGTCGCCCCGACTGGAGATCGACGAGCATGGGAGCGTTGGTCCAGTGGCGCACGAAGTCCGCGTCGTACCCCCGAGTTTCGATCAGGTGGCGGATGGCGCCCATTGCCAGCGCGCCATCGGCGCCAGGCCGGATCCGCAGCCACAGGTCGGCCTGCTGGCCCGAGCCTTCCGGCTTGGGGTCGATCACGACGACCTTGGCGCCGCGCCGCCTGGCTTCGACAATGCGCGTGGCCTGCGCGAGCCAGGTACGCGCGGGGTTGTGGCCCCACAGCACGATCACGTCGGCGCGATCGTAGTCGGGGGCGCCAATGCCGCGCCCGAAGGTCAGGGCGTGCGCGTAGTCCTTGTGCCAGCCGCAGACCTCCACGGCGTAGATCAGGTTGGGGCTGCCGAAACAGCGTACGAATCGCTCCACCCATTCGAAGCTGTCGATCATGGGGGTGCCGCTAGGCGTGGTGACGGCGAAGGCCACCGATTCGGCGCCATGGGCCGCACGGGCCACTCGCAGCCTGGACGCGATGTCGTCGAGCGCTTCGTCCCAGGATATCGGCTGCCAGCCCGGGTCGGGATCTGTGCGCGGCCGGGTGCGCCGCAGCGGCACCGTCAGCCGGCGTGGGCTGCCGACCAATTCGGGGGCCGCCCGGCCCTTGGCACAGAGCGCGCCGCCCGTCGGATGCCCCGGCAAAGGCTTGACCTGGACCAGTTTGCCGTTCTGGATCTCGTTGAGCGACCCGCAGCGGGAGCGGCACAGTGTGCAGTATCCGGGTATGTCCATGTTGGCATTTATAGTGTGTGACGCGCTACTAGATTTAAATGTATCACGCGTCACGCGTTACTACAAGCAGTGATTTGCTACAATGAACGAGACAAAAGGAGACCGAGCTTGGACTTTTCCAGCGAATCCGTCCCCACCCAGTGGGCTGGCGAGCAAAGCCTGCGCGAAAAAGTGCTGGAAAAAATCAGATTCGCCGTGGTGTCAGGCGAATCTCCACCCGGCACGGTGCTGTCGGTGCCGGGCGTGGCGAAGCAACTGGGCATTTCCACCACGCCGGTACGTGAAGCGCTGCTCGAGCTTTGTTCCGATGGGCTGATCGCGCCAATGCGCAATCGGGGCTTTCGCGTCGTCCAGGCCTCCCTGCAAGACCTGCGCGATCTGTTCGCCATGCGCGAGCAGCTGGAAACCTACGCTGTAAGCATCGTCGCAGCCGCGGGTTTGAAAGACAGGGCGCGCCTGGAAGAGCTGGCCGGCATCGTCGGTCAGGCCGTACAGAAGGGCGACATGCACCAGTACCTGTCGGCCGACCGGGCCTTTCACCAGGCGCTGGTGTCACAGGCCGGCAATCGCCTGCTGACTGATACCGTCATGCGACTGCGTGACAACATGCGTCTCTACGGGCTGGACTCCGAAGAGGGCCTGGTGCGGCAGCATGCGTCCGTCAAAGAGCACTACCACCTGGTGAAGCTGCTCGACGAAGGCCATGGCGACAAGGCGGCCA